>CAWJCX010000048.1:0-1032607 GCA_963841395.1 uncultured Actinomycetota bacterium
TGTCGGGCGGATGCGCCCCTGGAAGGAGCGGTGGGTGGCCGATCTCGAGGTCCGGGTACTCGGTGCCGTCGAGGCCGTCGGCCCACACGGGACGGTCGCGCTCACCAGCACCCGGCGGGTGATCCTCGGGGTGCTGGCGCTGCGCGCGGGCCGGGTCGTGCCCTACACCGAGCTGGTCGACGTCCTGTGGGGAGAGTCCCCGCCGCGCACCGCGTTCAAGACCCTGCACAGCCACGTCGCCCGGATCCGCCAGGCGCTCGACGCGTCCGGGGTGGCCCCGGTGGTCACCACCCGCGACCCGGGCTACGTGCTGGAGGTCGCGCCCGAGCGGGTGGACGCGCACCGGTTCGAGCTGCTGGTCGGGGTGCCCGCGCCGACCTGGCCCGCGGCGACACCAGCGCCGCGGTGGCGACCCTGCGCGCGGCGGCGGACCTGTGGCGCGGCGAGCCGTTCTCCGGCACCGACCTCGGCGAATGGGGCCGCCGCGAGCTCGACCGATTACACGAGCTGCGGCTGTCGGCCACCGAGGACCGGTGGGAGGCCGAGATCGCCACCGGCGGCGCGGCCACGGCCGCGCTGGAGCTGCCCCGGCTCGTGGCCGGGGAACCGTTGCGGGAACGGCTGGCCGGGCTGCTGATGCTGGCGCTGCACCGCTGCGGCCGGCACGCCGAGGCGCTCTCCGCCTACGAGAGGCTGCGCCACCGCCTCGCCGACGAGCTCGGCGCCGACCCCGGCCCGGAGCTCTCCCGGCTGCACACCGCGATCCTGCGCCGCGACCCGTCGCTCGGCGCGCCCGCCGCCGCGGCGCACCGCCCCCGCGCAGGCGCCCGCGCAGATTCCCGCCCGGGCCGGGCACTTCACCGGCCGCGCCGCGGAACTGTCCGACCTGGACGACGCGCTCACCGGCGACGAACCGCCGATCGTGGTGATCTCCGGCCCGGCGGGCATGGGCAAGACCGCCCTGGCCGTGCAGTGGGCCGCGGGCATCGCCGCGCGAGTTCCCCGACGGCCAGCTCTTCCTCGACCTGCGCGGCCACGACCCCGCCCACGCCATCGGCGCCGAGCAGGCCCTCGCGCACCTGCTGCGCGGCCTCGACGTGCCCGAGGACCGCATCCCTGCGGGGGAGTCGGCGCGCTCGGCGCTGTACCGGACCCTGTTGCACGCCAGGCGATGCGTGGTCCTGGTGGACAACGCGGGCACCGTAGACGACGTGCTGCCGCTGGTGCCCGGCTCGGACACCAGCCTGCTCATCGTGACCAGCAGGCGCTCGCTCACCGGGCTCGTGGCCCGCTACGCCGTGCGCCACCTCGTGCTCGACGCCCTCGACGCCACCAGTTCGGTGGCGCTGCTGGAGAAGGTGCTCGGCCGGTCCAGGGTCGCGCGCGAGCCGGACGCCGTCGCCCGCCTCGCCCAGGTCTGCGCGGGCATGCCGCTCGCGCTGCGGATCGCGGCCGCGCGCCTCGTCGGCGAGCCCGGCCGGTCGGCCGCCGAACTGGCCGACGAGCTGTCCCGCGTCCGGCTCGACGGCTTCGCCGTGGAGGGCGACGCGCGCACGGTCCGCGCGGTGCTCGCCGGCGCCTACCACCCGCTCTCCCCGGACGCGGCGCGGATGCTGCGGCTGCTCGGCACCGTGCCCACCCCGACGGTGAGCGCGCACCTGGGCGCGGCGCTGGCCGACGTGCCCGCCGCGACCAGGCGCGCGGCGCTCGGCGAGCTGTCCGGCGCGCACCTGGTGATCGGCGCGGGGGAGGACCGCTACCGGTTCCACGACCTGATCCGCGAGTTCGCCCGCGACCGCGCCGCCGCCGAGGAGCCGGACCTCGGCGCGGTGACCGGGCGGCTGCTCGACTGGTACCTGTTCATCGCCGACGAGGCCAACCGGCTCGTCAACCCCGACCGCGACGCGGTCAAGCCCACCTTCCGGTTTCCCTTGCCGCCACTGCCCTTCGCGGCCGGGCGGCACGAGGCGACGGCGTTCCTGGAGTCCGAACGGGACGGTTTCCTCCCGGTCGTCCAGCACGCGCGCGACTACGCCCGGCACACCGAGGCGTGGCACCTGGTGTACCTGCTCACCAGCTTCTACGAGGTGAGCGGCCGGTGGACCGAGCGGGTCGAGCTCTGCCGTGCCGGGCTCGCCGCCGCCCGCGACACCGGCGACCGGGCCGCCGAGGCGGAGATGCTGCGCGCGCTCGGCGTCGCCTACTACATGACCCGGCGGCTCACCGAGGCCGTGGAGACCAACCTGACCGCGCTCGGCGTGGTCCGCGACATCGGCGACCTCGCCGGCGAGGGGCACGTGCTCAACAACCTCGCCAACGCCTACGCCGAGCTGCGCCGGTTCGACGAGGCCGTCCCGGTGTTCCGGGAGGCGGGCGAGCGCGCCACCGCCGCCGGCAACCGGATCGGCGTCGCGCTGTCCCAGCGCAACCTCGGCCACGCGCTCGTGCGGATGGGCCGCGCCGCGGAGAGCCTCGCGCCGCTGCAGGCCGCGCTCGCGATCTTCGACGACATCGGCAACGCCCGGCTGCGCGCCGGCACCCTCGACACGCTGGGCGAGGCGCACCGCGACCTCGGCCGGCACGCCGACGCGCTGCGCGACTTCGCCGAGGCGCTGGCCATCAGCCGCGAGATCGGCGACCGGTGGCTGGAGTGGGAGCTGTTGCGCGACTGCGGGATCACCCACCTCGCGGCGGGCGACCCGGGTGCCGCGCTGGACCACTTCGGACAGTCGCTGGCCGTCACCCGCGCCGTGCACGACCGCAACGGCGAGGCGATCGCGCTCGAGCTGATCGGCCGCGTGCACCTGCGGGCCGGCCGGGCGAATGAGGCCGCCGAGCACCTGGAGCTGGCCCTCGCGGTCCGCTCCCAGGTGCCCGACGGTTACGAGGAGGCGCACATCCACCGCGACCTCGCCGAGCTCGCCGACGCGCGCGGTGACGGCGCGGCCGCCTCCCACCACCGCGGCCGCGCCGTGCACCTCTACCTCCGGGTCAACGCCACGGCCGAGGCCGAGGAGCTCACCCCTGGCGGATCATGACCTTCGCCGACCCCACGCCGATCGTGCCCGCGGTGGTGTCGGCGATCTCGACGCCGAAGTACGTGTCCGGCTGAGCTCCGGCCAGCAGGTGGACCGGGATGTCCACGTGGTCGGCGCCGGCCGGGATCGTCACGAACTGCGGCTTGACCGGCACGTAGTCCTTGCCCGCGACCGCGGTCCCGTCGACCGTCTGCACGCGCACCGACACCGCCGCCTGCACGATCACGTTGACCCGCAGCGGGATCGTGCACTTGTCGCCGGGCCACCAGCAGATCCCGCTGT
Source organism: uncultured Actinomycetota bacterium (assembly GCA_963841395.1). Taxonomy (GTDB): domain Bacteria; phylum Actinomycetota; class Actinomycetes; order Mycobacteriales; family Pseudonocardiaceae; genus Actinophytocola. The sequence continues at coordinate 3,321 of CAWJCX010000048.1, forward strand.
CCGGCCACCCCACCACGACACCGGGACCCGACGAGCCGGCGTCGTCGTCGAGGACCAGCACGGCTGCCGGGCCGCCCGCGATCGTCACCTCGCGCGGTCCGAACAGCTCGACGGTGAACTGCTCGTCGGGCTCGTCGGCGTCGTCGCGCGACAGCTGCACCGGCACCACGCGTGGGCCGGGCTCGGTCCAGGTCAGCGTCGAGGTCGTCGCCGTGTAGTCCTGCCCCGCGACGGCCGTCCCGTTGACCGTCCGGTAGTGGACTGTGCCCGCCGCCGGACAGCCCGCCGCGGGCAGCGCCATGGTCACGGTGAGCGGGACGGTCTTCATGCCGCCGCCCGACCCCTCGTACTGCGTGGTCCCGCTCACCGACACGGCCGGCGGCGCGCACACCACCGGCGCCGCCGCCGCGGTGACCCCGGCCCCCACGACGCTTCCCCCTACGACGCTTCCCACGGTGGCGCCGACCACCGCCACCACCGCGAACACCCTCATCCTCAAGCTCATGGCGGAATGTCTACCCAAGGGCGGTTGTGGCGCGGTTGTGAGGGTTCAGCCGGTATACATGGTCAGGCCGTAGGCGGACAGCGGCTCGGTCACCGGCTGGATGAAGGTCGTGCCGCCGGAGGAGCAGTTGCCGGAGCCGCCCGAGGACAGGCCGATCGCGTACACCGTGGAGCCCGACCCGGGATTGGTGACCACCGGCGCGCCGGAGCTCCCCGCGTCGGGGCACAGGTTGCTGCGCGCGAGGCCGGTGACGCAACCCTGCGCGTAGCACACGGTCTGGTTGATCGCGGTGATCGTGCCGCAGTGCCAGCCGGTGGTCGGGCTGGAGGAGCACACCGACATCCCCGGGGTCGGGCTCTTCACGCCGATGATCGTGACGTCGGGGCCGGCCGAGTACCGATCGACGAGCGGGGTGGACAGCGCGGCCGCCGACGTCACGCTGATCAGCCCGTAGTCGTTGCCCGGGAACGACGAGCCGGCCCCGGGGCCGATGACGCCGCCGGGCCCGGACCACGTTCCGCCGCCGCCCAGGCAGTGGCCGGCGACCAGGATGTACCGCGAGGCACCGGAATGCACGTTGAAGCCGAGCGTGCAATGCGCGGCGCCGTTGGTGATCAGCTGGCCGCTGATGAGGTTCCACGACAGCACGGCAGGCGCCGCCGACGCGGGCGCCGCGAGTCCGAATGCGAGCGTGAGCGCCAGCAGTGCGAAGCCCAGCCCGCGCAGGAGTGACCTACGAATCATGATGACCGCCCCAGGATGCGTTACCTACCACGACAGTAGATACCGCCGGGCTCCCCGGCTATCCACCGTTCGAGGGCTACGGCCGGCTCATTCGCTCGCCCAGATTCCGGTCGGGCCGGTGGCGTCGTGGGCCGCGGCGTTGCTTTCGGCGATGTCGTTCAGGCGCCGCCTGGACAGCTCCTCGTCGAGTGCCTGGCGGTCGAGCTCGGCGATGATGCCGCGGTAGGCGCGGATCGTGTCGGCGCCTTCCAGGAATCCCACGCAGGTGGTCTGTTCGACGCACACGACGCGCGGGTGTTCGGCGGATTCCAGTAGTGCGAACGGCATCGCCACATGGGTGCCGACACCGGCGGGCAGCAGGCGGATGGTGACGGTCGGCCGCACGGTGAGGCGCAGCAGGTGGTGCACCTGGGTGGACATCACCTCGGCGTCGGTGCTTCCGGTGCCGCCGCGGGTGAGGGCGTGCTCCTCGACGAACGCGGTGAGCCGCCGTTGCTGCCACTGGTCGTTGTCGAAGACCCGTTGCCGCGCCTCGATGTGCGCGACCCGCTGGTCGATCTCGGCGGCGGGGACGACCGGCTGCTCGGCCAGCACCGCCCGCGCGTAGTCGGCTGCCTGCAACAGGACCGGCACCACCGCGGGGTGGTAGGTGGTGACCGCGGTGGCGTCGTGTTCGGCGTCGGCCACGACCTGCAGCCCCACCGGCGGCCGGTCGCCGAAGTCCTGCCACCACGTCGGCTCGTACACCCGCTCGCAGAGATCGAGCATCTCGTCGCGGCGGTGCCCGACCACCCGGCACAGCGCCAGGAAGGCCGCGATGTCGACCCGGCTCGCGCAGCGCTTGCCGCTCAGCGCACGGCTGGTCTTGCTCGGCGACCAGCCCAGCAGGGTCGAGATGTCCGACGCGTTCCAGCCCCTGGCCTGCATCGCGGCCGTCAGCTCGCGACCGAGATGCCGGGCCCGGACCGTCGTCTCGTGGTCATACATCGCGGGCCACCCGTATCTCGGAGCGCCGGCGCGGGTCCACGCCCGCCTCGTGGCACTCGCGGTCGAACCGGGCGTCCATCTCGCGCAGGGCGTCCGCACCGGCGCGCAGGAACATCCGGAACGGCTCGGCCTCCATCAGCACCTGGCAGCCGTCGCGCGGCTCGCCGTACGTGACCTCCACCTGACCGCTGCCGATGACCTTGAAGTGCAGCGGGCAGCCCGCCTTGACGATCACGTAGGTGCTGACGTCCAGCTGTTCGAAGTACATCGCGCCTCTCAGGAGCCAATCAGTTACCATCCGTGGCGATGGTGGCACAGTTTGCGGGACTCCTGCAATTCGTGTCAGGGTCGGCAAGTTCAGCCTGTTCCGCGACGTGATGGGAGACCAATGGCCAGGCAGCAGTCGGGTGTGAACACCCGGGGTATCGGGCTGGAGCTGTACCGGCTCCGCAAGGACACCGGGCTCGGCGTCAAGCACGTGGGTGAGCGGATCGGTTCCTCGGCCAGCACGATCAGCCGCATCGAGAACGGCAAGCGCGTGGCCACGAGCGAGGAGGTCGCCTCGATCCTCACCGTGCTCGGCGTCAAGGGTGTGGCGCGGGAGAGGCTGATCGACCAGGCGCGCCGGCAGGGGGAGCAGGACGTGATGGAGAGCGTGACGTCGACCGAGCAGAGCCGCACCTTCCTCAACTTCGAGGAGCGGGCCACTCGTCTCGTCGACTTCCAGCCGATGCTCGTGCCCGGGCTGGCCCAGACGGCCGACTACGCGCATGTCGTGCTGTCCGCGGTGCGGGTACGAGACGACGATGAGGATCTGGAACCGTGGGTCCGCATACGAACCGGTCGCCAGGCCATCCTGGTCCGTCCCGAGCCGCCGAAGCTGCACTGGATCATGACCGAGCTGGGGCTTCGCCAGCCCATCGGTGGTCCCAAGTTGATGGCCAGGCAGGTCCGTCGCCTCATCGAGCTGTCCGATAAGTCCGAACGTCACGATCAACGTTCTGCCCGCCTCGATCGCCGAACATCCCGGCCTGGCGCGGGCAGTTCCTGATCATGGAGTTCGCCGATGACCTGACTGTCGTCCATGTCGAGGACAGGACGACCGGTCTGTTCCTGGACGACGAAGACAAGGTCGCGCTCTATAAGCTGACTGCGGAGAAGCTGACAGATCTCGCGCTGGACGAGCAGCGCTCGCTGCGCCTGCTGAAGTCCATCGCGAGTGAGCTGGACCGAGAGTGAGGCGACAACATGACCGAGGCCGTACTCGGCCCCTGGCGCAAGAGCAGTTACAGCGCCAACGAAAGTAACTGCGTGGAGTTAGCCCACGCCGCGACCAGCGGCGCGATCCGAGACAGCAAGAACCCGGCGGGCGGCGAGCTGCGGGTGCCCCTCGCCGGCCTGATCGCCCTGGCGAAGACCCGCTGACCTGCGGCGAGGGTTTGCCCGCGCGTTCGCGGGTACGCGGTCCGGCGAGATCCATGATCGCCGGACCGAGGAGTTTCCCATGGCACTGCGCGCTGTCGCGTTGGTCTGCAGCCTCAAACCGTCGCCGGCGTCGTCCAGCAGCGAGCTGATCGCGCGCCAGCTGCTCGACGAGCTCGCCGCGCACGACGTGACCGGCGAGGTCGTCCGGGTGGTCGACCACGACGTGCGGCCCGGCGTCGAGGCCGACATGGGCGACGGTGACGAATGGCCGCGGCTGCGGCAGAAGATCGCCGACGCCGACATCGTCATCCTGTCGACCCCGACGTGGGTCGGCCACATGTCCAGCGTCGCGCAGCGCGTGCTCGAACGGCTCGACGCCGCGCTTTCGGAGACCGACGACGCGGGCCGGCCGGCCCTGTTCGACAAGGTCGCGCTCGCCGCGGTGGTCGGCAACGAGGACGGCGCGCACAAGATCGTCGCCGACCTGTTCCAGGCCCTGAACGACACCGGGTTCACCATTCCCGCGCAGGGCTGCACGTACTGGAACGGCGAAGCCATGCAGGGCAACGACTTCAACGACCTGGACGAGACCCCCGAGCCGGTGAGGTCGACGAACGCCACGGCCGCCCGCAACGCCGCGCACCTGGCGCGGCTGCTGCGGAGCGACAAGTACCCGGCGAAGTGAGCCGGGCTAACCGCGGCCGGTGCGGGCTTGAAGCTCGTCGATGAGCTCCGAGGCGCGCGCCTTGGTCAGGTCCTCGGGCACCTCCGCGCCCGCCTCGTGGGCGAGAGTGTGCAGATAGGACTCCTGCGGCCCGGTCATCGGCTCCTCGCCGGTGACCCAGTCCTCCGGATCCTTGTCGGGTACGGGAACGACGTCGCTGGTCATGGGCACTCCTTTCCTCGAACGCACGTTCGAGGTACCCAAGATCCGCGTCGGCTACACACGCCGAGCTAGCCGGATGTTTCCGTGGCTCCGTGGGGTGTGCCGACCGGCTTCGACTCCGGGGAGCCGCGCTGTCGCAGGTAGACACTCAGCACGGCCATGGAACCGATGGCGAGGAACTCGGACTGCCAGTTCTGCAGCGTGCGGTTCCAGAAGTCGGCGCTCGCCACGTACTGCGGCCACGACACGGGGTCGGTCAGCTGGCCGAGCTGCTCCTCGTTGAACGCGCTCAGCCCGGCGATCGACTGGGCCAGCCAGGAGAGCAGGAACACGCCGCCCATCACGAGCACGAGCGAGCGGGAGAAGACGGCGGTGCGCCAGCTGCCGGCCCGGGCCCACTTCGGTGACCGCGCGGTCGCGTGCCGGCCGACGAGCTGCGTCTCGTCCGACTCCAGACCGATGTCGTCCGGGTGTTTCGACTCCGGCGAGCCGCGTTGCACCAACTACCAGTTCTCCGCCACTCGACCGCGAAGTCCTACATGGCAAGGAAGTTCCAGAACGAGATGGTCTGGCCACCGTCGAGGACCTGGTGGTGGTTTGTAGTCCGCGTGCCCGGCGATCGCCTGTCCCACCAGGGTCACGAGGAACAGGAGTCCGAGCGCGACACCAAGCCACCTGTCCCACCGGAACCGTTTCATTGTCGCGCTGAAGGCAGGCCGGCGAGAACCACACTGAGATAGACGATGAAGATCGTCCGGCGAAGGCTCCGCGCATCATGCCCCCAGCAGGCAGTCGTAGGTGTCGTCCGGCGTGCGGCTGCGCCCCGCTGCGGCGACCCGCCACCCCGCGTCCAGCTCGACGAGGAACAGCGTGCCGCTCGACGACTACGCCTGCGCCCGGTCGCCCCACACGGCAATGCCACCAACCGACCCACCGTCAAGGTCGACCGACTTCAGCGAGGTAGCGCACGATTCGCCCTCGGAGTACTCCAGCTCCTCGCGCGTCTTGGTTGCCAGCAGCGCGCAGACCGCGGAGGTGTCGTCGTCGCCCTGCGCGGCGAGGAAAATGGTCGCCACATCCTCGAATCGGCCTCGCCCTGTCCTGTGCCGCAACCCGCGCATATATGAGGACCACCGCGGCCGCGACACTCCGGCGGCCCGCGACCCCTGTCAATTCACGAGACCACCGCGTCGACGACCTTCTTCAAGGTGCCTGGCTGCGCGGGCTTGCGCGGCGCCTTCTTCCGCAGCTCGATCATCCGCGCGCCGATGTCCTGCAGCTGCTTGCGACCCAGGCCCGCGCGGACCTTGGGGAACCAGTCCTGTTCCTCCTCTTCGATGTGGTGCGTCACGTTCTCGATGAGCACCGTGCTCTTCGCGGTGAACCGCTCGTCGTCGGAGCTCATGGCCGCCAGTTCCAGACACAGCACATCGGCGACGTGGTGTTCCTCATAGGACTCGAGGATGCGCTCGGCGAGCTTCTCCTTCTGCTTCACGGCGCCCGCACCGGCCTACTCGAACTCGCGGGACAGCGCACGGATCTCCTTGTGGTCCTAGGGCGGCCGATCACGGACCAGTAGGGCTTCTCCGACGTAAAGAAATCACCGAGGGAGTTTCGAAATCTTTCGCCTGAACGGATTCTCAGGTGGGGATTTCTCGGCACGTAACGATTCCATGCGTCGGCGCGTCCTATTGGGCCGACTGGTCCTGCGTGCTCTGCTCTGTTCGATCCCAACTGACGTCTGATGAGTCGATCTTTCGTTGCACCACAAGGTAGTTGCCCCATGTGGGTGATGGTGATCGCCAGGGCGGCGGAGCAGCTTCGTAATCCCCGATTTCTGATCAGGAAAACCCGAGGAGAAATTCATGACGAAGCCCAAGGGCGCCACAGTCGAATCTCCGGCCGCTGGTCTCGTGGAACTCGACAAGGCGGCCGCCAAGATCGTCGATGTCGTCGGTATCCCCTCGTTGCGGGACGCGCTGTCCGATCGGGCGGAACTGCGCAGCCTGACGACGGAACAGGTGGTGGAGCTCGTCGCCGCGTCGCTCGCCGAGAACCTGTTCACCGGTCCGGAGACCCAGGACGTGCAGATCGACTTCGAGGGGGAGTTCCTCATGGTGCCGGCGAGCGAGCGGGAGCTGCTGCGCGCCGCGATCACCCGGACGCTCTCGGCGCGGGCCACCGAGGTGGCAAAGCTGATGGCGGCCAAGAAGTGACCGCCATCCTGAGCCTGACCTCCCGCGGCCTGCGGAACAGCTGCACGGCCAGGCTGCGGACCCGGACGATCGGCCCCACCACGCAGATCCGCCGATACACCACGGGCAAGCCGCCGCCGGCCAACTCGTCGGCCAACCTGCTCTCCGGCGCGATCGCCTGGCTCTCGGCCTGGTGGGACGGGGACCGGCCGCAGACCCAGGTGCAGGTGCTCACGGCACCGCCGCCGGTGGTGGTGAAGAAGGAAGACAAGTGGGACTGCGAGACCAACTGGGTGGCGACGCCCTTGCACCGCCAGAACCCCTCGCTGAACGTGCCCACTACGTGGGAGTACCTCTTCCGGGAGGCGGAGGACGTGACCACCTTCTTCACCGGAGGCATGCCGCCGCCCGGCGACGACTTCGACCTGCACGCCCACGTTCACCGAAACTTCGGGGCCCGGGGGAGGGACGCCTACTACGGCACGGCCGAGTCGACCTCCTGGAAGGGCGAGGGGCCCAACGAGTGGAACGGCCCCCTGCACAACGGCGGTGACTACCTGTTGGTGCTGCTGCGCGCCAAGGGCGTGAGCGTCGCGTTGCTCATGGGTGACCAGTACAACGAGCGGGAGATCGCGGTGCACGCCGTCCGGCCGGAGCGGTGCGTGGCATGGCTGAACAAGAAGACGGGGCAGATCCAGGTCAACCCGTCGCTGGAGCAGACGTCCCCCGAGAAGGCGGTCAAGCTCAGGGAGCTCCTGCGGGAGAACTTCGACCGCCTCCTGTACCGGGAGGGGCGCAGCCGCACGCCCACCGAGTGACCGCGCGGTGACACCAAGGGGAGAGCGCCGCCCGGCGCTCTCCCCTTTCGGTTGCCGAGTGGCCGAAACCGGTCCGCAGGAGGACGATGGGGAGGGATCAGTGCAGCTAGGCAGGGGTGTCGCGACGCCCTCGCGTCGGGAGAGACAGCCATGACTCAGGCATCACCAGGGGGACCGGGCCACCGCAACGGACCGCCGCCCACGCAGTCGCCGCCCGCCCAGGCCCCGCTTCTCACCGAGCACGAGCCGCCGACCGACCTGACCGGGCCGCCGACGGGGCCGATCACCCTCGACCCGGCGACCACCGAGCCTGCGACGAAGGTGCGGCGCAGCCGTTTCGGGGGCCTGTGGGTCGGGCTGATCGTCGCGGCCGTCGTGCTGGTGCTGCTGCTGATCTTCGTCCTGCAGAACTCGCAGACCGTGCAGGTCGAGTACTTCGGGTTCTCCGGGCACCTGCCGCTCGCGGTCGCGATCCTGCTCGGCGTGGCGGCGGGCGCGTTGTTGGTCGCGCTGCCGGGCACGGTCCGGATTCTCCAGCTGCGCAAGAAGGTCCGCCACCACTGACGGTCCACTGTGGATTATCGGGCGAGCTGTCCGCGCAGGGCGTGGTCGACGACCGCGTCGGCGTAGTCGGCGGTCAGCGGTCCGGTGCGCAGCAGCCAGCGTTGCGCGATCGGGGTGAACAGCAGGTCGGCGAGTACGTCCAGGTCAGCGTCGGCGCGCAGCTCGCCGGCGTCCTGCGCGGCGCGTAGCCGGGCTTTCTTGAGCTCGCGCATGGGCCGGTCGAGGCGTTGCTGGTACTGCTCGGCGAGGTCGGGATCCTGGGCGAGCTCCACCGTGAGTGCGCGGATCGGCCCGGCGAACGTGGGGTCGGCGAACTCGGCGATCGTCGCGCGGAGCACCGACTTGAGGTCCGCGGCCAGGTCGCCCGTGTCCGGCAGGGCGCCGTCGCCCTGCTGTGCCCTCGCCAGCATCGCGTCGAACAGCACGGCGCCCTTCGACGGCCACCAGCGGTAGATCGTCTGCTTGCCGACGCCCGCGCGGCCGGCGACCGCCTCGATCGTGAGCTTCTGGTAGCCGAGCTCGGCGGCGAGCTCCAGGGCGGCGTCGAGGATCGCGCTGCGGGAGCGTTCGTTGCGGCGGTTGGGGTCGGGCACTCGAAAAGCATAGACGAGACGTACCGTCTCGCCTAAGGTCTGACGAGACGGTACGTCTCGTTAAGGAGTGCTCATGCGATCGTGGTTCATCACCGGCGCCAGCAAGGGGCTCGGCCTCGCGTTCGCCCGCGCCGCGCTGACCAGGGGAGACCGGGTCGCGGCGGCCGCGCGGACGACCGGCGGGCTGGCCGGGTTGGCGGCCGAGCACGGCGACCGGCTGCTGGTGCTGGGTCTCGACGTCACCGACCGCGCCGCCGTGCGGGACGCGGTGGACCGGGCTGCCGCGGAGGTCGGCCTGGACATCGTGGTCAACAACGCCGGCGTCGCGTCGTACGGCTTTCTGGAGGAGTTCACCGAGGAACAGGCGCGCGCCCAGCTGGAGACGAACTTCTTCGGTGCGCTGTGGGTGAGCCAGGCGGCGCTGCCGCACCTGCGGGAGCGCGGGGCCGGGCACATCGTGCAGATCTCGAGCATCGGCGGCGTGATCGGGCACGCCGCGGTCGGCATGTACGCGGCCGGCAAGTGGGCGCTGGAGGGGATGAGCGAGGCCCTCGCGATGGAGGCGGCGCCGTTCGGGGTGGACGTCACGATCGTCGAGCCCGGCGGGTACTGGACCGAGCTGTACACCAGCATGCTGACAACCGAGGCGATGCCGCAGTACGCGGATCAGCGTGCCGCACTGGAGAAGTCGTTCGCGGAGAACTCGGTGGACAGCGCCCCCGCCCTGGCCGCCGAGGCCCTGCTGACCCTGGTCGACAGCGACACCCCGCCGTTGCGGCTGCTGTTGGGAAACCTGGCCTACGACCTGGCTTTCGACGTTTCCCGGAAGCGCATGGAGGTCTGGTCCCAGTGGGAAACGGTAAGCCGCGCAGCCGAACACGGCATCCCGGCCCCCACCGCCTGAGCCCAGCGGGTGGGGCCGCGCACGGTATCCCGGGCCCCACCCGCTGAGCGGTCAGCCCGGTTCGCGTGGGTCGAACAGCTCTACCCACTGGGCGCGCCAGGCCGGTGGCGTCCAGGGGTCGCCGAAGTAGATCCGTTCGCGGACCACCTTGCCGTCGCGGAACTCCATGATGCCGACGGCCAGCACGGGCCGCTCGTCGTAGTGGATCGTGTACTCGGTGACCCACAGGTCGTGGCAGCCGGTGATCCGGTGGACCTCGAAGCGCTGGCCGGCCGGGTACGTCGACCGGAACGCGATGATGTTCGCCTTGCCACGCACGCGTTCGCCGCCCTGCGGCCACTCCACGACGGCGTCGTCGGCGTAGATCTCCGACGCGCGGGCGATGTCGTCGTCCGGCCCGCCGCCGGCGACGGACACGGCCGAGGCGTCGAAGTGCGCCCGGATCATGGCCCGCGCCGTCTCGTCGATCACTGGATCCTCCATGCGGTCAGAAGTCCTCGTCGAAGCTGACCGTGCCGGTGACCGCCATCTGGTAGGCCGACACGCGACGCTCGAAGAAGTTCGACAGCTCCTGCACGTCCTGCAGCTCCATGAACGCGAACGGGTTCTTCGACCCGTACTCCGGTTCGAGGCCGAGTGCCGCGAGGCGCCGGTCGGCCACGTGTTCGAGGTAGGTCCGCATGTCGCCCAGGGCCAGCCCGGCCACACCCTGTTCGAGCAGATCCGCCGCGAACTGCGTCTCCGCGTCGACCGCCTCCCGCAGCATCTGCCGGACCTGTGCGTGCAGCTCGTCGTCGAAGAGATCCGGCTCCTCGCGGCGCACGGTGTCGACCACGTCGAACGCGAACGCCATGTGCATGGACTCGTCGCGGAACACCCAGTTCGTGCCCGACGCCAGGCCGTTCAACAGGCCACGGGAGCGCAGGAAGTACACGTACGCGAAGGCGCCGTAGAAGAACAGGCCCTCGATGCACGCCGCGAAGCAGATCAGGTTGAGCAGGAACGCCCGGCGGTCGTCCCGGGTCTCCAGCCGGTCCAGGTGCCCGATCGAGTCGATCCACTTGAAACAGAACTCGGCCTTGGTGCGGATGGACGGGATGTTCTCCACCGCGGCGAACGCGGCGGCCCGCTCGTCCTCGTCGGGCAGGTAGGTGTCGAGCAGCGTCAGGTAGAACTGGACGTGCACGGCCTCCTCGAACAACTGCCGCGACAGGTACAGCCGCGCTTCGGGCGCGTTGACGTGCTCGTACAGGTTCAGCACCAGGTTGTTCGCGACGATCGTGTCGCCGGTGGCGAAGAACGCGACCAGCCGGTTGACCAGGTGCCGCTCGGCGCCGGTGAGCTTGTGCAGGTCGGCGAGGTCGGTGTGCAGGTCGACCTCCTCCACGGTCCACGTGTTCTTGATCGCGTCGCGGAAGCGGTCGTAGAAGTGCGGGTAGCGCATGGGCCGCAGCGTCAGGTCCATGCCGGGGTCGAGGAGGGCTTGACGGATCACTGGCATGCCTCGCAGGTCTCGGGGTTCTCCAGGGAGCAGGCTGCGCCCTCCACAGTGGACACAGTGGCCTGCTGGATGCGGGTCGCCGGCCGGGACCGCAGGTAGTAGGTGGTCTTGAGCCCGGACGCCCAGGCGTAGCGGTACATCGACGACAGCTTGCCGATCGTCGGCGCGGCCACGAACAGGTTCAGCGACTGGCTCTGGTCGATGTACGGCCCGCGCGCGGCGGCGAGGTCGATCAGTGCCCGCTGCGGCAGCTCCCACGCGGTGCGGAACAGCTCGCGCGCATCGGCCGGCAGTGCGGTCAGGCCCTGCACCGAGCCGTCCGCGCGCTTGATCTCGTCGCGCGTGGCCGCGGTCCACAGGCCGTGCTTCTTCAGCTCCGCCACCAGGTACGAGTTGACCTGGAGGAACTCGCCGGACAGGGTCTCGCGTTTGAACACGTTGGACACCTGCGGCTCGATGCACTCGAAGCAGCCGGCGATCGAGGCGATGGTCGCCGTCGGGGCGACCGCGACCAGCAGCGAGTTGCGCAGCCCGGACTCGGCGACCTTCTCGCGCAGTACCGCCCATCGCTCGGCCTGCGCCGGGGTGACGCCCCACAGGTCCGGCTGCAGGTTCCCTTGTGCGGCCCGGGTTTCCGCGTACGCCGGGTGCGCGCCCGCCGCGGCGGCCAGGTCGGCGGAGGTCTCCAGCGCGGTCAGGTAGACCTCCTCGGCGAGACGGGTGGACAGCTCCTTCGCCTCGGCGGAGTCGAATGCCAGCCGCAGGGCGAAGAACACGTCCTGCAGGCCCATGACGCCGAGGCCGACCGGGCGCCAGCGCGGGTTGCTGGCACCGGCCTGCTCGGTGGGGTAGTAGTTGACGTCGATCACGCGGTCGAGGAACGTGACCGCGGTACGCACGGTCTCCCGCAGCCGCGTCCAGTCGATCGCGCCACCGCTGACGTGCGCGCCGAGGTTGACCGAGCCGAGGTTGCACACCGCGGTCTCGCTGTCGCTGGTGACCTCGAGGATCTCGGTGCACAGGTTCGACAGGTGTACCACGTTGCCGGGTTCGGCGGTCTGGTTGCAGGTGCGGTTCGCGGTGTCCTTGAACGTCATCCAGCCGTTGCCGGTCTGGGCCAGCGTGCGCATCATCTTCGCGTACAGGTCGCGCGCCTTGACCGTGCGCACCGCGCGGCCGGCCTGCTCGGCGGCCCGGTACGCCTCGTCGAACGCCGCGCCCCACAGGTCGGGCAGCTCGGGGATCTCGTCGGGGTCGAACAGCGACCAGTCGGCGTCGGCCTCGACGCGGCGCATGAACTCGTCCGGGACCCAGTTGGCGATGTTGAGGTTGTGCGTGCGGCGCGCGTCCTCGCCGGTGTTGTCGCGCAGCTCCAGGAACTCCTCGACGTCCGGGTGCCACGTCTCCAGGTACACGCACGCCGCGCCCTTGCGCCGCCCGCCCTGGTTCACCGCGGCCACCGACGCGTCGAGGGTGCGCAGCCACGGCACGATCCCGTTCGAGTGCCCGTTCGTGCCGCGGATCAGCGCGCCGCGGGAGCGCACCCGCGACCACTGCACGCCGATGCCGCCCGCGAACTTCGACAGGCGGGCGACCTGGGCGTACCGCTCGTAGATCGACTCCAGCTCGTCGCGCGGCGAGTCCAGCAGGTAGCAGGAGGACATCTGGGAGTGCCGGGTGCCGGAGTTGAACAGGGTCGGCGAGCTCGGCAGGTAGGCGAGCGAAGACATCAGCCGGTAGAACCGGACGGCCTCGGCCGGCGTGTGCGACAGTCCACATGCGACGCGGAGCAGCCAGTACTGCGGCCGCTCGATCGTCGCGCGGCTGTGCGGGTGGCGCAGCAGGTAGCGGTCGTAGACCGTGCGCAGCCCGAAGTACTCGAACCCCAGGTCGCCGTCGTGGTCGACGGCGTCGTCGAGCTTGCGCGCATGCCTGGCCACGAACGCGGCGGTGTCGTCGCCGATCAGCCCCTGCTCGTGGCCGAGCGCGATCGACTGGCTGAACGAGTGGATGCCCTGCCCGCGGACCTCCTTGTCGATGAAGGTCGACAGCAGGCGGGCGGCGAGCCGCGAGTACTCGGGCTCCTCGGAGACCAGCTCGGCGGCCGTCTGGATGGACAGGCGGTCCAGCTCCACGGTCGTCGCGCCGTCGTACAGGCCGCTGATCGTCTTCGTCGCGACCCGCTGTGGATCCACAGTGGACAGACCGGCCGCGCACCGTTCGACCGCACGCACGATCTTGTCGGCGTGGACGTCCTCGAACGCGCCACTGCGTTTGCGCACCCGCATCGTCGGGTGCTTGACCTCGGGTTCGACCTTGACTGACACACGCCCTCCCTCGGGGCCTGAGGATCGGCCGCCTGCGGCGCAGGCGGGGGAGCGGGCAGGTCTTCGGACTCACGGGCAGGCCGAACGCGGGCGCGGCGATGCGCCTGCTGTCGGTGGTCTACTGGCCGTCGCTTCCCGGACTCGCGTCCAGTGCTCTTTGACGGCTGTCGTTCCCGTTCACCGCTGCGGGGCAGTCCCGGACTCGCACCGGGTTCCCTCTTGCGACGGACGCCCGTGGCGTGGGCGTCCGAACCAGCTCGCGGAGCACAATACATGGCGGTTGGGGTTCGCTCGGACAACTACATGTTGTGTCGGCGTGTCGAGTGCGCCGGATCGTCAGGCCGGCCCGCCACAGGACACATCCCCGATTACGCGTGGCGTTCGTGATGTGCAATGTGACATAGTACTGGCGTGGATGTGCTGGTGATCGGCGCCGGCATGGTCGGTGCGGCCTGTGCGTACTACTGCGCGGCGGCCGGCTTGCGGGTCGGCGTGGTCGAGCGTGGTGCGGTGGCGAGTGGCACCACCAGCGCCGGGGAGGGCAACATCCTCGTCTCCGACAAGGAGCCCGGCGCGGAGCTGGACCTCGCGCTGCTGTCGGTCCGGCTGTGGGCCGACCTGGGTGCGCGGCTCGGTGACCGGTTCGAGCTGCACGCCAAGGGTGGCGTCGTGGTCGCGCGAACGGACGAGACCGCGGCCGCGCTCAACTCGCTCGTCGCGCGGCAGCGTGGGTGTGGGGTCGACGTGACCGAGGTCGGTGCCGCCGGGCTGGCCGACCTCGAACCTCGCCTCACCCGCGACGTCGCCGGTGGCGCGTACTACCCGCAGGACATGCAGGTGCAGCCGATGCTCGCGGCGGCCGAGCTGCTTCGCCAGGCCCGCACCCACGGCGCGACCGTCCACACCGGAACGGAGGTCGTGGGGTTTCGGCGGCACAAAGGCGCGGTCACCGGCGTGCGGACGAGCACGGGTGACCTCGACGCGGACTGGGTGGTCAACGCGGCCGGCACGTGGGGCGGCCGCGTCGCGGACCTGGCGGGCGCGCCGGTGCCGGTGCTGCCGCGGCGCGGGTTCATTCTCGTGACCGAGCCGCTGCCGCCGGTCATCCGGCACAAGGTCTACACCGCCGAGTACGTGGCCAACGTCGCGAGCGATGACGCCGGGCTGGAGACGTCGGTGGTCGTCGAGGGCACGCGGGCCGGCACCGTGCTGATCGGCGCCAGCCGGGAGCGGGTGGGCTTCGACCGGTCGACGTCGTTGCCGGTGCTGCGCAGGCTCGCGGCGCAGGCCGTCGGCCTGTTCCCGTTCCTCGCGGAGGTGAACGTGCTGCGGAGCTACCTCGGGTTCCGGCCGTACTGCCCCGACCACCTGCCGGTCATCGGGCCGGACCCGCGTGTGCCCGGGCTGGTGCACGCGTGCGGCCACGAGGGCGCCGGCATCGGCCTGGCCGCCGCGACGGGCCACCTCATCGCGCAGACGCTGACCGGCGTGGCGCCGGACCTGGACCTCACGCCGTTCCGCCCGGACCGGTTCGCATGACCACCTTTTCCTTCGCGGGCAAGGAGATCACCGCCGAACCGGGGCAGAGCATCGGGGCGGCGCTGATCACGGCCGGGTACCGCTCGTGGCGCACCACCCGGCACGCGGGCGCGCCCCGCGGCGTGTTCTGCGGCATCGGAATCTGCTTCGACTGCCTCGTGGTCGTCAACGGCCGGCCCAACCAGCGGGCGTGCCTGACCGAACTCCGCGACGGCGACGAGGTCGAACCACAGGAAGGCACCGGCCATGCCCACTGACATCGCCGTGCTCAGCGCCGAGCCTGCGGGGCTCGGCGTGCTGTCCGCCCGCTGGGCCGGCAGCGCGAAGGACGACGCGGCGAACCTGGCGCTTGCTGCCGTGGCTGCTGGGCGCCGGGTGGTGCGCGGGTCGAGTTTTGGGAAGGCGCCGGCCATGTCCGCTGATATGGCCGTGCTCGGCGCCGAGCCGGCGGGGCTCGCTGCCGGGTGCCGGGTTGGTGCGCAGGTCGAACCACAGGAAGGCGCCGGGCATGTCCGCTGACATCGCCGTCCTTGGGGCGGGACCGGCCGGGCTCGCCGCCGCGGCTGCGGCGTACCGGGCGGGCGCGCGGGTCACGCTGGTGGACTCCGCGCCGCGGACCGGCGGGCAGTACTGGCGCCACCGCGCCGGGAAGACCGGCCCCCGCACACCCGTGGACTTCCGCCCCGGCCACGAGATCTGGCACGTCGAGCGCACCGCTGACGGGTTCACCACCCACACGAACTCAGGCGAGCTCCGGTCGGCCACGGTCATCGTCGCGACCGGGGCCTACGACCGGCAGCTGCCCTTCCCCGGTTGGACCCTGCCCGGCGTGTTCACCGCGGGTGGCGCGCAGGCCCTGCTGAAGGGGCACGGCGTCGTGGTCGGTGACCGGGTCGTCGTCGCCGGGAGCGGGCCCTTCCTGCTGCCGGTCGCCGCCGGGCTCGCCGCGGCCGGGGCCCGGGTGCTCGGCGTGTTCGAGGCCGGCTCGCCGCTCAGTTTCGCCCGCCACCCGGCCGCCGTGCTGCGCAACGCGGGCAAGCTCGCCGAGGGGGCGGGCTACCTGCGCACACTGCGGCGGCACCGGGTTCCCTTCCACACCAGGCAGACCGTGGTCGCGGCGCACGGCGGGGACCGCGTCGAGGGGGTGACCGTCGCCAGGCTCGACCGGGCGTGGCGGGCCGTCGCCGAGCGGGACATCGCGTGCGACGCGGTGGCCGTCGGCTACGGCTTCACACCCCAGGTGGAGCTCCCGCTCCAGCTCGGCTGCGACACCCACCTCGACGTCGACGGCAGCCTCGTGGCCACCGCCGACGACCGGCAGCGCGCGTCCGTGCCGGGTGTTTACCTCGCCGGCGAGGTGTGCGGCGTCGGCGGCGCGCAGCTGTCCGTTGTGGAGGGTGAGGTGGCCGGGCTGCACGCGGCCGGCGCGCAGCCCTCCGGAAAGCTCCTCCGCCGCCGGGCGTCCCTCCGGTCGTTCGCCGCGGCCATGCACCGGACGTACCCCGTCGGGCCGGGGTGGCAGGGCTGGCTCGCCGACGACACGATCGTCTGCCGCTGCGAGGAGGTCCCCCTCCGCGCCATCCGCGACTCCATTGTGGACCTCGGGGCGAGCGAGCCGCGGACGGTGAAGCTGCTCGCCCGGCCCGGCATGGGGCTGTGCCAGGGCCGGGTGTGCGGCTACGCGACCGCCTGCCTGACCGGCCCACTCACCGCCGCCGGTCTGCTCGGCATGTCCGGCCGCCCGATCGCCCAGCCCGTCTCCCTCGGCCGCCTCGCCGAGCAACACCAGGAGGAACCATGACCAAGCCGTGGCACGGAGTTCTGGTGGCGACCGCGCTGCCGTTCGACGACCAGCTGAACGTCGACTACGACCGCTACGCCGAGCACGTCGCCTGGCTCGCCGCGCGCGGCTGCCACGGTGTCACCCCGAACGGCTCGCTGGGGGAGTACCCGACCCTCACCCCCGAGGAGCGGGCGCGCGTGGTGACGACGGCGGTCGGGGCCGCGCCCGAGGGGTTCACCGTGATGCCCGGCGTCGCCGCGTACGGCGCCGCCGAGGCGCGCCGCTGGGCCGAGCAGGCGGGCGAGGCGGGGTGCCCCGCCGTGATGTTGTTGCCCCCCAACGCCTACCGGGCCGATGAGCGGGCCGTGCTCGCGCACTACCGCGAGGTCGCCAAGGCGGGGCTGCCGGTCGTGGCCTACAACAACCCCATCGACACGAAGGTCGACCTCGTCCCGGAGCTGCTCGCCGAGCTGTACCAGGAGGGGCTGATCGTCGCCGTGAAGGAGTTCACCGGCGATGTCCGCCGGCCCTACCGGATCCACGAGCTGGCGCCCGGCCTGGACGTGCTGTGCGGCGCCGACGACGTGGCGCTCGAACTGGCGATCGCGGGTTCGCCGGGCTGGGTCGCGGGCTTCCCCAACGCGCTGCCCGAGGCCTGCGTGGCGCTGTGGCAGGCCGCGTCGGCCGGTGACCTGGCCACGGCGCTGCCGCTGTACCGGCTGCTGCATCCCTTGCTGCGCTGGGACTCCCGCACCGAGTTCGTGCAGGCCATCAAGCTCAGCATGGACGTCGCCGGCCGCTTCGGCGGCCCGTGCCGCCAGCCGCGCGTGCCGCTCACCGACGAGCACGCGGCGGCCGTACGGGAGGCGACCGAGAAGGCGCTCGCCTGATGCGGGCCAAGCGGGTCTTCCACGCCGTCGACTCCCACACCGAGGGGATGCCGACGCGGGTGATCACCGGCGGCGTCGGCGTCATCCCCGGCGACACGATGTTCGCGCGGCGCATGCATTTCATCGAACATCTCGACGGGCTGCGCAAGCTGCTTATGAACGAGCCGCGCGGCCACTCCGCGATGAGCGGCGCGATCCTGCAGCCGCCGGCCAGGGCGGACGCCGACTGGGGCGTGGTGTTCATCGAGGTGTCCGGCTGCCTGCCGATGTGCGGGCACGGCACGATCGGCGTGGCCACCGTGCTCGTGGAGACCGGCATGGTCGAGGTCACCGAGCCGGTCACCACCATCCGGCTGGACACCCCGGCCGGCCTCGTCGTGGCCGAGGTCGCCGTCACCGACGGGGTGGCGAACGCGGTCACCATCCAGAACGTGCCCTCGTTCACGCTCGGGCTCGACCGGGTGGCCGACGTGGCCGGGTTCGGCGAGGTGCGCTACGACCTGGCGTTCGGCGGGAACTTCTACGCCATCCTCGGCCTCGAGTCACTCGGCCTCCCGTTCGAGCGCGCGGCGGGCCGCCGCCTGCTCGACGCCGGACTGTCCATCATGGACGCGATCAACGCGCAGGACCGGCCGGTGCACCCGGAGAACCCGGACATCGCGGGCTGCCACCACGTGTACCTCGCCGCACCGGGTTCGGACGCGCGGCACTCGCGGCACGCGATGGCCATCCACCCCGGCTGGTTCGACCGCTCACCGTGCGGCACCGGCACCAGCGCGCGGATGGCGCAGCTGCACACGCGCGGCGAGCTGGCGCTGGACACGGAGTTCCGCAACGAGTCGTTCATCGGCACCCACTTCACCGGCCGGCTCGTCGCGGAGACGTCGGTCGGGGGCCTGCCCGCGGTGCTGCCGACGATCACCGGGCGCGCGTGGCTCACCGGGACCGCGCAGTACTTCCTCGACCCCGCCGACCCGTTCCCCGAGGGGTTCGAGCTGTGATCGGGTTCCGGGCCGCGGTGGAGGCACTCCGGGCCGCGCTGCTCGCCGGACTCGACCCCGAGGCGGGCGCGCCCCGGTCGGTGGTTCCCGTGTCGCACGGCCAGCTGCTGATGATGCCCGCGGAGTGGGGGCGCTACGCCGGGGTCAAGGTGGTGAGCGTGGCGCCGGACAACCCCGCCCGAGGGCACCCCCGCATCCAGGGCACCTACGTGCTGTTCGACGCGGCGACCCTGACCCCGCTGACCACTGTGGACGCCCAGGAGCTGACGGCGGTGCGGACGGCGGCCGTCTCCGCGCTGGCGGTGGACGTGCTGGCCCGCCCGGACGCGGCCCGGCTCGTGGTGTTCGGCACCGGCCCGCAGGCCCGCGGCCACGTCGCGGCGATCCGCGCGGTCCGGCCCGTCTCGGACGTCGCCGTGGTCGGCCGGTCGCGGGTCGCGTCGTTCGCGTCCGCTGTGGACGGTCGGGTCGGTGCGGTCGCGGATGTCGCGGCGGCGGACGTGGTGGTGTGCGCGACGACGTCCCGGGTGCCGCTGTTCGATGGCGGCCTGGTGCGGCCCGGCACGGTGGTCGTGGCGGTCGGCTCGCACGAGCCCGGCGCGCGCGAGGTCGACGACACGCTGGTGGGCGGGTCGGCGGTGGTGGTCGAGACTCCGTCGGCGGCGCTGCGTGAGGCGGGCGAGGTGGTGCAGGCGGTCACGTCGGGCGTGCTCGATCCGTCCACTGTGGTCGGTCTGGCGGAGGTCGTGCGCGGGGCGACGGTCGACCGCGACCGGCCGGTGTTGTTCAAGAGCGTCGGGATGGCGTGGGAGGATCTCGTGATCGCCGCGAGCGACTGGGAGGGGCGGGCATGACGGGGGACGAGCTCGCGCTGCCGGCGCTGGGCGTGCGGCGCAACCTGCGGGAGGAGATCACGCAGACCCTGCGTGCCGCGGTGATCTCCGGGGAGCTGCGCCCGGGGGTCGTCTACTCCGCGCCCAGCCTGGCCACGCAGTTCGGGGTGTCACCCACCCCGGTGCGCGAGGCGATGCTCGACCTGGCGAACGAGGGCCTCGTGGACATCGTGCGCAACAAGGGTTTCCGGGTCACCGAGCTGTCGGATGCGGACCTCGACGAGCTGAGCGAGCTGCGCGCGCTGATCGAGGTGCCGACCGTCCGCCGGATCGCCGCGGCCGGCGTCGCCCCGGAGACGCTGGACGAGCTGCGCCCGCTCGCGGCGGAGATCGAGGCGGCCGCCGGCCGGGGCGACCTCATCGCGCACGTCGCCGCCGACCTGAAGTTCCACATGCGACTCCTCGCCCTGGGCGGCAACCGCCACCTGGTCGAGGTGGTGCGGTCGTTGCGGGCGCGCTCCCGGATCTACGGGCTCCGCGCCCTCGCCGACCGCGGTGCTCTCGTGCCGTCCGCGCACGAGCACGCCGAGCTGCTCGACCTCCTCGCCGCCGGCGACGCGGACGGCGCCGAGGCGCTGATGCGCCGCCACATCGGCCACGTGCGGGGCATCTGGGCCAGCTAAAACGACTGGACAGAGTCCCGCGCGGGCGGTCACGCTGCGGTAATGGCCCTTCCCGATGGCTACACCTGGCGCCCGGCGACCCTCGCCGACGCCGAGGCGATCTTCGAGCTGACGGTGGCGTACAACACCGCCGTCGTCGGCTTTCCCGACCGCACGCTCGCCGACCTGCGCAACGACCTCGGCGAGCCCGGCTTCGACCTCGAGACCGACAGCTGGCTCGTGCACGACCGCGGCGGCGTGCTCGTCGGGTTCGCCTGGGCCTACCGGAAGGGCACCGGCGAGCAGGTCGACGTCGACACCATCACGCCGGACGACGACGTCGCGCACTGGATGTATGACCGGGTGCTGGCCCGCGCCGGGGAGATGGCCGCGGCGGGCGGCCACCTGCACGCGGTCGTCGACCAGGGCGTCTACCGCGAGGACGTCAGGGTCCGCGCCCTCGCCGAGGAGCACGGCTTCACCCCGGCGACCACCTTCTACCGCATGCGCGTCGACCACGCCGGCCCCGCGCCCGCCGCCACGGCCCCGCCCGGGGTCACCCTGCACGCCGACACCGGCGACGAGGACTTCCGCCGGACCGTCCATGCCGTGCTGTGCGAGTCGTTCAAGGACCATTTCGGCTGGATCGCCAAGCCTTTCGAGGAATGGCAGGAGTGCCTCGAGAAGGACACCGCGTTCGAGTGGTCCCAGCTCACGCTCGCCGCGCTCGACTCCCGCCCGGTCGCCGTCCTGCTCACGACGGACCAGTTCCTCGAGGACGAGGACTGCGGCTACGTGGCCGACCTGGGCGTGCTCGCCGAGGCACGCGGCCGCGGTATCGCCAAGTTCCTGCTGCGGACCGCGTTCGCCGCGGACATCGCCGCCGGCCGGACCGGGACGATCCTGCACGTCGACAGCAACAACACCACGCCGGCGCTCGGCGTCTACGAGAGCGTCGGCATGCGCCGGACCCTGACCATCGACATGTGGCGCCGGACCACCTGAGCCGCGTCAGGCGTCCGACCGCTCGTCGTCGAGCGGGCGGTCCGCCGCGGGGTGCTCGACGAGCGCGAGGACCTTGCTGGCCATGAAGCGCGCCGTTCGGACGGGGACGCCGGTGCGCGTGACCTCCACGACCTCGACCACACCGCGCCCGATGCTGACCTCCACCCGGCGACCGGCCCGGGTGGCCACCACCTCGTAGGCCCGCGTCGTGTCACCGGCATCGACGACGATCTCGACCCGGTCACCCTTCATGCCTCCATCATATCGAACTTGCGTTCGATTACAACACGGCACGCCGGCCGCGCGGGGCAGCGCGGCCGGCGTGGTCTTCGTGAGTGGGGTCAGCTCTTCGGCATGAGCACCGAGTCGATCAGGTAGACGGTGGCGTTGGCGGTGTGCACGCCGCCGCAGATGACGTTGGCGTCGTTGACCTTCAGGTTGTCGCCGGAGCCGGTGACGTCGACCATGCCCTTCTCGACGGTCGCCTGCTGGCCCATGACCTGGTCGGGCGACAGCTGGCCGGGAACCACGTGGTAGGTGAGGATCTTGGTCAGCAGCGCGCTGTCGGTCTTGAGGGTGTTGATCGTGGCGGCGTGGATCTTGGCGAACGCGGCGTCGACCGGCGCGAAGACGGTGAACTCGCCGCCGTTGAGGGTGTCGACGAGGTTGACCTTCGGGTTGAGCTTGCCGGACACGGCCTGCACCAGGGTCTTCAGCAGCGGGTTGTTGCTCGCCGCGACGGCGACCGGGTCCTGCGCCATGCCGGCGACCGAGCCCGCGCCGTCCGGTACCTGCTGGGCGTAGCCCGCGCAGCCGGGGCCGACGAGGTCGGCGGCCGGGTCGGCCGCCATGCCACTGTCCGAAGAGGACTCTGCGGCCGGCGCCTGGGTCGTGGTGTCCGAGGACGAGTCGGAGGCGTTCGAAGCCCCGTCGTCCGAGCTGCCGCAGGCGGTGCCGAGGAATGCGATGAACGCGACACCGATGGCCAGCGTGCCGCGACGAATGCTGGTCTTCATAACGTGTTATCTCCCGATTCGGGTGGCGTTCGGTGAGCCGTCGGTCGGCTCTGGGCCACGCTTTCCGGCTCGAACTTTTTCGAGCGCTGGTACCGGGTCTTCGGAAGCGGATCGGGGCCGGATGGGTGCCGGGTGCGGTCGTGACCTTTTCGTGACCAACCGGCTGATCAGTCACAAAGTCGCAGGTAGAGCCAATCCGATCACCGTGTGCCGCCGAATACCCCGTGGACAGCGACACCGCCGGACATCCCGGACAACCTTGTGAGGACGCAGTGCTGACTCTCGCCTTGATCGGACTGATCGGCGGATTGGTCACGGGAATTTCGCCGTGCATTCTGCCGGTGCTGCCCGTGATCTTCTTCACCGGTGCGCAGACCGCACAGCAAACCGGGCAACCGGCGCGGGCGGCCGCGGCGCAGGGGGAGCAAACCGGTGCGGTCGCCACGGCCGAACGTCCTGTTGAGACGAAACCGTCGCGGGGCCGGCCCTACCTGGTGATCCTGGGTCTGGTGGTGAGCTTCACGCTCGTCACCCTGTTCGGCTCACTGCTGCTGTCGATCCTGGGGCTGCCGCAGGACGTGCTGCGGTGGGCCGGACTCGTCGTGCTGGCGCTGATCGGCATCGGCCTGATCGTGCCGCGGTTCGAGCACCTGCTGGAGAAGCCGTTCTCCTGGATCCCGCAGCGCAGCCCGGACTCGAAGCGCGGCGGGTTCCCGCTGGGGCTGGCGCTGGGCGCGGTGTACGTGCCCTGCGCGGGGCCGGTGCTCGCGGCGATCACGGTCGCCGGGTCGACCGGTCAGGTCGGCGTGGACACGGTCGTGCTGACGGTGACGTTCGCGGTCGGCGCGGCGATCCCGCTGCTGGTGTTCGCGCTGGCCGGGCGTCGGGTGGCCGAGCGGGTGCGGTCGTTCCGCAAGCGGCAGCGCGGCATCCGCGTCACCGCCGGCATCGTGATGATCGCGCTGGCCGTCGGGCCTGGTGTTCAACCTGCCGCAGCTGCTGCAGCGGGCGGTGCCGGACTACACCAGCGGGCTGCAGGAGAAGGTGAACAACTCCGAGCAGGTGAAGGACGCGCTGAACCTGGGCGGGCTGGTGAACGACCAGAACAAGGACCTGGACAAGTGCACCGACGGCGCGGCCGAGCTGGAGAGCTGCGGCACGGCGCCGGACATCAAGGGCATCCAGCAGTGGTTCAACACGCCCGGCAACAGCGCGGTCGACCTGAAGTCGTTGCGCGGCAAGGTCGTGCTGATCGACTTCTGGGCCTACTCGTGCATCAACTGCCAGCGCTCGATCCCGCACGTGATCGCCTGGGACAAGGCCTACCGCGACGCCGGCCTCGAGGTGATCGGGGTGCACGCCCCGGAGTACGCGTTCGAGAAGGAACCCCGCAACGTCGCGTCCGCCGCCGAGAACTTCGGCATCACCTACCCGGTCGCGCTGGACAACTCGCTGGCCACCTGGACGAACTACCGCAACCGGTACTGGCCCGCGCACTACCTGATCGACGCGCAGGGCACCGTGCGGCACATCAAGTTCGGCGAGGGCGACTACGACGTCACCGAGAAGCTGATCCGCCAGCTGCTGCGCGACGCCGACTCCGGCGTCAGCCTGCCCGGGCCGACCGACACCGCCGACGACACCCCGGACACCGCCGACATCACCCGCGAGACCTACCTCGGGTCCACGAAACGGGTGAACTTCGCCGGCACCGAAAGCTACACCGCCGGCGACAAGTCGTTCGCCCTGCCCGGCGACCAGGCCAAGGACACCTTCGCGCTCGACGGCGGCTGGCGGCTCACCCCGCAGAACATCACCCCCACCGGCGACACGGGGCAGGTGCGGCTCAACTACCGCGCCAAGGAGGTCCGGATGGTCCTGTCCGGCCAGGGCACCGTCACCTACCAGGCGAACGGCCAGACCAAGACCATCCACGTGTCCGGCACCCCGAACTCCTACCAACTCCTGTCCACACCCGCCACCAAGGCGGGCACGCGTCACCGTGACCGTCGGCAAGGGCGTCGCAGGCCTACTCCTTCACCTTCGGCTGAGCAGAAAGAGAACCCTCATGACCATCAAGTCCGTCACCACCGACACCTTCGCCGCCGACGTCCTCGCCAGCGACAAGCCCGTCCTCGTCGACTTCTGGGCCGACTGGTGCGGCCCGTGCAAGGCGCTGGCCCCGATGCTCGCCGCCATCGCCGAGGAGCACCCGGACACGCTGACCGTGGTGAAGGTCGACATCGACGCGAACCCGCAGATCGCCGCCGACTACCGGGTGATGTCCATCCCGACCATGACCCTGTTCGTCAAGGGGGCCGTCGCCACCTCGCTGACCGGCGCCAAGTCCAAGACGGCCATCGTCGACAAGCTCGCCGGCTGGCTCTGACCCACCGTTTCTCCAGGAGCGCACATGACCACCTCATCCGTTCTCAGTCCGGAGTGGACACACACCAGGAGATGGCCCGGCCTCGCGGTGCCGGAGTGCTCGCCGGCCAGGGCCTGGCTCGCGGAGCGGTTGTTCCGCCAGACCGTGCGCCGGCTCCCGGTGCGGGTCCTGCTCCCGGGCGGGGAGGAGCTCGGTGCCGGCGACGCGGCGTCGCCGGTGATGCGGATCGTGCGTCCGGTGACGTTCTTCCACCGCCTCGGCATCGACGCCAAGATCGGGTTCGGCGAGGCGTACATGGCCGGCGACTGGACGAGTACCGACCTCGCCGGCCTGCTGACCCCGTTCGCCGCGCGGGTCACCACGCTCGTGCCGCGCTCGCTGCAACCGTTGCGCCGCTGGGTGGACGCGGCCCGCCCGTCCGACGAGCGCAACACCGTGACGGGCGCGCGAGCCAACATCCACCGGCACTACGACCTGTCCAACGCGATGTTCGAGGAGTTCCTCGACGAGTCGATGACCTACTCGTCGGCCTGGTTCCCGACCGGCTCGGACGACCTGCACGCCGCGCAGTTGCGCAAGATCGACAGCATCCTCGACCTCGCCTCCGTCGGGCCGGACACCCACGTCCTGGAGATCGGCACGGGGTGGGGCGCGCTGGCGATCCGGGCCGCCCGACGCGGCGCGCGGGTGACCACGCTGACGATCTCCGCCGAGCAGAAGGAGCTCGCCGAACGCCGGATCGCCGACGCCGGGGTCGCCGACCGCGTCCACGTGCTGCTGCGCGACTACCGCGAGGCGCACGGCACCTACGACGCGGTCGTGTCGGTGGAGATGATCGAGGCGGTCGGCGACGAGTACTGGCCCGCCTACTTCGGCACCATCGCCCGCCTGCTGCGGCCGGGCGGGCGGGTCGGCCTGCAGGCGATCACCATGCCCCACGACCGGATGCTCGCCACCCGGCGCTCGCACACGTGGATCCACAAGTACGTCTTCCCGGGCGGGCAGCTGCTGTCCGTGCCGGCCGTGCGGTCCAACGCGGCGGCCGCGGGGCTCGACATCACCGAGCGGCGCGGCCTCGGCCCGCACTACGCGCGCACGCTGTTCCACTGGCGCACCCGGTTCCTCGACCGCTGGGACCGCATCGCGGCGGCCGGCTTCGACCCGACGTTCCGGCGCATGTGGGAGTTCTACCTCGCCTACAGCGAGGCCGGGTTCCGCGCCGGCTACCTCGACGTGTGGCAGTTCGGCATGACCAGATCCGGTGCCGCGTGACTGCCGACCCGCACGTCCTGACCGGCGCGTACGTCCTCGACGCGGTCACCCGCGAGGAGCAGCGCGCGTTCGAGCGCCACCTCGCCCGGTGCGACGCCTGCGTCCAGGAGGTGGCCGGGCTCCGCGAGACCACGACCCGGCTGGGGCTCGCGGCGGCCGCGACGCCACCGGCCCGGTTGCGCGGCCGGGTGCTGATCGCGGTCCATGGCGCCCGGCAGGGCGGCGCGGTGATCACGTTGCGGACGCGCCTGTTCGCGACGGCCGCGTCGTTCCTGCTCGTCGTCGCCGCGGCGCTCGGGGTCACGCTGACGCACACGAACCAGAACCTCGATGCGGTCGCCGTCGCGACCGTCCTGCGTGCCGACGACGCCGCCCTCGCCCAGCGGGACGTCGACGGCGGCCGCGTGACGCTCGTGGTCTCCCATCACGCGGACCGCATGATGCTCATGGCGCAGCTCCCGCCGCCACCGTCGGGACGGGCCTACCAGGCCTGGACCGTCGACGCCCGGTACCACTCCGCCGGCCTCCTCACGCCGCATGGGAACGCCGCGGCGCTCGCGATGGACCACGTCGGCTCGGTGACTGCGGTCGCCGTCACCGTCGAGCCCGGCGGCGGCTCGCCGCTGCCGACGTCGGAGCCGGTCGTCACGGTTTCCGTGCCCTGACAAGAGATCACGCGCGTTCCCCCCGATCGGGGGCTTCAAACTCCAGACGGGTGAAAAGAAAAACCAACATTCGACCCATCCGTGTTGGTGGCTCGCCCCGAAGCCCCCGTACTGGTGACCCCGATCGAAGGGAGGTGATGTGAATGAGGGATCACACAGAAGCGCCAGCAACCCCGACCGACCCGAGCCCGGCGACCGTGCTGCTCCGACGAGCGGCGGCGGTCGCCGGATTCCTTTTCGGACTCGGGTTGCTGGCACTGCTCGGCGCGGGACAGGCGGGAGCGGACGAACGGCCGGCGGAGGTCTCGCCGGCGAACGCGCCCGCGCTGGACCTGGTCGACGACGTGGCCGCTCCGGTCCTGGCTCCGGTAGCCACGATCACCGAACCGGTGGTCGCGCCGGTGGTCAGGCCGGTCGCTGAGGCAGTCGCCCCGGTGGTCCGGACGCTGACCGAGGCGGTCGCACCGGTCGTGCGGCCGGTGCTGGCACCCGTGACTCCGGTGTTGCAACCGGTGGTGCGGGTGGTCGCTCCGGTGGCCGCACCGCTCGCCGGTCCGCTGCTGCGGGCCGCCGATCCGGTGGTGTCACCGGTCGCGGCGTCGGTGGGGGCCGACGATGCGGTTGCCGACTTGTCGGAGCCGCGCGCGGCAGCCCCGCCGCGGCCTTCTCGGCCGGCGGTTCCGCCCGCCAGGCAGGTTCCGGTGGCTGACGCCGCCGGGACCGTGTCCGGTGGGAGTGCCGTGGTGTCGTGGTCGCCCGGTGCGACGGCGTCCACTTCGGACGCCACCGCGGTGGCGCTGCCGGCCGGCCCGGGCCGGCCGGGCGATCGTCCCGGGTTCCCGCTCGGGACGGACGCGGTACCCGGTGGTGCGGCGGCCGGTGGTTCCGGTGGTCAGCACGGTGCCGACGGCACCGTGTCGTCGCCGAGGCTCTCGTCCGGTGTGGACGGTCCGGGTGACCGGGCCCCGCCCGGTGGGGACGTCTCCCTGTCGTGGCTGGCGTTCGAGGACCACGACCATCCGAGCTGATGTTCCTTCCCAACCCCATGTGACCGAATGGACTTGGAAAGGAAACGAGAATGCGCAAGACAGTCAAGCGCGCACTCGTCACCGCTGCGATCACCGGTGGGTTCATCCTGCTGGGCAACGCGGTAGCGAGCGCGGACACGGGATCGGACGGCTTGTCCGATCTGACTGGAAGTGTGTCCGGCACCGTCAGCTCGGTGACCGGAGCGGTGACCGCGGGTGGTGACACCACGTCCGGGGCGACGGCCGGCAACGGCGGGAGCTCGGGCGCGGGTGGCAATGCCACCAGCGGGAACAGCGCGACGTCGGGTGACACCGGCAACTCGGGCAACTCCGGATCGACCGGTGGCAACTCCGCCACCACGCTCTGTGTGCTGTCCGAATGCAACACCGCGGTCAGCTCGGGAGACTCGGGTGACACCGGGTCCACGGGCGACAGCGGCAACGCCGGCAACGTCAGCCACACCGCCGGGGGTAACTCCGGCGACGCGGGCAACGGCGGCTCGGCGCACAGTGCCGCGGCAGGCTCGAACTCGGCGCAGTCGGGTTCGGCGCACGGCCGTGGCGGCAACACCGGTGACGCCACCTCCGGTGGCAACACCTCGTCCGGGGCGACCGCCGGCAACGGTGGGAACTCGGGTGTGGGCGGCAACGCCACCAGCAGCAACCAGGCGACGAGCGGGGACACCGGGAACTCCGGCGACTCCGGCTCGACCGGCGGCAACCACGCCGCGGGCGTCTGCGTGCTGTCGAAGTGCGACACCACGGTGACCTCCGGCGACTCGGGTGACACCGGGTCCACTGGGGACAGTGGGGACGCGTGGAACGCCAGCCACACCGCCGGGGGCGACTCCGGGATGGCCGGCGACGGTGGCAACGCGCACTCGATGGCGGCGGGTGAGAACTCGGCGGACTCGGGTGACGCGGGCTCCGGTGACTGGGGCTGGCGCCGCGAGGCGTCCTCCGGTTCCGGTTCCGGCTCCGGTGACGCCGACTCGAGCGGTGACACCTCGTCCGACGCGACCGCCGGCAACGGCGGGAACTCGGGCCCTGGCGGGAACGCCTCCAGCTCCAACGAGGCGACCTCTGGTGGCACGGGCGACTCGGGTGACTCGGGTTCGACGGGCGGCAACAGCGCGTCCGTCAAGAACCGGGGTGGCTGGTCGCACACCATGGTGACCTCGGGCGACTCGGGTGACACCGGGTCCACTGGGGACAGTGGCGACGCCGGCAACCTGAGCTGGACGACCGGGGGCGACTCCGGGATGGCCGGCAACGGTGGCGACGCGCACGCGGCGGCGGCCGGGGACAACTCGGCGATGTCGGGTGACGTGAAGTCCCGCAAGGATGGCTGGCACCACAAGGGTGGCAACACCGGTTCGACCGGTGACGCGACCTCGAGTGGTGACACCTCGTCCGACGCGACCGCCGGCAACGGCGGGAACTCGGGCCCTGGCGGGAACGCCTCCAGCTCCAACGAGGCGACCTCCGGCGACACCGGTGACTCGGGCGACTCGGGCAGCACCGGCGGCAACTCCGCCGATGTCCGCTCGGGCGGCATGTCCGGGCACGGTGGCTGGGACCACCGCAAGGGTGGCCAGTCGCACGGCGACGAGTCGCACACCATGGTGACCTCGGGCGACTCGGGTGACACCGGGTCCACTGGGGACAGTGGCGACGCCGGCAACCTGAGCTGGACGACCGGGGGCGACTCCGGGATGGCCGGCAACGGTGGCGACGCGCACGCGATGGCGGCCGGGGACAACTCGGCGATGTCGGGTGACGTGAAGTCCCGCAAGGGTGGAAAGACGGGTGACGCCACTGCGAGTGGTGACACCTCGGCCGACGCGACCGCCGGCAACGGCGGGAACTCGGGCCCTGGCGGGAATGCCTCCAGCTCCAACGAGGCGACCTCCGGCAGCACCGGCGCGTCCGGTGACTCCGGTGCCACCGGCGGTAACTCCGCCGAGGTCCGTCAGGACCAGCGGTCCGGCAAGAACCGTCGTGGCGGTCACCACGACGGTGGTTCGTGGATCCACACGCTCGTGACC
Source organism: uncultured Actinomycetota bacterium (assembly GCA_963841395.1). Taxonomy (GTDB): domain Bacteria; phylum Actinomycetota; class Actinomycetes; order Mycobacteriales; family Pseudonocardiaceae; genus Actinophytocola. The sequence continues at coordinate 32,901 of CAWJCX010000048.1, forward strand.
TCTGGCGACTCGGGTGACACCGGGTCCACTGGGGACAGTGGCGACGCGTGGAACGCGAGCTGGACCACCGGAGGCGACTCCGGTGCGGCCGGCGACGGCGGCGACGCACATGCCGCCGCGCACGGTTGGAACCACGCCGGTTCCGGCCACGCCGCTCAGCACTAGTCGAGCGGGGAGAACGTGTGGGGCGCCGAGCGATCGGCGCCCCACACGCCTGTCACGGCCTGGCCGGTCGCACGACCGCCAGGAGCACGAGGCCGGATAGCGCCGAGAACGCGATGGCGCCGGTGGAGCCGAAGACCGTGTACCGGCTGCCGACATCGACCCCGATGAGGGTCGTCACCGTCCAGCCGAGTCCCCACAGGACCGGGGTGGCCGCCGCCCAGAGCCACCGCCGCCGGGTGGTGAGCGCGAGCGCCTGGGCGATGCCGAGTGGTACGCCGGTCAGGACACCCATGAGCACCAGGTCGGCCAGCGAGCTTCGGTAGCCGACAGCGGCGGCGCCGAGCGCCAGACCGGCCGCCATGCCCACAGTCGTAGCGAGCGTCCACCGAGCGGGCGGCACCGCACCCGGCGCAACGAGGCTCTGCCCGGCCCCGATGACGAGGCCAGTCACCGCCCCACCAAGCAACGCGGCGAGCAGACCGTCAACCGGCCCGGCGATCGCCTTCCCCGCCAGCCCCGCGATCGGGAAGGCGAGGAAGCCCGCGGTCCAGAGGGCCCAGGAGCGGAACAGTCTTGGCTGGGTGGTGCTGGTGGTGGTCATCGGACCGCGCTTTCGTTCTCGGGGGGCTGGTGCGGGGAGGTTCGGGCCGGCGGTCGCGTTCGCGGCCGGGAGTGACCGGAACAGTCGCGTGCGGTTCGAGAGGACGGGTGGCACAGGGGAGGTCCGGCCCCCGATCGCTTTGCCGGCGGTGCCTGGGGTGCGGAACGCCGCGGCCGGCCGTGATCGGAGCAGCTGTGGCTGAGTGGCGCGGGTGGTGGTCATCGGGCCGCGCTTCGGTTTGAGGGGAGGGCTGGTGCGGGGGAGGTTCGGGTCGGCGGTCGCGTTTGCGGCGTGCCGGGATGTGGCAGGCGGCGGTCGGGAACGAGCGAACAGTCGCGAGTGGGCGGTGGTCATCGGACGGCGCCTTCGGCCGGTGGTCGCGTTTCTGGGGGAGCCTGCGCGGAAGGCGGTGGTCCGGAGTGAGTGGACCGGTTGCGTGCGGGTGGTGGTCATCGGACGGCGCTTTCGGCCGGTGGTCGCGTTTCCGGCGAAGCCTGGGGTGTGCACTGCGGCGGTTGGGAGTGAGCGGAACAGTCGCGTGTGGGTGGTCATCGGGTGGCGGTTTCGGGTTGGCGGGGGTGAAGGGTGGCGCGCCGGTGGCGGACCAGCAGCACTGCGGCGAAGATCAGCAGCCACGCGCTCCACAGGACGTACCCGGCGAAGTTCGCGAGGTCGATGACCGGCAGGTCCAGCGGCGACAGCACCCCGGCCAGGATCAGGACCGCCGAGGCTGCACCAAGCACAGTGAACAGGCGGCCGGCGAAGGTCGCGCCCAGCGCCGCCAGCACCAGGCCCGTCCACGCCGCGGTCAGCAGGTAGCCGCCGGTCTCGCCGATGATGTTGCCCAGCACCGTGTTCGCGGTGTCGAACGACTCCCGCGCCGCCGGGTCGCCCCCGGCGTCCGCCGCCGCCCAGCCCGGCACCAGCAGCGGCCACCGCAGCAGGCCGACCACCTGCACGGCCGCGGCCGCGATGCCGACCGGCACGGCGAAGCGCATCGCGCGGGAGGTCGACAGGCGTCCGACGCCGACGGCGACCGGGGCGAGCATCGCCGCCCCGGCGGCCAGGGCCAGGAACCAGCCGATCACCGCGCCCTGCGAGTCGCGGAAGGCGGCCAGGACGTCGCCGGCCGGGTGCTTGAGGACGTCTGGGTAGTCGAACACGGTGCCGAGGCCGGTGAAGGCGACGTTGAGGAGCACTGCGGCCGCGATCATGAGAGCGGCGGTGCGGGGGAGGGTCATGTCTGGTCCTTCCGGGTCGACGCCGCCGCGGCGAGGTGCGCGGCCAGCGGGCTGTCGGGGTGGTCGGCGAGGTGGTCGCGGGCGAGTAGCAGCGCGCGGTCGGCGTCGCCGCGCAGGTACGCGGTGGCGATGGTCACGAGCTGGCGGTCGTGGCTGCCGGCGGCGGCCTCGGCGGCCCGGGCCAGCAGCGGCCGCCAGGCCGGGACGACGAGCGCGGCCGCGGTCAGCACGGCCGGGTCGTCACTGGTCGCGGCCCGCTCGACCAGCGCGGCGGTGTCACCGGCGGCGAGGCATCGGACCAGCTGTTCGGCATCCATGCGCTGAGGTTCGAACAGGGTCCTTATGACCTACTGACGACAGGCTGACGCGCCTAGGCTCCGGAGGTGCTCACCGTCGCGGTGCTCGGGCGGGTCGAGGTCGTGCGCGACGGGTCCGCCGCGGCGGTGCCGAGCGGCCTGACCACCGAGCTGCTGGTGCGGCTCGCGCTCGACGCCGGCCGGCCGGTCCGCGTCGAGCGCCTCGTCGAGGACCTGTGGCCCGCCACCACCGAGACCCGGCGCAACACCCTGCAGGCAAAGGTCTCCCAGCTGCGCCGCGCACTCGGCGACCCGGCCGCGCTGACCGGGGGACCGATCGGCTACACCCTGGCCGTCGACCCCGCCCGGGTCGACGCGCTGCGGGTGCTGCGGCTGGCCGACGAGGGCGCGGCGCAGCTCGCGGCCGGTGACGCCGCCGCGGCCGAGGCGACCTGCCGGGCCGGGCTCGCGCTCTTCGGTTCCGAGGTGCTGCCGGCCGCGGGAACGGCGGACTGGGTGCTGCCGCACCGCGTCCGGCTCGAGGAGGCCCGGCTGCGGCTGGTCGAGGACGGCCTCGCCGCGCGGCTCGCGCTCGGCGCGGCGGGCGAGCTCACCGGCGAGCTGGAGTCGCTGGTCGCGCTGCATCCGCTGCGGGAACGGTTGTGGGCCTTGCTGATCACGGCGCTCTACCGGTCTGGCCGGCAGGCCGACGCGCTGGCGGCGCACCGCCGCGTCACCCGGCTGCTCGCCGACGAGCTCGGCATCGACCCCGGCGCGGAGCTGGCGGAGCTGGAGCTGCAGGTGCTCGCGCACGACCGGGTGCTCGACCAGCAGCCGGAGACCCGCGGGAACCTGCCCGCGCTGTCGACGCCGCTGGTCGGCCGCGCCGACGACCTCGCCGCGGTGTCCGCGAGCCTGGCCGACCACCGGCTGGTCACCGTGGTCGGCCCGGCCGGGGTGGGCAAGACCCGCCTCGCGACCGAGGTCGCGCGGCGCAGCGGTGCCGCGGACGGTGCGTGGCTCGTGCGCCTGGAGGGCGTGCGGACCGCGGCGGAGCTGCCGTCGGCCATCGCGGACGCCGTGCCCGGCGCGGACGCCGCGGCCCCGGACGCGGCCCTGCGCGGCGCCGACCTGCTGCTCGTCCTCGACAACTGCGAGCACGTGGCGGAGGCGGTCGCCGCCCTCGCCGCGCGGGTGCTCGGCACCGCGTCCCGGGTGCGGATCCTGGCCACGAGCCAGCGCTCGCTCGGGCTCGACGGCGAGATCGTGTGCCCGCTCGCCCCGCTGCCCGAGGCCGACGCCGTCGCGCTGTTCGCGCAGCGGGCCGCAGAGCGGGCAGCGTCGTTCCGGCTCACCGCCGACACCGCGCCGGCCGTCGCGCAGCTGTGCCGCGCCCTCGACGGCCTGCCGCTGGCGATCGAGCTCGCCGCGGCCCGCGCCCGGATCCTGTCCGTGGCCGAGATCGCGCAGCGCCTCGACGACCGGTTCACCCTGCTGGCCGACCCGATCTCGGGCCGCCCCACGCTCGCCGCGGCCCTGTCCTGGAGCTACGACCTGCTCTTCCCCGACGACCAGCGCGGCCTGTGGGCGCTGGCGCAGTTCCCCGGCGGGGCGACGATGCCCGCCGTCGAACACGTCCTGGCCGCACTCGACGTGCCCGCCGCGTCGGCCCTCGACATCGTGGCCCGCCTGGTGGACCGCTCGCTGGTGTCCGTCGATGACGGCGGCGCGGGCGCCACCCGCTACCGCCTCCTCGACAGCGTCCGGGCCTACGCCGCCGACCGGGCCGTGGCGGCGGGTGCCGCCGACCTCGCCGCGGACGCCCTCCTGGGCTGGGTCGCCGGGATGGCCGGCGCCGTCGCCGCGCGGGTCCGCGGGCCGGACCAGGCCGAGCACGTCGCGCGCACCGCCGCCGAGCGCGCCACGATCGACGCCGCCCTCGACCGGGCCCGCGGCCACGATCCCGTGACCGGCCTGCGGATCGCGGTCGACCTGGGCTGGGCGTGGGTCCTGCTCGACGACAGCGCGGCCGCCGGCCGGCTGCGCGGCGCCCGGCTCGAGGCCGGCGCGGCGCCCGCCGGCCTCCGGGTGGCGGCCCTGCTCCTGGAGAGCTGGCTCGAGGCCATGTCCGGTGACCTCCGCCCGGCCCGCACCGCGATGGACGCCGCGATCGAGCTGGCCGGGGACGACCCGGAGCTGGTGAACCTCACGCGCTGGTACTCGGGTTTCGTGCTGTTCCAGGAGAGCCGGCCCGCCGACGCACTGTCCGAACTGGACCGTTGCCACGCGGCGTACGCCGCGGGCGGCGACACCTGGCGCGCGGGCGGCGCCCGGCTGCTGGCCGCGTTCGCGCACCTCGCGCTCGGCGACCTCGCCGCCGGCCGGGCCGCGTGCGAGGACGCGATCCGCGTCATCACCCCGCTGGGCGACGCCTGGGGGCTGCTGCACGCCGAGGCCGCGCTCGGCCGGGTCGCGCAGGCCGAGCACCGCTTCGCCGATGCCGCGCGCCACCACGCGCACGCCGCCGAGTCCGCGGCGCGGCTGGGGTTCGGCGGCGCGGCCGCACTGCACCTGGCGCACCTCGGCCGGGCCCAGCACGACGCCGGCGACCCGACCGCGGCGGACACCCTGAGCCGCGCGATCGCCGGCGCGGAGCAGGCGGGGGACCTGCGGCTGCTGGCCATGGCCCGGGTGACCCTGGCCGAGGTCCGCCGCGCCGCGGGCGACCGGACCGCGGCGCGCGAGCTGCTCGTGGCGGCCAACCGCTGGTACGCGGAGTCCGGCGCGGGAGACGGGACCGCGCTCGCCGCCTGCCTGCTGGCGACCCTGCGCGCCGAGGACGGCGACCCCGGGGCCGTCCACGAGCTGCACGAGCTCCACGACGCGGCCCGTGCCGCCGGCGACCACCACGTGCAGGCCCTCGCCCTGGACGCCCTCGCGCAGTTCGCGCCGTAGCCGCCCGGACACGCCAGGTACCGCACTCGACAGGTCCGGATGGGCGTCATATAGTCCGCGTGGAATAACCGGTACGGAGTCACCCGGGGGGAATAGTCCGTTATGGGCAGGTCCGTGATGCCGCTGACGCCGCTGGCGATGGCCGTGCTGGAGCTGTTGCAGGAGCGGGAGATGCACCCCTACGAGATGACCCAGCTGATGCGGGAGCGGCGGGTCGACTACCGGGTGAAGCTGCGCCCCGGGTCGCTCTACCACACGGTCGAGCGGCTGGAGGGCCAGGGATTCATCGAGGTCGTCGACACGCAGCGGCAGGGCCGCCGCCCCGAGCGCACGGTCTACGGCCTGACCGAGCTCGGCAAGGACACGTTCGTCGAGCAGGCGCGCGAGATGATCGCCAACCCGGCGCAGGAGTACCCGCAGTACACGGTGGCGCTGTCCGCGGCCAACGAGCTCGAGCAGGCGGACGCCCTCGAACAGCTGAAGGCGCGGGCGGTCAACCTGCGCGCGCTGATTGCCGCCGACGAGGTGGTCATCGACCACGTGCGGGAGCTGCGGCTGCCGGCCATGTACTGGATCGACTACGCCTACCTACACCACCAGCGCCGGTCCGAACTGGACTTCACCGCGAAGCTGATCGAGGACCTCGAGTCCGGCCGGATCACCTGGCCCGACGAGTCGGCGGGGACGGCGCCCAATCTGTCTGTTGTGGACAACAGGGGAAACGATGACGACAAGGCAAGTTAACCCGTGGGCGGCGCTTTCCGCGCTGTGCATCGGTTTCTTCATGATCCTGCTGGACACCACGATCGTGTCCATCGCGATTCCGTCCATGGTGCGTGGGCTGAACACGGACCTGAACGCGGTGATCTGGGTGATCAGCATCTACCTGCTGGTCTACGCCGTGCTGATGCTGTTCACCAGCCGGCTCGGCGACCGGTTCGGCCCGAAGCGGGTCTTCCTGGCCGGCATGGTCGTGTTCACCGCGGCGTCGCTGTGGTGCGGGCTGTCCGGCACCGCCGAGACGCTCATCGCCGCCCGCGCCGCGCAGGGCCTCGGTGCGGCGCTGATGACGCCGCAGACGCTCGCGTTCATCACCCACCTGTTCCCGCCGGCCAAGCGCGGCCCCGCGATGGGCATGTGGGGTGGGGTCGCGGGCCTCGCGACGATCACCGGACCGTTGCTCGGCGGCGTGCTGGTCGACAGCCTCGGCTGGGAATGGATCTTCTTCGTCAACGTGCCGGTCGGGGTCGTCGGGATCGTGCTGACCGTGTTCCTGGTGCCGGACTGGCAACCCCGGCGCTCGCACTCGTTCGACATCCCCGGCATCCTGCTGTCGGTCGCGGGGATGAGCCTGCTCGTCTTCGGGATCCAGAACGGACAGCACTACGGCTGGGGGACGGTTACCGGCGACATCAGCATCACCGAGATCATCGCCGGGGGAGCGGTGCTGCTCGTCGCGTTCGTCGTCTGGCAGCGGTTCAACCGCCGGGAACCCCTGGTTCCGTTGCGGGTGTTCAACAACCGGAACTTCTCGACCGGCACGGTCACCGCCACGGCCATCGGGTTCGCGATGACCGGGATGTTCGTCCCGCTGGTCGTCTACACGCAGAACGTGCTGGGCCTGTCGCCGACGCAGGCCGGCCTGCTCACCGCGCCGATGTCGCTGCTGTCCGGGATCATCGCGCCGTTCATCGGCCGGCTGTCCGACCGGCGCAACGCCAAGTACCTGGTGATGATCGGCTTCGTGGCGCTGGCCGCGGGGCTCGCGATCATCGCGATCCAGAGCCGGGCGGACACCGATCCGTGGGCGCTCGTGCCGGCGTTCCTGGTGACCGGCATCGGTACCGGGTTCGTGTTCGCGCCGATGAGCAACATCGCGATGCGCTCGGTCGAGCCGGCGCTCGCCGGCACCGCCTCGGGGATCTTCAACACCTCCCGGCAGGTGGGCGGCGTGCTCGGCAGCGCGGCGATCGGGGTGTTGCTGCAGGCCAGGATCAGCGCCTCGATGGGGTCGGAGGCGGCCGACGCGGCCCAGGCGCTGCCGCCGCAGTACCGGGCGGACTTCGTCGAGAGCCTGTCGCACGCGGCGAACTCGGCCAACGAGCTCAACGACCGCGTCGGCGCGGCCGTGCCGGGCGACCTGCCGGCGAACGTCGTCGCCCAGATCCAGGGCCTCGCCGTCCAGGTCGTCCACAATGGACTGACCGACGCGATGCGGGTGTCGATGCTGCTGCCGATCGCGGTGCTGCTGATCGGTGCCGTCGCCGCCACCATGATGCGGCGCAACCCGGCTCCCGAGCCCCCGGCCGTGGAGCCGGTCGCGGAGACCGTACCGAGCTCGAACCAGTGACGACTGGGTCACTGTGCTCGCCGCGGCCGGATCCGGTCCGGCAGAGTGCGGTTGGTTTGCCGGCGGCGGGTGCGAATGGGAACCGACGAGGCGGACCGGGCAGGTCGAAATCTGGCGACGGCGGTCAGCTTGTCGAGGCAGCGTTCGGCCGGAGGTTCGCGCTGGCGACGCAGTTGGGGCAGAGCGACTCGTTCAGCGCCGGAGGCCGCCGACTTCGACGTGGGCGACCTGTCCGATCGGCGTCCGCCCACTCCGGCGCCGGCTCATAGGTGATCGGCCGCGCGTCCTCAACCACTACGCATCATCGGCACGACCGAGGAGGTCGGTACCCGGGACGCGGCCGCGTTCGAGGCGGCGCTGCGGTCGGTGCTGATCGGTCTGCCCGCGGAGCCGTCCGAGGAGCGGGTGCGCAACGCGTTGTACGGCTCGCTGCTCGAGCCGGCGGAGCTGGTCGACGACGAGCACACGAACCTCGGCCCGGAGGACCCGCGGCCCACGGTGCGCGTCCGGGACACGGACGTCGCGGTCGCGATCACGGCGGGATCGGAGTGCCTGCTGGCGTCGCGGGTGCGCGGGAACGTGACGGTGTGGCGCCCGCCGCCGCCGGTCGCGGACTGCGCCCCGTCGTTCGAGCCTCGCTAACATCCGGTCCATGACGGCACAGCGCTTCGCCACGACGGTTCGCGACGGTGGGCGCGACCGGCTGTTCGTGCCCGTCCCGTTCGACCCCGACGAGGTCTGGGGTGCCAAGCCCCGCCACCACATCGCCGGCACGGTCGCCGGCCACCGGATCCGCGGTGTCGTCGAAACCGTGGGCGACGACCGGGGTGTCCTCCTCGGCCCGGCGTGGCGGCGCGACAACGGCCCCGCGCCCGGCGATCGCGTCGAGGTCGAGCTGTCCCCGGAAGGCCCGCAGCGCGCGGACCTCGCCGAGGACCTCGCGGCCGCGCTCGACGCCAACCCGGCGGCCGGCGCGTTCTTCGACTCGCTCGCCCAGTTCTACCGCCGCGCGTACCTGCGCTGGGTCGACGGCACCAAGCGCCGCCCGGAGCTACGCGCGGCGCGCGTCGCGGAACTGGTCGAGCTGCTGGCCGCCGGGGTCAAACAACGCCCCAAGCCCTAGCCGCGCTTGAACTCCTCCCAGGTCACCTTCGCCACCTTCGGGCCGTCGTCCGGGGCGCGGTTCGCCAGGCCGTTGAGGCCCAGATAGTAGTCGCCGACCTGGTGCTGCGCCGCCGCGGACAGGTCCGTGTCGGAGACGGCCACCGCGTGGATGTGGAACGGCCAGTCGCCCTGGGACGGGGTGCGCCGCCACGCCGCGAAGCCCACCTCGCGCAGCCCGCGCACCACCTTCGTCTGCGTCGACGCCGGCATGTCCCGCACGGAGATGTCCAGCACCCCGCCGCCGTCGTGCGTGCCGGCCGAGTTCGGGTCGCCGCCCGGGTTGTACGAGCCCTGGGTGACCGTCAGCGTGCGGCCCAGCCGGGCCTCCACCTTGGCCAGCATGGCCTTGGTACGCGCGTTCATCGTCGCGCCGTGGTCGGCGAGCCGCGCGCCCGCCGTCAGCTCCCGCGTCACGGTGAACCGGCCCGCGCCGAGCTTGCGCAGCGACGTCCGGCCCGGCAGGCCGGACGCGTCCAGCCCGGTGTAGCCGAGCTTGCGCTGGAACGCCGCGTACGCGGCGACGGTATTCGTCCCGAAGTGACCGTCCACATAGCTCGGTGCCAGCAGGTTCTTCGCGTCCAGCGCCTTCTCCACCAGCAACACGCTCGCCTTCGCGCCCGGCGTGAGCGCGGTGTCCGGCCGTCGCGGGTCGATCTGCGCGGCCTTGACCACCGCCTCCATGTTCACCTCGGGCGTCGCCGCCGGCTCGTCCGATCCGGACGCGGCGATCGCCGGCACGGACACCGCCGAGCCGACCACCACCAGCAACGCCACTGCCCCGACACGTACTCGCATGAGAACCTCCTTGTTCCCCGGAAACCGTCAGAAGTCGATGAAGCCGTACAGCGCGAGATGGTTGGACTTCGTGCCGCTCACCGTGTGCCCCACCGGGGAGGGGTGCACCGTGCCGCGCACGAACAGGTAGTCGATCTTGCGTGAGCCGTTGGTCGCCGCGGTGCCGTAGCCGGTCATCCCGAAGCCGGACAGCGTGCTCGCCGGTATCCCGGTGCGGTTGGCGTCCATGCCGATGACCCGGACGTCCGACGCGTTCAGCAGGGCGGTCGCGTCGGCGCCGACGTGGATGCCGGTGGCGCCGATGCCCTTGTCGCCGTCACCCGCGCAGGCGTGCTGGGCGTTCTCCTGCGGCAGGTGCATGGTCGCGGCGAACACCGTCGTGCTGGTGCCCGTGACGGTGAACCGCGCGGCGATCGCGCTGGTGCGCCGCCACTTGTTCGCGTTGGTCGTGCCGGCGTCGTTGTGCGGCGGCTTGTACAGCGTGCAGCCCCCGCCGTCGTCGTAGGCGGTGCCCGGCTCGAGCCAGCCGGCGCTCCAGTAGTTCGACACGTCACCGGCCGCGAGGCTCAGCCGCCGGGAGTTGTAGATCAGCCCGTTGGTCTGCTTCTTCTTCAGGTCGCCCAGGGCCTTCGTGTCGCACCGGTGGCTGCCGCCCCACTCGTCGGGATCCTCGGCGGCGAGCACGGCCTTGTAGGTGCCCGCGGGCAGGCCGAACTTCGCCGACAGCTGGTCGGCGTACGCGTCGGCCTGGCCGCGGCCGCGAACCTGCTGCACGATCAGCAGGTCCGGCGCGGCCACGCCGGCCGTGCCGGTCCTGCCCTCGTCGTCGACCAGGACCGACGTGAGGTGGTCCGGGCCGGAGACCCTGGTGCACGACCCGTCGGAGTTGTTCCGCACCAGGTTCTCGATGTTGTTGCTGTAGACCCGCAGGACACGGTCGGCCGGGGCCGCCGCCGGCGCGGCAGGTTCGGCTGTGGTCGCGGCGTGCGGCGACGATCGAGGTGGTGAGCGCGGCGCCGGCGAGCAGCGCCGCACCCAGCAGCCGGTAGGTCGTGCGTCGGTTGGTGAACATGCCCGTCAGCCGCAGTGCTCGAACGGGCTGGTGTACGAGCTGGAGCCGACCGAGCCGCCCCACTTGACGCACGTCGAGCCGGCGGCGCGGGACACGGGGCCCGGCGTAGTAGGCGAAGCTGCCCGAGTCGGTGGCCGTCGCGCCGCCCTTGACCTGCAGGTGGGCCGAGGCCGGCGTCTTCTTGCCCAGCGAGCCCGACTTCAGCGTGGTGACGCAGTTCTTCTTGTTGCCGGCGTTGTAGAGCAGGTACACCTTGCCGCCGGTCAGCGCGTGCGAGTCGATCACCGAGTAGCCCGAGCCGCACACCTCGCTCGCGGAGTACGGGTTGCCGCTGCCGCCGCCGCACTTGTTGTGGCTGGTGAAGCCGGTGTGGGCGAAGTAGGGCACCGCGCGGCCGTCGAGCACGGCCTTGCGTACCGAGCCGCTGACCCGCTGCTCGTAGTGCAGGTGGGGGCCGCTGACTCCGCCGGTGGCCCCGGCCTTGCCGATCTGCTGGCCCAGCGACACCTTCTGCCCGACCTTCACCTGCTGCGCGGACAGGTGCGCGTAGCGGGTGGCGTAGCCGCCGCCGTGGTTGATCTCGATCCACCGGCCGTAGCTGTCGTTGCCCTCGTTGTCCACACGCGACACCGTGCCGCCCGCGGACGCCAGCACCGGCATCCCGGAGATGCCCGACTTCTGGAAGTCGACCGAGTTCGCCGGGCTGTGCCCGGAGAAGGTGGCCGCGGTGACCGTGGTGCCGCACCGGAACGGCACCTGAAAGTTCGGCGCCGCCACCGCGTCAGGTGACGGCACCACCGCGATCGTCACGCCCGCGGCACCGAGTGCCGCGGCCGCCGCGATGATCATGACCCTTCGTACTGTTCGCATGAATGCTCCTCCGCCGTGCGGGAAACGCGGATGGTCAATGTGACAACCGACGGTGAAGGTGTCACACCCGTTCCGGGTCGGCGCGGATTGGGTGAGAATTCCCCCGGGTGGTCACCCGTGCCCACCGACACAAGGGGTAAGCGGTTGCGTCCATCGGAGTAACGCGGCTCGCCGGCAACCTTTCCGGCCGCCCGGTGTACAGAACGGTGAGACACGACTGAGAACTACTTGGGGGCCGGTATGAGCGACGCGGAGTTCACGGACTTCGTCACGCACCGCTCTCCCGCCTTGCTGCGCACGGCATACCTGTTGTGCGGGGGCGATCGGGGAGCGGCGGAAGACCTGTTGCAGGAGGTGCTGGAACGGACCTTCCCGCGCTGGCGGCGAATCCGGGAACGGCCGGAGCCGTACGTGCGCGCCGCGCTCGCGAACGCGGCCACCAACCGGTGGCGCTACCGCGCGCGCCGCGTGCCCGAGGCGTCGCTGGAGTGGGATCACCAGCATCCGCAGCTGGCCGGCCCGGAGCAGCGGGTGGCCGACCGGGAGCTGGTCGTGCACGCGCTCGGGGCGCTGCCGCCGCGGATGCGGGCGGTGCTCGTGCTCCGGTTCTTCGACGACCTGTCCGAGCGGGACACGGCCACGGCGCTGCGCTGCGGCGTCGGCACCGTGAAGAGCCAGACCTCCCGGGGCCTCGTCCGGATGCGCGAGCTGATCGACGTCGCGACCGCCGACGAACCGAACCACTCGATCAGCGGGAGCAACTGACCATGGACACCACCCAGCTCACCACCGCACTGCGGGACGCCACCGACGGCCTGGAGCCGCCGCGCGCCGACTTCGCCACGGCGGTGCTCGCGGGCGGACGGCGCCGGCGCACCCGTGGCCGCGTCGCGATCGGCGCCGCCATCGCCGGCACCGCCGCCGTGGTCGTCGCGGCCGCCGCCGTCGTCATGCCCCACCAGCTGGCGGCCCCGCCGCCCGCCGACCGGCCGGCCGGGAAGTCGACGGACCTGCTCCGCGACAGCGGCGGCGACCTCGTCGACGACCGGGACACCGTGCGCCTGGCCGTCACCGCCTGGCAGGACGCCGTGGACCGCACGCCCGCCAATGCCGAGGGCCACCTGGACGACCGGCTGGGCACGCCGCACGTGTACTGGGCCGGGACCACCCCGTCCGGGCCCGCGGCGGTGGTCACCCAGGCCGTGGTGCTCGGCTCGGACGACAGGCTCGAGCCCAGCGACCGCGGCCGCGAGGTGATCGCCGTCGGGCTGCTCGCCACGAACCCCGCGGACACCGCGAAGCGCGAGTTCGAGCTGGTGGCCGTCCAGCTCGACGGCGACTCCGACGGGCCGGGCGGGTTCTTCGTGTTCCCCGACAACCGGACGGTGCTCGGGGTCGAGCACGCCGACCTGACCGCCGACCGGCTGGCCCTGTTCGTGTCGCCGAACACCACGATCCGTGAGGACGGCCGGTCGCGGCGGACGTGGACCGAGCTCGCCTCGCACGACGGCGTCGCGTTCACCCAGCTGCCGGCGCCGGCGAACGAGTGGAACGTCCGGCTCGTGGTCGGCCCCACCGGCGGCGACCCCAACGCGGGCGAGCAGAAGCTGGGCGCGCACCTCCCGCTGCTGACCGCCGCCGCCTACCTCAACGGCAGGGTCGACGTCACCGTCGAAAACGGCCTTGGCTGGCCGCCGGCGGACATGACCGTGGGCGAGCACCATCAGCTGCCACGCAGCGCGCTGGACCTGTTCCACACCGCACTGCGCGAGAGCGACCTGCTCGACCCCGCGTCGTTCGAGGAGGCCGCGACCCAGTGGCTCGTGATCGCCGGCCTGGCCGACGGCCGGACCATGATCGTCGGCGCCTACGAGGAGGAGGGGGACAACCCCGAGTACCTCTACCTGGTGCTGGTGCGCGCCGACGGCTCGGTCGAGAAGGTCACCCGCGGCCCGCAGGCCAAGCCGGTCGGGTCGCTGCCCGTGCGGGTGCGGCTGCCGGGCGGTCAGGGCTGGGTGGTCGCGGCCATGACCCATCAGCTCAGCTACCGCACGGACGGCGGGTGGTCCACTCCGGTCACGAGCGCGGCCCTGCTGCCCGACGCCACCACCCAGGTCCGGGTCGACGGGCAGACCGTCGTCGACCTGCGGTGAGTGGGGACGGCGTGGTGCTGGTGCGCGCGGACGGCTCGGTCGGCCACTTCACTCGCGGCCTGCGGGCCGACCCGGCCGCCGCGCTGCCGCCCGGCGCCGCCACCGAGGTCCTGGTCGACGGTCAGGTGAGCGGGAACGGGGACTGCCACCACCACGGCGTGGTGCTGAGCTCGATGCGGTCGACCCACTTGACCCACCAGAAGCCGCGGCGGCCGGGGGCGACGAGGCGCAGTGGGTAGCCGTGGCCGGAGCGCAGCGGGCTGCCGTTGACGGTGGTGGCCAGCAGCAGGTGGTCGAGGTCGCGGACGGGGAAGCGGATCCAGTAGCCGGTGGCGGACCCGACGCGCACGCTGCGCGCCTCCCCGGGGTGGGGGAGCAGCGCCCGGACCGGGACGCCGGCCCAGTCCTGTTCGGCGTACCAGCCGGAGGTGCAGTCGAGCGTGGCGCGGACCCGGACGTCGAACGCCGACAGGTCGGCCAGGGTCAGCTCGCGCGTGGTGGTGCCATCGCCGACGGTCAGGCGCCAGCGGGCCGGGTCGACGGCGGGGGTGGTGTCGTCGAGCCAGGAGTAGCTGGGCATGGCGTCGACGTCGAAGGAACCCGCCGGGTAGGAGCCGGTGAAACGGCGGCCGGCGCCGGGCAGCCCGGCCACGGGGGCCACCACGGTCTGGGCGACGTAGAGGCCGGCCGCGGCGCTGGTGAACAGGCCCGCGCGCAGCAGCGAGCGGCGGGACAGGTCGGCCCGCCGCGGCCGGGCGCGCCGGGCGATCGCGTGCCAGACCACCAGGGGGAGCAGGGCCAGCGCCGCGGCGACGTGCACCCACATGCCGAGCGCGCCGGCGACCGTGCGCACCAGCCCGGTCGTGTACCCGATACCGGTGAGCAGCGTCGTCACCGCCAGGACCGCCAGCAGCCCCGACAGCCAGCGCGTCCACCGCGGCCGGCGCAGGCCGCGGCGCACGACCCGGCCCTTCCACGGCACCAGCAGCACGACCGCCATCGCGACCACGCCGTGCGCGATCACCACCCAGCGGCCGCCCGGCGACCCCGAGGCGACCGCGCCGACCCCGGTCGCGAACGCCAGCGTCAGCGCGACCAGCAGCGCCAGGTTCGTCCGCCGTGCGGCCGGTCCCCGCACGAGCCCGGCGAGCGGGCGCGGCCGCACGCGGCGGGCGGGTTCGGCCGGGGACACCATGGCGCCGACGCTATGCCCCGCTCAGCGCAAGGGAAAGGTGCCGACCGGCACCCACCTACCCGGCCGGTCGGCACCTGCCGCCGAGGTCAGCCGTCGTAGCTCGCCTGGTTCACCGCGAACACGTTGCGGCTGCCCGAACCCTCCTGCAGGGTCCACAGCAGATCGGCGTTCGTCGCGTCCTCCCAGTAGGAGATGCTCTCGCCGCTGCTCACCCACGAGTAGGTCGTCGAGCCGGCGGCCGAGGTCCAGTAGTAGAGCTTCTTCTGGCCGGACGAGTTGAACCACCAGCGGCCGTTGTGTGACGCCACGCCGTTGAGGTTGTACCAGGGCAGCTGGAGGGCCTGGCTGGCCGTCGTCGAGGCGGCGAACGTCGTCGCGCCCGCGGCGAACGGGAACCGCACCGCACGCGGCGCGCGGTTGGGGTAGTCGGCGCAGCCGGACTGGCAGGTGTACTCGTTCATCACGATCGACTTGCTGACGCGGTCCAGCGAGATCGACGACCACACCAGGTTCGTGCCGGACGTGGTGTTCGACGTGATCGTGCCGACCTGCGGCAGGACGTAGGCGTAGTTGTGCGCGTAGTAGACGGTGTCGGACTGGCGGCCGATCTGGTCGGCGGTGCCGCCGGTGTTCGTCTTGAGGATCTTGCGCATGTCGAACACCCGCATGCCGTGCCCGGTGTCGGCGACGTAGAGGTAGTCGCCGTACCAGGAGACGCCGCCCGCGTGGATCGGGATGTCCTTGAAGTCGGGCGTCGTCGCGTTGCCGGTCGGCGCGACGAGGAGCACCTTGCGGTACTTGTTGGGGTAGGTGGCGTCCCAGTCGACGAGGGTGATCCGGCTGCGCGACTGGGCGCCGTTGCAGCCGGCCTTGGAGTACCAGCTGACCAGTACCAGCTGGTGGCCGTCGTAGTTGCCGCTGTTCGCGGTGCCCACCGCGTCCCGGCTGGTGGTGATGCCCTGCGGGTAGTTCGTGCAGTCGGAGTTGTCCGTGCTGTCGAACCGGAAGCCGTCGGCGAGCCCGGGCAGCGAGAACGACCCCGGCAGCGCGGTGCGGTCGTGGTTCGCGTTGTCCATGACGGTGTGGACCGCCGCGGTGCCGAGCTTCGAGACGAGCGCGGCGTTGATCGGGTCGAACTGGGTGTAGTTCGCGCTGAGCGTGTACTGGTTGGCGGGCAGGGTGGTCGGCCCCGCCGCGGCGGACGCGGATCCGCCCAGCACGACGGCGGTGAGGGTGGTGGCGGCGACCACGGCCGCGCCGGTGAAGGCGATGGCGCGTCGACGTACGGACATGGATCCCCCTGGTGCGAGTCGACTTGCGGACGTCACACGTTATTACTCCACCGTATCGGCCCGCAATCCGCCGAGATCTAACAATCTCGAGTTTCAGTCGCGCGCGGTGAGCAGTGTGGCGAGCTGGTCGGCGTAGTGCTCGACCAGCGCCGGTGACGTGGCGTCGGCGCCGAACAGGCCGCGGGCCAGCTGCGGGTAGACGGCGAGCGCGTTGGCCGCGGCGAGGCTGATGAGGTGCAGCGCCGCCGGGTCGAGCCGGTCGTCCAGCTCGCCGGCCTGCTGGCGCGCGCGCAGCGCCTCGACCTCCTGGTGCAGTCGCGCGTCACGCTCCGGCGCGTCCGCGTCGTCCTCGCCGGTGTCGGCGAGTCCTTGCCAGGCAAGGAGTTTGCCGCCGAGCCGGACGTCCGCACTCGCCCGCACGTAGTGCCGGACCATCTCGGCGAGGTCCATGTCGTCGGGCGCGGCCTGCTCCTCGTGGTCGCGCCAGCGGCGGCCGATCTCGCGGTACAGGCCCTGCTTGCCGTCGAAGTAGTAGCCGATCAGCTGCGGGTTCACCCCGGCCCGGGCGGCGATCTCGGTGACCCGCGCGCCCGCGTAACCCTTGGCGGAGAACTCCTCGACGGCCGCGTCGATGATCCGCGCCTTGGTGCGCTCGGGATCGCGTTGCCGCTCGGCGGGTGCCCGCCGAGCCCGCCGCCTGCCCTCGGTGGTCCCGTCCGCGCTCATGCGGCCGATGTTATCAGCCGTCCAGTGAACTTAATCAAACGAACGTTTGACAATGTCATTCGTTCTTATGACACTGGTCGGCGTACGGATCGGGCCGATGAGGGAGAACTGGGTGGAACGGGAAACGCCATACCGGCGGCGCTGGCCGGCGCTCGCGGTGCTGCTGACCGCGGTGTTCATGGACATGCTGGACAACCAGATCGTCACGATCGCGCTGCCGAGCATCCAGCGGGAGCTGGGTGCGGCGCCCTCGGCGCTGCAGTGGACGGCGGCCGGCTACACGCTGGCCTTCGCGCTGACGCTGATCACCGGCGGCCGGCTCGGCGACCGCTTCGGCCACCGCGCGCTGTTCGTGCTCGGCACGGCCGGGTTCGGGGTCAGCTCGCTGGTCGCCGGCCTCGCGCCGGAGGTCGGGGTGCTGCTGGCGGCGCGGGTCGCGCAGGGCGTGTTCGCCGGGCTGATGGTGCCGCAGGTGCTGTCGTTCGTCCACGTCGAGTTCCCCGGCGAGGAGCGGGGCCGGGCGATGTCGTTCTACGGCATGACGTTCCCGATCGGCGGCATCTCCGGGCCGTTGCTGGGCGGGCTGCTCGTGCAGGCCGACCTGTTCGGCTGGGGCTGGCGCACGGTCTTCTTCGTCAACGTGCCGATCGCGCTGCTCGCCGCGGTGGGTGCGGCACTGCTGATGCCGGCCCCGCGCGGGGGCCGGCATCAGCAGCGCAGGGTCGGCGCCGACGTGCCGGGCGTGCTGCTGCTGGCCGCGGCGCTGCTCGCCGTCCTGGTCCCGCTGGTGCAGGGCCGCGAGCTCGGCTGGCCACTGTGGACGGTTCTGCTGCTGGTCGCCGCGGTGCCGCTGACGGCGGTCTTCGTTACGCAGCAGCGATTCCGGCAGCGGCGCGGGCGCGAGCCGCTGGTCCGGCCGGGCCTGTTCCGTGACCGTGGCTACTCTGTCGGGTTGCTGGTCTCGCTGGTGTTCTTCTGCGGCATGGGCGCGTTCTTCGTGCTGACCCTGCACCTGCAGAACGGCCTGCACTACTCGCCGCTGAAGACCGCGCTGACCGTGCTGCCCGCGACCGTCGGGATCGTGCTGGGCAACGGTCTCGGCATGCCGCTCGCGCACCGGCTGGGCCGGCGGCTGCCGATGGCCGGCCTCTTGCTGCTGCTGGCCGGCACCGCCTGGACGATCCTCGAGGTGACCTGGGCCGGTGCCGACCTCTCGCCGTGGCGGCTCGCGCTTCCGGTCGTCGTGTACGGCGCCGGGCTCGGTGCCGGCTCGTCCTCGCTGATGCTCCTGACGCTGTCCGGCGTGGCGGTCGCGGACGCCGGGGTCGCGTCCGGGGTCATGAACACGACGATGCAGCTCGGGTTGGCCGCCGGCCCGGCGACCATCGGGACCGTCTACTTCGGACGGTTGGCCGGCGGCTCCGGGCCCGCCACGCAGGCAAGCCTGGTCGTCGGGCTCGGCCTGTTCGCCGCGGCGCTGCTGATGTGCCTGCTGTTGCCACGCAAGCCCGCCGCGCCGGAAGCGGACCGCCGCCAGGCCGGCGCCAGGGAGGGCGTCACATCATGAGGTGCCCGGCCAGGACAGCTCCTTGCGGACGTACCGGCGGATCGTGTATCGGATGAGGAGGTAGGCGAAGACAAGTGTGATCAGCAGTGCGCGCGCGGCCCGGCGCATCATGTCGGCGCTCCCGTCTTCGGCGGGATCACAGTACGGGCCGGGCGGCGTACCCTCGGGAGGAGGGCCCACGAATGGAAGTCTGGCTGATCTGGCTGGTCGTCGCGGTCGCGCTCGGCGTGGCGGAGATCTTCACGCTGACCGCGGCGCTGGGTGTGGTCGCGGGTGCCTCGCTGATCACCGCCGTGCTCGCCGCGACCGGGCTGCCGATCGCGGTCCAGTTCGTGGTGTTCACCGCCGCCGCAGCGGCGGGCGTCGTGCTGGTCCGCCCGATCGCGCTGCGCCACATGAGCCGGCCGCAGGCTCAGCTGTTCGGCGTCGACGCCCTGATCGGCAAGCGCGCGTTCGTGGTGCGCGAGATCACCGACCGGGACGGCCGGGTCCGCATCGACGGTGAGGAGTGGACCGCGCGGGCGGCGTTCGACGACTCCGTGGTGATCCCCGTCGGTGCCGCGGTCGACGTCCTGCGCATCAGCGGTACCACCGCAATCGTCCACCCCAGGGAGTGAACATGGTTGTCTCCGCCTTTCTCTTCGCCGTCGTACTGGTCGCGCTGCTGGCCGTGTTCGTCGTCCTGCGCGCGGTGCGCATCGTGCCCCAGGCACGCGCCCGTAACGTGGAACGGCTGGGCCGCTACCACCGCACGCTGCAACCCGGTCTCAACTTCGTGATCCCGTTCGTGGACCGCGTCTACACGGCCATCGACCTGCGCGAGCAGGTGGTGTCCTTCCAGCCGCAGCCGGTCATCACCGAGGACAACCTCGTGGTCGAGATCGACACGGTGCTGTACTTCCAGGTGACCGACCCGCGGGCCGCCGCGTACGAGATCGCCAGCTACCTCCAGGCCGTCGAGCAGCTCACCGTCACGACGCTGCGCAACGTGGTCGGCTCGATGGACCTCGAGCGCACGCTGACCTCCCGCGACACCATCAACAGCCAACTGCGTGGCGTGCTGGACGAGGCCACCGGCAAGTGGGGCATCCGGGTCAACCGCGTCGAGATCAAGGCCATCGACCCGCCGCGGACCATCAAGGACGCCATGGAGAAGCAGATGCGCGCCGAGCGGGACAAGCGCGCCGCGATCCTGTCCGCCGAAGGCCAGCGCCAGTCCCAGATCCTCACCGCCGAGGGCGACAAGCAGGGCGCCGTGCTGCGCGCCGAGGGCAACCGGACCGCCCGGATCCTCAAGGCGGAGGGCGAGGCGAAGGCCATCGACGAGGTGTTCCAGGCCGTGCACCGCAACGACCCCGACCCCAAGCTGCTGGCCTACCAGTACCTGCAGACGCTGCCGCAGCTCGCGGCCGGACCCGGCAACACGTTCTTCGTCATCCCCAGCGAGGTCACCGCGGCGCTCGGCAGCGTGTCCCGCGCGTTCACCGAGGCACTGCCCAAGTCACCCGCGACGCGCGACCTGACCGAGACCGACGAGCTGAGCACCAAGGCGGCCGCCGACGCGGCCCGCGCGGCCGAAGCCGCCGCCGAGGCGGTCGCCGACGCCGCCGACACGGTGGCGCCGCGCGCCCTGCGGACGCACAACAACACCCCGCCGAAGACGTGACCGGTCTCCCGAGTGGACCGTCCGGACCTGGGCGGTACCAGGGGGTCCGATCGTCGGATGACACACTCGTGCGGTGATTCTCGGGTACGTGTTCGCCGTCCTGGCGGCGCTGGCGTCGGGTAGCGGCTCGATCCTCGAGTCGATCGGCGTGCGACGTGCGCAGGCGTTCGGTGGCACGTCGATGGATCTGGTCAACCTGCGCCACCAGCCGATCTACTTCCTCGGCATCGGGGTGGACCTGCTGGGGTTCCTCGCCGCCGCGCTGGCCCTGCGCCAGCTGCCGCTGTTCCTGGTCCAGTCGCTGCTCGCGTTCAGCGTGGCGGTGACCGCGACGATCTCCGCCTTCCTGGGCATGCGCCTGGCGTCGGCGGGGTGGGTCGCGGTCGGCGTCGGCGCGATCGGCCTGGCCCTGCTGGGGGTGTCCGCCGAGCCCGGCCCGGCGCAGCCGCTGCCGCCGCAGTGGCGCTGGGTCCTGCTGGGGATGGCGCTCCCGGTCGCCGCGATCGCCGGCTACGCCCAGCGCCGCAAGGACCGCTGGGCGGCCCCCTTGCTGTCCTTCGGCGCCGGGCTCGGGTTCTGCGTCGTCGGTGTCTCCGCGCGGACGCTGGCGCTGCCGGAGCCGGCGTGGCGGGTGGTGCTGGAGCCGTCGCTGTGGGCCATCCCGGTCAACGGGTTCGTCGCCGCGGTGTTGTTCGCGATGGCGCTGCAGAAGACCGGCGCGACGGCCAACACCGCGATCCTGTTCACCACCAGTACGGCGCTGTCCTCGCTCATCGGCGTGCTCTACCTCGACGACCGGGTGCGCGCGGGCTTCCTCGCCGCCGCGGTGATCGGGTTCGCGTGCGCGGTCGCGGGCGCCGTCGGCACCGCCCACTACGCCTCCCTCGCCCAGCACCGGACCGAGGTTCCGGAACCGAGCCGGGACTGACCTACCCGCGCAGCCGCGGCACGTCCGCGGCGTCCGCGCCGGGGTCGGCGTCGAGCTGGTCGGCGCGCCCGCCCGCCCAGCCGGCGAGCCCCGCGACGTCGATGCCGTACGGCGGGTCGTCCCGGTACGGCGCGATGTTCTCCGCGCCCCGGCGCAGCAGCGCCACGGCCCCGACGGGGTTGCCGCGGGCGTCGTGGGTCAGCCCGACGGCAAGCTGCGCGAGACCGCGCCACAGACCGCGCTCCGGCTCGGCGGCCGCTTTCCACGCGTCCTCGAGCACCTCGTGGGCGTGGAACGGCATGTCGTCGTCGAGCAGCCGCTGAGCCTCGGCGAGCGCCTCCCCGGGCGGTCGCACGACGCCCTCGGGCTGCCGCTCGACCCCGGGCACGCCGTGGGGGAGCGGCCTGCCGAGCCCGTCGCGCGGTCGCGCGCTGCGGGCCCGTCCCTGCTGGTCCCGGTCCCGGTCGTGCTCCGCCGCGGCGCCGACCGCCGGTGCCTCGTCGCGCACGGCCCCGCACCCCGGGCACCGCTCCGCGGAGGCGTCCTCCCGGAACCGGCCGCACTCGGGACACACCTGCTCCAGCCAGCACACGGGGTCGCCGCCCTGCTCGTCGTACACGACCCCATCCTGCCAGCTCACGACCGGTTGACCTGACCCTGCGCGCCGCCGGAGAGCTGGGCGTAACGGCTGACCACGGCCTCGAGCTCGGCCGGGTCGATCACGTCCGCGAGGTGTTCGAAGCCGTCCGGGGCGCGGCGTTCGACCTCGTCGATGACGCTCTCCGGGCCGCCGGCGCGGTTGCGCAGGACGATCTCGCCCGTGGCGGGGAGCCGGTCGTCCTGGTAGGCGCGCAGGGCGTCGGCCGGGTGGGCGTGGGCGGTGAGCGCCTCGGCGAGGCTCTCGGCGTCGAGGATCGCCTGGCCGGCGCCGTTGGAGCCCATGGGGAACATCGGGTGGGCCGCGTCGCCGAGCAGGGTGACCCGGCCGTCGGTCCAGTGCGGCAGCGGGTCGCGGTCGCACATCGGGAACTCGAACGCCTCCTCGGTCGCGGCGACGAGGGCGGCGTGGTCGACCCGCGGCGTGGCGAAGTGCCCGACGTGGCGGCTCAGGTCGGCGGGGTCGGCCGGGCGGGACCACTCCTGGCGGCTCGGCGGCGGGTCGCCCGGCTCGCCGGTCCGCACGCAGATGGCCCAGTTCGTGAGCCGTGTGTCCGGCGTGCGTCCCGCGCCGATCGGGTAGACGACGAGCTTGGCCGCGGTGCCCCCGGCGACGAGCATCGACCGGCCGGTGCCGAACGCGGGCCAGTCGGTGGCGCCGCGCCACATGAGCACGCCGTTCCACCGCGGCGGCCCCTCGCCGGGGAACATCAGTGCGCGCACGGTGGAGTGGATGCCGTCGGCCGCGACGAGCACGTCGCCGCGCTCCGGCTCGCTCCGGCCGGCGAAGTGCGCGCGCACCCCGCCGGTGTCCTGCTCGAACGCGACGAGCCGGTGCCCCGGGCGCACGGCGTCCTCGCCGAGGCGCTCGCGCACCGCGCGCAGGAGCATGCCGCGCAGCCGGCCGCGGTGCAGGCTGATCTGGGGGAGGGTGAATCCGGCGTCGAGCCCGCACGGCCGGCGCAGGATCTCGGGCCCGAGCCGGTGGGCGTAGGCGAGGTCGCTGGTGCGGATGCCGACCTCGTCCAGCTCGCCGAGCAGGCCGAGGAGGTCGAGCTCGCGGACCGCGCGCGGCAGCAGGTTGATCCCGACGCCGAGCTCGCGCAGCTGCTCCGCCTGCTCGAACACGACGCAGTCGATGCCCTCGTGGTGCAGCCGCAGCGCCGTGATCAGCCCCCCGATCCCACCCCCGACGATGACGACGCGCATGGTTGCCTCCCCAGTAAGGCGTTGGCGCGCGGGAGATGCCGAAACCCCCGCGCTGGCACGCATCCATAATGCCGCGCCGCCGCGGGGTCTCGTGACCTAGCCTGGCCGGCGTGATCGAACTCGGCAGCCGGAAGCGGAATCAGCCCGCCCCACCGAACATCGTGTGGGCGTCGTTGACCGACCCCCACCAGCCTGGCGCCCGTTCGTGGCTGGACCTGCTCGAGGACGAGCACGAACCGAGCGTCGTCGAGGCGGTGTTCCCCGGCAGGGTCGTGTGGTCCTCGCTGTGGGCCGACCGGCCGCTGGAGCGCGTCGAGTTCGACCTGCGCCCCGACGGCGGTGGTGGTTGTGACCTGCGCTGGACACTCACCACCACCGCCGAGGCGCCGACGGACAGCAAGCTCGGCCACATGCGGTACCGGCTGAACCTGCTGATCAACGAGAAGCTCCGGCTTTCCTACGGGCAGTAGGACTATCTGACCGCGGCCAGGTCGCGGTCCCGGTCCGGGGTCGGCGGGGGTAGGAAGTCCATTTCGGACTCCAGGCCGCCGTAGCGGCCGTACAGGCCGCGCAGGAACGGCGGTGCCCACCAGTTCGCCCGGCCCAGCAACCGCATCGTGGCGGGGACCAGTAGCAGGCGGACCAGCGTGGCGTCCACGGCGAGGGCCACCAGCATCCCCACGCCGACCATCTTGATGAACGTGATGCCCGACGTCGCGAACGCGCCCACCACGACGCACAGCAGCAGCGCCGCCGCGGTGATGATGCCGCCCGTGCGCTGCACGCCCGCGGCCACGGCGGCCGTGTTGTCACCGAGGTGGTCCCACTGCTCACGAATCCTCGACAGCAGGAACACCTCGTAGTCCATCGACAGTCCGAACAGGATGGCCAGCATCAGGATCGGCTGGCTCGCGTCGATGTAGCCGGTCGGGGTGAAGCTCAGCACGTCGGCCAGATGCCCGTCCTGGAACACCCAGACCACCACGCCGAACGCGGCGCCGATCGACACCAGGTTCATCACCACCGCCTTGAGCGGCACCACGACCGAGCCGAACGCCACCGTCAGCAGCACGAAGGTGATGCCCGCGACGAGCAAACCCATCCACGGCAGCCGCTCGTTCAGCCGGTGGAGCTGGTCCACCACCGTCGCCGTCGGGCCGCCGACCAGGATCCGCGCGCCGGGTGGCCGGTGGGTCGTGCGGATGTCCTCGACGATCTGGCGCGCCTCGTCGGAGTTCGCCGCGCCCTCGAAGTGCACGGTCAGCAGCGAGGAACGCCCGCGCTGGACGCTGACCTCCGACGCGGTCACCCCGGGCACCATCCGCAGCTCCTCGGCGTACCACTTGGCCACGGCCGGGTCCGTGTCGCTCACCAGCACCTTGATCGGGTCGACCCCGCCGCCGGCGAACTCCGTGTCCAGCCGCTCGGACACCACCCGGCTCTCCGTGCCGGCCGGCAGCACCCGCTCGTCCACCCCGCCGAACTCCACCCGGGTGAACGGGGTGGCCAGCACCAGCAGGATCGCGGTGATACCCAGCGTGTAGAGCACCGGGCGGCGCATGACGCTGCGCGCGATCCGCGCCCACACGCCGGAGTCGGCGACCGACTCCACGGCCGACTCCACGGCGCCGGTCAACGTCCGGACCCGCCGCCGGCGCCACGGCAGGCGCAGCGAGTCGATCCGCCTGCCCAGCAACGCGAGCACTGCCGGCAGCACGGTCAGGCTCGCCACCATCGCGACCAGCACCGCGGCCGCACCGCCCAGCCCCATCGAGCGCAGCAGCAGCTGGGGGAACATCAGCAGCCCGGACAGCGACAGCGACACGATCGTGCCGGACACCGCGACGGTCCGGCCGGCCGTCGCCATCATCCGCGACACCGCCGCGCGCACCGGCTGGCCGCGGTCCAGCTCTTCGCGGAACCGGGTGACCATGAACAGCGCGTAGTCCACGGCCAGGCCGAGCCCGAGGATCGTGATGATGTTGATCGAGAACACCGACACGTCGGTCAGCATCGTGATCCCGCGGACCGCGGTGAACGCGCCGAGGATGGCGACCGTGCCGATCAGCAGCGGCATCATCGCCGCCACCAGGCTGCCGAAGATGAGCACCAGCAACACGAGCAGGATCGGCATCGCGATCAGCTCGGCCCGGACGACGTCGTGCTCGACCTGGCTGCTGATGTCCTGGTCGATCGCCAGCGGACCGCCGACCTGCAGCAGCAGGCCACCGGCGGGCAGGTCGGCGCGGACCCGCGCCACGGTGGCGTCGTCGGTGCCGGCGGCGAACCGGATCGGCAGGTAGGTCGCGTGCTTGTCGGTGGACACCAGCGAGGGTGCCTTGGTCTCGTAGTAGGACGTCACCAGCTCGACCGCGGAATAGCCGCGGACCCGTTCGGTCACCGCGGCGACCTCGCTCCGGAAGGTCGGGTCGTCGACAGTCAGGCCCGGGCTCGAGTACAACGCGACCAAATGCGTCTTCTGTGGCCCGAGCTCCGCCGTGACGCGATCGGAGATCTGCGCCGACTCACTGGTGGGATCGCTCAGGTCGGCATCGTCGGCGAGTCTGTCGAAAACGCCGGTACCCCACACGCCGGCGAACACGATGAATCCGACAGTGGCGAGCACGACAAACCATCGCAGCCGGCCCATGGCAATTCCCCACCAGGAGAACATGCGCAATTCCTTTCAACGATAACGCGGCCGCCGGCACCGGTCGAGCGGGCGCCGGTGGCACGTTGTTGCGGTCAATGTGTTGCCACCGGAAAACAGCTCATCCCGGGGCGCGAACCGCTGCCCCGGGATGAGTGCCTCACGCGTGGCCGCTCAAATCCGGCGCCGCCGGACGGTGTCGACCGCGTACGAGCCGGGGCCCAGGATCGCGATCAGCAGGAAGACCCAGCAGAAGAGCGCCGCCGCCTCGCCGTGGTTCTGGATGGGCAGCAGGCCGGACGCCTGGTGCACGGAGAAGTACGCGTAGGCCATCGCGCCGGAGCAGAGCAGCGCCGCCGGCCTGGTGAACAGGCCGATCAGCACCAGCGCGCCGGCGACCAGCTCGATCATGCCTGCGTACCAGCCCGGCCACGCGCCGAGCGCCGCGGTGTGGGGGCCGCCGAAGACACCGAACAACCCGTCGGCGCCGTGGCAGGTGAACAGGAACGCCACCACCACGCGTACCGCCGAGACCGCCGCCCCACTCACTCGCACCGAGTCTCCCGGTGCGGTGGTGGCGGTGGCCGGACGGCTTGGCTTCGTGCTGGTGACCGTGAGTTCGGCCATCACTGCTCCTCTCTTTCAGGGGTGTGGAACGCCGGAGGGTCCGGCGGGAAAAGCGCTGCGGGCAGGTCGGCGGGACTCCACAGCTCCTTGAGCGCGCTGTCCGGCTCGGTCACCGCCCGCCGGGTGCCGAGCGCGACGGCGCGCAGGATCGCGGTCAGCCCGTCGGCGTCGACGACGTCCGGGTCGGTCCGCAGCGCGACGCTGGTGCGCCCGCCGCGGACGGTCACCCGCACGTCGAACGGTTGCCCGTACTTGCGGGCCACCGGTGTCCACGCCAGCTCGGCGGGGGTCTCGTCGGCCGGGTCGCCCGGCTGGTCGTCGAACTGCAGGTAGTTGAACCAGCCCTGGAACAGGTGGTTGAACCAGCAGTCGTGCGGGCCCTGGTGGCCGGCCTCGGCCGCCAGGGCGGCGATGCGGTCGACGTCGTAGCTCGAGTGCCGGTAGGCCCGCACGCCCGCCCAGTGCGTCCGCCGGATGTGCTCGGCGAGCGTCGCGCCCGGGTCGACGGTGGTCACCACCGGGACGAGCTGGTTGAGCGTGCCGACCGCGTGCTGGAACTCGGGTGCGAAGCGGTTGGACGACATCAGGCTGATGGCCACCCGCTCGGCGCCGGTGTACTCGGCGAGCCCGGCCGCGACCAGCGCGACCAGCACCGCGGGCGCGGTCACCCCGTGCTGGTTGGCGGCCTGGGCGGCCAGCCCGCCGAGCCGGTGGGAGGACAGGGTGGCCTGGATGCGGTCGCGGGTGGTCTCGAGCGGCAGCGTGGGCAGCTGGTGGATCGCCTCGTCGGCGAGCACCTTGCGCCAGTACCGCTCCGCGCCGGCCTGCTTGGTCCTGCCGGCGTCGGTCTGCTGCGCGGCGTGCAGCTCGCGCTGGGACGGGCCGGGCGGCGGCGTGTGGTCCGGGTCGGCCAGCAGCGCGCTGAACTGCGCCGACAGCTCGATGATGGACCAGACGTCCAGGATCAGGTGGGAGAAGGACAGCGAGAGGAACATCGGCTCGCCGTCGGTGCTGACCAGCTCGCCGCGCCAGCACAGCTCCTCGGTCATCGGGAACGGGACGTCGACCAGCGCGGTGGTGGTGCGGTCCGGGTCGCCGTAGTCGGTGATCACCCGGTCGACCCGCGCGATCGGCGGCTCGATGTCCGTGCGCACGCGCTGCACCGGCCGGCCTTCCCGCAGGTGGTAGGTGGTGCGCAGCGGCTCGTGCCGGGCGATGAGCGCCCGCAGTGCCGCGTCGACCCGGGCGGCGGAGTGGCCGCGCAGGTCCCAGGTGGCCGGCAGGTTGGCTTCCTTCGTCCAGCCCGGCGGGTATGTCTCGACCTCGCGCCAGCTGTAGAGCTGACCGTGGCTCAGGGGGGCCTCGACCGACACGTGGATCTCCCCTCGCTATTCGGCATGAGTTTTTCGCGAATTGCGAGGCGCCTATTCGTCTCGCTGCGCTGCCGACGCTAATCCGGCCGCGGAGCGCCGGGCAAGGCGGCGCGGTGGCACGTTGTTGTTGTCGTTTGTGGCCACCGCGGAAGGGATTCAACCCCTGGTCGAACGTGTCAGGATGCTCGGCAACAGCGGACGGATATCCCGGACCCGCGGCAAATCGATCCGAATTGCTTGAGGTGGGCATTGATGGTTGGTGAGTCGATTCAGCCGATCGCCATTGTCGGCATGTCCTGCCGGCTGCCGCAGGCGGGCGATCCGGACGCGTTCTGGGGTGTGCTGCGCGACGGGGTCGACGCCGTGACCGACGCGCCGGCCGACCGCTGGCCGGCCGGCTCGGCGCCGGAGTTCCGCCGCGGTGGCTTCGTGTCCGATGTGGACTCCTTCGACGCCGGCTTCTTCGGGATCTCGCCCAACGAGGCCGCGGTCATGGACCCGCAGCAGCGGCTGGCGCTCGAGCTGTCCTGGGAGGCGCTGGAGAACGCCCGCGTCGTCCCGGCCGCCCTGCGCGGCACCGCGGCCGGCGTGTTCGTCGGCTCGATCTCCCACGACTACGCGGCGCTGCAGGACCGGCTCGGTGCCGGCGAGGTCAGCCAGCACGCCTACACCGGCGCCAACCGCGCCATGATCGCCAACCGCGTCTCCTACTTCCTCGGCCTGCGCGGCCCCAGCTTCACCCTCGACGCCGGGCAGTCGTCCTCGCTCGTCGCGGTGCAGCTCGCCTGCGAGAGCCTGCGGTCCGGGCAGACCGACCTCGCGCTGGCCGGCGGTGTGAACCTCAACCTGCTCGCCGAGACCACCGCCGCGATCGGCCGCTTCGGCGCGCTGTCCCCGCAGGGCCGCTGCCACGTGTTCGACAGCCGCGCGGACGGCTACGTGCGCGGCGAGGGCGGCGCCCTGGTCGTGCTCAAGCCGCTGGCCGCGGCGCGCCGCGACGGCGACCGGGTGCACGCCGTGATCCTCGGCGGCGCGATCAACAACGACGGCGGCGGCGACGGGCTCACCGCGCCGAGCCGGCGCGCGCAGCAGGAGGTCATCGAGCTGGCCTGCGAGCGGGCCGGCGTCATGCCCGCCGACGTCTCCTACGTCGAGCTGCACGGCACCGGCACCCGCGTCGGCGACCCGGTCGAGGCGGCCGCGCTGGGCGCCGCGTTCGGCGTCGGCCGGCCGGCGGGCGAGCCGCTGCTGGTCGGCTCGGTGAAGACGAACATCGGCCACCTGGAGGGCGCTGCCGGAATCGCCGGGCTGCTCAAGGTGGTGCTGAGCATCCAGCACGGCCAGGTGCCGGCGAGCCTGAACTTCGCCACCGCCAACCCCGACATCCCGATGGACGACCTGCGGCTGCGCGTGGTGGCCGGCACCGAGCCGTGGCCGGCTGGGCCGCGGCTGGCCGGGGTCAGCTCGTTCGGCATGGGCGGCACGAACTGCCACCTGGTGCTCGGCGCCGCCCCCGCAGCCGAGAACCCCGAGCCCGCCGAGAGCGACCGGGACCTGCCGTGGGTGCTGTCCGCCCGCACCGGGGCCGCGCTGCGCGCCCAGGCCGCGCGGCTGCGCGACCGGGTCGCGGACGCGGAACCCGGCGCGGTGGCGCTGTCGCTGTTACACACCAGGGCCGGGTTCGAGCACCGCGCGGTCGTCCTCGGTCCGGACCGGGCGGCCGGGCTGGACTCGCTCGCCGTGGGCACGCCGGACCGTCAGGTGGTGACCGGCACCGGTATCGGTGGCCCGTGCGTGTTCGCCTTCCCCGGGCAGGGTTCGCAGTGGCCGGAGATGGCCCGCGAGCTGCTCGCGACCTCGCCGGTGTTCGCCGCCCGGATCGACGACTGCGCCGCGGCGCTCGTGCCGTTCGCCGACTTCTCGCTGCGCGACGTGCTGACCGGCGAGCCCGGTGCGCCCGGCCTCGACCGGGTCGACGTGGTCCAGCCCGCGCTGTGGGCGGTCATGGTGTCGCTCGCCGAGCTGTGGCGGGCGCACGGCGTCACCCCCGACGTGGTGATCGGGCACTCGCAGGGCGAGATCGCCGCGGCCACGGCCACCGGTGCACTGTCCATTTCGGACGCCGCGCGGGTCGTGGCACTGCGCAGCCGGGCCATTGCCGGGATCGCCGGCAGCGGCGGGATGATGTCGGTGGCCGCCGCGCAGGACAAGGTGGAGGCGGCGCTCGCCGGCCGCCCGATCACGGTCGCCGCGGTCAACGGCCCCGAGTCGGTCGTGGTCTCCGGGGCGCAGGACGCGCTCGCGGAGCTCCGCGACGAGCTCGTCGGCGCCGGCATCCGCGCGAAGATCATCCCGGTCGACTACGCGTCGCACTCCGCCGAGGTGGAGCGGCTGCAGGACGAGCTGCTCGCCGCCCTCGCCCCGATCCGCCCGCGCACCACCGACACGCTGTTCATCTCCACGCTCACCGGCCTGCCGATCGACACCGCCGGGCTGGACGCCGGCTACTGGTACCGCAGCCTGCGCCACCCCGTGCGGTTCGCCGACGCCACCCGCCACGCGCTCGAGCTGGGCTGCGGCCTGTTCGTCGAGGCGAGCCCGCACCCGGTGCTGGTCGCCGCGATCGAGCAGACCGTCGAGCAGGCCGAGCGCGACACCGCCGTGGTCGGCACGTTGCGCCGCGACGACGGGGGAGCCGACCGCTTCCGCCACTCGCTCGCCGAGGCGTACACCGCCGGCGCGGCGGTCGCCTGGACCGGCGGCGCGGACCTGCCCGCCGCCCCGCTGGTCGACCTGCCCACCTACGCGTTCCAGCGCGAGCGCTACCGGCTCGACACCACGCCGGTGGCCCGCCCGGCAGTGACCGCACCAGAGACGCCGGTCGTCGAGCAGGCGAGCCCCGTCCGGTCCCGCCGTGCGCTGCGCGAATTGGTACTGGGCACGGTCGCGGACGTGCTGGGCTACGCGGACAGCGGCACCATCCCCGCGAACCGGACGTTCAAGGATCTCGGCGTCGACTCGGTCACCGCGGTCGAGCTGCGCAACCGCTTGCGCGCCACGACCGGCCTGCGCCTGGCCACCGGCCTGCTGTTCGACCACCCGACCGTCGACGCGCTGGTCGGCCACCTGCACGCGCTGTCCACCGGCGCCACAACCGCCCCGGTGCGCACCACCGAGGCAGCCGAGGACAGCGACCCCGTGGTGGTCGTGGCGATGGGCTGCCGCTACCCGGGCGACGTGCGCTCCCCGGAGGACCTGTGGCGCCTGGTGTCCGCGGGCGGCGAGGCCGTGTCCGCGTTCCCGGCCAACCGCGGCTGGGACACCGACACCCTGTTCGCCACCGGCGAGGACCGCTCCGGCACCAGCGACACCCGCGTCGGCGGCTTCCTCCACGACGCCGACGAGTTCGACGCGGGCCTGTTCGGCATCAGCCCGCGCGAGGCGACCGCGATGGACCCGCAGCAGCGGCTGCTGCTGGAGATCTGCTGGGAGACCATCGAGCGGGCCGGCCTCGACCACGACGCGCTGCGCGGCAGCCGCACCGGCGTGTTCGTCGGTGCCATGGCGCCCGACTACGGCCCCCGGCTGCACCAGCCGACCGGCGCGGTCGACGGGCACCTGCTGACCGGCACCGCGCTCAGCGTCGCGTCCGGCCGGATCGCCTACACCTTCGGCCTGCAGGGCCCCGCGCTCACGATCGACACCGCGTGCTCGTCCTCGCTGGTCGCCATCCACCTCGCCATGCAGGCGCTGCGGCGCGGGGACTGCGAGCTGGCGCTGGCCGGCGGCGCGACCGTGATGGCCACCCCCGGCATGTTCGTGGAGTTCAGCCGCCAGGGCGGGCTCGCGGTCGACGGCCGCTGCAAGGCGTTCGCCGCCGCCGCAGACGGCACCGGCTGGGCCGAGGGCGCCGGAATGCTGTTGCTGGAACGCCAGTCCGACGCCGAGCGCAACGGGCACCCGGTCCTCGCCGTGCTGCGCGGTGCCGCGGTCAACCAGGACGGCCGCACCAGCGGGATGACCGCGCCGAACGGGCCGTCCCAGGAGCGGGTGATCGCCGACGCGCTCGCCGACGCGGGCCTGAACGCCGCCGACGTGGACGTCGTGGAGGCGCACGGCACCGGAACCAGGCTGGGCGACCCGATCGAGGCGCAGGCACTGCTCGCGACCTACGGCGCCGGCCGCACCGCGGACCGTCCACTGTGGCTCGGCTCGCTCAAGTCGAACCTCGGCCACACCCAGGCCGCGGCGGGCGTCGGCGGCGTGATCAAGATGGTCAAGGCGCTCGAGCACCGGGTGCTGCCGCCCACGCTGCACGTCGACGAGCCGACCCCGCACGTCGACTGGACCGACGGCACCGTGCGGCTGCTGACCGAGACCGTGACGCCGGAGCAGGACCGGCCGCTGCGCGCGGCGGTGTCCAGCTTCGGGATCAGCGGCACCAACGCGCACCTCATCGTCGAGCAGGCACCGACCGCCACCGAGTCCGAGACCCCCGCCGGCCCGCTGGTGTGGGTGCTCTCCGCCCGGACCGCGGCCGCGCTGCGCGCCCTGGCCGGCCGGCTGCACGACTACGCCGCCACCGCGCCGGAGCACGACCTGGCCGCCGCCGGGTACGCGCTGGCCCGCCGCACGACCCAGGACCACCGCGCGGTGGTCGTCGCCGGCGACCGCGCGGAGCTCACCGCCGGGCTGGCCGCACTGGCCGCCGGCACCGCACATCCGTCCATTGTGGAGGGTGTGGCCGGGAACGACGTCCGGCCGGTGTTCGTCTTCCCCGGCCAGGGCTCGCAGTGGGCCGGCATGGCCGTGGAGCTGCTGGACGACGAGCCCGCGTTCGCCGCCGAGCTGCGCCGCTGCTCCGCCGCCCTGGCCGAGCACACCGGCTGGTCCGTCGAGGACGTGCTGCGCGGCGTGGACGGCGCGCCCGCGCTGGAGGGCTCGGACGTGATCCAGCCCGTGCTGTTCGCGGTGATGGTGTCGCTGGCCACGGTGTGGCGCGCGATCGGCGTCGAGCCGGCCGCGGTGATCGGGCACTCCCAGGGCGAGATCACCGCCGCCTGCGTCGGCGGCGCACTGTCGGTCGAGCAGGCCGCCAAGATCGTCGCGCTGCGCAGCACGGCCCTGATGCGGCTCACCGGGACCGGCGGCATGGTCGCCCTCGCGGTGCCGGCCGAGCGGGCCGCCGAGCTGATCGCCCCGTGGGCGGACCGGCTGTGGGTGGCCATCCTGAGCGGCCCGGCCAGCACCGTGGTCGCCGGCGACCTGACCGCGCTCGACGAGCTGGTCGAGGCCTGCGGCGACACCGTCCGGGCCCGCCGCGTCGCCATCGACTACGCCGCGCACACCCCGCACATCGAGACGCTGCGCGACGAGATCCTGTCCACATTGGACGACGTGCGCCCGTCGCCGACCGACGTCGGGTTCTGCTCCTCGCTCGCCGGGGAGTTCATCGACCCGGCCGAGCTGACCGCGGACTACTGGTTCCGCGGCCTGCGCAACCCCGTGCTGTTCGCCCAGGCCGTCCAGGCCTGCGCCGCGCAGGGCACGCCGCTGTTCATCGAGGCCAGCCCGCACCCGGTGCTGACCGGCCACGTGCAGGACACCCTGCGGGCGGCCGACGCCGCCGGCGACGCGATCGGTTCCGTGCGACGCGGCGACGGCAGCCGTCGCCGGCTGCTCACCGCCGCCGCGGCCGCCTACGTCTTCGGCGCGCCGGTCGACTGGACCGCCGCACTCGGCGCGGCCGGGCACCTGCCGCCGGCCGGGCTGCCCACCTACCCGTTCGAGCACCGCCGGTACTGGCTCGAGGCGGCGCAGGACGCGGGGCTGGCCGCCGGCCTCACCGCCTCCCGCCACCCGCTGCTCGGCGCGGTCGTGCCGCTCGCGGACGGCGACGGCTTCCTGGTCACCGGGCGGCTCTCCCGGTCGGCCATGCCGTGGCTCACCGACCACGCGGTGGACGGCGCCGTGCTGCTGCCCGGCACCGCTTTCGTCGAGCTGGCACTGGAAGCCGGTGTGGCCGCGGGCTGCGACCGGATCGCCGAGCTCACCCTCGAGGCGCCGGTGATCCTGCCGGAGACCGGCGCGGTCGCGGTCCAGCTCATGGTCGGCGGCGCGGACGACGACGGCCGCCGCCCGGTCTCCC
Organism: uncultured Actinomycetota bacterium; assembly: GCA_963841395.1. Taxonomy (GTDB): domain Bacteria; phylum Actinomycetota; class Actinomycetes; order Mycobacteriales; family Pseudonocardiaceae; genus Actinophytocola. The sequence continues at coordinate 66,601 of CAWJCX010000048.1, forward strand.
TGCACACCCGCGAGCACGACGACGACGCCACCTGGACCCGGCACGCCACCGGCATCCTCGCGGTGGCCGCCACGAGCGCGGCCGACGAGCTCGCGGCCTGGCCGCCGGCGGACGCGGTCGCCATCGAGTTGGCCGACGCCTACGAGCGGCTTGCCGACAGCGGGTACGACTACGGCCCTGCCTTCCAGGGCATGACGCAGGCCTGGCGCGTGGACGCCGACACCTGCGTGGACGTCCTGCTGCCCGAGCCCGTCCGCGCCGACGCCGCCGGGTTCACCCTCCACCCCGCGCTGCTCGACGCCGCCCTGCACCCGCTGGTGCTCGACGGGGTCGCCGACGCGGGAGACCCCACGACCTTGCTGCTGCCCTTCGCCTGGCACGGCGTGCAGGTGTCCGCGATCGGCGCGGAGGCGCTGCGGGTGCGGATCACCCGGATCGCCGAGGACCGGGTGTCGCTCGCCTGCTACGACGGCGCGGGCCACCGCGTCGCGGCGGTCGACGAGCTGACGCTGCGCCGGGTACCGCGCCGCCGGCCCGCGGCCCCCGCCCGGTCCGACGCGGCCGCCCACGCGCTCACCTGGACCGCGTTCACCGCGTCCGAAGTGGACCTGACCGGGCAGCGGATCGCCGTGGTGGGCTACGACCACGAGGCCGACGAGCTGGCCGACTCGCTGGGCACGGCCGGCGCCGAGGCAACCGTCTACTACGACCTGGCCTCCCTCGCCGAGATGACCGCGGGCGACGTGCCGGCCGTCGTGATGGTCGCCCACCGGCCCTCCGCGCTCGACGGCGACCTGCCGTACTCGGTGCGCGAAGGCCTGTACGGCGCGCTGGACCTGGTGCAGGGCTGGGTCGGCGACGAGCGGTTCGCCGGCAGCCGGCTGCTGTTCGTCACCGGCGGCGTGTTCGCCGGGTCCGGCATCGACGAGAACGCCGTGGTCGCCGCCCCGCTGTGGGGCCTGGTGCGCTCGGCGCAGACCGAGCACCCTGGCCGGTTCGCGATCGTGGACGTCAACGGCGAGCGCCCGCGCTGGGAGCTCGTCGCCGCCGCCATCGAGGCCGGCGAGTCGCAGGTCGCGGTGCGCGACGGCGAGGCGTTCGTGCCCCGGCTCGCCCGCACCGAGACCACCGCCACCGAGCTGTCCGATGTGGACGGAACGGTGCTGGTGACCGGCGGCACCGGCGGGCTGGGCGCGCTCGTCGCCCGCCGGCTGGCCGAGCACCACGGAGTGCGCCACCTGCTGCTCACCTCCCGGCGCGGCCCCGACGCACCGGGCGCGGCCGAGCTGGTGAGCGAGCTGGAGGGTCTGGGCGCCGCGGTCACCGTGGCCGCCTGCGACGTGACCGACCGCCGCTCGCTGGCCCGGCTCATCGAGAGCGTCGGCGCGGACGCGCCGCTCGCCGGAGTCGTGCACACCGCCGGCATCGTCGACGACGCCACCGTCGAGGGGCTCACGACGCACGGCCTCGACGCGGTGCTCGCGCCCAAGGTGGACGGCGCCTGGTACCTGCACGAGCTGACCGCCGAGCTGCCGCTGACGATGTTCGTGCTCTTCTCCTCGGTCGCCGGCGTGCTCGGCAACCCCGGGCAGGGCAACTACGCCGCGGCCAACGTCTTCCTCGACCAGCTCGCCGCCCACCGGCGCGAGCGGGGCCTGCCGGCGGTGTCGGTGGCCTGGGGCCTGTGGGAGACGGCGACCGGCATCACCGGCGAGCTGTCCGAGGCGGAGGTGGCCCGGCTGAACCGGTTCGGCATCGCGCCGCTGACCACCGACCAGGGCCTGCGGCTCTTCGACCTCAGCATGTCCACTTCGGACTCTCTGGTGGTCGGCGCGCGGTGGGACGCCGCCGGGTTGCGGGCCAGGGCCGAGGCCGGTGCGCTGCCCGAGGTGCTGCGCGGGCTGGTCCGCGCCACCCGCCGGGTGGCCACTGCGGCCCCTGCCGCCGCACAGGCCGCCGCCGGCGGTGGCGCGCTGGTGGAGCGGTTGGCCACGATGGCCGAGCCCGACGCCCGCAAGCACCTGTCCGAGGTCGTGCGCACGCACGTCGCGGCGGTGCTCGCCCACCCCAGCGCGGACGCGGTGGACGTGGACCGGGCGTTCAACGAGCTGGGTTTCGACTCGCTCACCGCGGTGGAGCTGCGCAACCGGCTCGACGCCGAGACCGGCCTGCGGCTGCCGACCACGCTCGCGTTCGACCACCCGACGGTCGCCGCGCTCACCGAGCACCTGCACCGCGCGCTGGCGCCGGCCGCACCGTCTCCCGAGGAGATGCTGCGCACCGCGCTGGAGCGCATCCACACCATCCTGCCCGACCGCGACGAGGCCACTCGCACCAAGCTCGTCGCGATCCTGCACAGCACGCTCGACCGGCTCGGTCCCGGCGTGCGGGCGAACGTCGCCGACGTGATCGAGGCGGACGCGGTCCTGGAGAAGGTCAGCTCGGCTTCGGACGAGGAGATCTTCGCGATCATCGACAAGCAGCTCTGACACCTGGATTCGTTGCACGGCAAGAAAGGCTCGACTCATGGCGACCGAGGACAAACTGCGCGACTACCTCAAGCGCGTGACCGTTGACCTCACCGACGCTCGTCGGCGGCTGGCCGACCTGGAGCAGGGGCGCCACGAGCCCATCGCCATCGTCGGCATGGCCTGCCGGTTCCCCGGCGGCGTGACGAGCCCGGAAGGCTTGTGGGAGCTGGTTTCCGACCGCGTCGACGCGATCGGCGACTTCCCGGCCGACCGCGGCTGGGACGTCGACGGGATCTACGACCCCGACCCCGACGCGATCGGCAAGAGCTACACGCGCAGCGCCGGGTTCCTCTACGACGCGGGCGAGTTCGACGCGGCCTTCTTCGAGATGAGCCCGCGCAGCGCGCTCGCCACCGACCCGCAGCACCGGTTGTTCATGGAGACCATGTGGGAGGCGCTGGAGCGCTCCGGCATCGACCCGCGCTCGCTGTCGGAGAGCCGCACCGGCGTGTTCGCCGGCATCATGCACAACGACTACGCGATGCGGTTCAACGGCGCCACGCCCGACGGCCTCGAGGGCGTCCTCCTGGTGTCCAACGCACCGAGTGTCCTTTCCGGACGCGTCTCCTACACGCTCGGCCTGACCGGCCCGTCGATCTCGCTGGACACCGCGTGTTCCTCGTCGCTGGTAGCCATCCACCTCGCCGCCCAGTCGCTGCGCAACGGCGAGTGCAGCCTCGCGCTCGCCGGCGCGACGACGGTCATGGCGACCACCGACCCGTACGTCGACTTCTGCCGCCAGCGCGCCCTGTCCGCGGACGGCCGCTGCCGGGCCTTCTCCGCCGACGCGTCGGGCGCGGCCTGGTCGGAGGGCGTCGGCGTGCTGGCGCTGGAGCGGCTGTCCGACGCGCAGCGCAACGGGCGCAACATCCTTGCCGTGGTGCGGGGTTCGGCCGTCAACCAGGACGGCCGCAGCAACGGCATGACCGCCCCCAACGGGCCGGCCCAGGAGCGGGTCATCACCGACGCGCTCACCGACGCCGGGCTCGACAGCCGCGACGTCGACGTCGTGGAGGCGCACGGCACCGGGACCCGGCTCGGCGACCCGATCGAGGCGCAGGCGCTGCTGGCCACGTACGGCCGCAACCGCCCGGACGACGAGCCGCTGTGGCTCGGCTCCATCAAGTCCAACATCGGCCACACGCAGGCCACCGCCGGGATCGCCGGCGTGATCAAGATGGTGCACGCGATGCGCAACGGCGTGCTGCCCGCGACGCTGCACGCCGACGTGCCCTCCCCGCACGTCGACTGGTCCGCCGGGTCGGTGTCGCTGCTGACCGAGGCCCGCGAATGGGCCCGCCGCGGCCACCCGCGCCGGGCCGGCATCTCCTCGTTCGGCATCAGCGGCACCAACGCGCACGTGATCCTCGAGGAGACCCCGGAGGACCCCAGCCCACTGGTGGAGGGCCCCGCGGCCACGGTCGCCGAGTACACCGGCCCGCTGGCCTGGGTACTCAGCGCCCGCAACGCCACCTCCCTGTACGGCCAGGCCGCCCGGCTGCGCGAGTTCGCCGCCGACCGGCCCGGCCTGCGCCCGGTCGACGTGGCCCAGGCACTGGTCACCGCGCGGTCGCTGCACAAGGAGCGGGCCGTCGTGCTCGGCGCCGACCGCGACGCGCTGCTCGCGAACCTCGACGCGTACCTGCGCGACGACCCGGCCGCCGACGTGGTCACCGGCGCCGCACGGGACAAGGCGACGACGGCGCTGCTGTTCACCGGCCAGGGCGGCCAGCGGGTCGGCATGGGCCGCGACCTCTACCTCGCCCACCCGGTCTTCGCCGACGCGCTCGACGAGGTGTGCGACGCCCTCGACACCTACCTCGACGTGCCGCTGCGCGACGTGATGTGGGCCCGCCCGGATACGCCCGACGCCCTGCGCCTGAACGACACCTACTACACCCAGCCCGCGCTGTTCGCGTTCGAGGTCGCGGCCTACCGGCTGCTGCGCTCGCTCGGCGTCAAGCCCCACCACGTGGCCGGCCACTCGATCGGCGAGTTCGCCGCCGCGCACGTCGCCGGCGTGTGGTCGCTGCCCGACGCCGCCCGGCTGATCACCGCGCGGGCCCGGCTGATGCGGGCGCTGTCCGAGCCGGGCGCGATGGTCGCCATCGAGGCCACCCCCGACGAGGTCACCGCCACGCTGGAGGGTCGCGAGCGGGTCGGCATCGGCGCGATCAACGGGCCGACCGCCGTCGTCGTGTCCGGCGCCGAGGCGGCCTGCCTGGAGCTGGCCGAGCACTGGGCCGCGCAGGGCAGGCGCACCCGCCGGCTGCCGGTCAGCAACGCGTTCCACTCGGCGCTGATGGAGCCGATGCTCGACGACTTCGCCGCGGAGCTCGCCGAGGTGAGCTTCGGCGAGCCGGACATCCCGTTCGTCACCAACCTGCCCGACGCCGAGGACCTGACCTGGACCACGCCGGAGTACTGGGTGGAGCAGATCCGCCGCACCGTCCGGTTCCACGACACGGTCGCCGGGCTGGAGTCGCGCGGGGTCGACACCTACCTCGAGGTCGGGCCGAACGCGGTGCTGGCCGGGATGGTCCACCACTGCGTGTCCGCGCCGGAGGCGTCGGTGCTCGCGCTGTACCGCCGCACGCAGACCGAGTCGCAGGCGCTGGTGAGCTGCCTGGCCCAGGCGTGCGTCGCCGGGGTCGCGGTGGACTGGGCGTCACTGTTCGACACCGGCGCCGACCTCGCCACGCTCGCCGCCGACCTGCCCACCTACGCGTTCGACAAGACCCGGTACTGGCTGGCACCGCCGGCGGACGGCGCGGACCCCGCGTCGGTCGGCCAGCGCGGCATGGCCCACCCCCTGCTGGGTGCCGCGATCGAGCTGGGCGACACCGGCGGCGTCGTGCTCACCGGCCGGATCACCCTGGCCGCCCTGCCGTGGCTCGCCGACCACGTGGTGTCCGGCGCGATCGTCGTGCCCGGCACCGCGGTGCTGGACGCGATCATCGAGGCGGGTGGCCAGGTCGGCTGCGAGGTCGTCGAGGAGCTGATGTTCGAGGCGCCGCTGGTGCTGCCGGCCGACGGCGAGCTGTCCATCGAGGTCGTGGTGGACGGCGGAGTGGACGCTGGTGCGGACACCCGCGCGGTTCGGGTCTACGCCCGGGCGGGCGAGGCCGACTGGGTGCGCTGCGCGTCCGGGGTGCTCGCCCGCGACGGCGGCGGCGAGCGGCGCTGCGACTGGGCCACGGCCTGGCCGCCGGCCGGAGTGTCCACAGTGGACATCGACGGTGGCGTGGCCGCCGGGTACGACGCGCTGACCTCTCTCGGCTACGACTACGGCCCCGCGTTCCGCGGCACCACCGGCATCTGGCGGCGCGGCGCGGACGAGCTGTTCGCCGAGGTCGCCGCGCCCGACGAGCTGGACCTGACCGGGTTCGGCATCCACCCGGCCGTGCTCGACGCCGCCTTCCACGGCATGGTCCTGACCGCGGACTCGGGCGAGCTGCGGCTGCCGTTCGTGTTCCGCGGCGCGCGGCTGTGCGCGTCCGGCGCGTCCGTGCTGCGGGTGCGGCTGGCGACGTCCGGCGACGAGGTGGTCGTCGAGGCGGCCGACGCGGGCGGGCGGCTGGTCTTCGGCATCGACTCGCTGCGCGTGCGCACGGTGTCGGCGGAGTCCCTTGCCGCGCCTGGTGATTCCGGCCCGGTGCCGTACGGAGTGGACTGGTTGAGCGTGGCGGCCACCGGCGGGGCGGACGTGTCCGGCTGGGTGTCGCTCGGCACAGAGCTTCCCGGGCTGCCCGGGTACGCCGACCTGACCGAGCTCCTCGCGGCCGTGACGGCCGGCGAGCTGGCGCCGCCGGAGTGCCTGGTCGTGCCGTGCGCACCCACCGCGGACGCGCTGCCGGTCGCTGCGCGCGAGCAGGCCGGTGCCGCGCTGCGGGTGCTGCAGGACGTCGTGAGCGACACCCGGCTGGAGCGCTGCCGCGTGGTGTTCGTGACCCGCGGGGCCGCCGGCCCGGAGGCGGGCACCGACCCGGCATCGGCCGCGGTGTGGGGCCTGGTGCGCTCGGCGCAGTCCGAGCACCCGGGCCGGTTCGTGCTGGCCGACGTGCCGGCCGGGTTCGACGGCTGGGACGTGCTGGCCACGGCCGCCGCCGACGAGTCACAGCTCGTCGTGACGCCCCAAGGTGTCCTGGTGCCGCGGCTCGCCCGGCGCACCAACGGTTCCGGACAGTCCGATATGGACGGAACCGTGCTGGTGACCGGTGGCACCGGTGCCCTCGGACGCCTGGTGGCCCGGCGGCTGGTGGACCGGCACGGGGTACGCAACCTGGTGCTGGTGTCCCGCCGCGGCGCGGACGCGCCGGGTGTCGCGGAGCTGGTGAGTGAACTGGAGGGTGCGGGCGCGACGGTCACGGTGGCCGCGTGCGACGTGGCCGACCGGGCCGCGCTCGCCGGCGTCATCGGCGCGATCCCTGCCGACGCCCCGCTGACCGGAGTCGTGCACACCGCTGGCGTGCTCGACGACGCCACTGTGGACGGTCTGACCGCCGAGCGGCTGGACACGGTGTTCACCCCCAAGGTGGACGCCGCCTGGCACCTCCACGAGCTGACCGCGGGGCTCCCGCTGTCGACGTTCGTGCTGTTCTCCTCCCTGGCCGGGGTGCTCGGCAACCCGGGGCAGGGCAACTACGCGGCGGCGAACGCGACGCTGGACGGGCTGGCCGCCCACCGCCGCGCGCTCGGCCTGCCGGCCGTGTCGGTCGCGTGGGGCCTGTGGGACACCGAGTCCGGCATGACAGGCACGCTCTCCGAGCCCGAGGTGGCGCGGTTGCGCCGGTCCGGGGTCGCCCCGATCCCGGCCGAGCAGGGTCTCGACCTGTTCGACGGCGCGCTCGGCTCGGCCGACCCGCTGGTCGTCGCGTCCAACTGGGACAACGGCGGGCTGCGGTCGCGGGCCGAGGGCGGCGCGCTGCCCCCGCTGCTGCGCGGCCTGGTGCGGGCACCGCGCCGGGCGGCCGGCGCGGAGGCGGGCGGCGGTGGCGGCGACCGGTCGGCCGCGCTGGTGGCCCGGCTGGCCACGCTGGCCGAGGCGGACGCCCGCGGGCTGCTGGTCGACCTGGTCCGCTCGCACGTGGCCGCCGTGCTGGCCCACCCGGACGCGAGCGCGGTGGACGTGGACAAGGCGTTCACCGAGCTCGGGTTCGACTCGCTGGCCGCGGTGGAGCTGCGCAACCGGCTGGACGCGGAGACGGGCCTGCGGCTGCCGGCGACGCTGGCCTTCGACCACCCGACCGTCGCGGTCCTCGGCGAGCACCTGCTGAGCACGCTCGGCCCGCAGACGTCCTCCCCCGAGGACACGTTGCGCGCGGCCCTGGACCAGGTCGAGCAGATGCTCGAACAGCACGACGAGGCCACTCGCGTCCGGCTCGTCGCGATCATGAACAGCACGGTGGCCCGCTTCGGTGCCGCGTCGGCCACGGCCGACGCCGTCGAGGAGAAGCTCGACTCCGCCTCGGACGACGAGATCTTCGCCTTCATCGACAACCAGCTGTGAATACACCTCCCCCTTCTGCAACCGCTTCTGCACCGAAAGGCCCGACATGGCGACCGAGGAAGAACTTCGCAACTACCTCAAGCGCGCCACCGCAGACCTCACCGACACCCGCCGCCGCCTCGCGGACACCGAGAGCCGGCTGAGCGGCGTGACGGAGGCCCGGCACGAACCGATCGCCATCGTCGGCATCGGCTGCCGCTACCCGGGCGGGGTGACCACTCCCGAGGAGCTGTGGGACCTGGTCGCGCAGGGCCGTGACGCGATCGGCGAGTTCCCCACCGACCGCGGCTGGGACCTGGACAACCTGTACGACCCGGACCCGGACGCGCTGGGCAAGGCCTACACCCGCAACGGCGGCTTCCTCTACGACGCGGCGGACTTCGAGCCGGAGCTGTTCGGCATGAGCCCGGGCGCGGCGCTGGCCACCGACCCGCAGCACCGGCTGATCCTGGAGACCTCCTGGGAGGCGTTCGAGCGCGCCGGGATCGACCCGATGTCGCTGCGCGGCACCCGCACCGGTGTCTACACGGGAGTCATGTACGACTTCTACTGCACCCGGTTCCTCGGCGGGGTCCCGAAGGACGTCGAGGGCGCGCTGTACACCTCGAGCCTGCCGAGCATCCTGGCCGGGCGGGTGTCCTACACGTTCGGCCTCGAGGGTCCCGCGGTCACCGTGGACACCGCGTGCTCGACCTCGCTGGTCGCGATTCACCTCGCGGTGCAGGCCCTGCGCAACGGCGAGTGCTCGCTCGCGCTGGCCGGCGGCACGACCGTGATGGCCACCCCGGACACGTTCGTCGAGTTCGCCCGGCAGCGCGCGATCTCGGCGGACGGGCGCTGCAAGGCCTTCTCCGCCACCGCCGACGGCGTCGGCTGGGGCGAGGGCGCGGGCGTGCTGCTGCTGGAGCGGCTGTCCGACGCGCGGCGCAACGGCCGGCGGGTGCTGGCCGTGGTGCGTGGCTCGGCGGTCAACCAGGACGGGCGCAGCAACGGCTTCGCCGCACCCAACGGGCCGTCCCAGGAGCGGGTGATCTGGCAGGCGCTCGCCGACGCCCGGCTCGACGCGGGCGACGTCGACGCGGTGGAGGCGCACGGCACCGGCACCAGGCTCGGCGACCCCATCGAGGTGCAGGCGCTGCTGGCCACCTACGGCCGCGAGCGGACCGCGGACAACCCGCTGTGGCTGGGTTCGGTCAAGTCGAACATCGGCCACACGCAGGCCGCCGCCGGCGTCGCGGGCGTGATCAAGATGGTGATGGCAATGCGCAACGGCGCGCTGCCGGCCACTCTGCACGTCGACGGGCTCAACCCGCACGTGGACTGGTCCTCCGGCGCGATGTCGCCGCAGACCGGGCCGGAGCCGATGCCGTGGACGGTCGAGGGCCGCCCGGCGCGGGCCGCGGTGTCCAGCTTCGGTGTCAGCGGCACCAACGCGCACGTCATCGTCGAGCAGGTCCCCACCGAGGATGTCACCGAGGAGCCCGCCCTTGAGGGAGCCGAGGCACCCGAGGCCGGCGGCCCGCTGGTGTGGGTGCTGTCGGCCCGGACCCGGAAGTCGTTGCGGGCACAGGCGAAGCGGCTGCACGCGTTTGCGGTGGCGGCCGCCCCGGCCGACCTCGCGGCGGCCGGGCCGGCGCTGGCCCGCCGCACCACGCTGGAGCACCGCGCCGCGGTGGTCGCGCAGGACCGCGCGGAATTGCTCGACGCACTGGCCGCGCTGGCCGCCGGCGAGCCGCACCGCGCCGCGGTGGCCGGCGTCGCCGCGGCGGACTCCCGGACGGTGCTCGTGTTCCCCGGCCAGGGCTCGCAGTGGGCGGGCATGGCGGTCGACCTGCTCGACACCAACCCGGTGTTCGCCGCCCGGCTGCGCGAGTGCGCCGACGCGCTCGCGCCGCACACCGGCTGGTCGGTCGAGGACGTGCTGCGCGGGGCCGCCGGCGCCCCGGAGCTGACCGGCTCCGCGGTGATCCAGCCGGTGCTGTTCGCGGTGATGGTGTCGCTGGCGGCGGTGTGGCGCTCGGTCGGCGTGGACCCGGCCGCGGTGATCGGCCACTCCCAGGGCGAGATCGCCGCCGCGCACGTCGCGGGCGCGCTCTCCCTCGCCGACGCCGCGCGGATCGTGGCGCTGCGCAGCCGGACGCTGACCCGGCTCAGCGGGACCGGCGGCATGGTCGCGGTGCCGCTGCCCGCGGCGGAGATCCGCGAGCGGCTGAGCGCGTGGACCGGCCGGCTCTGGCTCGCTGTCCACAGTGGACCGGCGAGCGGTGTGGTGGCCGGCGACGTGGACGCGCTCGACGAGTTCGTCGCGGCCTGCGGCGAGGACGTCAAGGTGCGCCGCATCGACGTGGACTACGCCTCGCACACCCCGCACGTCGAGGCGCTGCACGGTGAGCTGCTGGAGCTCCTCGACGGCATCGAGCCCACGCCCGTCGAGATCGACTTCTGCTCCTCGATGGCCGGCGGGAACATCGCGGCCACCGAGCTGACCACCGGCTACTGGTACGACAGCCTGCGCAACCCCGTGCGGTTCGAGCAGGCGGTCGGCTCGTTCGCCGGAGCAGGCACCCCGTTGTTCGTCGAGGTGAGCCCGCACCCGGTGCTGTCCGGGGACGTCGCGGACATCCTCGACGCGGCGGGCATCGCCGGCGGCACCTGCGCGACGCTGCGGCGCGGCCTGGGTGACTGGCCGCGGTTCCTCACCGCGGCGGCCGGCGCGTGGGTGCTCGGCGCCCGGGTCGACTGGCCCGCCGTGCTGGGCCCGGACCACCGCCAGGTCGACCTGCCGACCTACGCGTTCGACCGGCGCCGCTACTGGCTGGAGAACACCGCCACCACCGCGCCGGTCGGCACCGGGCTGGCCGCCGTCGAGCACCCGCTGCTGACCGCGGTGCTGCCGCAGGCCGACGGTGGGTTCCTGCTCGCCGGCCAGCTGTCCGCCGTGGACGCGCCGTGGCTCAACGACCACGCGGTCGAGGGCACCGTGCTCTTCCCCGGCGCCGGGTTCGTCGAGCTCGCGCTGGAGGCCGCCGCCGTCGCCGGCTGCGACCACCTCGAGGAGCTCACCCTCGAGAACCCCCTGGTACTGCCCGACACCGGCGCGGTTGCCCTGCAGCTGTCGGTCACCGAGGCCGACGCCGACGGGCGGCGCACGCTGACCGTGTACTCCCGCACCGGCAGCACCTGGGTGCGCAGCGCGTCCGGCGTCATCGGTGTCACCGACGAGGCCGGCGGCGAGCGGTGTGACTGGGCGGCCCAGTGGCCGCCGGCCACCGGCGCGGTCGGCAACGCCGAGCGCGGCTACCAGGAACTGGCCGACCTCGGCTACGAGTACGGCCCCGCGTTCCGCGGCGTGGTCGCCGCATGGCGCCACGACGGCGAGCTGTACGCCGAGATCACCGCGCCGGAGGCGGTGGACGTCGACGGGTTCGGCATCCACCCCGCGGTGCTGGACGCCGCGCTGCACCCGGTGGCGCTCTCCGGCGGCTTCGGCGAGCTGCGGCTGCCGTTCGCGTTCCGGGGCGTGCGGCTGCGCGCCACCGGCGCCTCGGTGCTGCGGGTGCGCCTGACGGTCGACGGTGACGACCTCGCGGTCGAGGCCGCCGACGCGGACGGCCGCCTGGTGTTCGCCATCGAGTCGCTGCGGGTGCGCGAGCTGGCCGCGGGCGCCCTGCGGTCCGATGTGGCCGGTCTGCCCGACCGCACGCCGTTCGGCGTGGACTGGGTCGGGCTGCCCAGCACGACGGACTCAGCTACCGAGGCGGCGAGCTGGACCACGGTCGGCGGTCTCGCCGAGGTCGGCGAGACGGTGCCGGACTTCGTCGCGGTGCCCCTCGCCGCGGCCGGGACGGACGTGCCCGGCGCGGCGCGCGAGCTGTCCGGCGCCGCGCTGCGGCTGGTCCAGAACTGGCTGGCCGACGAGCGGTTCGCCGGCAGCAGGCTCGTGTTCCTCACCCACGGCGCGGCCGGTCCCGAGATCACCGAGCCGGCCGGCGTGGCCGGTGGCGCGGCCTGGGGCCTGGTGCGCTCGGCGCAGACCGAGCACCCGGACCGGTTCGTGCTGGCCGACGTCCCGGCCGGGTTCGACGGCTGGGACACGCTCGCCGCGGCGGTGGCGGCGGGGGAGACGCAGCTGGTCGTACGCGACGGCACCGTGCTGGTGCCCCGCGTGGCCCGGCGCGACGCCGACCTCACGCAGACGCTGTCCGAAGTGGACGGCACAGTACTGGTGACCGGCGGCACCGGCGGGCTGGGTGCGCTGGTGGCCCGGCGGCTGGTGGACCGGCACGGGGTGGGAAACCTGGTGCTGGTGTCCCGCCGCGGGCCGGACGCACCGGGCGCTGCCGAGCTGGTGAGTGAGCTGGAGGGCGCGGGCGCGTCCGTGACGGTGGCCGCGTGCGACGTGGCCGACCGGTCCGCGCTCGCCGAGGTCATCGCGGCCATCCCGACCGGCGCCCCGCTGGCCGGCGTGGTGCACACCGCGGGCGTGCTCGACGACGCCACTGTGGACGGTCTGACCCCCGGGCGGCTGGACACGGTGTTCACCCCCAAGGTGGACGCCGCTTGGCACCTCCATGAGCTGACCACCGGGGTGCCGCTGTCGATGTTCGTGCTGTTCTCCTCGCTCGCCGGGACCATCGGCAACGCGGGGCAGGGCAACTACGCGGCGGCCAACGTCGCGCTGGACGGCCTGGCCGCCTACCGGCGCGGTCTCGGGCTGCCGGCGGTGTCGGTGGCCTGGGGCCTGTGGGAGTCGGCCACCGGCATGACCGGTGCGCTCGCCGGCGCGGAGATCGCCCGGCTGGCCCGCTCCGGCATCGCGCCGCTGACCGCCGGCCACGGCCTCGACCTGTTCGACGCGGCCCTCGTCGCGGCCGAACCCGTTGTGGTGGCGGCGAACTGGCACACCGGCGGGCTGCGGGCGCAGGCCGAGAGCGGCACGCTGCCCGGCATCCTGCGCGGGCTCGTGCGCGGTGCCCGGCGGACCGCGGCAGGCGACCGGCCGGCGGCGGGCGGCCTGGCCGCAAGGCTGGCGGGGCTGGCCGAGGCCGACGCCCGCCAGCAGCTCTCCGACCTGGTCCGGGCCCACGTCGCCGCCGTGCTCGCCAAGCCCGACCCGGCCGTGGTCGAGGTGGACAAGGCGTTCACCGAGATCGGCTTCGACTCGCTGACCGCGGTCGAGCTGCGCAACCGGCTCAGCGGGGAGACCGGGCTGCGGCTGCCGGCCACGCTGGCGTTCGACCATCCGACGGTGACCGCGATCGCCGACCACGTGTACCGCACCCTGGCCCCGGCCGCACCGTCCCCTGAGGACACTCTGCGGACCACATTGGACCAGGTGCAGCGCATGCTGCCCGACCACGACGAGTCCGTGCGGGCCAAGGTCATCGCGATCCTCAACAGCACGCTGGCCCGGCTCGGTGCCGCGCCGTCCGGTCCGACCGGGGTGCAGGAAAAGATCCGCTCCGCCTCGGACGACGAGATCTTCGCGTTCATCGACAACCAACTCTGACCTTCCGGGTTCTGCACTTTCGAAAGGCTCGACATGGCGACCGAGGACAAACTGCGCGACTACCTCAAGCGGGTGACCGTCGATCTCACCGACGCGCGCCGCCGCTTGGCCGAGGTGGAGGAAGGGCGCCACGAGCCCATCGCCGTCATCGGCATGGCCTGCCGTTACCCGGGAGGCGGGGACACCGTCGACGGCTTCTGGGACCTGCTCCACGACGGGCGCAGCGCCGTCGTCGAGGTGCCCCCCGAACGGTGGGACATCGACGACTACTACGACCCGGACCGGCGCGCGGTCGGCGCCATGTACACCCGCCACGGCAGCTTCCTGAACGACATCGCCGGGTGGGACGCGGAGTTCTTCGGCCTGTCGCCGCAGGAGGCGCTGCGGATGGACCCGCAGCAGCGGCTGCTGATGGAGCTGCTGTGGGAGGGCCTGGAGAACGCCGGCACCGCCCGCGCCGAGCATCGCCGGCAGCCGCACCGCCGTAATGGCCGGCTTCATGGACACCGTCCAGTACGGCACGGCTGGAGACCGAGCGGACCCCGGGCGTGGTCGCCGACCCGTACTTCGGGCAGGGCGTGTCGGCCAGCGTGGTCGCCGGCCGGCTGGCCTACCAGTTCGACCTGCACGGCCCGGCCGTCACGCTGGACACCGCCTGCTCGTCCTCGCTGGTCGGCGTGCACCTGGCGGCCGAGGCACTGCGCCGCGGCGAGTGCGACCTGGCGGTCGCGGCCGGCGCGTTCCTGATCATCCAGGCGGACACGTTCGTGCAGGCGTGCGCCACCTCGATGCTCTCGGCGGACGGCCGGTGCAAGACGTTCGACAGCGCCGCCGACGGCTACGTGATGGGTGAGGGCGGCGGCCTGGTCGTCCTCGAGCGGCTGTCCGAGGCGATCGCCAAGGGCCGGCGGATCCGCGCCGTGCTGCGCGGATCGGCGGTCAACCAGGACGGCCGCAGCAACGGGCTCACCGCGCCCAGCCGCAGCGCGCAGGTCGACGTGATCCGCCGCGGCGCAGGCCGCCGCCAAGGTCCGTCCGTCCGAAGTGGACTACGTGGAGGCGCACGGGTCCGGCACCCCGCTCGGCGACGCCATCGAGCTGTCCGCGCTGCACGACGTGTTCGGCGCCCACCGCGGCGAGACGCCCCTGCACGTCGGCGCCGTGAAGACCAACATCGGCCACACGCAGGCCGCCGCCGGGGTGGCCGGGCTGATCAAGACGGTTCTCGTGCTGGAGCACGGCGAGGTGCCGCCCAACCTGAACCTGGCCGACCCGACCGACGCGATCCCCGCGGACGGGTCGGTGCGGCCGGTCGCCGCGGCGCTGCCGCTGCCGGCCGACCGCAAGGCCATCGCGGGCGTCAGCTCGTTCGGCTGGTCCGGCACGAACGCCCACCTCGTCCTGGAGCAGGTCCCGGCCGTCGCCACCGGGGCACCGGCAGACCCGGCACCGACGGTGCTGCCGATCACGGCGTCGAGCCCCGCGGCGCTGCGCGACCAGCTCAAGCAGCTCGCCGGGTGGCTCGCGCAGCGGCCGGACACCGACCTCGCCGACGTCGCGCACACCCTGCGGACCGGCCGCGCCGAGCTCGACCACCGCCGCGCGGTCGTCGCCACCGGCACCGAGGACGCGGTGGCGGCGCTGACCTCGGCCGCGGCCGACGCGGGCACCGCCCCCCGGGCCGCGGGCCGACCGAAGGTCGCGTTCCTGCTGCCCGGCACCGGCGACCAGTACCTCGGTCTGGGCCGCGAGCTGTACCGCACCGAGCCCGCCTACGCGGCCGCGGTGGACGAGTGCATCGAGCTGACCCAGCTGCGCTGCGGCGTGGACCTGCGGCCGGTGTTCTTCCCCGAGGCCGACGACGCGGCCACCGAGCCGGTCGGCGACCTCGCCGCGCTGCTCGGCCGCGGCGGCGCCGCCCCGGCCACCGGCACCGACCCCTTGCGGCACGCCGAGATCGCCCACCCGTTCCTGTTCACCGTCGAGTACGCGCTGGCGAAACTCCTGGCGCACTGGGGAGTCGCGCCCGACGTGCTGGTCGGCTACAGCCTCGGCGAGTACGTCGCCGCCTGCCTGGCCGGCGTGTTCACCCTGTCCGACGCGCTCTACGTGGTCGTCGAGCGGGCCCGGCTCATCGGCGCCGCGCCCGCCGGCCAGATGGTCGCGGTGGCCGCCGACGAGAACCGCATCCGGATCGCCATCGGCGACAACGGGATCGAGGTCGACATCGCGGCCCTGAACGGGCCGGCGATGACCGTGCTGAGCGGGGTCGAGGACGCCATCGACGCGATCACCCGCGGGCTCTCCGGCGCCGGGATCGCCTGCCGCCCGCTGCGCACCGCGCACGCCTTCCACTCCTCGCTGCTGGAACCGGCGCGGGAGAAGCTGGCCGCGCTGCTGGAGTCGGTGCCGCGCCACGCGCCGACCACGCCGATCGTGTCCAACTGCACCGGCACCACGCTGAGTGCCGAGCAGGCCGTCAGCCGCGAGTACTGGGCCGACCAGCTGGTCAACCCCGTCCGGTTCGCCGAGAGCGTGCGGCACTGCCTCGCCGCCGACGTCGACGTGTTCGTCGAGCTCGGCCCGGGCCAGACCCTCGGTGGCCTGGTGCGGCAGAACCTCGCGGGCGGCCCCGCGGTCGCCGTGCTCGGCACGCTGCCCGCGGCGTGGACCGCGGTCGAGCGGCCGGACGAGCAGGCCGCGCTGCTGACGACCTGCGGGCGGCTGTGGGAGCTCGGTGTGCGGGTCGAGTGGCCGGCCGGCGACGAGGGCGGCCACATCCTGAGCCTGCCCACCTATCCCTTCCAGCGCACGAGGTTCTGGCCCGAGCCCACGGCCGACGGGCAGCCCGTCACGCGCCCGGCGCGCCCCGCGGGACCGGCCGAGCTGTGCTACGCCCCGGCGTGGCGGCCCGACGTGAGCGCCGGGGCGACCCCGGCGAGCGTGGCCCTGCCCGGCTCGGTCGTGATCTTCTCCGACGGTGACGCGGGGTCGGGGCTCGCGGACCTGGTCGCCGCCACCGGCACCCCCGTGCTGGAGGTCGTCGCCGGCCACGAGCTCCGCCGCGACGGGCGGCGCCTGGTCGTCGACCCGGCCGATCCCGCGCACCACCGCGAGGTGGTCGCCGCGGCCTGCGCCACCGACGGGCCCGTGCACCTGGCGCACCTGTGGAGCCTGCTGTCCACATCGGACACCCCCGTCCACGCGACGGACGCCGAGCTGCGCGACGCGGTCCGGTACGGCTTCGACAGCCTGCTGCTGGCCCTGCAGGCCTTCGGCGAGCACGCCGCGCACCGGGAGGTCCGGCTGCTGACCGTGAGCCGCGGCGCCACCGAGATCCTCGGCGGCGACGTCCCGGCGCCCTACCGGGCCGCCCCGCACGGCCTGGCCCGCGTGGCCCAGCACGAGTACGCGGACCTCACGTGGCGCGGCGTCGACCTCGACCCCGAGCCCGTGGCGCCGGGCGCGGACGCCGGGCAGCTCGCCCACGAGCTGCTCGCCGCCACTGCGGCAAACGGCGAGGCACACGGCACGCTGGCCGGCTGGCGGCGCGGCCGCCGCTGGACCCAGGACTGGGCCAAGGTGTCCACATCGGACGAAGCCGAGCCGGAGTCGCCGTGGCGCCCGGACGGCGTCTACCTGATCACCGGCGGCACCCGCGGCCTCGGCCTGGCGCTCGCCCACCACCTCGTTCGCTCCGGCGTCCGCAAGCTCGCCCTCGTGGCGCGCAGCGCGGCGGACGTCAGCGAGCTGACGGCGGCGGGCGCGGAGGTGCTGGTGCTGACCGCCGACGCGGGCCGGCCCGACGAGCTGCGGGCCGCCGTGCGCGACTGCCGGGCGCATTTCGGTGCGCTGCACGGGGTCCTGCACGTCGCCGGCCTGCCGGCCAGCGGCATGGTGGCGCGCCAGACCATCGCCGGCGCCGGTGCGGTCCTCGCGCCCAAGGTGTACGCGATGGGCGCGCTGGCCGAGCTGGTCGGCCCGGCCACCCCGGCCGAGCTGCGCCCGGAGCTGCTGGTCGTCTACTCCTCGGCGATCACCGCGTTCGGCGGCATCGGCGAGGGCGACTACAGCGCGGCCAACGCCGTGCTCGACGCCTACGGGTCGGCCCTCGCCGCCACCGCGCCGTCCACGAAGGTGCTGACCGTCGCATGGGGACCGTGGCGCCACGACGCCTGGCAGGCGGCCGGTCCGGGCGCGGCCAGCGGGCTCGCCGAGCGGGCCGGCGCCTACCGGGAACGGTTCGGCTTCACCGACGAAGGTGGCTGCGCGTTCCTCGACCGGATGGTCGACCGCGCCCGGGGCGGCGTGCTCGCCGTCCGCCAGCCGATGCAGGACGCGCTGCGCGAGTGGTCGGCGATGGTCGACCTCGACTCGCTGGTCGACGCCAGCTCGGTGGCCCCGGCCGCCGAACGGTTCCCGCGCCCGCAGCTGCGTACCGAGTACGCGGCGCCGCGCACGGACCTCGAACGCACGATCGCCGAGGTGTGGCAGGCCTACCTGGGCATCGACCAGGTCGGCGTGCACGACCCCTTCTTCGACCTCGGCGGCAACTCCCTCGTCGGCATGGCCATGGTGCTGGCCGTCGAGAAGGAGCTCGACTCGACCATCGCCCCGGCGGT
Source organism: uncultured Actinomycetota bacterium (assembly GCA_963841395.1). Taxonomy (GTDB): domain Bacteria; phylum Actinomycetota; class Actinomycetes; order Mycobacteriales; family Pseudonocardiaceae; genus Actinophytocola. The sequence continues at coordinate 84,772 of CAWJCX010000048.1, forward strand.
GCTGTTCGAACACCCCACGGTGGCGGCCTTCGCCGCGGCACTCGACAACACGGGCGGTTCCGACCAGACCGCGCGGGAACTGATCACCACCAGCTCTGCTCGCGGGTCGCGGCGTCGCCGTGCCCGTACGGATTCGCGGAAATGAGGACCGACGTGACAACGCACGCGGACAGCATGGACATCTCAGCCTCGGGCACCGACAGCGCCACCGACAGCGCGACCGACATCGCCATCGTCGGCATGTCCGGCAAGTTCCCCGGGGCGGCGGACGTGGCCGAGCTGTGGGCGAACATCAGGGCCGGGCAGTCGGGTATCACCCGGTTCACCGACGAGGAGCTGCGCGCCGCCGGCGTGCCCGACGAGTTGCTCGCCGACCCCGGCTACGTCAAGGCCGGCGCCGTGATCGACGGCGTCGAGCAGTTCGACGCCGGCTTCTTCGGGGTGAGCCCGAAGGAGGCGCAGATCCTCGACCCGCAGCACCGCCTGTTCATGGAGCACTGCTGGTCGGCACTGGAGGACGCGGGCGTCGACCCGACCCGGTTCGACGGCTCGATCGGCGTGATGGGCGGCTGCGGGTGGAGCTCCTACCTGCAGAACAACCTGGCGCCCAGCGGGATCGGTGCGTCCATGGGCGAGCTCGCGGTCGGGCTCGCCAACGACAAGGACTCGCTGACCACCCGCGTCGCCCACACGCTGGGCCTGTCCGGGCCCAGCTACGGCGTGCAGAGCTACTGCTCCACCTCGCTCGTCGCGGTGTGTGCGGCGGCCACGAGCCTCGCCAACTTCGAGTCCGACCTCGCCCTCGCGGGCGGCGTCGCGGTGGCCGTCCCGCACCGGGTCGGCTACCTCTACCAGCAGGGCGGCATCGCGCCGCCCGACGCCGAGATCCGCGCGTTCGACGCGGCCGGCCTCGGCGCCCCGCTCGGCAACGGCGTCGGCGTGGTGGCGCTGCGCCGCCTGTCCGACGCGCTGGAGGACGGCGACCGCATCTACGCCGTGATCCGCGGCTGGGCGGTCAACAACGACGCCGGGCGCAAGGTCGGGTTCACCGCGCCGGGCGTGCAGGGGCAGGCCGCGGTGATCGCCGAGGCGCTGGCCGCGGCCGGGCTGGAGCCCGCCGACATCGACTACGTGGAGGCGCACGGCACCGGCACCGCGCTCGGCGACGCCGCCGAGCTGGCCGCCCTGCAGCAGGTCTTCCGCGAGCAGTCCGTGCTGATCGGCTCGGTCAAGACCAACGTCGGCCACCTCGACCGCGCCGCGGGCGTGACGAACCTGATCAAGGCCGCGCTGTCGCTGCGCAACGAGGAGATCCCGCCCACCCGCAACCTGAGCGAGCCCAACCCGCAGCTGCACGCGGGCGACGCCGACCTCCAGGTCGTCACCGAGCTGACCGGCTGGCCGCGCCAGGACGGCCGCAGCCGCCGCGCCGGGGTGAGCGCGTTCGGCATCGGCGGCACCAACGCGCACGTCGTGCTGGAGGAGGCGCCGCGGATCGCGCGCCCCGAGCCGTCGGCACGTCCGGAGCTGCTGGTGTGGTCGGCGCGCAGCGCGTCCGCCGCGGACACGATGACGACGCAGCTGGCCGACGCTCTCGCTGAGGACGGCGACGTCCGGCTGGCCGACGTGGCCAACACGCTGCAGTCCGGCCGCCAGACCTTCGAGCACCGCCGCATCCTCGTGTCGTCCACAGTGGACGACGCGGTCGACCGGCATGCGCGACGCGGGCGTGCTGGCCCGCGCCGACGCCACGACCGACCGCGCCGTCGCGTTCCTGCTGACCGGTACCGGCGAGCAGTACCCGGGCATGGCGGCCGACCTGTACGAGACGGAGCCGGTGTTCCGTGAGGTGCTCGAGGAGTGCCGCGCAGAGCTGACCCGCCACCTCGGCGCCGACCCGCTCGAGGACATGCTGCGCCCGCGGCCGGCCGGTTCCGGCTCGGACCTGAGCAAGCTGCTCGGCCGGGACGAGCCCGCCGAGGCCGGCGACGGCGAGCAGACCGACCGGCTGCAGCCGGCCCTGTTCGCGGTCGAGTACGCGCTGGCGCGGCTGCTGGACTCGTGGGGCATCCGGCCGACCGTGCTGGCCGGCTACAGCCTCGGCGAGTACGTCGCCGCGTGCCTCTCCGGCGTGCTGTCCCTGTCGGACGCGCTCGCGCTGGTCGCCCACCGCGCCCGGCTCATCAACGCGCTGCCCGCCGGGTCGATGGCCGCGGTGCCGCTGGCCGAGGCCGAGGTGCGCGCGCGGATCGAGCGTGCCGGGATCACCGGCGTCGACATCGCCGCTGTGAACGGCCCGGAGCTGACCGTCGTCGCCGGCCCGCCCGAGGCGGTCGACGCCTTCGCGGCCGCGCTGGCCGAGGACTCGGTGCCGTGCCGCGCGCTGGCCACCACGCACGCCTTCCACTCGACGATGCTGGCGCCGGTCAAGGCCGCGCTGACCGAGTGGGTCGCGGCCAACGTGACGCTCAACGCGCCGCGGATTCCCTATGTCTCCAACGTGACCGGTGAGCTGGCCACCGCCGAGCTGGTGGGTGACCCCGGCTACTGGGCCGAGCACATGTGTGCCCCGGTCCGCTTCGACGACGTGCTGGCCACCTTGCTTCAGCAGGGCAACGCCGCGCTGCTTGAGCTCGGCCCCGGCCAGTCGCTCGGCGCGATGGTGCGCGGCCACCGCGACTGTCCCCAGGACCGCTGGCCGCTGGTCGTGTCTTCCCTGCCGGCGGCCGGCGACCCACGCCGGGCGAGCACCGTGCTCGCCGAGGCGGCCGGCCGGCTGTGGCTGGCCGGTGTCCCGGTCGACTGGGCCGGCTACCAGCAGGGCCGGCCCGTCGGCAAGGTCGGGTTGCCCGGCTACCCGTTCGAGCGGCAGCGCTACTGGATCGACCCGCCGGCCGGTGGCACGCAAGCGATTGCGCCCATGGTCATCGAGGCAGCGGACGAGGCGGCCGACCACGTCCGGCTCATGACTCCGAAGTGGACGAAGGTCGCGGTGACCGGTGAGGCCACGACGGCCGGCCGGTGCGTGCTGATCGCCGACACCGGGGGAGTGGCCGACGCGCTCGCCGCGCAGCTGTCCGGCTTCGACGTCGAGGTGGTCCGCGACGGCCTCGGCGAGCCGGGTGCCGGCGAGTCGATCGTGGTGGACCTGCGCCTGCTCGACCACACCGCGTCCGATGTGGACGGTACGGACGTCGTGCTGCCGATCGCCGGGCTGCTCGACGCGTGGGGCAGCGCGGCCGGCAACGCGCGGGTCATCGTGGCGACCCGCGGCGGCCAGGTCGTGACCTCCGGCGAGCGGCCCTCGCCGGCCCACGCCGCGGCCGCCGGCCTGCCGATCGTCGCGAACCAGGAGTACCTCAACCTCGACTGCCGCTCCGTGGACCTGGACCCCGCGGCGGACGTGACCGCGGCCGCCGCGGCACTGGCCGCGGAGGTCCGGCACACCACCGACGACGTGCTCGCCGCCTACCGCGGCACCCGCCGCCACGTGCGCGAGTTCGTGCCGGCCGAGACCTCGGCGACCGGCACCACCGGCCCCGCGATCCGCGAGGGCGGCAGCTACCTGATCACCGGCGGGCTCGGCGACGTCGGGCTGCTCGTGGCCGGACACCTGGCCGCCGCCGGCGCCACCCGGCTGGTGCTGACCAGCCGCGGCGGGATGTCCACGGATGACCGGCGCGGCGACGCCGTGGCCCGGCTGCGTGACTCCGGCGTCGAGGTGCTCACCCCGCCCGTCGACGTCACCGACACCGACGCCATGCGTGCGCTGTTCGCCGAGGTCGGCCCGCTGCACGGGGTGATCCACGCCGCGGCGGTGACCGGACCGGAGACGTTCCGCGCCCTGCGCGACGTGGACGCCGACACGGTGGCGACCCACTTCGGTGCGAAGGTCGGCGGCGCGCAGGTGCTGGAGGCCGTGCTGGCGGAGCAGCCCGACGGGCAGGCACCTGAGTTCTGCGTGCTGTTCTCCTCGACGTCGTCGATCCTCGGCGGCATCACGTTCGGCAGCTACGCGGCCGCCAACGCCGCGCTGACCGCGATCGGCTACCGCAACTCGGCGCGGGCGACCCGCTGGGTCGCCGCGAGCTGGGACACCTGGGCCTGCACGCTGGAGCGCATCCAGGGCGGGGTCGGCGCCGCGATGGTCAAGCACTCGATGAGCACCGAGGAGGGCATGGCCGCCCTCGACGTGCTGCTCGCCGACGGCCGGCCGAGCCTCGTGGTCGCCGCCGGCGGCCTGGACGACCGGCTGCCGCGGGCCGCGGCCGCGCTGGACGTGCCGATCGCCGGCGAGCGCTTCCCGCGCCCGGAGCTGCCGCAGCCCTACGCCCCGCCGCTGACCGCGACCGAGCGGGCGCTGGCGGGCCTGTGGTCCGACGTGCTCGGCGTCGAGCCGGTCGGCACCCGCGACGCGTTCTTCGACCTGGGCGGCAACTCGCTGGTGGCGCTGCAGATGCTGGCGCTGGTCAAGAAGAAGTTCGGCATCTCGGTGCCGGCGGTGACCCTGTTCGAGGCGCCGACCGTGCACACGCTGGCGGCCATCCTCGACGAGCAGGGCGCGACCACCCCGGTCGAGTCCGCGCGCACCGTGGTGACCCCGCGGCCCGAGGCGGGCCGTCGTGAGGACGCCGACGACCGGCGGATCGCGATCATCGGTATGGCCGGCCGCTTCCCCGGTGCGTCCGATGTGGACAAGTTCTGGAAGAACATCCAGGAGGGCGTCGAGTCGATCAGCTTCTTCACCGAGGAGGAGCTGCGCGCCTCCGGGGTGGACCCGAAGGTGTTCGGCGACGAGGCCTACGTGCCGGCGCGGCCGGTGCTGGACGAGGTCACCACGTTCGACGCCGCGTTCTTCGGCATGAACCCGCGCATGGCCGCGCTGACCGACCCGCAGCAGCGCATCTTCCTGGAGGTCTGCTGGGAGGCGCTGGAGCAGGGCGGCTACGTGGTCCCGGAGGGCCGGGGCCGGGTCGGCGTGTACGGCGGCGCGAACCTGTCCACCTACATGCTGCGCGCGCCGGAGATGCTCTCCGGCGACGAGTACAGCATCTACGAAGTGATCATGGGCAACGACAAGGACGCCCTGACCACGACCGTGTCCTACCTGCTGGACCTGTACGGGCCCAGCGTCGCGGTGCAGACGTTCTGCTCCACGTCGCTCGTGGCGACACACATGGCGATCCAGAGCCTGCGCCTCGGCGAGTGCGAGATGGCGCTCGCGGGCGGCGTCTCGATCCGGGTGCCGGACAAGATCGGCCACGAGTACGAGCCGGGCGGTATGGCCTCGCCCGACGGGCACGTGCGCACGTTCGACGCGCAGGCCGAGGGCAGCATGTTCGGCGACGGCGCGGCGGCGGTGCTGCTGAAGCGGCTGCCGGACGCGGTGCGTGACGGTGACTTCATCCACGCGGTGATCCGCGGTACGGCGATGAACAACGACGGCGCGCTCAAGGTCGGCTACACCGCACCGAGCGTCGTCGGGCAGAGCCGCGTGATCATCGACGCGCTCGCCGACGCGGGCGTGACCGGTGACGACATCTCCTACATCGAGGCGCACGGCACGGCGACCCCGCTGGGCGACCCGATCGAGGTCGCGGCGCTGACCCGCGCCTTCGGCGACACCGCGGAGAAGCAGTACTGCCCGATCGGCTCGGTGAAGACCAACATCGGTCACCTCGACCGCGCCGCGGGTGCGACGGGCCTGATCAAGACCGCGCTGTCGTTGCGGGACAAGGTGATCCCGCCGAGCCTGCACTACACCGCGCCCAACCCGAAGATCGACTTCGAGAACAGCCCGTTCTACGTCAACACCGAGCTGTCCCCGTGGCCGCGGCGCGAGGGCAAGCCGCCGCTGGCCGGCCTCAACTCGCTGGGCATGGGTGGCACCAACGTGCACGTGGTCGTCGAGGAGGCACCCGAGCGCGCCGCGCTCACCCCGGCCGACCCCGACCTCTGCCGCCGCTACCAGGTGCTGCCCGTCTCGGCGCGCAACGCCACCGCGGTGGAGCAGGCGTGCGCGCGGATGGCGGACCACCTGTCCACTTCGGACGCCCGGCTCGTCGACGTCGCCTACACGCTGCAGGCCGGTCGCAAGTCCTTCGAGCACCGGCGGGTCCTGGTGACCGACACGCTCGCCGGCGGCGCCGCGACGCTGGCCGGCGAGTCGGACACCGACCCGCTGAGCCGGGTCGAGGCGACCAAGGGCCGCCCGGTCGCGTTCCTGTTCTCCGGTGTGGGTGAGCAGTACCCGGGTCTGGTGCGCGAGCTGTACCGGCGCGAGCCGGTGTTCGCCGCGGTGCTGGACGAGTGTCTCGGCGTGCTGGACGGCCTGCTGCCCGATGTGGATCTGGCGGACCTGCTCACCGGTGAGCGCGGTGGCGGCGTCGACCTGGCCGCCCTGCTGGGCCGCGGCGAGGACGCCACGGACGAGCGGGCCGCGGCGCTGGAGCGCACGGAGGTCGTGCAGCCGGCGTTGTTCGCCGTCGAGTACGCCCTGGCGCGGACGTTGATGACGTGGGGTCTGCGCCCGCAGCTGATGCTGGGCTACAGCCTGGGTGAGTACGTCGCCGCGTGTCTGGCTGGCGTGCTGTCCCCGGCCGACGCGCTGGCCTTGGTGGCACACCGGGCGAAGCTGATCAACGAACTGCCCGGCGGCGCCATGGTCGCGGTTTCCCTGACCGCGGACGAGCTGGCCCCCTACGGGCTCGCCGAGCGCGGCCTCGACATCGCCGCGGTCAACGGGCCCCAGGTGACCGTCGTCGCCGGCGACACCGAGGCGATGGCCGGGCTCCTGGCCGAGCTGCGCGCGGCCGAGGTGGGCTTCCGGGCGCTGCGGACCACGCACGCCTTCCACTCCCGGATGCTCGAGCCGGTCCAGACCGCGCTCACCGAGTGGGTGGCGGCCAACGTCACGCTCAACGCCCCGCAGCTCCCGTACATCTCCAACGTCACGGGTGCCCGGGTCACCACCGAGCAGGCGACCAACCCGGCTTACTGGGCCCGGCACATGTGCCAGACCGTCCAGTTCGCCACCGCGATGGACACGCTGCTGGCCGAGGAGGAGCTGGCCGTCGTCGAGATCGGACCCGGGCCGTCGCTCGGCGCGCTGATCCGCGGCGCGGGCTGCCCGCCGCCGCGCTGGCCGCTGATCCTCTCGACGTTGCCGGCCGCCAACGACACCCGGCCCGACGACGCGGCGCTGACCGACTGCGTGGCCCGGCTGTGGCTGTGCGGTGCCGATCTCGACTGGAACGCCTACCACCACCGCACCCCCGGCGCCCCGGTTGCCGACGCGGCGGTCGTGCCCAACCGGATCCCGCTGCCCACCTACCCGTTCCAGCGGCAGCGCTACTGGATCGAGCCCGCGAGTGGGCCCGCCCAGGCGTCCACGGGCCTGAAGACCACGATGGGCGGCGACCCGAACAAGGTGCACGTCGAGGTCATGCGTCCGGAATGGACGGACGCGCCGCTGGCCGGCGACGCCGCGGCCGTCGAGCGGTGCGTGGTGTTCGCCGACGCGGGCGGGGTGGGCGACGCGCTCGCCGAGACCCTGCGCGCCGGCGGTGCCGACGTCGACGTGGTCACCGGCGCGGCCGGGTTCAGCCGCGACGAGCACGCCGACGTGGTGCGCCGGCTGGCCTCGGAGTCCACGACCACCGTGGTGGACCTGCGCCTGCTCGACCACCCGGAGTCCGATGTGGACGGCCGGGGCGTGGTGCCGCCGGTCTCCGCGCTGCTCGACGCGTGGGGCAGCGACGGCGCCGGCAACGCCCGCGTCGTACTCGTGACCCGCGGCGGCCACCAGGTGGGCGACGGCGCGCCGCCGGTCACCGGGCAGAACGCCGCCGCCGTGCTGCAGGTCGTCGCCAACCTCGAGTACCTCAACCTCGACTGCTCCACAGTGGACCTCGAGGGCCAGGACCCGGCGACCGCCGCCGAGGTGCTCGCCGCCGAGGTTCGGCGGCCCGAGGACGTCGGCGACGTCCTGGTCGCCTACCGCGGCCGGACCCGCCACATCCGCGACTTCACCCCGGCCGGCCCGGTGAAGGAGGCGACGTTCGCCGTCCGCGAGGGCGGCACGTACCTGATCACCGGTGGCCTGGGCGACGTCGGCCTGATCCTGGCCGAGCACATCGCGAAGTCGGGTGCCGGCCGGATCGTGCTCACCAGCCGCAACGGCGTGCCGACCGGCATCGGCGACCGGCGCAGCGACGGCGTGGACCGGCTGCGGAAGCTGGGCGTCGAGGTCGTCACCCCGGCGGTCGACGCCACCGACCTGGACGGGATGCGGGCCGTGTTCGCCGACGTCCTGGCCGACGGGGGCCGGCTGGACGGTGTCGTGCACGCCGCCGCGGTGACCAGCCCCGACACCTTCCGCGCCCTGCGGGACGTGGACGACGAGGCGATCGGGCTCCACTTTGGCGCGAAGGTGACCGGCGCGCGGGTGCTGGAGACCGTACTGTCGGAGCTGACGGCCGAGCAGGCACCCGAGTTCTGCCTGCTGCTGTCGTCGACCTCGTCGATCCTCGGTGGCATCACCTTCGCCGCCTACGCGGCCTCCAACGCGGCGCTGACCACGGTCGGCTACCGCAACCACGCGAGGTTCCTGGCCGGCGAGACGCCGACCTGCTGGATCTCGTCCAGCTGGGACACGTGGACGATCACCCTGGAGCACGTCGAGGTCGGCGCCGCCATGGCGAAGCACTCGATGACCGCGCAGGAGGCCCTCGCCGCGTTCGACCGCCTGCTCGCCGGCCCGGGCCCCTGGCTCGTGGTCGCCGCCGGCGGCCTGGGCGAGCGGCTGCCGCGTGCGGTCACCGTCTCCGACGTGGTGACCACGGGGGAGAAGTTCCCCCGGCCGGACCTGCCCCAGCCCTACAGTCCGCCGGCCACGGGGACCGAGCGCTCGCTCGCCGAGCTGTGGTCGCACCTGCTGGGCATCGAACCGGTGGGCATCAAGGACCCGTTCTTCGACCTCGGCGGCAACTCGCTGCTGGCGCTGCAGATGCTGGCCCTGGTGAAGAAGCGCTTCGGCGTGGCGATCCCGGCGGTGACCCTGTTCGAGGCGCCGACCGTGCAGAAGCTCGCGGCGATCCTCGACGGCCAGGGCGCGACCGACACGTCCGCCGCCGCGGTCGTCACCGAGCGCCCGCAGAGCGAGGTCGACGACGACCGGATCGCGGTCGTCGGCATGGCCGGCCGGTTCCCCGGCGCGTCCGACGTGGACTCGTTCTGGCAGAACCTGCGCGACGGCGTGGAGTCGATCAGCTTCTTCACCGAGGAGGAGCTGCTGGCCTCCGGCGTGCCCCAGGCCGAGCTCGACGGGCCGACCTACGTGCCGGCCCGCCCGGTGCTCGACGAGGTCGGCGGGTTCGACGCGGCGTTCTTCGGGCTCAGCCCGCGGATGGCGGCACTGACCGACCCGCAGCAGCGGATGTTCCTGGAGGTCTGCTGGGAAGCCCTCGAGCAGGCCGGCTACGTGGTCCCGGAACGCCGGGGCCGGGTCGGCGTGTACGGCGGCACCAACATCAGCACGTACCTGCTGCGCAACCCCGAGGTGCTGGCAAGTGGTGAGTACAGCACCTACGAGGTGATCATGGGCAACGACAAGGACGCCCTGACCACGACCGTGTCCTACCTGCTGGACCTGTACGGCCCCAGCGTCGCGGTGCAGACGTTCTGCTCGACCTCGCTGGTGGCCACGCACATGGCGATCCAGAGCCTGCGTTCCGGCGAGTGCGAGATGGCGCTCGCGGGTGGCGTGTCGATCAACGTCCCGGACCGGATCGGGCACACCTACGAGCCCGGCGGGATGGCCTCGCCGGACGGGCACGTGCGCACGTTCGACGCGCAGGCCCAGGGCAGCATGTTCGGCGACGGCGCGGCGGTGGTCGTGCTCAAGCGGCTGTCCGACGCGCTGCGCGACGGCGACCACGTGTGGTCGGTGATCCGCGGCTCGGCGATGAACAACGACGGTGCGCTCAAGGTCGGCTACACCGCGCCGAGCGTGGTGGGCCAGTCCCGGGTGGTCGTCGACGCGCTCGCCGACGCCGGGGTGACCGGCGACGACATCTCCTACGTCGAGGCGCACGGCACCGCGACGGAGCTGGGCGACCCGATCGAGGTCGCGGCCCTGACGCGGGCGTTCGGCGACACCGAGGACAAGCAGTACTGCGCCCTCGGTTCGGTGAAGACCAACGTCGGCCACCTCGACCGGGCGGCCGGGGTCACCGGGTCTGATCAAGACGTCGCTGTCGCTGCGCCAACAAGGCGATCCCGCCGACCCTGCACTTCACCGCGCCGAACCCGAAGATCGACTTCGAGAACAGCCCGTTCTACGTCAGCACCGAGCTGTCGCCCTGGCGCAGCCGGGACGGCAAGCCGCCGCGGGCCGGCGTCAGCTCGCTCGGCATGGGCGGCACCAACGTGCACGTCGTGCTGGAGCAGGCACCGGAGCGCATCAAGGCCCTGCCGGCCGACCCGGATCTGTGCCGCCGCTACCAGGTGCTGCCGGTCTCGGCCCGCAACGCCACCGCGGTGGAGCAGGCGTGGAGCCGCCTCGGCGAGCACCTGCGGTCCACTCCGGACACCCGGCTGCTGGACCTGGCCTACACGCTGCAGGCCGGCCGCAAGACGTTCGAGCACCGGCGGGTCGTCGTCACCGACGGCGTGGCACCGGCGGTCGCGGCGCTGACCGGCGAGTCGCCGGCGAGCGTGCTGGGCCGGGTGGACACCACGGACGGGCGCCAGGTGGCGTTCCTGTTCTCCGGTGTGGGTGAGCAGTACCCGGGTCTGGTGCGCGAGCTGTACCGGCGCGAGCCGGTGTTCGCCGCGGTGCTGGACGAGTGTCTTGGCGTGCTGGACGGGCTGCTGCCGGACGTGGACCTGGCGGACCTGCTCGCGGGTGAGCGGGGTGGCGGGGCCGACCTGGCCGCGCTGCTCGGCCGCACCGGTGGCGGGACCGACGAGCGGTCGGCCGCGCTGGAGCGCACGGAGGTCGTGCAGCCGGCGTTGTTCGCCGTCGAGTACGCGATCGCCCGGACCCTGATGACCTGGGGTCTGCGTCCGCAGCTGATGCTGGGTTACAGCCTGGGTGAGTACGTTGCCGCGTGTCTGGCTGGCGTGCTGTCCCTGGCCGACGCGCTGGCGTTGGTGGCCCACCGGGCGAAGCTGATCAACGAGCTGCCCGGCGGTTCGATGGTCGCGGTCTCGCTGACGCCGGACCAGCTGGGCCGGTACCGGCTGGCCGAGCGCGGCCTGGACATCGCCGCGGTCAACGGCCCGCAGGTGACCGTGGTCGCCGGGCCGTCCGACGCGATGGAGAAGTTCACCGCGGAGCTCCGCCGCGCGGAGGTCGCGCACCGTCCACTGCAGACAACGCACGCGTTCCACAGCCGGATGCTGGAGCAGGTGGGCGACGAGCTGACCGAGTGGGTGCGGCAGAACGTGCGGCTCAGCCCGCCGCAGATCCCGTACGTCTCCAACGTCACGGGTGCCCGGGTCACCACCGAGCAGGCGACCAACCCGGCGTACTGGGCCCGGCACATGTGCCAGACCGTCCAGTTCGCCACCGCGATGGACACGCTGCTGGCCGACGAGGAGCTGGCGATCGTGGAGATCGGGCCCGGCCAGTCGCTGGGTTCGATGATCCGCGGGGCCGGCGCCGCCCCGGACCGCTGGCCGCTGATCCTCTCGACGCTGCCGGCCGGCAGCGACTCGCGGCCCGACGACGCGGCGTTCGCCGACTGCCTGGCGCGGCTGTGGCTGTGCGGGGTGGAGCTGGACTGGACGACCTACCAGAACCGCGACGCCGACGCGGCGATCACCGACCCGGCACTGGTGCCGAACCGGATCCCGCTGCCCACCTACCCGTTCCAGCGGCAGCGCTACTGGATCGAGCCGCCGGACCGGTCCGCGCTCACGGCCGGGACGTCCGCCGAGACGACCCTCGACACGCTGGCGAACCTGCCCAAGCTGGACGAGGAGCAGTGGCTGCACCTGCCGGTGTGGCGCCAGACGGCCGCCCCGGCGGCCAGCGAGCAGCAGCCCGGCTCGTGGCTGGTCTACGCGACCGAGGACGGCCCGGACGCCCGGGTGGTCGACGAGCTGCGCGCCACGCTGGTGCCGGCCGACGGCACGGTCACGCTCGTCCGGCCGGGTGCTGCCTACGCCGCCGGGCGAGGACGGCTACACGCTCCGCCCGGGCAACCTGGAGGACAGCCTCGCGCTGCTGCGGGACCTGCGTGCCGCCGGCACCCCGGTGGAGCGGGTCGTGCACCTGTGGACGCTGGGCGTGCCGGCCGGCGAGCAGACCGTCACCCACGGCCTCGCCACGCTCGTGGCGCTGGCCAGGGCGGCCGGTGAGCTCGGCATCGAGGGCTGGTCGCTCGACGTCGTGTCGGCCGGCGCCCAGCAGGTGCTCGCCGACGACGTGACCAACCCGCACGGCGCCACGCTGACCGGGCCCGCCATGGTGATCCCGCTGGAGTACCCGACGGTCACCGCGCGCCTGGTCGACGTGGCCGGCGAGCCGAACGCTCGGGCCGTCGCGAGCCTGGTCGCCGAGCTGGGCCGCGCGTCCGACGACCGGATCGTGGCGCTGCGCCACGGCCGGCGCTGGGTGCCCGAGTACCAGACCATGGCCGCACCGCCCATTGTGGACGGTCAGGTGCTGCGGGACGGCGGGGTCTACCTGATCACCGGTGGCCTCGGCGGCATCGGCCTCGCGATGGCCGAGAAGCTGGCCGCGGAGTGCCGGGCCAAGCTCGTGCTGTTCGGCCGCACGGGGCTGCCGGACCGGGAGACCTGGCCGGCGGTCGTCGCGGGCACCGCGACCGACGAGCTCGACGAGAGCACCCGGCGGCGGGTGGCCCAGGTGGTCGGGCTGCTCGAGCTCGGCGCCGAGGTGGAGATCGTCACCGGCGACGTGGCCAAGGCCGACGACGTGCGGTGGGCGGTCGAGGTCGCGCAGCAGCGGTTCGGCGCGCTGCACGGCGTGCTGCACGCGGCCGGCGTGCCGGGCATGGGGCTGATGCAGTTCAAGCGGCCCGAGGAGCTGGACACGGTGCTCGCACCGAAGGTCGGCGGCACCCTGGCGATCGCCGAGGCGCTGCGGATCGGTCAGGCCGGCGAGCAGGAGCTCGACTTCCTGGTGCTGTTCTCGTCGATCACCTCGGCGACCGGCGGCGGCCCCGGGCAGGTCGACTACTGCGCGGCCAACGCGTTCCTGGACAGCTACGCCTACCAGCTCGCGGCCGGCGGTCGGAACGTCGTGTCCGTCGACTGGGGCGAGTGGCTGTGGAACGCGTGGGCGGAGGGCCTGACCGGCTACTCCGACACGTTGCAGGGCTTCCTGCAGGACAACCGCGCGCGGATCGGCATCGGGTTCGACGAGGGCTGGCGGTCGCTGCTGCGGGCGCTCGCCTGCGGCGAGCCGCGGGTCGTCGTGTCCACTCAGGACTTCAACACGATGGTCGGGTTCAGCTCGCAGTTCACCCTGGAGGCGGTGACCTCCTCCGCGCTCGCCGAGGGCGGCGGGGCCCGGCACCCGCGCCCGGAGCTGGCGACGCTGTTCCAGGAGCCTTCCGGCGCGACGGAGCAGACCATCGCGGCGATCTGGTGCGAGTCGTTGCGGCTCGAGCAGATCGGCTCGCTGGACAGCTTCTTCGAGCTGGGCGGCAACTCGCTGCTCGGCGTCAACATCGTCGCCGCGCTGCGCAAGGAGTTCGGCCTCGACGAGCTGCCCCCGCACGTCCTCTACGAGGCGCCGACCGTGTCCTCGCTCGGCGTGCTCATCGAGGCGGCGCAGGCCGGCGGAACGGTCGGGGCAGGTGCCTCGGCCGACGAGGACGGCGACAGCCAGCTACGGGCGCAGATGCGCCGGTCCGGGCTGGAGACCGCCGCCGCCCGCAGGCGCCGGCGCTGACAACGGCGATACCAAACCCATTCGGACAAACAGAAACGGAGTGATCATGGCGACGATCGGTGTAGTCGGCGCCGGGGTCATGGGCGTCGGAGTCGCCCAGAACCTGGCCCAGACCGGGCACGAGGTGGTCCTGGTCGACAAGAGCGAGGCGATCCTCACCGACGCCCTGGCCAAGATCCGGCAGAACTGCCGGATGAGCCGGATGATGGGCGGCCCGGCGCTGGACGCCGACGAGATCCTGTCCCGCATCAGCACCGGGGTCGGTGCGGACACGGTGGCCAAGGCGGACATCGTGATCGAGAACGTCACCGAGGACTGGGAGATCAAGCGGGAGGTGTACGAGGCGCTCGACGCGGCCTGCCAGCCCGAGACCGTCTTCGTCGTGAACACCTCGGCGATCCCGATCACCAAGGTCGGCGCGGTCACCGGCCGCCCGGCGCAGGTGATCGGCGTGCACTTCATGAACCCGGTGCCGTCCAAGCCCGCGGTCGAGATGATCCCCGGCTTCCACACCTCGCCGGAGACCATCCAGCGCACCCGCGACCTGCTGGCCGCGATGGGCAAGACCGCCATCGACGTCAAGGACTCGTGCGGGTTCATCTCCAACCGGCTCTCGCACGTCTTCATGAACGAGGCCGCGTTCCTCGTGTACGAGGGCGTCGCCACGGCCGAGTCCGTGGACGAGGTGTTCCGCAGCTGCTTCGGGCACCCGATGGGTCCACTCCAGACGGCCGACCTCATCGGCGTCGACACCGTGCTGGACAGCATCGCGGTGATCCACGAGCACTACGCAGACCCGAAGTACCGCCCGTGCCCGCTGCTCAAGCAGATGGTCGAGGCCGGGCACACCGGCCGCAAGTCCGGCCGCGGTTTCTACGCCTACCAGTAGTTCCCATCCACAGTTCCCATTCACGCAAGGAGAAGTCAGTCATGTCAGACACCGTGAAGGACCAGGTTCTCGCCTTCGTCCGGGACCGCTACCCGCAGGTGGAGATCACCGCGTCGCAGGACATCTTCCAGCTGGGCTTCGTGAACTCGCTGTTCGCGATGGAGCTCGTGATGTTCGTCGAGAAGACGTTCGGTGTCACCATCCCCAACGACGAGCTGCGGATCGAGAACTTCCGGTCCGCCGAGTCGATGGCCGAGCTGGTCGACCGCCTGTCCACCGCGGCCGTCGCGAAGGTGTGACCATGGCGAGCCCGATACTTGTGCCACCGGACGTCGGGGAGGTCCGCGACCGCGCCAGTGCGCGCGAGTTCGTCGACGCCCACGTCGCTCCCGGGGCCAACGAGTTCGAGCAGAACGCCCGCCTGCCCGAGGAGCTGCTGGACCTCATGTCGGCGGCGGGGGTGTGGGCCCCGTTCCTGCCGCCCGAGGTCGGCGGCGCCGGCCTGGACATGGTGACCCTGGGCGAGATCCACGAGGAGTTCGGTCGCGGGTGCTCGTCGGTGCGCAGCCTCCTCACCGTGCACACCATGGCGTCCTGGGCGCTGCAGCGCTGGGGCAGCGATGTCCAACTGGAACGGTGGGCGTCGAAGATGGCCACCGGCGAGGTCCTCGGCGCGTTCTGCCTGACCGAACCGGACGCCGGCAGCGACGCGGCAGGGATCCGCACGACCGCGGTCGCCGCCGGCGGCGGCTGGGTGCTCAACGGCGTCAAGAAGTGGATCACCAACGGCCAGCGGGCGGACCTGTTCCTGGTGTTCGCCAAGACCGCCAACAGCATCGGGGCGTTCCTGGTGCCGCGCCCGTCCCCGGGCGTGCAGGTACGGCCGATCAAGGAGATCCTCGGCACCAAGGCGTCCATGCTGGCCGAGGTGACGTTCAACGACGTCGTCCTCGACGAGCACGCGCTGCTGGGGCCGAGCGGGTTCACCGCCGGCATGGTGCTGACCGGCACGCTCGACCTCGGCCGCTACAGCGTGGCCACCGGGTCGGTCGGCATCATCCAGGCCTGCCTCGATGCGTGCACGGACTACACGTCGAAGCGCAAAGTCGGCGACTCCCTGTTGCGGGACAAGCCGTTGATCCAGGCGAAGATGACCGAGATGGTCACCGACGTCCGGGCGGCGCGGATGTTGTGCGAGGAGGCCGGCCGGCTCAAGGACGCCGGCGAGGCGTCGACGATCATGGCGACGTGGGTGGCGAAGTACTTCGCGTCCACGGCCGCCGCCCGGCACGCGTCCGAGGCGGTACAGATCCACGGGGCCAACGGGTTCGGCCCGGACTACCCCGTGGCGCGCCTGTACCGCGACGCGAAGGTGATGGAGATCATCGAAGGTAGTAACGAGATCCAGCGGATGACCATCGCTGGCGAGGCATATCGGGAGATGGTTCGGTGAGCGTCAGCAACGAACTCGCCGGCTCCGGGGTTGCGGTACTCCCCGAGAAGCCGAAGCGGGGACGCATCAAGTGCATCGTGTGGGACCTGGACAACACGCTGTGGGACGGCGTGCTGCTCGAGGACGGGGCCGTCACCGTGCGGCCCGGCGTGGTGGAGCACATCCGCCGGCTCGACCAGATGGGTGTGCTGCACTCGGTCGCCAGCAAGAACGACCGCGAGGCGGCCCTCGCGAAGCTGACCGAGCTGGGCGTGGCGGACCTGTTCCTGTTCCCGCAGGCCAACTGGAACGCCAAGTCCGACTCGATCAAGCGGATCGCCAAGGCACTCAACCTCGGTCTCGACGCGTTCGCGTTCGTCGACGACCAGGAGTTCGAGCGCGGCGAGGTGGCCCACGTGCTGCCCGAGGTGACCTGTGTGGACGTTCTCGAGCTGGACGAGGCGCTGGCCCGGGAGGAGTTCATCCCGCGGTTCGTGACCGACGAGTCGGCACAGCGGCGGATCATGTACCAGGGCCAGATCGCGCGCGACGAGCTGGAGTCCGACTTCGTCGGCACCAACGACGAGTTCCTCGCCAGCCTCGACATGTCGTTCACGATCGCGCCGGCCCACCGCGACGACCTGCAGCGCGCGGAGGAGCTGACGGTTCGCACGAACCAGCTCAACTCCACCGGGCGGACCTACTCCTACGAGGAGCTCGACCAGCTCCGCGAGTCCGACGACCACCTGCTGCTCGTCGCGTCGCTGACCGACAAGTTCGGCAGCTACGGCAAGATCGGCCTGGCGCTCGTGGAGAAGGACGAGCAGGTGTGGAAGCTGCGCATGATGCTGATGTCCTGCCGGGTGATGTCCCGCGGGGTCGGCATGGTGCTGCTGAGCCACATCCTGGGGCTGGCCACCGAGGCCGGCGTGGCGGTGCGGGCGGACTTCGTCGAGACCGGCCGCAACCGGATGATGCAGGTGACCTACGCCTTCGCCGGGTTCCGCGAGGTGGCGCGCGACGGCAGCCACGTGGTGCTCGAGGCCGACCTCGCCGCGGTGCAGCCGCCGCCGCCCTACGTCCAGCTCCACATCGAGTGAGGTCGCCATGACCGTGATCGAAGAGGCGGCGAGCCGCTGGCTGCCGCTGCGGGACCGCGCTGGTTCTGCGGCGCTGCCCCTGTTCTGCCTGCCGCACGCCGGGGCCGGCGCGTCCGCTTTCCGTACCTGGCAGGGCAAGCTGCCCGGGGTGGCTGTGCTTCCGGTGCAGCCCCCCGGGCGGGAGGCCCGGTTCCGGGACGAGCCCTACCAGCACATGACACCGCTGGTGCGCGACCTCGCGACGGTGTTGCTCGCCGAGGTGGGCGACACCGACCGGCCGTACGGGGTGTACGGGCACAGCCTCGGCGCCCTCGTAGCGTTCGAGCTGGTGCGCGAGCTCCGCAGGCGCGGCGGTCCCGCACCGGTGCGCCTGGTCGTGTCCGGCTGCGTCGCGCCGCACCGGAGGTTCGACGACGGGCCGCCGGTGGCGAACATGGCGCAGCCGGACCTGGTGCGGATGCTGCGCAGGCTGGGCGGCACGCCGGAGTGGCTGCTGTCCGACCCGACCGCGCTGGAGCTGTTCCTGCCCGCGGTGCGGGCGGACTTCAGCGTGAAGGAGACGTACTCCTACCTGGCGGAGTCGCCGCTGGCGGTGCCGCTGACCGTCCTGTCCAGCACCGCGGACCCGCGGGCGAGCCACGAGGCACAGACCGCCTGGCGTGACCAGACGACCGGTGTCTTCGAGTCGCACACGTTCGCCGGTGGGCACTTCGCGGTGTTCGAACAGGCCGCGCGGACCCACCGGCACCTCGCCGAGGCGCTGCGTCCCTGGGTCTCGCCGTGATCACCGCGAAGGAGCTGCGGAAGTCCTTCGGCGGTGGGACCGGTCCCGTGGTCGCCCTGGACGGTGCGTCGCTGGAGATACCGGCCGGCGGCGTCACCGGGGTGGTCGGTCCGGTGGGTTCCGGGAAGTCGACGCTCGCGCGGCTACTCGCCCTGCAGGACCGGCCGGACAGCGGGAGCGTCTGGCTGGACGGGCTGAACACGACGGCGCTCTCGCAGCGCACGTTGCGGGTGGCCCGGCGCAACATCGGCCTGGTGCCCGGCGAGGACGCGCTGCTGGCGAGTCGCACGGTCGCCGGCAACGTCGCGGCCCCGTTGGAACGGACCTGTGCCGACGGTGCGATGCGGCGCCGGAAGGTCGGCCGGCTCCTGGAGCTGGCCGGCCTGTCCGGTCAGGCCGGGGCGCACCTGGCCGAGCTGTCGCCCGGCCACCGGCGCCGGGTGAGCGTGGCCCGGGCGCTGGCCGGCGAGCCGGCCGTGCTCGTGGCCGACGACCCGACCGCGGGCCTGGGCGGGGACTGCGCCGCCGGCGTGCTCGCGATGCTGGAGCGGTCCCGTACCGAGCTGGGTGCCACCGTGCTGCTGGCCACCGCCGACCCGTCGGTGGCCGGCCGGATAGCCGACCACGTGGCGATCCTGGACGGGGGCCGGGTCACCGGCAGCGGCAACCTGCTGGCGTCGGTCGCCGACCCGGACAGCGCGGTGGCCCGTGCGCTGCTCCCGGCGCTGGGCACGCTCTCGCCGGTGCACGCCGCAGCCCACGACCGGGTGGTCGACGTGGTCCTGGTCGGGTTCGCGGCGGTGGGTGCCCTGCTGCCCGAGGCGGCCAACCGGTTCGGGGTGCACGTCGAGGTGGTCGGCGGCGGGCTGACCCGCTTCGGCGAGACCCCGGTGGCCAGGTTCCGCCTCGGCGTCTGCGGCCGGCGCGCGGACAGCGCGCTGTTGTGGATCGCCGACCGCGGCGGCCTGGTCCAGCACACGTCGATCGGCCCCAGTGGCATCGCCGCGTGAGGCCCGGCAGGACGGACGCACGAGACAGGACCTCCGGGTTCGCTGCGGGACAAGGGATCCGCACCGAACCCGGAGGTCCTTGGTCCAGATTCGGGTAGTGCACGGCAACCACTGCTCCCGCGGAGTGTCGCCTGGTAAACGCACCGCTCGGTACGATGCACAATCTGTCTACAATGGACAACACGAGTACGTCGAGCGGCCGGGTGGTCACCGTGTTCGCGTTGCACGAGCAGCTCACGGCCCTATCCAGGGCACGCCGGTGTCGGACCGCATCCTCGCCTCCTGCGTCGAGAGGCCCGTCGGAACCGGTCACCGAACGCGTCTGGGGCGCCGAAGCCCGCGCGCCTGCGCGGGCCCCGACGCCCCGATCCCTGACGACGTGACTACGAACGCTTGGACACCGGGACGACGAAGCGGTTGAACACCAGGTCCCGCATCACGTCGTCGCCGCCCTCCACGATGGACACGTAGCGCACGTCGCGGACGAGCTTGCCGATGATGGACTCGTGGGTGTAGCCGAGGCCGCCGAACATCTCCGAGCCGGTCGACGCGATATCCCAGCCCATCTGGCCGCAGAACATCTTCGTGGTCAGCGCGGCCTTCAGCGTGCCGGCCCGGAGGAACTCCCCGCCGGCGTCCGGCTTCGCGGCGATGGCGTCGAACTCGCGCGCCGCGGCCAGGCACTGGTTGGCCATGACGTCGATCTGCATCTCCATCTGGCCGAGCTTCGCGCCGAACACCGCGTTGGCGTTGAGCGGGGAACCCTTGACCTGCTTGGTCTTCCCGTAGTCCATGCACAGGTCACGCACCCGCCGGGCGACGCCGAGCGCGGTGGTCGCGATCAGGATCCGGCTGGCGTTGAGGCCCGCCTCGAGCAGGCGCAGACCGTTGCCGCGCAACGCGTTGGCGGCCGGGACGCGGCAGTCGGTCAGCGTCACCTGGTAGGTGGCCGACGACCGGATGCCGATGACGTTCCACCGCTTGTCGATCGTGATGCCCGGCGTGTCGCGCGGCACCAGCACCGAGACGTAGCCACCGGACTCGTCCCGCGTGAGCACCACCAGGAACTGGCCGAAGTCGGTGTCGCTGGAGAACGCCTTGTGCCCGTTGAGGACCAGGGTGTCCCCGTCGCGCCGCGTGGTGGTGGTGACCCGGACCAGCTCGCTGCCCGCCTCGTGCTCGCTGCCGAGCGTCGCGGCGAACCCGTTCTCCGCGATCAGCCGCTTGAGGTGGCGCTCCTTGAGCTCCGGGTCGGCGAACCAGTTGACCATGCTCGTCGCGAGGATCGGGATGAACAGCGTGAACGCCACGCCGGCGTCGCCGTAGGCGAGCTCGGACACCAACCGCACGCTGTCCTCCAGCGTGAGCCCGAGGCCGCCGTACTCCTCGGGCAGCCACCAGTTGGCCAGGCCCGTCTCGGCGAACCGCTCGTACACCGGGTGCGGCGCGTCGGCGAGGGTGTCGAACTCGGCCTCCTTGCCGATCAGCTCCCGGCGGACGAAGGCCTGCGCGGTCCGGAGGTACTCGGGCTGTTTCATCAGGCCCCTTCCTCGATCAGGGTGGCGAGCTGGCGCACCGTGGGGTACTCCAGCAGGGCGGTGACGGGTATGGACGTCTGCATCGCCTTGCGGATCCGGGTGGTGAGCTTGATCGCGACCAGGGAATGGCCGCCCAGCTCGAAGAAGTTGTCGTCGGCGCCGACCGGCTCGATGCCGAGCACCGCCGACCAGATCCCGGCGAGCGTCGCCTCGGTGCCCTCCCTGGGCGGCTCGAACGCCACGCCGAGGTTGGGCCGCGGGTGGCGCTCGCCGCCGTCGGCGTCGGAGCCGTCCTCGCCGGCCGTGACGTCGCCGATCACCCACTGGGCGATGCGCGGCTCGAGCGGGCCGGTGGAGATCACGATGTGCCCGACCCGGTCGCCGGCGGCCAGCGCGCGCTCGAAGACGTCGACCGCCTCGGCCGGCACCATGGCGAAGTCCTGCACGGTCGGCCCGTGCGTGTCCAGCCGGTCGGCGTCGACGTTCCAGGTGTCCCAGTCGACGGTGACCCACCGGCCGTCGCCGCGCGTGCGGGCGACCCGCAGGTAGGCGTCGAGGCCGGCGTTGGCGGCCGCGTACGGGCCGAGCGTCATCCCGCCGAGCACGGCGGCCAGCGACGACAGGGTGATCCGCCGGTCGGGGCAGTGCCCGGCCAGGACCTCCTGCAGCACGTGGAACCCGCGGATCTTGGCGGCCAGGTGCGCGTCGCAGGACTCGCGGTCGAGCAGGTGCGCGAAGTTGAAGTACCGGCTGTCCTGCACGCCGGCGCCGTGCACCACCACGTCGATCCCGCCGAACCGCCCGACCGCGGCGTCGACCACCGCACGCATCGCCGCCGCGTCCGCCACGTCGGCGGAGCCGGCGAGCACGGTGGCGCCCCGGGCCTCCAGGTCGCGGATGTTGCGGATGTGCCGGGCGGTCCGCTCGCCGCCGTCGGGCACCGCGGCGAGGTAGGCATCCCACTCCTCGCGGGGCGGCAGCGGCGACCGGGCGGTGAGCACCAGCCGGGCGCTGTAGCGGTCGGCCAGGTGCCGCGCCAGGGTGAGCCCGACGTCGCCGAGCCCGCCGGTGATCAGCACGGTGTCGCCGGTCCGGACCGGCAGCTCCTCGCCGGCCGGTGCCTCGAGCGGGAGCTTGTCGTAGCCGCGCAGCCAGGTCTCCCCGTCGCGCACCACGACCGGACCCTCGTGCGGGCACACGGTCGCGGCGAGCACGGTGGTGGCGAGCCGGCGCAGGGCGGCGGTGTCGCCGGCCGGCGCCTCGTCGGCGTCGATGTGGCGCGAGCGCAGCCGCGGGTTCTCCTGGGACAGTGTCGGGCCGAGCGCGGCCAGCGTGGCGTGCTCGGGGTGGCGCACCTCGGTGCCGGTCAGCCCCGTGGTGCCGGACGTGAGCACGACGAACTCGATCGGCGGGGCCACTCCGGTGTCGTCCACGAGGTGGCGCGCCAGGTCGAGCGCGGAGTAGAAGCCGCGGTCCTGCTCGGCGTCGAAGTGGGCGATCGGATCCCCGTCGGCTTCCCGGGCGGCGAGGCTGAACCCGTGCACGATCGTGCGGGGCGTGACCAGCAGCGAGTACAGCACCTCGGCGAGGTCATCGGCCTCTCCGGCGCGGACGGTGAAGTCGCCCGCGTCGTCCTGGCCGAACTCCGGGCCGGGGCGTACCGCGCAGACCTCGGCGCCGGCCTCCTGCAGCCGGGCCACCAGTGCCTCGCCGCGCTCGTCGTCGCTGCACACCAGCCACGGGCCGGCAACCCGCAGCTTCTCGTCCACATCGGACACCGGCACCGGGTGGCGCCGCCAGGTCGGCAGGTGTGTCCACTGTGCACGGTCGAAGTTCTTGCCGGCCGGCACGGGGGCCTCGGTGGTGAGGTCCGCCTTGACCCAGAAGCGGCGGCGCTGGAACGGGTAGGTGGGCAGCTCGACGCGGCGGCCGGCGCCGTCGTGCAGGCGCGCCCAGTCGATCGCGCAGCCGGCCTGCCAGAGCCGCGCGAGCGCGGCGAGCAGCCATTCCTCCGCCGGGGTGTCGCCGACCGCGACCGGCTCGGCAGACTCGTCGTCGGTCAGCCGCACACCGAGCTCGGTCAGCCGTTCGGCGGCCGCCGCGGGCACGTCCCCGCCGGGGACCAGCCGGACGCGCGGGTCACGCTTCGTCGTGGTGCCGTCGATCCAGCGGTCCGGGTCGGCCAGCGCCGCGACCCCGTCCGCGTGGTCGCGGCAGACCACCGCGCGGCGCAGGGCGAAGCCGCCGCGGGAGACCTGCAGCGTGTAGGAGACGTCCGCGAGGTCGGCCCCCGGGTTCTCGGTGAGGTACGTGCGCAGCCGCTCGGTCGCCTCGTCGCGCGCCTTCTCGTCGGCGGCCGAGAACGTCAGCAGGTACGGGCCGGGACGCGCCGGGCGGGCCTCGCGGGCCGGCGCCTGCTCCAGGACCACGTGCGCGTTGGTGCCGCCCAGCCCGAACGAGCTGACGCCCGCGCGCCGCGGGTGCGGACCGGCCGGCCACTTCTGGTGTTCGGTGTGGACGGTGAACCGGTCGGCCGCGGTGGCGAGCGCCGGGTTCGGCGACTCGTAGTGCGGCACGCCGGGCAGGAGCTCGTTCTCCAGCGCGAGCGCGGCCCGCATCAGCCCGGCCACGCCGGACGCGCGGTCGAGGTGGCCGATGCTGGGCTTGAGCGAGCCGAGCACGCACGGCGTCTCGGGGGTCTGGCCGAACACGCGGTTCATCGCGGCCAGCTCGATCGAGTCGCCGAGCATCGTGCCGGTGGCGTGGCACTCGACGTAGCCGACGGTGTCCGGCTTGACCCCGGCGACGTTCAGCGCGGTGTCGATCACGCCGGCCTGGCCGTCCACGCCCGGCGCGGTGTACCCGGCGCGCACCCGGCCGTCGTTGTTGGACGCGGAACCGAGGATCACCGCGTGGATGACGTCGCCGTCGGCGAGTGCCTCGGACATCCGCTTGAGCGCGACCACGCCGACGCCGCTGCCCATCACGGTGCCGCCGGCCTCGGCGTCGAAGCTGCGCACCAGGCCGTCGGCGGAGACGATGCCGCCCTGCTCGAACAGGTAGCCGGTCGGCTGGGGGAGCGGGATGAACGCAGCCCCGGCGAGCGCGATGTCGCAGTCGTAGGTCAGCAGGCTCTGGCAGGCCAGGTGCACGGCGACGAGCGAGGTGGAGCAGAAGCTCTGCACGGTGACGCTCGGCCCGCGCAGGCCGAGCTTGTAGGAGACCAGCGTGGTGAGCGAGTCGCGCTCGTTGCCGACGCCGAGCAGCAGCTCGCCGCCCGGCTCGGTCGCCACGTTGCGGACGTTGTGGATCATGTAGTGCGGGAACCCGCTGCCGCCGAACACCCCGACGTGGCCGGGCGTGTCCGTCGGGCAGTAGCCGGCGCCCTCCAGCGCCTCCCACGAACACTCCAGGAACAGCCGGTGCTGCGGCTCCATCGTCTCCGCCTCGCGCGGGCTGAACCCGAACACCGCGGCGTCGAACCGGTCGACCTGCTTGAGCGGCCCGCCCATCCGGACGTAGTTCGGATCGGCGAGCTGGCCGGGGTCGACCCCGGCCTCGCTCAGCTCCTCGTCGGTGATCTCGCGCAGGCCTTTGACGCCGGCGAGCAGGTTGCGCCACAACTCGGCGACGCTGTCCGCTCCCGGAAAACGACCCGACATTCCGATCAGGGCCACCGCGGAGTCGTACTCGCTGCCCGTCATTGAAGACCTCCAGTAAACCGCGAAAGAAAAACGGGTGCGCGAAACTCAGAGCAGATCGCTGCGGCCCCAGCCGCGCGCCATCCGCCAGATTGCGAAGCCGCCGGCGGCGACGCCGATCCCGAGCAGGACCGCCGCCGGGCCGAGCACGCCGAGCCCGTCGCCGCGGACGGCCGACTGCAGCATCGACAGGGCCCAGTAGCCGGGGGAGACGTGCGCGACGACCTGTGCCCAGCCGGGCATCATCGTGACCGGGACGAGGGCGCCGCCGATCGCGCTGAGGGTGATCGCACCGAGGTCGGACACCAGCCCGAGCTCGGCGTGGCTGCGCATGATCGTGGCCAGCGCCGCGCCGATCGCGATCAGCGCGAACACCCACACCAACACCGAGGCCACGACGAGCCCGGCCGAGTGCGGGATCGGCAGGCCGATCACCAGGCAGCCGTAGACCAGCAGCACCAGCTGCTGCACCAGCAGGATCACGAAGACCGGCAGCACCTTGCCCAGCAGCAGCTCGGCGATCGAGGCGGAGCTGGTGCGCAGCCGGTCCCAGGTGCGCCACTCCCGCTCGACCAGGATCGAGTTGCCGACGATGGTCAGCGTGAACACCGAGAACATGATCAGCGGCCCGGTGACCGCGTGCAGGGTGCCGTCGCCGGTGCTGGTGTCGAACGCCCGCACGTAGATGGGCTTGAACACCAGCATGATGATCATCGGCAGGACGATGTAGCTGATGATCTGCCCGGGGTCGCGCAGCCGCCAGCGGGTGTTGTGCCGGACCAGCACGCCGATCCGGTGGAAGGCGTCGGCCGCGGCGGTCATCGTGGACCTGGCCGGCGGACCGGCCGGAGCACCGACAGGAGAGCCGGCCGGGGGACCGGCGGGGATTTCAACGGGAGCGTCAACGGACATCGGAAACCGCCAGGGACCGGTAGAGATCGTCAAGGGAGGGGTTGCGCAGCTCGACCCCGGTGACCGGGCGCTGCGCCCGGTTCAGCAGCTCGATCAGGGTCGCCGCCGGGTCCGTCGTCGTGGTGCGGATCTCCTCGTCCTCGAAGGTCACGCGCACCTCGCCGGGCAGCCCGTCGAGCAGCTCGGCGCTGGTGCCCCGGGCGATGATCCGGCCGCGCCGGGCCACCGCGATGGTGGCGCCCAGCTCGGCGAGCTCGGGCAGGTAGTGGGTGGTGTAGATGATCGCCGCACCCTCGCCGGCACGCTGCTTGACCACGTCGAGCAGCGCCTGGCGGGTCTCCGGGTCCGCGCCGGCGGTCGGCTCGTCCAGCAGCAGCACGGCCGGCCGGTGGATCAGCGCGGCCGCGGCCTGCGTGCGGCGCTGCTGGCCGCCGGAGAGGAACCCGGCGCGGCGGTCGATGAAGTCGCCCAGGTGCAGCGTGGTCACCAGCTCGTCGATCGCGGCGGCCAGCTCGGCCCGGCGCAGTCCGGCGAGCCCGCCGAACAGCTCCAGGTGCTCGCGCACCGTCGTCGAGTGGTACAGCGCGATGTGCTGCGGCGCGATGCCGATGCGCCGCCGTGCGCGGCCCGGCTCGTCGCCGTCGACGCGCAGCGTGCCGCCGTCGGGGCGGGCGAGGCCCGCGGCCATCTCGATGAACGTGGTCTTCCCCGCGCCGTTGTGGCCGACGAGTCCGACGATCTCACCGGCTTCGACACGCAGGCTGAATCCGTCGAGAGCTTGCACCGAGTCGTATCGTTTGGTGAGCTCGATCGCTTCCAGCAATGCGTCACCTCCCTAGGACATTAATGGGAACGAATAAGGGCTGTGCGCGGCAGTTCCGATTTCACTGCCCTGCGTTTCCAAGCCGCCGCAAGGCTAGCAACGGCAACCAATGTTTCGGCAGTGGTGAATCATTGCCGACAGCTAGTTGCCAGCGGGTGACCGGCGAATACGGCGAATAGCTCGCGGAAATGAACGCCGGTACTGGCATGATGTGCCGGGTGAGTTCCGCGCAGCCCGCCGTCGAGACCGCCGCCGACGAACGACCCGGCTCGCTCGCGGCGTTCGCCACCGCTCCGGTGGCCGCGATCCTCGCCGCGCTCGCGGCCGTCCTGACCGCACTGTCTGGCCGGTACGGCTACCACCGCGACGAGCTGTACTTCGTGGTGGCGGGCGACCATCCGGCCTGGGGCTACGTCGACCAGCCGCCGCTGACCCCGCTGCTGGCCCGGGCGAGCACCGCGCTGTTCGGCGACACGCTCGTCGGGCTGCGGGTGGTGGCCACCCTGTCGGCGATGCTGAGCGTGCTCGCGGTCGTGCTGATCGCCCGCGAGCTCGGCGGCGGCCGGCGGGTCCAGGTGGTCACCGCCGCGGCGGCCGCCGGCTCGTCGATCGTGCTGGCGACCGGGCACATGGTCTCCACCGCCACCTTCGACCTGCTCGCCTGGCTGGTGGTCAGCTGGCTCGTGCTGCGCCTGCTGCGCACCGGCGACGGCCGCTGGTACCTGGCGATCGGCGCGGTCGCCGGCCTCGGCGTGCTGAACAAGTACCTGGTGCTCCTGCTGCTGGGCGGGCTGCTGGCCGCGCTCGCGGTGGTCGGCCCGCGCAAGGCCCTGGCGACCTGGTGGCTGGCCGCCGGCGCGGCCGTCGCCGTGCTCGTGATGGCACCCAACCTGTGGTGGCAGGCGGCGCACGGGTGGCCGCAGCTGAGCGTGGCCGCCGGGATCAGCGACCGGGAGGGCGTGGAGAACCGCGTCCTGTTCGTGCCGTTGCAGTTCGTCTACCTGTCCCCGGTGCTCGCGCCGATCTGGGTGGCCGGGCTCGTCCGGCTGTGGCGGGATCCGGGGGTGCGCTTCGCCCGCGCGTTCGGCCTGGCCTACCCGCTGCTCGGGGTGATCGTGCTGGCCTTCGGCGGCAAGGCCTACTACGTGATCGCGCTGCTGCTGGTGGCGCTGGCGGCGGGCGTCGAGCCGGCCCTGCGCTGGGCGTCGACGGCCGGGCGGCAGAAGCTCCTCCGCGCGGTCGTCGTGGTGAGCGCGCTGGTCAACGTCGTGGCCACGTTGCCCGTGCTGCCGCCCGCGGCGCTGGGCCCGGTCAACGCGATGGACAAGGAGCAGGGCGAGCAGGTTGGCTGGCCCACCCTGGTGGACACCGTCGCCGGCGTGTGGCGGCAGATCCCGGCCGGCGAGCGGGACCGCGCGGTGATCTTCGTGCAGAACTACGGCGAGGCGGGCGCGCTCGCCCGGTACGGACCCGGGCGCGGCCTGCCGGACGCCTACAGCGGGCACATGAGCTACGCCGACTGGGGCCCGCCGCCGGACACCGCGGACGGGCCGGTGGTACTGGTGCAGTACCCGAGCAACCGGACGATCGGCCGGTTCTTCGCGGACTGCCGTCCGGTGGCCACAGTGGACAACGGGTTCGGTCTGGACAACGACGAGCAGGACACCGTAGTGCGGCTGTGCGCCGGCCCGGCGGCCGACTGGTCGGTGCTGTGGTCACGACTGCGCCACAATTGAGCGTGTTTGCAACAGTTTCGGAAACTGTGCCAAGAGCGGTGGTTCGTCCCAATAGGGCAATTGTCGACATCGTTACAGGTGACAGCGGGCGTGCGCCCGAACGGTCCACCGGCGTTCGGCCATCCGGGATAACCCGCGCGGGCGGT
The DNA here is from genome assembly GCA_963841395.1 of uncultured Actinomycetota bacterium. Lineage (GTDB taxonomy): Bacteria > Actinomycetota > Actinomycetes > Mycobacteriales > Pseudonocardiaceae > Actinophytocola. The sequence goes on from CAWJCX010000048.1 coordinate 112,770, forward strand.
GTCGCCGCCATGCCTTCGCGTTTTTCGTTGCTGTTGCTACAACAACTATTTCGCCGGCGCCGGAAACCGTTGGGAAACACGCAGGTCAGCTCTGTCGGCCCGCCTCCCGCCGGAGTGTCCGGTGTGGACCATGCGGCAAACGGGTGAACGGTGAGCGGACGCTAATTGTTTTGTTGTGCAACAAAGAGCTGTGTCCACAGTGCGCCCGGCGGCTCACGTTCCGTATCTGTCACCGGGGTCGCGAACCCCGCCGTTCTTGTTCTACGGGCGCCTGACCGGTGCTAGCGTTCGGTACCGGTGCGGCGCCCGGCCTTGAGGCGGAATCCGCGCGGAGCGGGTCTCGGGGAAAGGGGGCTCAATTGGGATTACGGGTCCTTGGCCCACTCGAGCTCGTGTCCGGCAGGCGGTCCTTTCGGATCGGCGGCCCGCGGGAGCACATCGTGCTGGCCATGCTCGCCCTGCGGGCGAACCGGGTGACCTCCGTCGAGCAGCTGATCGACGCGGTCTGGGGTGACGACCCGCCGTCCACCGCGCGCGGTCAGATCCAGAGCTGCATCTCCGGGCTGCGCAAGCTGTTCGCCGACGCCGGCCTGCCCGAGGCCATCAAGACCCGCTCCTCCGGCTACCTGCTCAACCTGTCCGAGGCCGACCTGGACAGCGAGGAGTTCGCGCAGGCTCGTGGCCACCGCGCACCGGCAGGTCGCCGGCCGAGCAGGTCGAGGCGGCCGCGGCGACACTGCGCACCGCGCTCGACCTGTGGCGCGGGCCGGCGCTCGACGGCGTGCAGCAGCGATCTGGTGCAGCCGCGGCGCCGCGGTGCTCGAGGACGCCCGGCTGGCCGCCGATCGAGGAGCGGATGCGGCTGGACCTCGAGCTCGGCCGGCACGAGGAGGTCATCGGCGAGCTGCGCGCGCTGTCGCCGAGCACCCGCTGCGGGAGCGGCTGTACGGCTTCCTGATGCTCGCGCTGTACCGGTCCGGGCCGCCAGGCCGAGGCGCTCGAGGTGTGCCGGCGGGCCCGCGCGACGCTGATCGACGAGGTGGGCATCGAGCCCGGCCAGGAGCTGCGGGACCTGGAGCGGGCGATGCTCAACCGCGACCCGTACGCTCGACCTGCCGCCGGCGCGACACCGGCCCGGACGGCGCGGCGCCGAGCCGCAGGCAGGCCAGCCCGCGCCAGCTGCCCAGCAGCATCGCCGACTTCATCGGCCGGGACGACCACGATCGCCGAGATCACGCGCAGTGCTCTCCGAACGGCGCACCTCGGAGACGGCCCGCTACGCCGTCCCGATCATCGCCATCTCCGGCCGCGGCGGGGTCGGCAAGTCCACCCTGGCGCTGCGGGTCGCGCACGAGCTCGGCGAGGACGTTCCCGGACGGCCACCTCTACGTCGACCTGCAGGGCTCGACCGAGCGCGGACCGCGACCAGCGCCCTGCTGGCCCGGTTCCTGCGCGCGCTCGGCGTCGGCGGCTCGGCCATCCCCGAGGACCTCGCCGAGCGCGACGGAGATGTACCGCAGCCGGCTCGCCGACAAGCGGCTGCTGCTGGTGCTCGACGACGTGACCAGCGAGGAGCAGGTGCTGCCGCTGCTGCCGGGCAGCCCGAGCTGCGCGGTCATCGTGACCAGCCGGGCCCGGCTGGCGGGCTGCCGGGCGCGCACTGGATCGACGTCGACGCGTTCGACGACGAGACCTCGATGGAGCTGCTCGCCAAGATCGTCGGCCGCGGACGGCTGCGGGCCGAGCCGGACGGCGGCGGCCGAGCTGGTGAAGTACTGCGGCGGGCTGCCGCTGGCGCTGCGGATCGCCGGCGCGCGGCTGGCGTCGCGGCCGCAGTGGCGGATCGCGGAGCTGGCCCGGCGGCTGAAGAACGAGGTGCGCCGGCTCGACGAGCTCAGCCACCGCGGCCTGGAGCTGCGCTCCAGCATCGGGCTGACCTACCGCAGCCTGCCCGAGCAGGCCCAGCGGCTGTTCCGGCTGTTCGCGCTGGTCCAGGCGCCCGACTTCCCCGGCTGGGCGGCCGCCGCGCTGCTGGACACCGACCTGGCCGAGGCCGAGGACGTGCTGGAGCGGCTGGTCGACGCGCAGATGCTGGACACCGTAGCAGTCGCCAGGACCGGCCGGATCCGGTACCGCTTCCACGACCTGATCCGGGTCTACGCGCAGGAACGGCTGATGGAGACCGAGACCGCCGAGCGAGCGCAACGCCGCGCTCGGCCGGGTGCTCGGCGCCTGGCTCGCGCTCGCCGAGGACGGCGCACCGCAAGGAGTACGGCGGCGACTTCACGATCCTGCACGGCACCGCGCCGCGGCTGGCACCTGGCGGAGTGGCGCGGACGATCGACCTCGATCGGCTGACCCGATGGACTGGCTGGAGAACGAGCGCGGCGGCGCTGGTGTCCGCCGTCCGCCAGGCGGCCGCGGCGGGCATGGACGAGCTGTGCTGGGACCTCGCGCTGACCGTCGGTCAGCCTGTTCGAGGTCAAGGGATACTTGGACGACTGGCGGGAGACGGCCGAGCTCGCGCCATGCCGTCAGCCGAGCGGGCCGGCAACCGCACCGGCGTCGCCGCGATGCTGTACTCGCTCGGCACCCTGCACATGTTCCAGAAGCGGCTCGACGAGGCCGAGCAGTGTCTTCGCCGTCGGCGCTGGAGATCTTCGAGGCGGAGGGCAACGTGCACGGCCAGGCGCTGGTGCTGCGCAACGCCGCGCTCGTCGACCGCATGCGGGGCGAACTTCGACACGATGCTCGCCAAGTACGACGAGGCGCTGGTCGAAGATGCGCGCCGTCGGCGACCGTCATCGGCGAGGCGAACATCCTGCGCAGCCTCGCCAAGTTCCGGATCGACGAGGGCGACGTCGACGAGGCCGAAGAGCTGCTGGCCAAGGCGCTGGCGCTGTGCCGCGGGGTGCACTACCTGCGCGGCGAGGCCCAGGTGGTCGGACCAGGTTCGCCGAGCTGTACCTGCGCACCGGCCAGGTCGCTGCAGGCCCGCCAGGCGCTGCACAGCGTGCTGCGCACCGTGCGGGAGATCGGCGACCGGATCGGCGAGGCGCACGCGCTGTACGGCCTCGGCGTCGTCCGGCGCCGGGAGGGCCGGCTGGACAGCGCCGAGGCGACGCTGGTGCACGCGCTGTCGGTCGCCGAGCGGGTGGGCGAGCGGATGATCGAGGGCCAGTCGCGGTACGCGCTCGGCGAGATCGCGGTCGTCCGAGGGCGACACCGAGGACGCCGCGGAAGCACCTCGGCGAAGGCCAGGGACACGTTCGGCGAGCTGGGATCGTCGTTGTGGCTGGCCAAGACCCTGATCCTGCGCTCCGAGGTGCACGAGACGGGTGGCCGGGTGCGCGAGGCTAGGCAGGATCTGGAAGAAGCAACCGAGCTGCTCTCGAGGATCGACTCGAAGGAGACGGCCCGGTTGCTGCTACAGCTGGAGGAGGCGCGTTCCGCGCTGTTCGCCGACGGCATCGTCGGCGTCGCGGGCATCCCCGACTGACGCGCCGGTCAGTCCCACGGCGAGTCGTCCGTGCCTTCCCCGCCGCCCTGACCGCCGTTGCCGCACCCCGAACCACCGTCGGCCCCGTCGGCGGATAAGTACTGAGTGGAATCGGCCCCGGGAGTGCGTCCCGACCGATCCCAGGGCGAGTCGTCGGCGACCGCGCTCGCGGGCGCGACAAGTGAGAACGTGGCGGCCAGTCCGGCTACCAGTCCCGCGGCCGACATCAGTTTCCGGTTCATGCCCATGGTGTGCTCCCCAATCTCTGGAAAACCGCTTGGTTTTCGCTGGACCCCGTTCTGTGAAGCGAGACTAACAACACACCCCTCTCGATCGGGGTCTCAACGGCTCCTCTCCTCTTCCCATTGATCAACAGTGAACGAGAAGGCGTTGAGCAGCGCAGTGTGGACGATTGGTGCTGGAGGTCAGCTCACGATCCGCTGGAGGCGGCGACGATGACAGGCACGATCCGGCGGCTGCGGGCGCGGGACATCCTTGCGGCGGTCGACATGCTCGATCCGCTCGCGGTGGTGGCCGACGACCTCGCCGGCCGGTCGGTTGCCCGCAGCCTGCGGACCGGTCGGTTTGCCATCGGCGACGCGCCGGATCCCGGGCTGACCCTCGTCGAGAACCTGGACACCGGTGAGCGCTGCGTGCTGCCGACCGTGTGCCTGCGCATGGTGTGCGCGGCCGCGGTGGCCGCGCTGGCGGCCCGGGAGCTGCGCGGGACCGGCGTCGTGGGCACCGTCGCGCTGTTCGGCGGCGCGGAGCCGGCCGACCTGTCGCTCGCGGTGCTCGCCGCACACCTGCCCAACCTCAGCCACGTCGCCGTCCACGCGCCCGCCACCGACGGAGAACCGGCCGTCGACCCGGTGGTCGCCGACCGCATGGAGCTCCGCGGGATCGGCCTGTCGGTCAGCACCGAGGCGCGGCGGACCGCGTTCGGCGCCAGCCTGTGCGTCGTCGCCGACGTCGACCCGGGCCGGCTCGCGGTCGGCCCGCCCGCGCCGGGTGTCCTGCTGGTCAACGCCTCCGGCGCGGACCTGCCCCGTGACGTCCTGGCCGCGGTCGACCAGGTGTACGTCGACGACGTGGGCCTGCTCCCGGACAACGGGGACCGCGCGGTCGGCCGGGCGCATCTGTCCGGATCGGACACCGCGGCGGACTCGCTGCGCCCGCAACGCGAGGGCTGGCACCGCCACCAGTCCGGCTGGCGGCACCACCGCCGGGTCGAGAGCGACCTCGGCCAGGTGCTGACCGGGGCACACCCGGGGCGGGCCCACGTCGACGACGTCGTGCTGGTCGACCTGATCGGCGTCCGGGAACTGCATGCGGCACTGGCCGGCCCGCTCCTGCGGACCGCGATCGAGTACGGCCTCGGCGAGCCGGAGGCCGAAACTGAACGGAGTGGATCGTGAGTGTTGAGGTCAAGCTGCTCGGCAGCATGGAAGCCGTCGTCGGCGGGGTGTCGTTCGCGCCGACCGCGGGGAAACCACGTCAGCTGTTGGCGGTGCTCGCCCTGAACGCGGGAAAGGTGGTGCCGGTCTCGGCCATCATGGACGAGATCTGGGGACCGCGTGCCCCGCGCTCGGCGACGACGACGCTGCACACCTATGTCGGCAGGCTGCGCCGAGAGCTGGACGTCGCGCTCGGCGACGAGTCGCGCTGCGCGGCGAAGACCGTGGTGGCCACCGAGCAGTCGGGCTACCGGCTGAACGTGCCGTCGGACAACGTCGACGCCGGCCGCTACGACCGGATGTCCGCGCTGGGCAGGCGGATGGCCGGGAACGGCGACCCCGAGACCGCCTCCGCCGCGCTCGCCGCCGCGCTCGACCTGTGGCGCGGGGCCGCACTGTCCGATGTGGTCGTCGGACCCCAGCTGATGGTCGAGGTCGCGCGCCTGGAGGAGTGCCGGCTTTCCGACCTGGACCTGCGCATCGAGATGGATCTCGCGCTGGGCCGCCAGCGGGCGCTGCTCGGCGAGCTCGCCGCGCTGTGCGCGCGGTACCCGATGTCGGAGAACTTCCACGCCCACTACATGGTCGCGCTCTACCGGTCCGGCTGGCAGTGGCGCGCGCTCGAGGTCTTCCAGCAGCTGCGCAACACGATGGTGACCCAGCTCGGCGTCGACCCGGGCGCCCGGGTGCGCCACCTCCAGCAGGCGATCCTCTGCGGCGATCCCGGCCTGGACAGCCCGGAACTCGTCCCCGCCGCGTTAGCCAGGTAGCACTTCACAGGTATCCAAGGGAGCACAGAATGCACACAGGAACCCTGTTACCCACCGGGTCCACACCATCCCCGACCGGGTCCACCTCAGTCCTGAACGACCACGTCGCCGGCGTCTACCGGTACGCGGCCCGCAAGGGCGCGATCGACGCGGTGGACGCCGTGGCCGAGGACCTCGACCTCGAGGTGCACCAGGTCACCGAGGCGGTGGAGCGCCTGCTGGAGACGCGCCTGCTGCGCGTGGAGGACGCCGAGGGGCTGCTGCTGCCGGTGGACCCGGAGGTCGCCGCCGCGCTGCTGGTCTCGCCGATGGAACGGGAGATCTACCAGCGCCGCGAGCTGATCGCGCGGATCCGCGAGTGGGCCGACGTGTTCCGCCACGACTACGAGCGCACCGGCCGGGCGGCGAACGAGCTGTCCGCCGTGGAGCGGGTCGGCGGCACAGTCGAGGTCGGCGGCTACCTGCGGGTGGCCGGCGACGCGTGCCGCCACGACGTGCTCGTCCTCCAGTCCACCAAACAGGACGACGGCGAGTTCGACGACTTCCTGCGGGTCTGCGCGAGCCTGCTGGCCCGCGGCATCACCGTGCGGATCATCAGCCAGCACCGCAGCCGGGCCGACCTGGTCGCCCGGATGAAGCTGAAGGGCCTCATCGACGCGGGCGCCCAGGTGCGCACGGTCAGCCACATCCCGCGCGCGGCGGTCGTGTTCGACGAGTCGCTGGCCGTCCTTCTCGGCTCGGCGGACGGGAAGGCGACCGCGGCCCGGGTGCGCAACGACGACGTGGTGCAGTTCCTGCTCGACGTGTTCGACCACCTGTGGGACGCGGCGACCCCGCTGGAGTGCTTCGAGTCCGGCTACGCGGACGTGGCCGACGACCTGCACCAGACGATCGCGGGCCTGATGGCCAAGGGCTTCACCGACGAGGTGCTCGCCCGCAAGCTCGGGATGTCGGTGCGTACCTGCCGGCGCCACATCGCCGAGCTGATGCGCAACCTGGACGCGGTGAGCCGGTTCCAGGCCGGAGTCCAGGCGGCCCGCCGCAGCCTGGTCGAGGGTGCCTGACCGCAACACCGAAACCGGGCCGGTCCACGGGGAGACCAGCCCGGTTTCCTTGTGTCCTATGGGTTTTCTAGCCGGCTTCGTGCAGCCGGGCGGCGAGCACCAGCAGCGGGCGGCCACCGGTGAGCCCGTGCACCGTGAGCCCGGTCCACCCGCGCTCGGCGAGCAGCGCCAGCACGTGCGGCACGCACAGGGCCCGGCCGCCGGCGCCGGTGTAGCTGTCCGCCAGGTCGACGACGTCCAGACCGTTGGCGTCCGCCACCGCCGCGGCGAGCGCGTGCTCGGCGTCGGTCGCGGCCGGGACGGGCTCGCCGTCGCGGCCGTCGCTTTCGTTGCCGCCCATGCGGAACACGTCCGGGCAGCGCAGCCGGGGGTGGTCGTGCGCGAGGCCGAGGACGTGCGTGCGCAGCTGTGCCGGGGTCGCCTCGCCGGTCACGTCGGCGACGAGCGCGTCGTTGTCCGATGTGGACACCGTGGCCGCGAGGACGCCCGGGTGGGCGCGCAGCACGGCCGCCACCGCCTCGGCGTCGACCGGCGCGGTGTGCGCCGGCGGCGTGAACCCGGCCAGCGCAGCGACCTCGTCGACGCGCAGGTCCGTGGCCGCGTCGCCGTGGGCCAGCAGGACGGCCTCGTAGCCGCGCAGGAACTTCTCGATCGCGTCGTCGTCCATCACCGTGGTGCGGGCGTGCAGCCCGACCACGACGGCGTCGGCCAGCTCGAAGATCCGGAAGAAGGTGTCCCCGCCGTACTCCGCCCACGCCCAGGGCTCCGGGTTCCGCACGAACTTCGTGCGCCGGGCGCGGCTGTGGTGGGTGTTGTGGTTGAGGAAGTTGAGCTCCGAGGAGGTGCGCACCGGCTCACCGCGCCGGACGCTCTCGGCCGCCAGCAGCTCGACGAACTCGTCGTAGGGCAGCTGCGCGTGGTCCTGGGCCAGGTCGAACCGCTGCGCCGCGCGCTTGAGGAGCTGGGCGAAGGTCGGGTTGTCCGCGCAGTCCACCCGCATCAGCAGCGGGGAGAACATGCACGTCATCACGTCGGTGTAGGCGTTGTCCGCCCGGTTGCCGGTGAACGACAGGTGGCTGACCTCGCCGGCGCCGGTGTAGGCGGCCATCAGCATGGTGTAGGCGGTGACGTGGACGAGCGAGGCCCACACCTGGTTGCGATCGGCGATCCGGCGCACGGCGTCCACCATGGACGGAGAGGTCAGCGTGGCGCTGTGCGCGGCCGGTTCCGGGTCGCGCTCGCGGCGCAGGGCGAACCCGTCGGACGGCAGCGTGGCGATCTCCGCGCGCCAGTAGTCCAGCGCCCGGTCCCGCACCGCGGTGGCCTCGGCGCCCGACTCGTACCGGGCGAGGTCCGCCGGCTGGTGCCGGATCGGCTCCAGCGACACCGGCCGGCGCGCGGCGATGCCACCGCCGAGGGCGGCCAGCTCGCGCTCGAACCGGTCCATCGTCCACGCGTCGAACGCCATGTGGTTGAGCACCAGGACGAGCTGTTTCGGCGCGCCGGCGGCGGACACCACGCACGCGCGCACCGGCCACTCGGTGGCCAGGTCGAACGCCGTGGTGCTCAGCCGGTCGATGACCTCGGCCGGCGAGGGGGTGCCGTCGCGCTCGACGGTCACCGTCTCGAGCGGCACCGGCCCCGGCGGGTGCACCCGCTGGCGCGGTCCGCCGGCATCGAAGTCGTAGGTGGTGCGCAACGCCTCGTGCCGGCGGACCAGATAGTTCACTGTGGACCGGACCTGCGCGACGGCGATGCCCTCGGGCAGGTCGAACCGGCCGATGATGTGCGCCTCGTGGCGTGCTCGTTCGGGCAGCTGGTGGTGTCGCAGCCAGATGTACCGCTGACCCCAGCACAGGTCCGCACTCTTCACCGGGGCCACCGGCCGCCTCCCGAGCTCGTCGTGTCGGTCTATTCCGCGATCTTGGTCCGGTCGCACCACTGGTACACGGGCACCGCGGACCCCTGCAGGTCCCGGCACTCGCCGGAGTAGCGGAAGTGCTCGCGGCCGCTGCCGCGGGGCACCTTCACCGGCTCGGACAGGTCCTCGACCTCGTGCACGCGCTCGGCGCCGGTCAGGTCCGTGGGCCCGCCCTCGAGCAATACCCGAATCAGTTCCATCGCCATCATCTCCTCGGTGGGATCGGCCGTGTGGAATGCCCAGCTGAACCTGCTTCTCCATGGTCACGTCGAGTTCCAGGCGTCCACAACGGACCGCCGTTGGCAGGTTGTGGCCGACATTTCTGGCCGGCGCGTGGACACCGGCCGCGGCCTTGTCGGTATTGACGCCCACGCGAGCGGTCGACGAATCTTGACACGGTCGAAAGTAGTAATCCCCTTTGATTTCTTCATTGCTGAGGTGGCGCAATGGCTACGTTGGAAGTTCCGCGCGAGTTCCAGGACATGCTGCGGCCGCACCTGCCCTACGCCGACTCCGGTGAGCTGGCCGCGGCGAACGAGCTGGCCGGTCTCGGCCTCGACTCGATGAGCCTGGTGCAGCTGCTCGCCGACGTCGAGGACCGGTACGACATCGAGCTGCCGGACGACATCCTGAACGAGTCCACGTTCGAGACGGTCGGCTCCCTGTGGCAGACGCTGTCGCCACTGGTCACGCCGGCCGGCGCCGAGTCGTGATCCCCCTGCTCACCCGGCTCGACGACCTGTTGCGCTGCGGCGGGCCGGACCGGCCGGCGGTGACGTTCAAGGACCGGACGCTCACCTACGCCGAGCTGTCCGGCCAGGTCGCCGCGGCCGCGGCCGGTCTGCGCGGGCTCGGCATCGGCCGGGGCGACCGCGTCGTGGTGTACCTGGAGAAGCGCATCGAGACCGTGGTGGCGATCCTCGCCGCCGCGGCCGCCGGGGCGGTGTTCGTACCGGTCAACCCCGTGTTCAAGCCGGCCCAGGTGGGTTACGTGCTGGCCGACTGCGGGGCGCGGGCCATCCTCACCACACCCGAGCGGCACCGGTCGCTGCTCGGCGAACCGTCCACCGGGAGCACGCCGGAGCACGTGGTGCTGGTCGGCGACGAGGCTTCGCCGGGGACCACGTCGTGGGCGGCCTTGTGCGCCACCGAGGTGGCCGCCCGCGACGACGGCGTCATCGACGTGGACGTCGCCGCGATCCTCTACACCTCCGGCAGCACCGGCGGCCCCAAGGGCGTCGTGCTGTCCCACCGGAACCTGCTCGCCGGCGCGCAGAGCGTCGCCGCCTACCTCGGACACACGGCCGACGACGTCGTGCTTTCCGTGCTGCCGTTGAGCTTCGACGCCGGGCTGAGCCAGCTGACCACCGCGCTGGTCGCCGGTGCGCACGTCGTGCTGGTGAACTACCTGCTGCCGCGCGAGGTCGTCCGGCTGTGCGCCCGGCACCGGGTCACCGCGCTCACCTGCGTGCCGCCGCTGTGGCAGCAGCTGCAGGGCCAGGAGTGGCCGGCGTCCTCGATTGCGAGCCTGCGTTACTTCGCCAACACGGGCGGCCGGATGCCCGGGCCCACGCTGGCCCGGCTCCGCGAGATCTTCCCTGCCGCGCAACCGTTCCTGATGTACGGCCTGACCGAGGCGTTCCGCTCCACCTACCTCGATCCGTCCGAAGTGGACATGCGACCGGACTCGATCGGCAAGGCCATCCCGAACGCGGAGGTCCTCGTCGTGCGCCCGGACGGGACCAGCTGCGCGCCCGGCGAGCACGGCGAGATCGTGCACCGCGGCGCGCTGGTGGCGCAGGGCTACTGGAACGACCCGGCGCGCACGGCCGAGCGGTTCCGCCCGTTCCCACCGGACGGCACCGAGCTCGCCGTCTGGTCGGGTGACGTGGCCTACCGCGACGAGGACGGGTTCCTCTACTTCGTCGGCCGGACCGACGAGATGATCAAGACTTCCGGGTACCGGGTCAGCCCGACCGAGATCGAGGAGGCCGCGTACACCACCGGCCTGGCCGGCGAGGCCGTCGCGTTCGGCGTCCCGGACGAGCGGCTCGGCCAGCACATCGTGCTCGTCGTCGGCGGCGCCTGCGACACCGAGACGCTCGCCAAGGCGCTCGCCGTGGACCTGCCGAAGTACATGCTGCCGCACCGGATCGAGGTGCTCGACGCCCTGCCCCGGTCGGGCAACGGCAAGTTCGACCGCACCGCGATCCGCCGGAGGCTGGCATGACGACCGTGGCGCCGAGCGGTGTGATCGACACCTACGAGCGGGTCGACGGGCAGCTCGCGGTCGGCGGCGTGCCCGTCGAGCGGCTGGCGGCGCGGGTTGGCAGCACGCCGTTCTTCGCCTACGACCGGGCGCTGGTCGCCGGCCGGGTGGCGCAGGTGCGTGCCGCGCTGCCGGCGGGGATCCACCTCAGCTACGCGGTGAAGGCGAACCCGATGCCGGCGATGCTGGGGCTGCTGAGCGGTTTGGTGGACGGGTTCGACGTCGCGTCGGGGCTCGAGCTGCGCAACGCGCTGGACACCCCGGTGTCGCCCGCGTCGATGAGCTTCGCCGGTCCGGGCAAGTCCACGACCGAGCTGACCCAGGCGGTGGCCGCCGGGGTGACGATCGAGCTCGAGTCCGAACGCGAGCTCGGCCGGGTGCTGGCGGTCAGCGACCAGCTCGGCGTCGCGGCGCGGGTGGCGTTGCGGGTCAACCCCGACTTCGGCGTGCGCGGTTCAGGCATGCGGCTGGGTGGTGGCCCGCAGCAGTTCGGCATCGACGCCGAACGCGTGCCGGCGCTGCTGACCACGCTCGGGGTGACGGGTCTGGACTTCCAGGGTTTCCACGTGTTCGCCGGTTCGCAGAACCTGCGCGCCGAGGAGATCTGCGAGGCGCAGCGGCGCACTGTGGAGTTGGTGCTGGGCCTCGCGGACTTCGTCCCGTCGCCGGTGCGGTACGTGAACCTGGGTGGCGGGTTCGGCATTCCGTACACCCGCAAGGACCGCCCGCTGGACCTGGCGCCGATCGGCGACAACCTGGCGGACCTGATGTCGGGTCCGCTGGCCGCGCGGCTGCCGCAGGCCCGCGTGGTGATCGAGCTGGGCCGCTACCTCGTCGGCGAGGCGGGCGTGTACGTGACGCGCGTCGTGGACCGCAAGGAGTCGCGAGGCACGACTTTCCTGGTGGTGGACGGTGGCATGCACCACCAGCTGGCCGCGTCCGGCAACTTCGGCCAGGTCATCCGCCGCAACTACCCGATAGCGGTAGCCAGCCGAATCGACGAACCCCCAACCGAGACGGTGACCGTGGTCGGCTGCCTGTGCACCCCACTGGACCTGCTCGGCGACGCGGTGACACTGCCGGCCGCCGAGGTAGGCGACCTGGTAGCGGTCTTCCTGGCCGGCGCCTACGGCCGATCGGCGAGCCCGCTCGGCTTCCTGAGCCACCCGGAACCGCTAGAGGTGCTGGTATAACTCACCCTGTCGGCATCACTGTCCACGCGGGACGGTCCTTGCCGCGTGTGTGGGCCCGCTACCTACGCGCCTGCGCCGCATGCGGCGGGAGAGCGGTGCCACCATCCGCGCGCGAGGGTTGTCGCTGCCGCCGACCGTGAGCGTGGCCCGCTACCGTGCTACCGCCGCTGCGGCGGCCGCGAACGGCGGCCCCGCTGCCGCGGTCGGCCGCGGGCGGCGTCACCGCCCACATGGTGTGCCCGCTACCGTGCCACCGTCCACGTGCGACCGTCGTCCGTGCTCACTGCTGTGGTCCATCGGTGGGTGCGTGGTTCCCGGCCGGTCACCCACCACCGGCCGGCCGTGGGCATCCGGCCGACGACCGGGTCGTCGAGGCGGGGTGCGGTCGTGAGCCGGGCGGACGCCCCCGAGCATGCCAGGATCACGGCGACCCCCCGGTGGTCGCAGGGAGTCCGGCCCGGCACGCACGCGGTCGTCAGCGCGCTGCCCGCCGGGATCGCCCGAACCGCCCCACTCACCCGCGCGGTGACCCAGCCCCACGTCCGACCGCCGTCCACGCTGTGCGCCCGGCGCACCTCGCCGGGCCGGGTCCAGTCGACCGCGACCTCGTCGGGACCCAGTACGAACAGCCGGCCGCGCGCGCTCGGCGCGGCGCCCAGCCTCGGCACCGGCCGGGCCGTCCGGCGACCGCCGGACGTCGACAGCAGTTCGAGCGTGCAGTCGTCGCGGCACGTGGTGCGCAGCGAGTAGATGCGGTGCGCGTCGGCGGGGGTCACGTCGTAGGTCGTCACGACCGGCCGGGGAGGCGGGGGCAACGGCCGGGCCTGCACCGCCACCGCCACCGCCACGGCCAGCCCGGCCACGACCGCGCCGAGCACGCACCATCGCCCGGCCGCCGGTATGTCCACAACGGACACTCCGGCCGGTTCCGTGCGCCAGTCCCCGGCAGTCATCCAGCGCTCCCATCCGACCCCCCGACCATGCCGGGGGAGACGGACGGGACGCCAGGCGCACGCGGTGGCCGGAAGTGGACAGGAACTCCCTGCCAGCGCTAGCCGGTCTGCGGCCGGTAGGTCAGGCGGACCACGCCGTTCTCGTATGGCTCGCAGGCGTCGAGGGTCAGCTTCGCGGGCTCGTCGCCGTCGGCGAACAGGCGGGGGCCCTCGCCGACCGTGACCGGGTAGACGAACAGGTGCAGCGCGTCGACCAGGCCGTCCGCGAGCATGCCGCGGACCAGCGTGACGCTGCCGCTGACGTAGAGGTCCCCGTCGACCTCGGCCTTCAGGTTGCGGAGCGTGGTGGGGTCGTACGGCCCGACGATCGTCGAGTTGCGCCAGGTGGCCTTCTCGAGGGTCGAGGACACGACGTACTTGGTGGTGTCGTTGAAGAACGGCGCCCCGGGGTCGTCCTCCACGGTCCGCGTCGACCACGCCGGCTCGAACATCTCGTAGGTCGTGCGGCCGAGCAGGATCGCCCCGCACCGGCCGGTGATCGCGGTGAGCGCCTCGACCATCGCAGGGTCGAAGCCGAAGTCGAACGTCCACGTCGGCGCGCCGATCACGCCGTCGAGGGTCGTGAACTCGTGAACGTGGATCTCTCCCACCGGGGCACCTCCGTGTCGACGTCACACCGATCTCACCACACCGCGCGCCGATCACCCGGGAATGACGGCGCCGGGTGCGTGACCCGTGTCAGGTCACGCACCCGGCGCGTCGGGGGACCGGGTCAGCAGTTCTTCCAGTTACCGGTGCTGCCCCAGGAGCAGGTGTCGACCTGGAGGCCGGCGGGGGTGCGGAGGTACGCGGTGTCGCCGGTGTTGTTCCAGATGTAGTTGCCCTGGCCCCAGTAGCGGTTCGCGTAGTTCGCGGTGCCGCGGCCGGTACGCACGTACATCAGCTTGCCCGGGCCGATCGTGGTGGTGGGGAATGTGAAGACGTGGTTCTGCTTGTCCCGCAGGGTCCAGCCCTTCACGTATTTCGCCGTCGCCGTGGTGTTCTTGAGCACGACGTACTCGGCGTTGAGGCTCGCGTTCGTGCGGGTGTCGGTGCCCGGAGAGTTGTAGTACGCCCGGTATAGCACGACACCGCCGGCGGCTTCCGCCGGTGTCACGGCGAACGTGACCGCCAGCGCCGCGGCCACAATGGACACCACGGCCGCAACTGCTTTCCGCATGTTTTCCCTTTCGCGTTGATATTCCTACGCAAGGTCGCCGTGGTCCGAACCGGCGTTACATATCGGAATTCGTTACCGGGTTCGGAAGAATTCACCCGGGAAATTCGCGGACGCCCGGTGCGCGTGCGGTGACGTGCCGTCACGAGGCGGGGGAGCCGGATCTCGACGGTCGCGGGCACCGGAGGTGGCCGCCGCTCGGCGGGACCAACGGTCCCGGACAGCGACCAACGGTCTCGAAAAGATCGCCGTGGGAAAGTACCATCGCGTCACCGAGAAGAAGCCCCACTCTCCGTCGTCGTAGAAAGGGGTCCTCGATGGTGCTCGCCGACTTCCACCAGGACTACAGTCCGCTCGCCGACTCGCTCGGTCTCTCCTCGCTCGTCGCGATCCTGCCGCTGCTCGTGCTGTTCGTGCTGCTCGGCGGCGTCCGGATGCGCGCGTGGCTCGCGTCGCTGATCTCGGTCGCCGTCGCCGCGGTGATCGCCGTCGCGGTGTACTCGATGCCGATCGGGGACACGCTCAACGCCGGGTTGCTGGGCGCGGCGTTCGGGTTCTTCCCGATCATGTGGATCGTCATCAACGCCATCTGGATCTACAACCTGACCGTCGACACCGGGCATTTCGACGTGCTGCGCCGGTCCTTCGCGTCGATCAGCGACGACCAGCGGGTGCAGGCGATCATCATCGCGTTCTGCTTCGGTGCCCTGCTGGAGGCGCTCGCGGGGTTCGGCACGCCGGTCGCGATCAGCGCGGTCATGCTCATCGCCCTGGGCTTCCGCCCGATCAAGGCCGCGGCGATCGCGCTGGTCGCCAACACGGCGCCGGTCGCGTTCGGCGCGCTCGCGGTGCCGATCACCACGCTGTCCGGCGTCACCGGCCTCCCGGTCGAGGACCTCGGCGCCATGGTCGGCCGGCAGACCCCGATCCTGTCGATCTTCGTGCCGCTCGCGCTGGTGTTCATCGTCGACGGCAAGCGCGGCGTGCGGCAGATGTGGCCGCCCGCGCTGCTGTGCGGCGTGGTGTTCGGCCTGTTCCAGTACCTCTCGTCGAACTTCTGGTCCGTCCCGCTCGCCGACATCGTCGCGGCGCTGGCGTCCGCGTTCGCGGTGCTGCTGTTCACCCGGGTGTGGCACGCCAAGGAGGGCTATGTCGAGCAGGACACCGAGGACGAGGCGGTGGACGGCTCCGGCGGCCCCCGCCCGGCCGGCGACGGCGACTCCGCCGTGCGGACCGATGTCCGGGCCGAGGTCGAGACGCGGCGCGACACACCGGCGGAGATCTTCCGGGCCTACGCGCCGTACCTGGTGATCATCGTCGTGTTCGTGCTGGCGACCCGGGTGCCGGCGATCACCGGTGTCGCGCCGAAGAAACCGGGTGAGTCGGGGACCGGGCTTGAGGCGGTCACCAGCATCATCAACTGGCCGGGGCTGCACATCTTCAACGCGGCGGGCGACCCGGTCGCGACGACGTTCAAGCTCAACTACCTGTCGGCCGCCGGCACCCTGCTGCTCGTCTCCGGCCTGCTGACGATGCTGCTGCTGCGGGTCCGCCCGGGCCGCGCGCTGCGGGCCTACGGCCACACCCTCGACCAGCTCAAGTTCGCGATCCTGACCGTGATGCTGGTGCTCGCGCTGGGATTCATCATGAACCAGTCGGGCCAGACCACGACGCTGGGACTGTGGGTCGCCGGCGCCGGTGGACTGTTCGCGTTGTTCTCGCCGCTGCTCGGCTGGCTCGGCGTGGCCGTCACCGGCTCGGACACGTCCTCGAACTCGCTGTTCGGCGTCCTGCAGATCACCGCCGCGCAGTCGGCGGGCCTGTCCCAGACCCTGATGGCCGCGGCGAACTCCTCCGGCGGCGTGCTCGGCAAGATGATCTCCCCGCAGAACCTGGCGATCGCCGCCTCGGCCGTCGGCATGCAGGGGCGCGAAGGCGATCTCTTCCGCCGGGTCCTCGGGTGGAGCCTGCTGTTCGTGCTGTTCATGTGCGTGCTCGTGTTCCTGCAGAGCACGCCGGTCCTGGACTGGATGGTGATCGGCTCATAGGCGGGCGCTAGATTGGCCCGCGTGGACCAACCGGCCGGCAACGCAGTGGACATCTACACCGACGGCGCCTGCTGGCGTAATCCCGGACCCGGCGGGTGGGGTGTCGTGCTGCGGTACGGCGCGCGGGAGAAGACGCTGTGCGGTGGCGAGGCGGGGGAGACCACCAACAACCGCATGGAGCTGACCGCGCCGATCGAGGCGCTGAACCACCTCACACGGCCCACGACCGTGCGGCTGTTCACCGACAGCACCTACGTGCGCAACGGCATCACCTCGTGGATCGGGAAGTGGAAGGCCAACGGCTGGCTGACCGCAGCCAAGCAGCCGGTCAAGAACGCCGACCTGTGGCGTCGCCTGGACGAGGCCGTCGTGCGGCACGAGGTGGTCTGGCACTGGGTGAAGGGCCACGCCGGCGACGCCGGCAACGAGCTCGCCGACCAGATGGCCCTGCAGGGCCTGGAGACGGCCCTGCGCGCGGCGGGCGTCGACCCGGCGACCGCCCGCGGCGGCGCGGGCGCACGCGCGCGCCGCTGACATACGGCTGCCGCGGTCCGGCCGTCCGCGCCGGTCACGTGCGGGCCGCTAATGGAGCTGTGGGCACGCTGTGGCGTGGCGGGTTCTCGCCGCCGTCCGCGGCGAGGCCGGTCAGCTGCGCGCCGTTGATCGAGCGGCTGCTGCGGCGCCGGCGCGCAGTGGCGACGCGGATTCGCCAGGCCGCCAGCGGCGGCGCACGCGCGCGCCGCTGAGATACGGCTGCCGCGGCCGCGCCGGTCACGCGCGGGCCGCTGATGGAGCTGTGGGCACGCTGTGGCGTGGCGGTTCTCAACGCCGTCCGCGGCGATGCCGGTCAGCTGCGCGCTGTTGATCGAGCGGCTGCCGCGGCGCTGACGCGCAGTGGTGTCGCGATTCGCCAGGTCTCCAGCGGCGGCGCGGGCACGCGCGCGCCGCTGAGACACGGCTGCCGCGGCCCGGCCGTCCGCGCCGGTCACGCGCACGCCCTCGACTGCCCGAATGACCACAGTGGACGGTGCGGCCGCGGCTATGATCGCGGCCGTGCGGACTGCGGCGGGCGTTGTGCTGGCGGGTGGGCGGTCCACCCGGATGGGTGCGGCCAAGGCGGACCTGGAATGGCACGGTTCGACCTTGCTGTACCGCGCCGCCGCGATCCTCGCCCGCACGGTGGACGGGCCCGTCGTCGTCGTGGCCGCGCCGGGGCAGGAGCTGCCGGCGCTGCCCGGCGGTGTCGCCGTCGTCGAGGATCCCGTCGAGGGGCTGGGGCCGATGCAGGGGCTCGCGGCCGGGCTCGCGAGCGTCGCGGACCGGGCCGACGTCGCGTTCGTCTGTTCGACCGATCTCCCGTTCCTGCACCCGTCGTTCGTCCGCCGCGTGCTGCGCGGGCTGACCCCCGGCAACGACGTGGCGCTGCCGGTGGCGCACGGTTTCCGCCAGCCGCTGGCCGCCGCGTACCGCACCGCCCTGGCCGGGCTGGTCGCGGATCTCCTGGCGCGGGGAAACCTGGCGCCGGGCATGCTCTACGAGCACTGCGCCGTGGCCCGGCTGGACGACACCGCCCTGCTCGACGACGCGGCCCTGGCCCGCCACGACCCGGCCCTGGAGTCGGTGGTGAACGTCAACACGCCGCAGGACTACGCCGCGGCCCGGTCTCGCGAGCCGGCGGAGGTCGTCGTCGAGCGTGCCGGCGAGCGGAGCACCCTACGGGCGGCGACCGTGGGCGAGGCGGTCGCCGCGATCGGGCGCACGCTCGGACAGCAGGTGGTCACGGTGAACGGCGTGGTCACGACGGACGCGCTCGAGCCGTTGGTCGCGGGGGACGAAGTGGTGCTCAGACCGCCCCGTGGGCGATGAGGCTGCGGGCGCAGTCGAGGACGGTTTCCGCCGCGGGGCGGGGTTCCCAGCCGAGCAGGCGGCGCGCCTTCTCGGTGCTGTGCCGGTTGCGGCGGCCGAGCGCGGGCGTGATGTCGCGCTGTGCGGGGTCGCGGAACCGGGCCACGAGCCGGACCGCGAAGTCCGGGATCTGCCGGGTGGACACCGGCCGGCCGAGTCCGTCGTGCAGGGTGCGCGCGATGTCCCGCATCCAGGTGAACTCGCCGGTGGCGAGGAAGCGCTCGCCCGCCGCGGCCGGCTCGGTCATCGCACGGATGTGGAGGTCGGCCAGGTCGCGGACGTCCACGACCTCCAGCCCGATGCGCGGCACGCCCCGCAGGCGCCCGGAGATCATCCGTCCGATGATGTCGACGGAGCCGAGGTTCGCCGCCGCGAGCACGGGGCCGAACACGGCGCCGGGCAGCACGGTGGTCAGCTCGGTCGGCCCGTCGTGGCCGGTCATGAAGTCCCACGCCGCGCGCTCGGCGAGCGTCTTCGAACGGCGGTAGGGGATCAGCGTCGGGTCGTCCGGGTCCGTCCACAGTGTCTCGTCGGTGACGCCCTCCGTGGCATACGACGACGGGCTCGCGGCGTTGGCCGCCGACGTCAGCACCACGCGCCGCACGCGGGCCGCGGTCGCGGCGCGCAGCACCCGCAGTGCGCCGTCGCGGGCGGGTCCGATGAGCGAGTCCGGGTTCGCCGGGTCGGTGGCGCCGAGCGGGGAGGCGACGTGCAGCACGTGGTCGACGTCCTTGACCGCGGCGGCCCAGCCGTCGTCGGCGGTGAGGTCCGCGACCGCGAAACCGAGCCGCCCGGCCGGGTCCACCTCCGTCGACACCGCCTCGGTGACCGCCCCTTCCTTGCTCGCGGCGCGCACCGTCGTCCGCACGTCGTAGCCGCGCCGCAGCAGCTCGACGATGCACCGGCCCGCGACGTAGCCGCTTCCTCCGGTGACCAGAACCAGCTCGCCCATGACCGTCCTCCGCTGTGCCAGAATGGAAAACGGAGACCCCTCCGCTCGAACCCGACGATACGCGGAGGCCCCTCCGTTTCGCAACTGGAGGAGGACTGAACCGGTGACACGATCGGACGCCCGCGACAACCGGGAGCGCATCCTGGCCGTGGCCCGCGACGCGTTCGCGGCCGAGGGCGGCGTCTCGCTGACCGCGATCGCCAAGCGGGCCGGAGTCGGCATCGGCACGCTGTACCGGCACTTCCCCAACCGCGAGTCGCTCATCGTCGCGCTCTACCGCCACGACATCGGCGAGCTCATCGACCTCGCCCCGGCGCTGCTCGCGAAACACCCGCCGCTCGACGCGCTCCGGGCGTGGTTCGCCGAGGTCGCCCGCTACGGCCAGCTCAAGTACGGCGTCGCCGAGGTGATCCACGCGGCGACCAACGGCGGCCTCGACGACGAGTACTACGAGCCGTTCGTCCACGCGATCGCGGTACTGCTCGACGCCGGGGCCGCGGACGGCTCGCTCAAGTCCGGCCTCGACCCCGAGGACGTGCTGCTGCAGCTGAGCGTGCTGTGGCGGATCGGCCCGGCGACCGGCGGCGCGGCCCGGGCGGCGCGGGTGCTCGACCTGATCGTGGACGGCCTGCGCGTGCCGCCGGGTGACTGCGAGACTTGACCTCGTGGGCAGACCTGAGCGCCGGCATGTGTGGCCCTTCGGCCTGGTGACCTCCGGGTTCGCCGTAGTGGCGGCGTTGTGTGCCTTACGGGTCGCGCTGCCCGGCTGGACCCACCCGGTCACGCGGCTGGTGAGCGGCGGGCCGCACGCCCGGCTGCACGGCGGGCTGCTCGCGGTGGCGCTGCTCGTGCTCGCGCACGGGTTGCTGCGCCGCCGCAAGGTCGCGTACTGGACCGCGCTCGCGGTGGCCGCGTTCGGCGTCCTGGTCGCCGGGCGCGACGTGGCGGCGGCGCTGCTCGTGACGTGCGGCGTCGCGCTCGCGGTGCGGCGCGCGGCGTTCCCGGCGGTGCCGCGCCCGGCGCGGGTCCGGCTCGCCGTGGCGTGCGGGCTCACGGTGCTGGTGGCTGGTGGCGGCTACGACCTCGTCGTCCACGGTCGGCTGCGGGTGGACCTCGAGTCGCTCGCGCTGCTGGGTGCGAGCGTCGTGCTGGTCGTCCTGCTCGCCCCCGCGCCGCCGCCGGCACCGGCCGACGGGTACACCCGGGCGCGGGTGGGCGAGCTGGTCAAGCACCCGGCCGCGGACACGCTCGCGCCGTTCGTGCTGCGCCACGACAAGGCCTACGTGTTCAGCCGGGACGGCCGGGCCGCGGTGGGCTACCGGGTGCTGCTGGGCGTCGCGGTGGTCGGCGGGGATCCGGTCGGCGCGCCGGACGCGTTCGGCGACGCGGTCGGCGAGCTGGTCCGGAGGTGCGACCGGGCCGGGTGGCGGCCCGCCGCGCTCGCCGTGCGCGAGGACGTCGCGTCGCTGTGGCAACGGCACGGGCTGCGGACCGTGGGCATCGGCGACGAGGTCCTGCTCGACGTCGGCTCCTTCACCCTGTCCGGGCGCCCGATGCGCGGCGTGCGCCAGGCGGTGCACCGCACGCACAACCTCGGCGTGACCACCGCCGTGGTTCGGGAGGGTGACCTCCGCGCGGACGTGCGCGCCGAGCTCGCGGCGTTGTCCGCGCGCTGGCGGGGCGGCGCCGCGGAGCGCGGGTTCTCCATGATCCTCGACGGCCTGCTCACCGGGACGCACCCGGACTGCGTCCTCGTGATCGCCCGCGACCGCGCCGGACGCGTGGTGGGCTTCCAGCGGTACGCGCCGTGCGGGGACGCGCTGTCGCTGGACACCATGCGCCGCGACCGGGACGCCCGCAACGGGCTCAACGAGCGGATGATCGTGGACCTGGTGAGCCACGCGCGGGCGCGTGGCGTGCGGGTGGTCTCGCTCAACTTCGCCGCGTTCCGCACCCTGCTCGACGCGGGCGCGGACCGGAACGTGCTGGAGCGCGCCGGATACCGGGCGCTGCACCTGCTGGACCCGTTCATCCGGGTGGAGTCGCTCTACCGGTTCAACGCGAAGTTCCGGCCCGGCTTCCTGCCGCGCGGCGTGGTGTTCCCGTCGTGGCTCTCGGTGCCGGTGGTGGCCGCCGCGATGGTCGGCATGGAGTTCGGCCTCGGCTACGACCGGCGCCGCCCGCGCGAGCCGGAGCCCGCCACCGACGGGGCGCGGAACACGCCGCTGACGGCGTGAGTCAGTGCGTCGCCGCGAGGTCGCGGCAGCGGTCGGTCAGCGAGTCGATCCGGCGGCTGAGCTCGGCGTCGGCCGCGTCGGGGCCGGTGAGGTCAGTGACCAGCTCGGCGTACTCCGCCGCGATCGCCCGGTAGGACCTGCGGAACGCCGGGCGCCGCCGGGAGCGCGTGTACCGGCGGTCCAGCTCGATGATGTGCTGGGCCAGCACGGCGGCGCGCGCGCCCAGCGACCCGTGCGCGTCCTGCGCGGTGTCGCGGTTCTCCTGGTGCCGCGCGGCCTGCCGGCCCGCGCGGCGGGCGCCCGCGTACCCCAGCGCCGTGCCCGCGACGACCGCGGCGACCGCCGCGATCGCGACCAGGTACCGCGGCAGCGACGGGTCGATCGTCCGCGCGCCGTCGGGCACGATGCCCGCCTTGACCAGCTGGTCGTAGTTGACCGCGATGACCTTGAGCGCGTCGAGCGGCCGGTCGGCGAACTCGTCGATCCCGGTCGCGATCCGCGTCTCCGCGACGAACCCCCGGCCGAAGTTCGCGTCGTCGTCGTGGCCGGGCAGCCGCGAGCAGCCGTAGGACTCGTAGCCCGTCCCGTCCGTGTCGCGGCTCAGCAGGAGCGCGAGCGCACCGTCCGCGGGCCCGTCGAGCTCGTCGCAGGCCGCGGCCCGGTCCGCGCCCGGTTCGAGGAACGCGACGAACAGCCTGCGGTTGCCGATGATCCGCGCGGCCGCGTCCTTCTCGAGCGCCACGCCGTCGGCCGCGTGGACCGAGCCGCCGCGGGCCGCGCGCTGCAGGTCGTCGTCGAAGATGCCCGCCGACCACAGCGCCCAGCCCGCGAGCGCCACGAGCGCGAGGACCGCCGCGCCGAACGGGGTGCCGAGGAACCGGCGCAGCCGCTTCACGACACACCTCCCGCGAGGTAGGCGTCCGGCCGGTACTCGGCCCGGCCGAGCGCGCGGGCGGCCGCGTCGAGCTCCTTCGCCGCCTCGCCGAGCAGGCGGTGCACGTGCCGGTCGGGCAGGTCGTCGTCCAGGGCGGCGCGTGCCGCCTGGAGGTTCGCGATGCCGCGGGTGAGCGCCGCGTCGTGGGACAGCGCGGACATCTCGATCGCGAGCGTGGTCAGCCCCGCGAGCCGCGCCGGTGGTTGACGCGGCGGCGGCGTCGGGCCGAGCAGGGACCGCGCGGAGAGGCCGACGAACACCAGCACGCACGCGGCGAACAGCCACGGCAGCACGGGCAGCGCGACCCGCAGCGGGTCGAACGGCTGGTAGGGCAGCGGGCGGTCGAACAGCCCGGCGTAGCGGACGTCGGTGACCGTGTTCAGGTACGCGTTGAGCACGTTGCCCTGCGGGTAGGCGTACGTGCTGATCCGGTCGCCGAACCGGCCGTAGAAGCTCGCGGCCGCGACGTCGGCGAACTCGTCCGCGTGCGGCCCGTCGTAGGCGATCCAGTAGCCGTACACCACCACGATCGGCTTGCCGGGGAAGAGCTTCGCGAGCGCGGGCCCGTACTCGGGCACCGGCGTGCCGAACGGCTGCTGGGGCAGCGCCACGACGAGCGGACCGCCGCCGGGGAACGCGGTCGCCGCGCTCTTCGGCACCGACTCGAGGGTGGCGCCGCCGGCCAGGTGCGGGCGCCCGGCGCGCAGGTCGGCGACCACCGGGGCCAGCTCGGCCGCGGTCGGTGCGCGCCAGGCGAACAGGTCGACGTCGGCCGGCGTGGGCTGGTCGCGCATTTCCGCGACCAGCGCGAGCACCTGGCTCGTGACGTCGCCGGTGGCGAACTGGCCGCGCCAGCCCGGCAGGTCGTCGCTGGTGGCCTGGTAGATGTCGCCGGAGACCTCGGTGCCGACGATCCGGATGTCGGCGTCGTCGATGTCGCTGACCCGGTCCTGCTGGTCCTCGTCGAGCCCGGGCGGTGCGACGAGGATCCGGAGGTCCGCGTCGCCGATCGCGGTCCGGACGCGCTGCTCGTCCCAGTGCGCGATCGCGCCGGGCAACCGCACGACCGGCGCGGCGCGCACCATGCGCGTCAGCTCGGCCGCCGACGGCAGCGTCACGCCGCTCAGCTCGCCGGCCGACCCCTCGGTCACGGTGTCCTTTCCGGACGGTGACTGGCCGTAGCTCACGTCGGTGCTCTGCCGCTGCGCGAACAGGAACACGACGAGCACGACGGCGGCCGCGCCCAGGAACGCCCAGCGCAGCCGGTTCCAGCGCTCACCCACCCGCGGCCTCCCGCCACAGCCGGTCGGCGCGGGCGGCGCAGTCGGCGGCCTCCTCCGCCGCCCCGGGACCGCCTTGCCCGGCGACGAGCAGCTCGGCGCGGGCGAACAGGTCGTCGGCCGCCGGTACCGTCCGCGCGGCCGCGTCGCGGCTCACGGCCGCGCTGTCGAGCGCGGCGCGCGCGGTGGACCAGGCCGTGCGGCGGTGCAGGTCGCGCGCCCGCATCCGCGGCAGGTAGGCGGCGCCGAACCCCGCGGCGGCGAGCACCACGGCACCCGCCACCCAGATCAACCACGTCACGTCGTGCAGCTCCCCGAGAGATCGTCCCGCGCCAGATTGTGCCCGACCCGGCCGGCGGTTAGGCCGTTAGCGGGGCATTGCTGGTGTTCCGGGAGGCCCGGCGGTATTTCTGATGGGAGGGGATTCCCCAACTACCCGGAGGATGACGTGAGATCTTTCCGAGTGGGTGCCCTTTCCCTCCTCGCCGTCCTGGCGTTCGTGCCGGCCACCCCGGCGGCGGCCGCGCCCGCGATCCAGTCCGTGGCCCCGTCGCTGGTGATCAACAGCGACTTCCCGGACCCGGAGGTGCTCGCCGACGGCGGCACGTACTACGCCTACTCCACCAGCTCCGGCCACGGCCGCGTGCCGTACGCGACGGCCGCGAACCCGGCCGGGCCGTGGACGATCCGGGGCGACGCGCTGCCGCAGAAGCCGTCCTGGGCGGGGGACGGCGGGTTCTGGGCGCCGGACGTGTCGCGGCGCGCGGACGGCCGCTACCTCATGTACTTCACCGGCCCGAGCGTGGCGACCGGCCGCATGTGCCTGGGGGCGGCGCTGGCCGACGGCCCGGCCGGCCCGTTCCAGCCGACCGCCGCTCAACCGTTGGTGTGCAACGCTTCCGAGGGTGGCGACATCGACCCGTCGAGCTTCGTCGACGCCGGCGGCGTGCGCTACCTGCTGTACAAGAACGACGGCAACGCGATCGGGCAGCCGACGATCCTCTGGCTGCAGCCGACCGCGGCCGACGGCGTGACCTTCACCGGCGGCCGGGTGGAGCTGCTGCGCAACGACCGGCCCGAGGAGCAGGGCGTGATCGAGGCGCCGGTGCTGGTGCACCGCGCGTCCCAGTACGTGCTGTTCTACTCGGCCGGGGTGTACACCAGCGGCAACTACCAGACGAGCTACGCGGTCTCCGGCTCGCTGACCGGTCCCTACACCCGCGCGTACCGGCCGCTGCTCACGACGGCCACAGTGGACGGTGCGGTCAACGGGCCGGGCGGCGCGGACGTCGTCGGTGACCGGATCTTCTTCCACGGCCACCTGGGTAGCGGCGGCCGCGGCATGTACACCGCGAACCTGGGGTGGGCCAACGACTTCCCGGTGGTGCGCGGCAGCCGGGTGCGGTACGAGGCCGAGCGGGGCGGGCTGAACCACGCGGTGGTGCGCACCGGCGCGGCCGGCGCGTCGCAGGGCGCGGTCGTGGCCAACATCGACTACGCGGACAGCTGGGTGGACAACTCCGTGTTCGCCCCGGTGGCCGGGAACTACACCGTCCACATCGGATACGCGGCCGGGTTCGGGGACGCCGAGCACACGCTGACGGTCAACGGTGGCGCCGCGCAGGTGGTGGGCTACCCGAACCGCGGCTGGGACAACTGGACCGAGGTGGCGGCCGAGGTGAGCCTGGCCGCCGGGTTCAACACCGTCCGCCTGCAGTTCCGCACCCGCTGGGCCGAGGTGGACTACGTCGAAGTCGCCTAGCCCCACGCCGTCCGCGCGGTGTCGGGGGAGCGGCGCAGCCGGTAGAGCACCACGAACGCGACCACCACGATCCCCGTCACCGCGCCGGCCTGCACGCCGGTGGCGGGGGTGGTGCCCGCGATCCACGCCAGCGCCCAGCACACCGCGGCCGCGAACCCGACCACGGCGGGCAGCCGCAGCACCGCCAGCGCCGCGGAGCCGCCGGTGAGCAGCACGGCGACCACCGCACCCACCACCGACGGGCCGGCCCCCAGCGCCGCGCCGGTGGTGGCCGCGCCCGCGATCATCGCGACCGCGACCCAGCCGGTGTACAGCGTGATCGGGGTGTGCAGCAGCAACCTGTCGGTCCAGTCCCGCGCCGGGACGCGGGTCAGCCGGACGGCCGCCACGACCAGGACGGCCAGCAGCGCCACGAGGACGAGCTGCGCGGCGAGGACGGCCCGATGGGAGAACAGCGCGACCCAGCCGGCGTTGAGGCCGCCCGCGGCGGCGAGCCACCACCCGACGCGGCGGTACATCGGACGGTCCAGCTGGGACGGCAGGGCCTGGCGGAAGGCGAGCACGGCGAAGCCGACGTAGATCACCGACCAGATGGCGAACGCGCCGCCACCGGGCAGCAGCAGGGTCGGGTAGGACCGGGCCACGTCGCCGACCGGCTCGCCCCACACCCCGGTGCCGCCCACGGCGGCCACCGCGATCTGCACAGCCGCGGCCGCGAGGACCGCGTTCGCGCGCCACACGTCGCCGAAGGGGCCGATCACGGCTCGATCCCGGCCGCCCGGGCGCACCAGGCGAGCATGTCCGCGCGGGCGGTCTCGTCGTGCCGGGTCCACGGCACCAGGTGCGCGCCGCGCGGCCTGCGGTCGTGCCAGAACAGCCCGCTGCGCGGCGCCGGCGAGGTGGCGGCGAGCCAGACCATGGTGTCCGCGCCCTCGTCCGCGTCGCGCAGGACCGGCCCGGTGAGCCGGTGGAAGCCGGGCAGCGACTCGGCGACGCCGGGGGTGTCGGCCCAGCCGGGATGCATGGCGTACACGGAGATGCCGTCCGGTGCCCAGCGCTCGGCGAGCAGCGGCACGAGCGCCACCTGGATCCGTTTGGTCCGCGCGTAGGCGGTCGCGCCGCGGTAGGTGCCGTCCCGGTACTCGGGGTCCGCGAGGGGAAGGCGCTGCGCGTACATGCCGCCGGAGGACACCCAGACGACCCGCCCGCCGGCGAGCGCGGGGCGCAGCAGCTCGGTCATGCGCAGCGGACCGAGGACGTGGGTGGCCAGCGCCAGCTCGTGGTCCTGCGCGGTGGTCCGCCGTTCGGGCGGCATCAGCCCGGCGTTGTGCACCAGCACGTCGACGCCCGTCTCGTCACCCAGCTCTCGGGCGAACCGCGTCACGTCGTCGAGGTCGGACACGTCGCAACGCCACACTCGCGGCGTCGCACCGGGCACCCGCGCCGCCACCCGCTCCCCCTTGGCGACATCGCGGACGACGAGGTGCACGGTCGCGCCCAGGTTCGCCAGCGCGGTGACGGCCGCCTCGCCCAGGCCGGAGGACGCCCCCGTCACCACCGCGACCCGCCCGGCCAGTGCGCCCGCGGCGGGGTCGGCGGGCCAGCCCGGTAACCGCCGCCGCAGCGCCAGCCCCCACCGCGGATAGCCGAACACCACACTGCGATCCAGCACGGCGTCGATGCCGCGCCCAAGCAGTGCCGGCAGTTCCGCGACACGTCCGCTCCCCACGATCACCCCTCCTCGATCTCGCCCCCATCATCCGTCGACCAGCGACAACCGGCACGGCGGCCACCGCGCAAGGGTGATTCGGAGCGGAGCGGGAAAAGGTTGGGTCAGCCCTGCTCGGCGGGGAACAGCAGCGGCCGCAGCGTGGTGTCCCACCCCTGCAGCTCCTCGGTCAGCCGCCGTCCCTGTGCCCGCGCGGCCCGGAAGTTCACCACGAGCGCGGCGGCCGTCAGCGCCGCCGCGACACCGGGCACCACCACCGCGACCAGGACCCCCGCGGGCGTGATCCCGCCCGGCACGCCGCATACCAGGCCCGCGACGTCGAGGAGGACGGCACCACCCAGGGCGCCGACCGCGGCGACTGCCAGGAGGTTGCCGGGATGACCGCCGACGAGCCAGCCGCGCCACCCACGCCGCGCCCGCTCGTCCACGGTGGCCCGGACCTCGGCCAGGGCGAAGTACACCGACTCCGCCTGGCGCTGCGTCGTGAAGTCGCGCGGCGGCCGCTTCGCCACGAGCAGCTCGTGCAGCCGGGTGGCGGCCCGGCGGAACACCAGGGTGTCGGGGGAGACCCGCGGTGGCCACGCGGTGTCCACATCGGACACCTGGCGTACCTGCCGTTGCACCAGGCGGCCCACGAAGATCAGCACGCAGCCGGTGATGAGGACCTTGGCCGGCGTGCTGAGCCATGCCGCGTCCAGCAGCGGAAGGTCCATCCACAGCACGACGAGCAGCAGTGCCCACAACGCGTAGACGGGCCACGCGTCCTTCACCCCGGCCCGCATCGACATCTCCTGGTGCCGGCGGGACACCGCGTCCAGCGCGCGTTGCGCGGCGGCCAGGACGACCGTGCCGAGCGCCAGCCCGGCCAGCGGGAAGAGGAGGACGTAGGCCGCCGACACGAAGGTCTGCCACGCGGGCATGCCGAGCCCGGACGCGTGCAGCATGGCGATGCCGGCGAACAGCACGGCGAAGGCCGCGACGCGCAGCGCCAGCGACCGGCCCGGCCTGGCGGGCTGGTCACCGGTCGGGTCCGCGACCGCGAGAGCGACATCCGGCGCCGCAGGTGTCCGCTCGATCGCGGCGGTGAGCTTCGCGATGTCCGCTTGATACTCGGCGGAGCGCAGCGGGGTGGACTCGAGCATGGCGATCTCGGCGACGTCGGCGGGCAGCCGGTCGTAGGCGGGCTGCGTCGCGCCCTCCAGCAGGACCGGGAGCACGGTCTTCATGTCGCGCAACGCGGTCGACAGCTCGAAGCGCACCCAGTCCATCCGCCGCTCGACGTCGAAGTCGTCCAGCCACTCGTCGTGGATCACGGCGAGCACCACGTCGCTCGCGGCGAGCTCCGCCCGCAGCTCGTCGGGATACCGCTCGCCCGGCGCCAGCTCGCTGTCGATGAAGACCTGGTCGCTGCCGAAATGCTTCCGCAGCAGGTCGGCGAGGAGCTCGATGGCCAGCGGGTGGGGATTCTGCCTGCGGTAGCTGACGAAGATCTTGCCCAACGGTCGGGTCTCCGCGGTCGCCGGTGTGACCGCACCCGGCGGCGCGGCGGCGGAATCATAGCGAGGCGTGGCCGGGGCCCCGCGTCGTCGCGGGTCACTCGGTCGGGGGTGGGTCCGTCGGTTTCGCCGGGTTCGTGGTCAACTCGCCTAGGATGGTGCCGAGGGCGGTACAGGCCGCCTCCACCGAGCCCGTCGTGACCCGTCGCGCGGACGCGGGCCATCCTGGTTCGGACCCGACCAGCAGGACGGCGGCCACGTCGCCGTCGTGCACCCAGGCCCGTACCAGCACTACGCGCCACGGCTGGGAATCCATGGTCGCGACTATCCGGGACGGCCGTGTACGCCTCCATCAACGCCGGGAACGCGGCGGAGGATTGACGCAGTCGTAGACGGTGTCGCCGTAGGGTCCCCGCAGGTAGCGGAGGAGGTGCACGTGCCTCACGTCCCTACATCCGGCCCCGCCGCGATGGAAGCCCCCTTGCTGGTGCGGCTGCTCGACGGCTTCCGGCTCGACATCGGGCACCGCGAGGTCGTCCTGCCGGTCCACGCCCAGCGGGTGCTCGCCTTCCTCGCCATCTCGCGCCCGTTCGGCATGCCGCAGCGCCGCACCGCGCTCGCCGAGCGGCTCTGGTGCGGCGGCACCCACGAGCGCGCCCAGGCGAGCCTGCGCACCGCGATCTGGCGCATCCGCAAGGCCGACGACCGCCTCGTGCACGCCGACCGCGACCGCGTCCACCTGGGCGTCAACGTCGAGGTCGACGTCGAGCAGAGCCTCGGCCAGGCCGGCCGGCTCCTCGACGACGGCGGCGAGCTCGTGCCGGCCGACGCCGTGACCACCGGCCTGATGGCCGACCTCCTCCCCGGCTGGGAGGAGGACTGGCTGATGATCGAGCGGGAGCGTATCCACCAGGTGCGCATCCAGGCGCTCGTCGCGCTGTCGCACCGGCTGTGCGGGCTGGGCCGGTTCCTGCCGGCCCTCGACGCGGCCTACACGGCGATCGCCGCCGAACCACTGCACGAGTCGGCGCACGCGGCGCTCGTCGACGTCCACCTCGCCGAGGGCAACGTCGTGCAGGCACGCCGGCACGTCGACAACTACCGCCGGCTCCTCTGGGACGAGATGGGGCTGCGGCCATCCGCCGCGCTCGAGTCCCGGGTGCCCGAAGTCGTACCGAAATAGGCGCACGCCGCCGGCAATCGAGGGAGCACGCATGAGGGTAGGAATTCTCGATCTGCTCGGCCCGCCGGCACGCAGCCCGGTGGACGTCGGCTACCAGCTGCTGATCACCAAGCAGTACGCCAGCATCACGCCGCAGGCGATCTCGGTGTGGTGCCGCCGGCAGGGGCACGAGACCTTCTACGCCACCTACTACGGCCTCGGCCAGCCGCACCGGCTGCTGCCCGCCGACCTCGACGTCGTGTTCATCTCCTGCTACACCCAGGTCAGCCACCTCGCCTACGCGCTGGCGAAGATCTACCGCCGGGCCGGGATCCGCACGGTGATCGGCGGTCCGCACGCGACCGGCGTTCCCGGTGGACTGCCTGCGCTTCTTCGACCTCGTCGTGCGTGAGTGCGACCCGGAGCTGATCGAGGACATCGTGGCCGGGCAGTACGACCCGGGCAGCATCATCTCCTCGGACAAGCCGTTCGACGACGTGCCGACCGTCGAGGAGCGGATGCCCGAGATCCGCCGCTCGGCGTTCTTCTGGGGCCGCAAGCCCCTGCGCCTGTCCGCGGTCCCGATGCTCGCCAGCATGGGCTGCCCGTACAAGTGCGACTTCTGCATCGACTGGAGCAGCACCTACCGGCCGCTGTCCACCGAGCGGCTCGCGACCGATCTGCGCTACATGTCCCAGCACCTGCCGGGCATGCTCATCGTGTTCCACGACCCGAACTTCGCGGTGAAGTTCGACCAGGTCTTCGACGTGCTGGAGGCCCAGCCGCCCGAGCGGCGGCCGCCGTACATCATCGAGAGCTCGCTGACCGTGCTGCGCGGCGACCGGCCGCGGCGGCTCAAGGAGACCAACTGCGCGATGGTCGCGCCGGGCGTGGAGTCCTGGACCGACTACTCGAACAAGGCCGGCGTGGGCCGCGAGCGCGGCGAGGAGAAGGTCGACCACGTGGCCGCGCACTTCGCCCAGCTCGCCGAGAACGTGCCGTACCTGCAGGCGAACTTCATCTTCGGGCTCGACACCGACCAGGGCGACGAGCCGATCGAGCTGACCAAGCGGTTCATGGACAAGGCCCCGTTCGCGTTCCCGACGATCAACATCCCGGTCCCGTTCGGCGGCACCCCGCTGCACGACCAGCTCGCCGCCAACGGGCGCATCCTGTCCGCGATGCCGTTCAACCTCTACTACGCGCCCCACCTGGTGACCACGCTCAAGCACTACGACCCGGTGACCTACTACGAGAAGCTCACCGAGCTCTACGCGCACGCCGCGTCGCCGGAGATGCTGCGCAAGCGGATGGCGACCACGACCCACCGCGCCATCCGGTACGTGCACCGGGCCCGCACGGCGAGCTTCCGGACCGACATCGCGAGCTTCCGCGGGATCCTGGACATGCTCCGGTCCGACCCGCAGTTCCTGGCGTTCCACGAGGGACGCAACGCGAGGCTGCCGGAGTTCTACCGGCAGATCGGCGAGCGGATGCTGGGCCGCTACGCGGAGCTGCTGTCGGATGCCGACCGGACGCCCGACCTGTCCCCGCCCGACCGGACCATGACCGCCCGGCGCCCGCAGGCGGTGACCATCGAACCGCGCTGACCATCCACTGTGGACAGTGTGGAAATGGCTCAGTGGTGGGTAAGGCCGGCGATGAGCACCGCTGGGCGCCGTGCACCGGTCGCGCGGCCGGGCCCGGTAGGACGGCGAGCGGGCGCCCGACCGCCACACTCGACCGGTCCCTGACCGTGGAAACGGCTCAGCGGTGGGAAAGGCCGGCGACGAGCGCCACCAGGCTCGCCGGGTCCTCCTGCTGGGCGCCGCGCACCAGCCGCGCGGCCGAGCCCGGCAGGACGGCGAGCGCGCGCATGCCCGCGTCCCGCACGTGCCGCGCCGGGCCGGTCAGCCGCGACAACCGGGCCACGCGCGCGGCCCGGTCCTGCACGAGCGTCACGGCGGGACGCCGGCGGCGGGTGTAGTGCTCCAGCGCTTCGGTCACCGAGCCGGCCGCGGCCAGCTCCGCGGTCAGCACGGCGGCGTCGACGAGCGCGCTGTTGGCGCCCTGCCCCAGGGTCGGTGCCATCGCGTGTGCCGCGTCGCCGAGCAGCACCAGCCTGCCGTCGTGCCACCGGGCGCAGTCGACCCGTTCGGCGTGGTTGACCAGCAGGTCGGCGAAGGCGGGCACCCGGCCGAGCAGCTCGCCGGCCACCGGCAGGACGCGCGCCCACGCCG
The DNA here is from genome assembly GCA_963841395.1 of uncultured Actinomycetota bacterium. GTDB lineage: Bacteria > Actinomycetota > Actinomycetes > Mycobacteriales > Pseudonocardiaceae > Actinophytocola. Next base: position 144,857 of record CAWJCX010000048.1, read on the forward strand.
CCCGGCAGGCGGGCAGGTCGCCCGCGGCGAGCGCGGTGGCGACCGGCGGCGCGGACGCCGAGCCGTAGAAGTAGCAGGTGGCCGCGTCGACCGGGGCGCCGCCGAACAGGCCCAGCGCGGTCCAGTGTTCGCCCACGAGGTCGGGGCCGCGCCGGGTGACCAGCGCGCGCAGGTAGCGGTCGCCGGTGCCGCGGTCGCGGTGGTCCCGGACGCCGAACGTGCCGCCGGCGCGCACGGTCGACCCGATCCCGTCCGCGCCGACGACGAGGTCCGCGTGGATCGTGCTGTGCCGGCCGAGCCATTCCAGGTCGACCGAGCCGTCGGTGCCGGCGGCGTGCGCGGTCGCCGCGAGGCGGCAGTCGATGGCGGGCGCGTCGGCCACGGCCGCGAGCAGGACCTCGTGCAGCAGGCCGCGCCGCACGGCGAGCACGTGGTCGAGGCCGGGGCCGAAGTCGGGGACGGCGAGCGTCGCGACGGGCCGGCGACCGGCGCCGTGCACCGTGCTCGCCTCGATCCGGTGCCCGGCCTTCTCGAGCTCGTCGGCCAGCCCCAGCCCGGTCAGCACGGCGAGACCGTTGGGCTGCAGGAGGATCCCGGCACCCGCCCCGGCGGGGTTGGGCGTGCGTTCGAGCAGGCTCACCGACGCACCCGCGCGGGCCAGCAGCAGCGCGGCCGCCATCCCGCCGACGCCCGCGCCGACGACCACGACGTCGAGCTGCGGAATGGTCATCGCGGGGTCCTCTCCTCCGGCGGTGGCCACGTTCCTCCGGCCGGGCCCCGGGTCACATCCGTGAGGTGCCCGGTCCGGCGCGGGTCCGCGGGCGCCGAACCGGGCTACGCTCGGCAGATGCTCTACGGCCGCGGCGCCGAGTGCGCCGCGTTGGACGGGCTGCTCGCCGCAGCCCGGAGCTCGTCGAGCGGAGTGCTTGTTCTGCGGGGAGAACCGGGCGTCGGCAAGTCCGCTCTCTGTGACTACGCCGCCGGGCGCGCGGGCGGCATGCGGGTGCTTGCGGTCCGCGGGCATCGAGTCCGAGGTGCCGCTTCCGTTCGCGACGCTCCATCAGGTGCTGCACCCCGTGCAGGACCAGCTGCACCTGTTGCCCGGGCCGCAGGCCGACGCGCTGCGCGGCGTGTTCGGCACCGGCCCCGGGCGCGGCGGCGACCCCTTCCTGGTCGCGGTCGCCGCGCTGACGCTCCTCGGCGAGGTCGCCGGCGAGCACGGGCTGCTGTGCCTGGTCGACGACGCGCACTGGCTGGACCCCGCGTCGGCGGAGGCGCTCGTGTTCGTCGCCCGGCGGCTCGAGGCCGAGGGGGTCGCCATCGTGTTCGCCGCCCGCGACGGCGACGTCCGCGAGTTCCGCGCGGACGGGCTGCCGGAGCGGTACGTGCACGGGCTCGACGAGGCGGCCGCGCGCGCACTGCTCGCCGAGTCCGCGCCCGGGCTGACCGACGAGGTGTGCCGCCGGCTCGTCGCGGGCACGGCGGGCAACCCGCTGGCGCTGCTCGAGCTGCCGGCGACGCTGAGCCGCGACCAGCTGGCCGGCCGCGAGACCCTGCCGGTCCCGCTGGCCGTCGGCCACGAGGTCGAGCAGCTGTTCATCGCCCGGGTGCGCCGGCTTTCCCCTGCCGCGCAACACTTCCTGCTCGTCGCCGCGGCCGAGAGCGCCGGTGACCTGGCGGCCGTCCTGCGCGCCGCCACCCTCGCCGGCATCGGCGAGGGGGTGCTGGACGAGTCCGAACGCGGCCGGCCTGGTGAGCGTGCGGGACGGGCGGCTGCGCTTCCGCCACCCGCTGGTCCGCTCCGCGATCTACCAGCTGGCCACGTTCCTCGACCGCCGCTCGGTGCACGCCGCCCTCGGTCACGTGCTCACCGATCCGGCCGACGCCGACCGGCAGGCCTGGCACGCCGCCGCCGCCGCGATCGAGCCGGACGCCGAGCTCGCCGGCGGCGCTGCGAGGCCACGGCCGACCGGGCGCGGGACCGCGGCGGCGCGGCGGCCGCCGCGGACGCGCTGGTGCGCGCGGCGCAGCTGAGCCCGAGCGGCGCGGACCGGGCCGCCCGCTACGTGGCCGCGGCCGGCGACGCGTGGCAGGCGGGGCAGTGGCAGCGGGTGCCCTCGCTGCTCGACGCGGCCGAGCCGGGTCGCCGGGCCGGGCGAGGTGCGCGCCCGGCTGTCGTTCCTGCGCGGGATGCTCGAGCTGCGGTCCGGGCTGCCGGCCGCCGCGTACCGGCTGTTGCTGCGCAGTGCGGCGGAGTCCACGGGTGAGGTCTCGCTGGAGACCCTGGTGCACGCGGGCGAGGCGGCCGGGCTGCTGGGCGAGCCCGTGCTGGCCGCCGAGGTCGAACGGCTGGCCCGTGCGGCGTCCAACGGCGGCGGGCCGGGTGAGGCGCTGCGGGTCGGCCTGCTGTCCGGCTGGGCCAGCATCGCCCGGGACGACTGGGCCGGCGGCGCGCGGCTGCTCGTCGCGGCCCTCGACGGGGTGGGCGAGCGGGACGGCTCGACCCGCCAGCTGTGGGCCGGCCGCGCCGCGCTCTACCTCGGCGACGTCGCCGCGGCCCGCGCCCACTACCGCCGGGCGGTCGCGCTGGCCAGGGCCGACGGCGCGGTGGGCGCGCTGCCGATGATGCTCGACCGGCTCGCGTTCGCCGACGTCCTCTCCGGCCGTCCCGCGGCCGCCACCGCGAACGCGGCCGAGGGGCTGCGCCTGGCCGGCGCCCTCGGTCTGGACAGCGGGATCGCGCTGGTCAGCCTCGCGCTCGCCGCGGCGTGGACCGGCGACGAGGACGCCTGCCGCGCGGCCGCGGAACGCGCGCACGAGCTCGCCGCGGCCCGGCAGCTGCGCATGGTCGCGGCCGGCGCGGACTGGGCCCTGGGCCTGCTCGACCTCGGCGCGGGCCGGCCGGTGGAGGCGTGCGCGCGGCTGCTGGCGCTCGCGCCCGGCGGTCGCAGCGACCACCTGGTGATCCGGCTGTGGGCGACGCCCGGACCTGGTCGAGGCGGCCGTGCGGGCCGGCTCGCCGGAGGACTGCGAGCCGGCGGTGGCGGAGCTGGAGCGCTGGGCGAGCGGCAGCGGGCGGTCGGCGCCGGCCGCGGCGGTGCGGCGCTGCCAGGGGCTGCTCGGCCGGGGCGATCCGGCGGCGGAGTTCCGCGCGGCGGTGGACCTGGACCCGCAGGGCGACCGTCCGCTGGAGCGGGCCCGGGCCGAGCTGCTGCTCGGCGAGGCACTGCGCCGGGCCCGGCGGCGCAGCGAGTCGCGGGTGCACCTGCACGCGGCGCTGGAGGGGTTCGAGCGGGCCGGGGCCGCGCCGTGGTCCGCGCGCGCGGCCGCGGAGCTGCGGGCCAGCGGGGAGACCGCCCGCGCCCGGGAAGCCGGCGCGCTGGAGACGCTGACCCCGCAGGAGCGCCAGATCGCGCGGTTCGCCGGGGAGGGCGCGAGCAACCCGGACATCGCCGCGAAGCTGTTCCTCAGCAGGCGCACCGTCGAGTACCACCTGCACAAGGTGTTCACCAAGCTCGGCCTGGCCTCGCGGGCGGAGCTGGCCGGTTACGACCTCGACGACCGGTGAGCACACGGATGCCGGCTCCGCGCTGACCGGCGCATCGTTCGGGAGACGTGCCGCGCCCGACCGAGGAGCTCACGATGACCACGTACGGTCCACCCGCCCCGCGCCGCCAGGGAACCCGCCCCGGGCGGGTCATCGCCATCGTGGCCGCGGTCTTCCTCCTGCTGATCGGCGCCGCACTCGCGATCGGCGGCGGCGCCCTGCTGGCGGTGTTCGGCACCGACGGGGAGGCCAGCACCGCCAAGGCGCCGGTGACGACGTCCACCGCGGCCGTGGTCACCGACATCGCGGCGATCCGCGACACCTCCGACGTCGCCGACGCGCTCGGCACCCCGATCACGAGCTTCGCCGCGGACGGCGGGAACGCGAGCGGGCTGTTCGTGGGCATCGGCCCGGCGGCCGACGTGGACCGGTACCTGGCCGGGGTCGAGATCGACCAGGTGGTGGACCTCGAGCGTCGACCCGTACTCCCTGGACCTGTCGCGCCGCGACGGCCCCCAGACGGACGCCTCCCCACCGGCGGACCAGAAATTCTGGGTGGCGTCGGCCACCGGGACCTCCGGGCTCGACCTGACCTGGCAGGTCCAGGACGGCGACTACCGCGTGGTGCTGATGAACGCGGACGGGGCCGCCGGGGTGCAGTCGCAGCTTGGCGTCGGCCTCGGACTCAGCGGCATGTTCGGGCTCGCGCTCGGCCTGCTGATCGGCGGGGCCGTGCTGATCGTCCTCGCGATCGCCCTGCTGGTATTCACCCGCCCGCGGCTGGGCAGACCGGCCTACCAGGGCGGCTACGGCCCGCCGCCGGGCCCGGGAAACGGCGCGCCCGCCGGCTACGGAACAGCCGCGGCCTACCCGCCGCAGAGCGGAACCCTGCAGACCGGGATCCAGCAGCCCGCGGGGAACGCGCCGCGATACGCGCCGCCCACCGGCACCCCGATGGCACCGCACTCGCCGCCGCTGGGCACCCCGATCGCGCCACCCGCCGGCTACGCGCCACCTGCCGGTGACGGGCCCGCCGGTCCGCTCCCGCCGGTCGACCCCACCCCGCCGGTGCGGGAACCGCTTCCCTGACCACCCGGAGCACAGCCATGGTCGAACAGGTTGTCGTCCCCGCGCCTCCACTTGTCACCCGGCCCCGTCGCGTCACCCAGTTCCAGCGGGCCGTCGCCGCCGGCGCGGGCACCACCGCGGCACTGCTGTGGCGGCGGGTCCCGTTCACGACGGTCGTCGTGGTCGTGATGCTCGTCGCCGCGGCGGCCTCCGGCGCGCTGTGGACCAGCGCGCCCGAGCACGGCTGGTACTCCTCCGTCGCCTACGGCCTGCCCGCGTTCGAGGCCGGCAAGTGGTGGACGGTGGTCACCGGCGCCTTCTTCGCGATGAATCCGCTGTACTACCTCCCGGTGGCCGGCGGGTTCGCGCTGCTGGTCGGGCTCGCCGAGTGGCGGCTGGGCACCGTGCGGACCGCGCTGATCACCGTGGTGGGCCAGGTCGTCGCCGTGCTCGGCGCGGCCCTCGTGCTGCTGGTGCTGCGCGGCACCGGGTGGGACTGGGCGGAGCGGCTGGCGGCGCAGACCGACCTCGGGTTCTCCGCGGGCGCGCTGGTCGCCGTCGTGGTGGTCGCCGCCGCCGTCCGCACGCCGTGGCGGCTGCGGCTGCGTGCGGCGCTGTGCGTGTACGTCGGGGTGTCCATCCTCTACGTCGGCACCCTCGCCGACCTCGAGCACACGGTGGCCGTCGCCGTCGCGCTGCCGCTCTCGCGCCGGCTCGCGGGACCGCACCGGTCGACCAACGCGGGCCACCCGAACCGCCGGGAGTGGCGGCTGTTCGCGGTGACCGGGATGGTGATCGTCGCCGTCATCGAGGTCGTGATCCGGATCGCGCCGGCGGACGGCCCGCTCGGCTCGTCCGCGGACATGTCCACCTCGCCGATCGAGCTGACGATCGTGCTCGTCGCGGTCGCCCTGCTCGTCAACGGGCTGCGCAAGGGAAAGCGGTCCGCCTGGCGGTGGGCGGTCCTGCTGTCGGTCCTCTTCGTGGCACAGGGCGTGTCCATCCCGATCCTCGCCCTGATCGCCACGATCTTCGACATCCCGTTCACCATCGAGCTGCTGCCGTTCATCGTCGCCGGCGGTGCACTGTGGACCGCCCTGCTCGTCGTGCTGGTGATGGGCCGCGGGGCGTTCCGCGTGCCGACCCGGCGCCACCGGCGCCGCACGGCCGGCAACACCAGCGACGTGCCGGCGGCGACGGAGCTGCTGGAGCGCCACGGCGGCAGCACGCTGTCCTGGATGACGACCTGGCCGGACAACTCACACTTCTTCGCCGCGGACGGGGAGTCGTTCGTCGCCTACCGCCGCCACGCCGGGGTGGCGATCGCGCTCGGCGACCCGGTCGGACCGCCGATGTCGGCGGCGCACACCATCACCGAGTTCGCCGCGATGTCCGACGGCAACGCCCTCATCCCCTGCCTGTTCTCGGTGACCGCCGAGGGACTCGCGGCGGCGCACGGGCTCGGCTGGCAGCACGTGCAGGTCGCCGAGGACACCCTCATCGACCTGGCGGGCCTCGAGTTCCGCGGCAAGTCGTGGCAGAGCGTGCGATCGGCCCTCAACCGGGCCGTCAAGGAAGGCGTCGAGTTCCGGATGGTCGTGCTGGCCGAGCAGTCGTGGGCGCTGGTGACCCAGGTGCGGGCCGTGTCCGAGGAATGGGTCGGCGACAAGGGCATGCCGGAGATGGGGTTCACGCTCGGCGGCGTGGACGAGGCACTCGACCCGCAGACCAGGGTGGGCATCGCGCTCGGCCCGGACGGTTCGGTGCACGGCGTGACGTCCTGGCTGCCCGTCCACAGTGGATTCGGCGAGATCGAGGGCTGGACGCTGGACCTCATGCGGCGCCGCACCGAGGGGTTCAAGCCGGTCATGGAGTACCTGATCGCGTCGAGCTGCCTGGCCTTCCAGGCCGAGGGAGCGCGGTTCGTCTCGCTGTCCGGCGCGCCGCTCGCCCGCGCGCCCGACGCCGCCCCGGCCGCGCCGCTGGAACGGCTGCTGGACTCGTTCGGCGGGGCGATGGAGCCCTACTACGGGTTCCGTTCGCTGCACTCGTTCAAGACGAAGTTCAAGCCGCGCTACGAGCCGATGTACCTGGCCTACCGCGACGAGGCGGACCTGCCGCGCATCGGGGTCGCGCTGGCCCGGGCCTACCTGCCGGACACCTCGCTGCGCTCGCTGGCGCGGCTGCGTTCGTCCTGAGAAACTGGAGGAGACATGTCGGTACGTCTCGAGGCACGGCTCGACGCACCCAGCCGCGGGCTGTGGCTGGTGAAATGGCTGCTGATCATCCCGCACCTGTTCGTGCTCGCGTTCCTGTGGTTCGCCTTCCTCGTGCTCACCGTGGTCGTGTTCTTCGCGGTGCTGTTCACCGGCCGGTACCCGCGGGCGATCTTCGACTTCAACGTCGGTGTCATGCGATGGACCTGGCGGGTCTGGTTCTACGGCTACTGCGGGCTCGGCACCGACCGCTACCCGCCGTTCAGCCTCGGCGAGCACCCCGACTATCCGACCACTTTGGACATCGCCTATCCCGAACACCTGTCTCGTGGGCTGGTCCTGGTCAAGTGGTGGCTGCTCGCGCTCCCGCACCACCTCGTGCTCACGGTCTTCTTCGGTGGCGGCAGCTTCCTGCTCTGGCAGGTGGGCGACGCGTGGGCGGGCGCTGGCGGCGGGCTCGTCACGATCCTGGTGTTCTTCGCCGCGGTCTCGCTGCTGTTCACCGGCGCCTACCCGCTGGGGCTCTTCGACCTCGTGATGGGCATGAACCGGTGGGCGCTGCGGGTCGGCGCGTACGTCGCGCTGATGACCGACGAGTACCCACCGTTCCGAATGGACCTCGGCGGCACGGAGTACGTGGCCGAGCCGACCCCGGCGACGCCGGTGGCAGCGCCTGCCGGGTAGCGGTTACCAGCCGGGCCGGGCGGACATCCCGCCGTCGACGGTCAGGTCGTGCCCGGTGATCCACGCGGCCATCGGCGAGGCGAGGAACACGCACGCGCCACCGATGTCCGCGGGCTCGCCGAGGCGGCCCAGCGGGGCGGCGCGCGTCCAGCGCTCGACGCCGTCCGGCCAGTCGCCGGCCAGGCCCGGCCGGTCGACGAGGCCGGGGGAGACCGTGTTGACGCGGATGCCGAGCGGGCCGTACTCGAGCGCGGCCGCGCGGGCGTGCATGACGAGCGCGGCCTTCGCGGCGCTGTAGTGCGCGTGCCCGGCCGCGGGCCTGCTCGCCTCGATCGACGCGATGTGCGTGACGCTGCCCCCGGCGTTGCGCATGACCCGGGCGGCGGCCTGGGTGCAGGAGAACGCGCTGGTCACGTTCGCCTCGAACATCGCGCGCCAGTCGTCCGCAGTCAACGTGGCGAGGTCCGCGACCGGCTGGATCCCGGCGTTGTCGACCAGTGCGTCGAGCCGGCCGGCCCAGGCCGCGGCCGCGTCGACGAGGTCGTGGCAGGCCTGTTCGCCGGTGAGGTCGGCGCCGAACGCCCTCGCCTGCCCGCCGTCCTCCCGGATCCGCGCGACGACGGCGTCCGCGCCGGCCTCGTCGCGCCGGTAGTGCACGGCGACGGCGCTCCCGGCCGCGGCGAACCGCAGCGCGATGCCGCGCCCGATCGTGCCGCCGGCCCCGGTCACCAGCGTGGCGGTGCCGGTGAGGTCGGGCAGCCCCGGGTCACTCACCGCTGAACCGCCGGGGTGCGTCCAACCGGCACAGCGCCCGGATGCGGTCGGCCGCATCCGGGTAGCGGGCGCACAGGTCGTCGGCGTCGCCGCCCTCGTAGTCGGCGGGCACGAACCCGGGCGCCATCGTGGTGCCGCACAACGTCCACCGCCCGCCCGGCGCGACCTGCGCACCCATCCACGTGCCCGCGGGAACGGTCAGCTGGACCGCGTCCGGTCCGAGCACCTCCACCCGTGCTCCGTCCCGCTCATCGAGCAGCAGCAGCTCCAGCGGATCGCCGCGGTAGAAGTGCCACACCTCGTCGATGGGCAGCCGGTGCAGGGCCGAGAACAGGCCGTCCTCGACCGAGAACAGCGCGATGATCGCCGACCCCGCCGGGCGCCCCGCGGCGTCGGGCGGCCCGGCCCACGTCCGGCGGAAGAGCCCGCCCTCCACCGGCAACGGCGCCAGCCCGTACCGCGCGGCGATGTCCGCGATCTCCGTACTCGACACCCGCGCGATCTTAACGGCGGCGGACCTCCCAGCCCCCCAGACAGGAGGTCCGCCACCTCGCCGGATGGTCGGTCGCCCCGTCAGTCGCCCAACGGGTTCAGCAGGTCGGCCTTGCCCTCGAAGGCGTGCAGCAGCAGGTCGGTCATGCGGAAGGTGAGCTTGTCCGGGCCCAGCGCCGGCCGCCAGGACGGTTCGCGGACCGTCGAGGTGCGGCTGGTCTCCATCGCCCGGTGGAACACCTCCGCGACGATCCGGCCGCCGACCGGTCCGAGGCGCCCGCTGTTGAACTCGCCCTCGCGCAGGACGTAGAACCACAGCGGGGTCGCCGCGACGACGGCCTCGAGCTGCTCGTCGGTGAGGCCCTCCAGCGTCGCGCCCTGGTTGCCCGACAGGATCTGCTTCGCGGTGAGCGGCTCGACCTCCAGGAGCTCCGCCATCTGCTGGCCGCTCGCCAGGCTGACCATGGTGGCCCGGGTCAGGTTGCGGAAGGCGAGGTTGCGCTGGATGTCGGGGATGGTCGTGCCCCGGCCGCCGAACGTGCCGGCCGGCAGCTGCGCGAGCGGGTCGACCAGGCGGGTGTCGATCCGCTTGGTCACGTTGCCGCCGCCGGCCGGGGGCGCGAGGTCCGGGCGGCCCGCCTCGGCGAAGTCGTACAGGCGGCGGAAGTCCGCGATCCAGTTGGTGGGCAGCCGGTCGACGGTGCCGGAGTTCGGGTCGTCCAGCTCGGGGATCCCCGACGTGGGGTCGAAGTTGCCGGACACGCCGGTGAACGTGAACAGCAGCAGCAGCGTGGCGATCCCGCCGGGCCCGCCGGTGCCGTTGAAGACGCGGTTCCAGTGGTAGGCGTCGCGGATCATGCTGTGCCCCAGCCGGTACGCGGCGACCGCGAACTCGATCGGCATGGTGGCCGGCTGCCCGTGGTGGCCGCGGCCGTGCGCCGGCGCCTCGAAGTACCGGCGGCCGTGGGCGAACACGTCCTCGACGATCGCCGGGTCGACGATGCGCGGGAGGAAGTCGGTTCGCAGCATCCACTGGTAGTGGCGCACGACCTCCGCGCGGGCGGCGGTGAACAGGCGGTGCCCGGTGAGGCCGGTGAGGGCGAGCTCCTCGACGACCCGGTTGTGGAAGCGGATGAACGCGAGGTGGGTCTGCGCGACGGCGAGGTTCTCGTCGTTGCGGTGGTCGGGAATGAGCGGGCTGCGCCGGTCCGCGTGCGTGCCCGCGACGCCGCCGACGCGGGGCAGGTCGAACCCTTCGAGCTCGACGTTGACCCGGTCGTCGGGGAAGTTGGTGGCCGACGTGCGGCCGACCTTGAGCCGCACGCCGTCGGCGGCGTAGAAGGCGCGGTCGTGCGGGTCGGTGGGGCCGCGGCCGTACACCGAGTCGAGGTCCAGCGCGGGGGAGCGGCCCTGCACGAGGTCGCCGACGTTGACGTCGTCGCCCAGCTGCGTGGCGGTCTTGTCCATGGTCATGTCGTGGTCGACGAACTGGCCGAGGTAGGTGAACCCGGCGGGCACGGTCGAGTCCGGCTCGCCCCCGGTGGCGGTGACGACCTGCGCCAGCGCGGTCCTGGTGGCTTCGTCGAGCTGCGGCCCCTTCGGCCCCAGCCGGGAGAACCGGAAGCGCCGCAGCTCCTCCTCGTCCCGCGGCGGCCGCGTCTCGGGCCGGCCCTCCCGGTCGAACCCGAGCACCCCTTCCCCGACGACGAAGAACGTGTCCTGCCCGTGGCTGTTCATGGCTGTGTCCCCCAGCGTGTATCCCCAGTGTGTCCGGCTCCGAAGGCCGGCATTCATACACAAGGAGCAACGCGCTGCGCGGCAGATACGGCATACCGACGAAAACATCGGCCTGCCGGTGAATTTCAGCCCATCGGGGGTACACGGGCGGGTTTCCGTTGGCGCGCAACGGATAGACGTGATCGAGCGTCTTCCACGCGAGCGTGGCGCAGGGTCGGTGGGACCGCTGTGGTCCGCCGGGCGCCGGGCGGAAATGGGGGACAGTCATGAAGCGATGGGTGACGGGACTGGTGTGCGGGCTGGTGGTCGCCGGTGTCGCCGTGCCGGGGACGGCACAGGCACAGGCACAGGCGCGGCCACACGCCTGGCACATGGTCGATCTCGGCGCCGGGGACCAGAGCACCGCGTCCGCGATCAACGACCGCGGGCACGTCGTCGGCCAGCGGGGGGACGGGCAGGCGTTCCTGTGGCGGCACGGCCGGATCACCCGCCTCGGCGTGCTCGGCGCCGCGCTCGACGTCAACGAACGCGACGCGGTCGTGGGGTTCCGGTCGACCACCGGCGGGTCCCGGGCGTTCCTGTGGCGCCACGGCTCGGTGACCGATCTCGGCACGCTGCCGGGCGGGGACTTCAGCATCGCCCAGGCCGTCAACGACCGCGGCCAGGTCGTCGGCTACGGGTCGGCCGCCGGCGGGCAGCTGCACGCGTTCTCCTGGCGCAACGGGGTCATGACCGACCTCGGCCCGGGCCTCGCCAACGACGTCAACGACGCCGGCCAGATCGTCGGGGTGCGCGACGGCCACGCCGTGCGGTGGTGGCACGGCAAGGTCACCGTGCTGTCCGGCACCAGCGCGGAGGCACTCGCCGTCAGCGGGTCCGGCGCGGTCACCGGCTTCCTCTTCGGCGCCGGGCTGGACAGCTTCGTCTGGCGGCACGGCAGACTCACCGTGCTGCACGCCCCGGCCACCGGCGACATGCCGTTCCTGCAGGCGTACGGGATCAACAACCGGCTCCAGGTCGTCGGCAGCAGCAACCTCGGCGCATTCGTGTGGGAGCGCGGCCGAACCACGATCCTGCCGGCCCTGACGATCGGGTCGACCGCCACGGACGTCAACGACCATGGCGTGGTCGTCGGCTCGAACCCGACCACAATGGACGGACTGACGCCGCACGCGGTGCTCTGGAAGCGGTAGCGGAACACCCGTGCCCGCCGCGCGGCGGCGGGCACGGGCGGTCCGGTCAGTGGTGGGTGGTGAGGCCGAAGCCGTACGGGAACAGCGGGTCGTACGGGTGATCGCCGACGTTGATCGGCTCCTGGCTCTCCGCGCGGGGCCAGCTCACCGGCAGCTTGCCGGTGAACGGGCGCCTGCCGAACAGCACGTCCGACACCCCGTTGCCCTCCGTGCCGGGCAGCCAGGACATCACGAAGGCGTCCATCTTGGACAGTTCGTCGGTGACGATCTGGGTGCGGCCCGCGACGTCGAGGACGACGCACGTCCGGATCGACGAGCACACCTTGTCGATGTTCGCCCGGTCTGCCGCGCAGATGTCCATCGTGTGGCCGTTGCCGACGTCACCGATGCCCTCGGCGTAGGGCGTCTCGCCGATCACGACCACGCCGACGTCGTTGCCGGCCGTCGGCGCGGACGCGTCCGCGCTGTAGGTCACCCGCGACGCGTTCTGCCGGATCCCCTGCAGGATCGTGGTTCCCGGGAAACTCGTGTTGCCCGACTGACCCTGCCACGTCACCGTCCAGCCGCCGGCCTGGTTGCCCAGGTCGTTCGCGTTCACGCCCGCGACGTAGATCCGCTGCGACGACCGCAGCGGCAGCGCCCTGCCGGAGTTCTTCAGCAGCACCTGCGACGCCGCGGCGGCCTTGCGCGCCACGGCGCGGTGCGCCGGCGAGCCGATCGTGCCGATGTTCGTGCGGTCGGTGTACGGGTGCTCGAACAGGCCCAGCTCGAACTTGGCCCGCAGGATCCGGCTCACCGCGTCGTCGATCCGGGCCATGGACACGCGCCCGGCCGCGACCTCCGCGAGCAGCGCCTGCTCGAACTGCGGCGCGGAGAACGGCTCCATGAACATGTCCATGCCGGCGTTGACCGAGGTGCGCACCTGGGTGGCGTAGTCACCCGGAATCTGGTGGATCGCCTCCCAGTCGCTGACGAGGAAGCCGTCGAAGCCGATCTTGCGCTTCAGCACGTCGGTGAGAAGTTCCTTGCTGGCACTCACCTTCACCGGGATGCTGCCCGGCCGGTCGGTCCACTGCACGCTCTGGAACCCCGGCATGATGCTGCCGACGTCGTGGCGCTGCACCGCGGTCACGTACGGCGCCAGGTCGATCCTGGCGAACGTGCGGTGGTCGGTGATCGCCACGCCCTGGTCGATCGTGTACGTGCCGCTCGTGGAGCTGCCGAAGACGGTGTCGCCGTCGCCGGCGTAGTGCTTCGAGGTGGCCAGCACGTGGTCGCGGCGGGCCAGGTCGCTGGTGCGGGTGCCCTGGAAGCCGTCGATCCCGGTCTCCATGCGGGTGACGAGCCCGGGGTCCTCGCCGTAGCTCTCGTACGTGCGGCCCCACCGCTCGTCGCGGGTGACGCACACGCACGCCGCGAAGACCCACTGCGGCCCGGTAGCCCGGGTCTCGATCGCGGTGATGTGCTGCTGCTCGCGCACCAGCGCCGGGTCGCGGGTGGCGCCCATGCCGATGTTGTGCGGGAAGACCGTGGCGCCGACGAGGTTGTTGTCGCCGTGCACCGAGTCGATGCCGTACAGCAGCGGGATGCGCAGCCGGGTGTCGAGCGCGCGGGCCTGGTAGCCGTCGACCATGTCCGCCCAGCCTTCGGGCGTGTTGTCCGCCGGGGTCGAGCCGCCGCCGGAGAGCACCGAACCCAGGCGCAGGCTGGTGATCTGGCTCTGGTCGGCGTCGATGGCGCCGCGTTCGGCCTGCGTCATCTGGCCGACCTTCTCCTCGACCGTCATCCGGCCGAGCAGGTCGTGCACGCGCTGCGCGACCGGTAACCGGGAGTCGAGGTAGGGCGTGACCGTTGCCGGCGCCTGCGCACTGGCCGCCGGCACCATGGTGACCACGATCGCCGCGGCACCCAGCAGGGATCCGGTCAGGCGCAGTGGATGGGATCTCATGCGATCCTCCCTCGAAGGTTTCTGGGACGTGCCCGGCTTACCCCTTCGGGAAGATCATTACCAGGGGGCTGCGGGTGGCGACGTCGTGCCGGGACGTGCCCCCGTAGCGAGGCCGTCGTGAGGCAACGAATGAGGCAGGCGGACGCGGCGAACGTCGTCGGCGTGCAGCGCAACGGTGAACGGTTCTGGATGTTCCACCAGGTGGTCATCGACTAGGTGCAGGCGGTGCGCAACGCCTCCAGGTGCGCGGTGTTCCGCTGTGCCCACGCCGCCACCACGGTGAGATCTTCGAAACGTTCCTTCTGCACCTCGACGTACGAGTCGGCCATGTTCAGCAGGGACGCCTTGACGTCCTGGTCCCCGACCTGCTCCGCGAGGTCGCGCAGCCGCTGTTCCTTGTCCTCCGCCCGGGCCCTGAGCCGCTCCGGGTCGACCAGCGGGTTCAGGTCCGCGAGGCCGAGCGCCTCGGCGCACACCGATGCCTTGTCCGACACGCTGTTCGCCTCGTCGACCGCGGAGCCCACCTCGTCGCAACCGGCCAGCACCAGGACGGCCGCGAGCATGACGACCGAAATTCGTACCCCCATGAGCCCACGGTACCGGGATACTCGGCCCGTGCATCTGGACGGCGAGGTGGCCCGGCGGTACGAGCCGGTGCGGGAGGCGTTCGCCGCGGTCGTGGCCGCGCAGGCGGGGACGGGCGCGGCGCTCGCGGTGTGGCTCGACGGCGAGCTGGTGGTCGACCTGTGGGGCGGCAGCGCCGACTCGGCCGGGACGCGCCCGTGGCAGCGGGACAGCGTGGTGCAGCCGTACTCGGTGACCAAGCCGTTCGCGGCGGTGGCCGCCCTGCTGCTCGTCGACCGCGGCCTGCTCGACCTGGACGCGCCGGCCCGGCGGTACTGGCCCGAGCTGCGCGCGGCGGCGACGGTGCGGCAGGTGCTGTCCCACCAGGCCGGTGTGGTCGCGCTGGACGAGCCGGCGGACACCACGGCGTTCTACGACTGGGACCGGATGTGCGCGCTGCTCGCCGCGCAGGAGCCGTCGTGGCCGCCCGGCACGGCGCACGGCGAGTCGGCCCTGTTCTACGGCCACCTGGTCGGCGAGCTGGTGGCGCGGGTCGACGGCCGCGGGCTCGGACGGTTCCTCCGCGAGGAGGTGTGCGGCCCGCTGGGGCTGGACTTCGCGGTCGGCCTGACGCCGGCGGAGGCGGCGCGGGCGGTGGAGCTGACCGGGCTGGACGAGCGGTTCCGCCGGGAGACCCTGGCGGGCCGGCCCGAGCTGTACGCCCGGGCGATCGCCAACCCGCCGGGCTCGCAGGATCCGGCCGTCGTCAACGGTGCCGCGTGGCGCGCCGCGGAGGTGCCGGCGATCAACGGGCACGGCACCGCCCGCGCGCTGGCGCAGTTCTACGGGGCGCTGCTCGCGGGCCGGCTGCTCTCGCCCGCGATGCTGTGCGAGGCGACCACCGTGCAGAGCCGTGGCACGGACCGGGTGTTCGGTCACGAGAACGCGTGGGGGCTGGGGTTCGGCGTCTACGACGAGCCCGGGGCCGAAGCCGGGTTCGGCATGGGCGGCCTCGGCGGCAGCTACGCGGGCGCGACCGACGGCTACGCCATCGGGTTCGTCACCGGCAGCATGGGCGACCACGACCGGGTCGACCGCGTCGAGAACGCGTTCCGCGCGTGCGCGGGCCTACCTCCGTTGGCGCCCTGACACGCACTTCGACCGCAGCCGATCGGCGGCGCCCGCGCGTCCCAAGGGCTCAATGTGTGGCGCACGGCACGGTGATCGATTGACACACAACCTCGGCATCCCCCCTAATTTTTACCGACCCTGCCACCCTGCGGCGGGGCCGTCGATAGGGGCATCTCGTGCATACACGTGTGTTCAGAATGGCCGCGTTGTCGGTGACCACCATCGCGCTCGTCGTCGGTGTGGCGACGTTCACCGGCGAGGCGGCGCCGGCGGCACCACCCGCCGCGCCGCCCGCGGCACCGCCGGACGGCAGCGTCGCCGCGATCACCGACCAGCTCGCCCATGACATCGCCACGGACTCCGCGCGCGGAGTGGGCGTGCTGTCGGCCGCCGCGGCCAAGCCGCTGAACCTGGCGAGCGCGCACGGCAGCCCGGCGCTCACCGCCGCGGTCCGCCAGGCCAACCGCGACGTGCTGGCCGCCAAGGGTCTGCCCGCGAGCTCCCCGGCGCTGCTCCAGGTCCGCCTGGCGCAGCCGGGGATGCTGTCCGCGCTGCAGGACGGTGCGGCGCCGCTGGTCGCGTCCGCGCCGGCGGACGACAAGTCCACGGCGGTGACCGCGTACGGCAGCGACGGCAAGGCGGTGCGCCTCGACGCCCGCACGGCGCCCAGCCGGCCCGTGTTCGTGGTCGAGGTCGACGTCGCGAAGGCGCTGCCGCTCGGCGTCGGCGTGATGGACAAGGTGTTCGCCGACCGCGGTGTCGCGCAGGCGAAGCCGGACGTCGGCGCCACGGACGGCTACTGGGCGACCCAGGTCCAGTCGGTGCGGCTCAACGACGACAAGGAGCCGTGGGTCAAGGGCGACGCGGAGATCTTCGGCATCGCCGGCGGGTTCGGCATGGACGGCAAGGCCGCGGTGGCCACCGAGACGATGCCCTACCTGGACAACGACGGGGACACGTACTACCCGGGCCAGCTGATCGTGCACTTCAACGGCTACAAGTACAACCTGGCCGACTACGTGATGATGGAGGACGACGGCGACACGAACTACCAGTCGCTGGCCATCGCGATCGCGGACGCGCTGCTGACCATTGTGGACGGTGGAGCGTACATCCCGTTGGTCAACGCCATCCTGAACGCGATCCCCGCCGCGTGGTGGACCGACGACCCGGACTACGTGGACTCCTGGTACACGCTGTCCACGGCCACCAGCGGCACGCTCAACGGCGCGGCCGGCAACGGCACGATCACCGTCGCGCCGTACTGGGTGGCGCCGATCTAGGGCGTCAGCTCCGGGTGGACCTGGTGAGCTGAGCCAGGAACTCGGCGTTGGTGCCGGTCTTGCGCAGACCGTCGAGGAGCATGTCGATCGCCTGCTGGTTCTCGCGTCCGTCCAGGGCGCGGCGCAGCGAGCGGGTGGCGGCGAGCTCCTCGGCGGTCAGCAGGAGCTCCTCCTTGCGGGTGCCGGACTGGCGCACCTCGACCGCGGGGAACGTGCGCCTGGCCGCGATCTTGCGGTCCAGGCGCAGCTCGGCGTTGCCGGTGCCCTTGTACTCCTCGAAGATGAGCGTGTCGCCGGCCGAGCCGGTCTCGACGAGGGCGGTGGCGAAGATGGTCAGCGAGCCGCCGTTCTCGATGTTGCGTGCGGCGCCGAGGAACCGCTTCGGCGGCAGCAGCGCGGTGGAGTCCACGCCGCCGGACAGGATGCGGCCCGATGTCGGCGCGGCGAGGTTGTAGGCGCGGCCGAGCCGGGTGAGCGAGTCGAGCATGACCACGACGTCGCGCCCCATCTCGACGAGCCGCTTGGCGCGCTCGATGGCGAGCTCCGCGAGCGCGGTGTGCTCGCGCGGCGGGCGGTCGAACGTCGCGGCGATCACCTCGGCGGGCACGGCGCGGGCGAGGTCGGTGACCTCCTCGGGGCGCTCGCCGACGAGGACGAGCATGATGTGGCATTCGGGGTGGTTCTTGCTGATCCCGTGCGCGATCGACTCCAGCACGGTGGTCTTGCCGGCTTTCGGCGGCGCCACGATCAGCGCCCGCTGGCCCTTGCCGACCGGCATGAGCAGGTCGATGGTGCGGGTGGTGAGGGCGTGCGCCTCGGTCTCCAGGCGCAGTCTTTCGTTGGGGTAGAGGGGAACCAGCTCGTCGAAGACGGGCCGGTTCCTGGCGTGGCGCGGGTCGCGCCCGTTGACGGAGTCGACGCGGGTGAGCCCGCCCCGACCGGTGGTGGCGGCGACGGTGTCGCCGCGACGCAGCCCGTGGTCGCGGATCATCCGCTGCGGCACGGTCACGTCGTCCGGCCCGGGCAGATAGCCCTCGGCGCGGAGGAAGGCACGGTTGCCCACGATGTCGAGAATGCCGGTCAGCTGACCGTCCTCTTGCGACTTCTGGGCAGGGGGTACTACGGAAGTGTTGTCCTGCATGGCTTTTACTTTCTGGGTGTGAGTGATCCCGCGCGGGGCTCGAGGCCCGGTCAGGCGGGAAGCTGGAGAAGAAATCTTGTGGGAGAAGAATCTGCATCCACAAGGGAGATGAGCCGAGGCTACCTGCTCGGCCGGCGAAGCGCAAACACCTTCGCGACCTCAACCCGTCCAACGTCACCTGGGGGCAGAACATTCCCGTTCCGGCGAAGTCGTTCTGATCCGGACGTGCCGGTGCCCGTCGAGCGGGTACGGCGGCTCGGCGGGCAGCATCCCGTCCAGCGCGAAGCGGGCCTTCTCCGCGACCCGGCACGACGCGAGGTTGTCGACCTGGTGGCGCAGTTCGAGCCGCTCGAGGGTGGCGAAGGTGGTGAAGGCCCACCGGGACAGGGCGTCCACCGCGCGCGAGGCGATCCCGCGCCCGCGCGCGGCGGCGGCCGTCCAGTAGCCGACCTCGCCGCCCGGGCCGAGCGGCCGGCTGAGCACGACGCACGCGACGATCGGCCCGCCGTCGGCCTCCCGCACGGCGAAGCTCAGCCGGGCCCCGGCCGCCCAGCCGTTGTGCTGGAGGTCGAGCCACCGCGCGGCGTCGGCGGCGTCGTGGATCGGCACCCGCAGCCAGTGGCGCATCGCGGGGTCGCGGTGGATCTCGACCAGCTCCCCGGCGTCCGCGGCGGCCCACTGTCGCATGTGGAGCCCGTGGCCGTGCGGGGCGGCATCGGCCGTCACAGCACTGCCCACACGACCTTGCCGCCGGTGGGCGTCGGCGTGGTGCCCCAGGTGCGGCACAGCCGGGCCACGACCGTGAGCCCGTGCACGACCCGCGCCGGGGTCCGCTCGGCCAGCCACGGCTCCGCCGGGTCGTCGTCGTACACGGCGACGGTCAGCAGACCGCGGCGCAGCTCCAGCCGGACCGTCGCCGCGCTGAAGGTGTGCTTCATGGTGTTCTCGACCAGCTCGTTGGCGAGCCAGATCGCGTCGAGGGCCCGGTCGTCGTAGATCCGCCAGCGGTAGCAGCACCGCCGGACGAACGCGCGCGCCAGCCGCGGGCCCACGTGGCCGTTGGGCAGGGCCAGGCGTGCGATCTGGCGTGGCGGCGTGTCCCCGATCGCGTCGACCGCCGCGTCGAGGTCGCCGTACACCGGGACGAGGCGCGGCATCCGGTAGTCGGCCAGCATCAGCCGGGCGGCCTCGCCGGTGGCCACGAGCAGCAGCGGCAGCCCCGGCCACGTCGCGAGCTCCGCGGCGACCGCCGGGAACAGCGCCAGGGCCGCCTGGCTGTCCACCTGCAACCGGTCGACGTCGACGATCACCGCGCGCGGCTCGTCGGCGGCGGCCTTCACCATGGCCGTGCGTAGCCGGCTGTAGCTCACCGCGTCCAGCAGGCCTTCGGCGACCACCACGACGGCTCCGCCGTGGTGGTACCAGAAGACGCTGAACCCGGTGGTCACCCGCCCATAGTGGTCCAGCGGGAGCGGGACGTACAGGCGGGACACCGGGCGCGCGGTGTCCCGCCGGTACGAGCCTCAGCCCGCGACGGCGCCGAGCGAGGTCGCCGCGGCGACCACGTCGACGAGCCCGGTGCCCTTGTCGAAGCTCGTCGTGTACGGCCCGACCGCCTGGTACGGCGCGCCGTTGGCGAACTTGTAGGCGGTGGACTTCAGCGCGTTCTCGATCTGGGCGGGCGAGGCCTGCGGGTTGGCCTGGAACAGCTGCGCCACGATGCCGGTGATCTGCGGCGTGGCCATCGAGGTCCCGCTGATCACGTTGTAGGTGCCGACGTCCAGCACGCCGGGGCCGTTCATCGGCTGCAGCCCGGTCGAGCAGATCGGGAGGTAGAGCCGGCACGACGAGACGATGTTCTCGCCGGGCGCGGAGATGTCCGGCCAGGTGCCCGAGTCCGCGGCGGCGCCGCGCGAGGAGAAGTCGGACACGGTGCCGTCGCGGGTGCCGGTGCTCTGGTCGTTGAACGAGGCCACGGACAGGATGCCCGGCGTCGGGTCGGTGCCCGGCGGGTTGGACAGGTTCGCCGAGCCGTCGCCGCCGTCGTTGCCGTTGGCCCACACGGTGACCACGCCCTCGGCTGCGAGCTGGCGCTGGAGCTGCACGGTCGCGGAGTTCGGGTCGAACGCGCCGCCGCCGGACGGGCCGTAGGAGTTGTTGATCACCTTGATCGGCGGGCAGGTGCTCGCCGGCACGCCCGCGCCGCACGGGGCGGCGTGGTTCTCCAGCACCCAGTTCAGCGCGGAGTCCGCGCCGATGATCAGCAGCGCGGCGCCGACCGATAGCGACACGATCTTGGCGCCCGGTGCGGAGCCGCCGACCTTTGTCCCGTTGGACAGCGTGTAGTTGTTGCCGGCGGCGATGCCGTTCACGTGGGTGCCGTGCCCGCCGAGGGCGAGCAGGTCGGTGTCCACGATGGTCGGGACGTCGATGAGGCAGCTGGAGGTCGGCGGGTCCTCGGTGAGGCAGACGCCCTTGAGGCTTTTCACCACACGGGTCTTGCCGTCGGGGCCCTTGAAGGCGGGGTGCGTCGGGTCGATCCCGCTGTCGATCACCGCGACGGACACGCCCGTGCCGTCGAGTTTCTTGCCGTTCGCGCCGACGAGCGTCTGCTGGGCGGGAAGGCTGCGGGTGGCGGTGGTGCCGGAGCTCGCGAAGAGCTCGAGGGGGTCGTTGGCCTCGACGTAGGTGACGCCGGGCAGCGCGCGGGCGGCGCGGACCTGCCCGGCGGTGCCGGTGGCCGCGACGACGCCGATGCGCCGGAAGCTGGTGAGCGGGACGAGGCCGGACTGCCGCACGGCGGTGTCGGCGGCGGCGAGGTTCGTGCCGTGCACGAGGACCGACATGGGGAGCGCGTCGGCGGCGGCGCCGAGGGTGCGGGCGAGCGAGGCGGACAGCGGGGCGAGGGCCTGCTCGGGCGCCGAGGCCGCGGTCTGCGCCCCCACCCCCATGGGCAACAACACGACCGCGGCAACCACCGCGACCCGCCTGAGTGACCACCCGCGCGAAGAACGACCGATCATGAAACCCTCCAACCAGCAGCGATGGTTGACCCACCTAACGAGTGACCCCTAATTAGGTGACGACAGGTGGTGGAGGGTGCTCAGCGGGTCATCAGTCGTTCGCGGCCTCGACCCCCGGCGGGTCGGCCGGGTGGACATTCGAGGCGGGCGCCGGGTCGGCGAGGTCTTGGCGCCGATCACCATGCCGATGACGACGGCGGCTACCGCCAGCCAGAGGGCCAGGCGGACCAGCGCGGCTCCGGAGATGTTGATTTCCATCGGGGTTCCTCTCCGCTCTGACGTGTGGACACGTTCTGTCGCGTACGAGGATCCGCGTCCGGCGTTAGCGGAACGACGAGTCTTGCGTGTGGATCACCAGTCCCAGCGTGCGCCGTAGGCCATGCCGGGGTTCAGGTCGTTGAAGGCCACCCGGATCTCGCCCGCCTGATCGACCGGCACCGCCTCCCGGGGGACGAACCGTGTCGTTGATGTCCCGCTGGAAGGCGTTACGCAGCAGCCACACCCGCTGCCGGCATCCGCTCGCGGTCGAACCTGCACCCGCAGGTCGAACAGATGCGCATGGGTGCCTCAGCACGCATGCGAAATACGGCCGCATCGGCTGATCGTAGGCGGGCAGACGGACGTGCATCGCGAAGTCGTGTGTCTCGCCGCGAGCCAGCGGGCGGGGAAGGATCCAGCGAGAACGCGGAACCGGTCGCTGGACTCCATGCCGCGCGCCACGCAGCGTGCCGCCGTGGAACAGGTTCACGCCGAGATCCCGCGGGCGTGCGGCGGCACCGCCGGACCGGCGTCGATCCAAGGTCATGGCGAGATCAATCACCGGTGAGGTCGTCCCGGTCCGCCACGATCTTGCGATACTGGAGGACTTCCGGTTGTCCCCGGTCGAGCGCGAGCGCCACTCTCAATTCTGCGGTGTGCCAGTCGCCCGATACTGCCGGTTGCGCTACACGGCGCCGGCGCCGCCGCCGGCGCCGGCGCCGCCGCGAGCTGAGCGATGTGTTGTATTCCGTCGTCGATTCGTCGCCGTGCGGTCCTCTGGTCGCGGTTCAGCTTCGCGGCAGTCAGGCTGACTCTGTCCTGATAAAGCGGCAGACGGGCGTCCGGCGCGATCGCGAATGCCGCCATCACCGCGACACGGAGATCCGTCGGCAAACTCCTGGCCAGATTCTCCAGCCGTTCGCCCACTTTTTGACGGATCTCCGCCGGACTGTCCTGATCGGTCACCGCGCAGACCGTGCGCAACGTTGCGCCGACACGCTCACCGATGTGGCTGACGAACAGGCCGCGGCCCTTCCGCAGCGTCTTGAGTTCGCCGACCAGATCCGGCAGTGCCACGGTCATGATGTCCTCCAGGTCTGCCATCCCCTCAAGTGCAGTCGTCTCGCGACGGTCAAACGTTGCTGGTCTGCCGTCACCTCGGTGTCAGTGGATCTCCACTATGATCACCTCACGTTCGTTTGGTCGCCCAATGTGGTACATCGCGTAATGGCGGGAGCCTTGCCGCTACTCATGGACAAAACCTGGACCAAATAGGTATGTGGAGGTGACATCACCTGTCCAGAATTATGAGGGCTAACCCGCGCGGTCAGGCGGCGTGTTCGGTGGCCCGTCGCGCCCGTAGCTCACCGACCACGGTTTGGTCACGGAGCACATGGCGTTCGTCGGCGCAAGCTCAACCAATGCCGTGCGGCGTCCGCAGTCCTGCCTTGTGCGGCAGCTACGTTGCCCAAACCCGTTTCGGCGCGTGCTTCCTCGTACGCGCTGCCGCAGCGTGCACTGCTGTCCATGGCGGCCCGGTACGAGTCCTCGGCTTCCTCGAATCTTCCGGCTCCGAAATGCGCCCAGCCGAGACAGTTGTGACTACATCGCGATATCAAGCTCGAGGCCGAGATCGACGAAAATCGATATAGGCCGTCTTCGCGCGTGCGACTGCAGCGTCAAGTAACGCATCAATGCCGTTTCCACCAGCGCCATCCCGCGCAGGGTTATGCCCACGTTCCGTTCGGCGCCTGCGCGAGCAGTAGAAATCCAGCGCCAGCTGCAGGTCCCGCAACGCCGACGGGATAGTTGCCGCGATAGTGGTCAACCCAGGCGTGGTTCGCCAGCGTCTGTGCTGATCTCCATGCTGGTCGTCCAGATCTCTGAACAGCGACGAGTGCCCGGTCAGTAGTAAACGGCCGCGTCGTCCAGGTCACCGCGGTCGATCAACGCCACACCCAGATTGTTCAAGGTGATCGCCTGCGCCCAGGTATCACCCGGCGGACTCCGCGCGCACGCCAGCGCGATCCGTGGCGTCGGCCTATCCACGGTTCCCACAATTTGGCCAAAAAGAAGAAGCTCCGTAAAGAGAAGGCTAGCTGCCAACAGAAGTCGTGGTGACCTTGTTTCTCGCGCCAGCTCGACACAGGGCCGCCGAGGTTGGGCCATTACACCCAGAACCAGGCGAGCGCGGCGTCGTGGTCGGCGAATGACCGGAGCAGGGTTCGGCTGTCCTCGGAAAGCGTCACGTTCGCGCCGATAACGGTTCGGCGCCAGCAAACGATCCGCCGCCTCGGCGGCGTGCAACTCGGTCTCGAGCAGCCGGGTGATTGAGTCCGAGCGTTCCTCGTCTGACAGTTCAGTAGCTGCTCGCGTAGCTGCGAAGCTACGGAGCAGGTCATGAAAGCGATGACCGGCCAGAGCGTTCTTGGACGATCAGATGGCCGTCCCGCAACAGGCTGAGGAGCCGCTCCGTGTCGGATACCGTCCGGCCAGCCAGCGCGGCTGCCGCGAGCAGGTCCACGTCAGTCCCCGGATGCAAAGCCAGCAATTCGAAGACGGCGCGCTGATCGTCCGTCACGGCATCCAGCGACAGGCAGAAGACCGCGCTGATGTCGCGTTCTCCGTCGTCGAACTCGCGCATTCGGTCGGCCTCGACCCCGAGCCGCCGGTCGAGATCGGTCACCAGCCACGACGGGCTCGCCAGCAGGCGTGCAGCAGCGATGCGGACTGCAAGTGGCAGATGGCCGCAGCGGGTCGCGATCCTGCCCAGGACGAACTCGTCAGCATCGTCCGCCTGTCCGCCGAGAATCGAACGGAGCAACTCAACGGCATCCTGCTCGCGGAAGGACGTCCACGGCGACGTGGTGTGCGTCGTCAAGTGCAGAAAGCCTGTTCCTGCTGGTAACCAGTACCCGGCACCTGGGCTCGCCCGGTAGCAGCGGCGTGACCTGGTGGGCGCTGACCGCGTTGTCAAGCACGATCAGCATGCTGCGTCCGCGCAGTTGGTTCCGGTACAGCGCGGCCCGGTCGTCAATATCTGCCGGGATGGCGTCACCAAGGACACCGAGGGACCGCAGGAACCGGTCTAGCGCCTCGGCAGGGCTCACCGGTGCCACACCGGGTGTGTGCCCGCGCAGATCCATGAACAGGCATCCGTCGGCGAATCGCATCTCGAGGCGTCGGGCGCAGCGCACGGCGAGCGCGGTCTTGCCGACGCCCGCCATACCGCTGAGAACACAGACCATCGCTCCGCTCGCGTCGTCGTCGCGCAGTGCGGCGAGTACTGCGCTGACCTCCGCCGTACGACCGGTGAAATGCTCGTCACCGACGGGAGCCCGAATCGCGCACCGGCACTCACTGCGCGCTTGGCCCGGCGCTTGGTGCCGCTCGCAGCAAGCAACGCCGCAAGGCTGCCTCCAGTTCCGAGCTCGTCGTCGCACAGTTCGGCTAGGGACTCGTTCGGTGCGGCCATGCCGTTCTCGATCTTGCTCAGGTAGCCCTTCGAGTAGTGGATGCGGTCTGCGAGTGCAGCCAGCGATACGCCAGCACGCTGGCGGAGCCGGCGAGCTCGTCGCCGAAAGTGGCGCTCTCGGTCACAATCCGCCTCCTCCGCGTCATCATGATTATGGCCGCATCGCGGCTGCGAGACATGGCACGCCCACGAGCCTCGGTCGGGGCACACGAGGCGTCGTTGACACGCATGCTTCGTCAGATCCCGTTGCCCGCGCCGGCCTCCAAGGCGGATTCGAATGGTCGACGTCGTTACCGCATCGGTAGAGGTGCGTGTGTTTGCCGCGTCGTGGGTTCCCAGCAGAACGCCGGTAAGAACGCCGACCACTACGAGCCAGAACGCAAATCGGAGAAGCGCGGTCAGGGGTACGAAGACGCTCATTTGTTCCTCCGCCTCGTCACCTGCAACGAATGATTTTCTTCACAAAGGTTGCGCCGTGAGGTACAAATCAAACAATGAGTTTCCGCTTTCCAAATCTTGCTGGAAACACCACCTATCGTCGGGTGCGAATGCCACGCATGCGCCGTGACAGCATTACGACGAACACGAGGCCCATGGCGCCGAGTACGCCATAAGCGAGCAGCCAATGGCTGGAGTCGTGTGTCCACAGCAGGTCGACGGGCAGCCCGCCCCCAGTGCGCTTCAGATCGACGGTTGCGGCGCCGGCCGAATATCCCCACCTGGCGGGTGCGAGCCAGGACAGCTGCTCAAGGACGACGCGGCTGCTGACCGGAACCATCCCACCACACAGCACGAGCTGAGCCATCACCGTCACCACGAGAACCGGCATGGCCTGTTCGGTTGAACGCACCAGCGCCGAACCGAGGATGCCGAGAAGGCAGGATGCGGCGGCTGTCGCCCAGACATCGACGACGAACTCAACGGTGGCATCGGGGAGCGTGGTGCTGGTGAGCGGATCGAGGTTTCACGGTCACCAAGCACGGCGACGAGCAACACCGCCTGAACGAGCACTGACGACACGACGAACACCACTGCCTTCGCCGCGGCATAGGAGAACGGCAGCACTCCGCCGGCGTGCTCGCGCAACACGATGTCCCGCTCGCAAACGATCTCGCCAGCGCCGGCCGCACCGCCCATGAACGCCGCCCCGACGAAGACGAGTACGAGGATCTGGCTTGCCTCGACGCCTTCGGTGACGGCCGCGTTACGCAACCCGGCGACTCCCGCCACGGCCAGCGCGAGCACACCGAGCAGTATCGGCAATGCGGCGAGGAAGAACGCGTACCCATGGTCGTCGAGGATCAACCTCGCGTGCCGCCGGCAGAGCACACGCACCTGCCGCGCCACCGTCACTCGGAAGACAGCCGGTTCGTACTGGTTGCCGGTCGTGGGATCTCTGCACGGTTGTCCGGCGGGGCGGCTCTCCACACGGGACCGGCTGCGGCACGGGGGCGACCATCGTGCTCACGTCGGCCCAGTCACTCGTGCCGAACGGGTCTACCAGACGCGTCGGCGGGCCGCTGTAGACGGGAACCCCGCCGGCGCGAGCACGATGACCGTATTGCACTGGCCGAGTTCGGCAACGTTGTGCGTGACGACGACCACGGCACGACCCGCGTCGTCGAGCCCCCGCAGGCTGGTCATGAGCTCGGCGGTCCAGGGCCGCGTCCAAGCCCGAGCTCGTCTCGTCGAGCAACAGCAGCGACGGGGAGGTGAGCAGTTCGAGAGCGACCGACACCCGCTTGCGCTGCCCTCCAGGACAGCCGCTCGATTCCGCGTACCCGTGTGTTCGAACATGCTGAGCTCCGTCGATAAGTCGAAGTCGACGATCGCCCGCCGCTCCGGCGCGTGGTGTCGCCCGCCAGGCGCAACATCGCCGAGTAGTTCAGTGCTTGACGCGGCGTGAGCATGCGGTGGACTAAGTCATCCTGTGCTACCAGCCCGATGCGGCTGCGCACGGCGGTGAACTCGTCGTGCACGTCGTACCCGTCGTAGTGAACGGTGCCGGAATCGTGACGTAGCCCGCCTGATGCATTACACCTTGAGTCAAGGTGGACTTGCCGTCGCCGGACGGGCCGACGATCGGGACCAACTACCCCGACTGTACCAGCAGACCCCCTTCGGAGCGCAGCGACGGTCCGTCCGGGAGTGAGTAAGTCGATGTCGGTGGCGATGAGTGCCGCGTCCGAGGTGCCGGCGGGCATGAGGCTGTCGCCGGCGACTATCAGGTCGGTGCCGCCGAACGTAGAGCCAGTGCCCCGTCGCGAATGAGCGCCGGGCTGGCCACCACCTCGGAGTTGACGATCACACCGTTGCGGCTGCCGAGGTCGCTGATCTGCCAGCCACCGGTGACTCGTTCCAGCTGTGCGTGCCGGCGGGAGACCCGGACATCGGTCAGCACGATGTGGTTCTGGCTTGCCCGGCCAAGCGTGGCACTCCGGAGCGTGACCCGGTACGCCGCAGTGGCGGGTCGAGCGACAGTTGGAGTGGTCGGCCGTGGAGCCCGCGTCGGCGAGCCGGAGCGTCACGTTTCCGGCGACCTGATGCCGAACCAGCCGTTCACTGTCCACCCACGTGCCGTGCGTGCTGGTGAGATCCTCGACGATCCAGCCGTCGTCCCGGCAGTCGATTCGCAGGTGCCGCCTGGACACCCGCGGATCGTCCACCTGAACGTCGCACTCGTCGTCCCGGCCAACCAGGACCGTCGACTGAGGGCGGAAGCGCGAGGACCGCCGTCCCAGCCGGACCAGCAGCTCTGGCGCGCTGTTCGTCATTGTCCTAGTTGGTCGGGGTCATCGAGGCGGTCGGCACCTCACCGGGCAGCCCGAAGAGTGTCGGCTCGCCGAGTGCCAGATTTCCGCCGACGACGCAGGGCTCCTGCAGAGGTACGCCCACTGGATCTTAGAGACGAAGTACGACGCTGAGATCCACGTCGATCGGGGTCGCCTCGCCGTAGGCGATCGTCTCGACTCGCGGGCCACCTTCTCCCGTCCGCGAAGCTCTCCGGCTGTGCGGTGATTTCCGAGTTGTTCGCGTTGTCGTCGACAGCGCTGGTCGCCGTCAGTCGGCGGAATACCTTGGACAGGTTGTACTCGGCCTCGCCTCCCGAGTCGCAGCCGCCCACGTGCGCGGAAAGGCTGTGTAGGTATTGCTTTCCGGCTATTGCCGCAGTGGCATCGGCGCTGGCCCAGGATCCGTTCACCGGCGGGAACTCATCGAGATAAACCTGTACGGCTTCGCGAGCGACGGTCAGTGAGATCTTTCCGTTCAGCGACTCGCCGGCTTTTGGTGACTGCTCGACTACGGTTCCCGGCTCGGCACCCTGCTGGATGGAGTCGACGATTTCGACCTCCATCGTGGCCGGAAGCTGGTCCTGTGCCTCGGACAGGTCCATGCCCACGAGATCCGGCGCGGTGGTGAGCTCGGCCTCGGTCGTGGTAGTGACCGCCGTGTTGCAGGGGTCCGGCTCGTTGACCTGGGTCGCTCCTGCCTCGGACGAGTCCGTGCCCTTGTCGCCGGCTTGGTCGGCCGGACGCAGCGCCGCGAATGCCACGGTGCCACCAACTGCCAGCAACACCACCAGCGCCGCCACCAGCAGCGCCTTGTGGCCCTTTTTCTTCGTCACAGGAAGACCTCCCATTGGCGCCAGGGGATGTGGGAGCGGAGTGGGGCCGGGGCCGCGCGGCATGGCCGCCTGGGTCGTGAACATCTGCTGGCTGGCCGCAGGGCTCGGCGGCACGGTCAATGGTTGCGCCACCGGGAACTGAATCAACTCGGGGGCAAGCGCGTCGAGCAGCGTGGCGACCTGCTGGGCCGACTGCGGCCGAGCCTTCGGACTTTTCCTGAGCAGCCAGGAGATCAGGTCCCACAACGCGTCGGGAATCCCGCCCGGCCTGCCCGGTTCCTGTTCGGCGTGCTGACGGATGACGGCGAGCATCGACCTCCCGGCGAAGGGCGTGACGCCGCAGCACAGCTCGTAGAGCACGATGCCGAGCGAGTACAGGTCGGCCGCGGGGGTGGCGTCCAGGCCCTCGGCCAGTTCGGGCGCGACGTACTGCGGCGTGCCCGCGAGCAGCGAACTCCGGCCGATCTCGGAGTCCCGCGCGAGCCGGGAGATGCCGAAGTCGGTCAGCCGCGGCGTCAAGCCGTCCATGAGGATGTTCTCCGGCTTGACGTCCCGGTGAACCACCCCGGCGGCGTGCACCGCCGCGAGCGCGGCCGCGACGCTCGACCCGATCCGCGCCACCTCCGACGGCAGTAGCGTGCCGGACCCTGTCAACCGCTTGCGAAGGTCCCCGCCACGCACTAGGTCCATCACGATGGCGACAGTCTCGCCCTCGACCACCAAGTCATGCACTCCGACCAGGTTCGGGTGCCGCAGCCCGGTGAGGATCGACCGCTCCTTGAGGAACCGAGCGACCACGTCCGGATTGCCGGTCAGGTCACTACGCAGGATCTTGAACGCGAACTCCTGCCCGTCTGGATCCGATCCGACATAAACCTGCCCCATCGCCCCGCTGCCCAGGATCTCTCCCAGCTGGTAACGACTTCCCAGCGCGCGCTCCATGTTCGGCTTCCTTTGCCATCGCCGATCCAACCTGTTCGCGAAGAATGTCAACGCAACGACCGCTGCCGTTACAACCCGATTTCGACGAGACAAATAGTGGACAAATACTGGCGAAGTGGGTCGCCGTCGCCACGTCGTTGTCAATATTCTGACTTCTTTCGGCGTTACGGAAGGAATTTCGCCAACATGTCGAAGGTGCGAATCATCATATAGGGCATGCGGACGATTCCCTGCGCGACGGTCGCCTTGCCGGACAGGTCTGTCGTGAAGCCCAACCCGCGTCGCAGCGCCCGGGCGGCGTCGTCGACGAGACGTATCGCCTCGTCGCGCTGGCCGGTCATCGCAAGAGTGATCCCGAGCTCGAGGCGACTCTCCACAGTTTCCGGATGGTGGTTGCCGAGGAGAGCGGCTTGATCATCCACAAACGACCGGAGGACGTCCTTCTGTCGGTCGAATTCGCGCAGTTGCCCGTACGCCAGAGCCATCGCATGTCGGATTCGGAAGTGGAGCCTGTGCCCGCCGAGATGTTCGGTGACGAGCTGCTCGGTCGTCGCCAGTGCGTGGAGCGCCTTTTGAGGTTCACCGACGCTCAATAATGCGCGATCCGCGCGTACGCGGGCGGCGGGCGCGACGCTGCTGTTCTCACCCCACTTCTCACGCATACGTTTCTGCGAGTACTCGCAGCTTGCGTTCGGCCCGCTGCCAGTTCTCTGCCTCGCCATAGAGTTCTAGCAGATCCAGCGTTGAGGAATGCTTCCGCCCAGACGCTCTCCGCCTCGAGAAGTCTCGCGTGCGCCGCCATCCCGTTGTCGCGGTAGCAGGTGATGACCTCCTGCGCGATATCGCGGGCCGATCGCGCCTTTTCCAGTGAGCTGCAGCAATCGGGCATACTCCAGATGCGCGGCTGGCGCGAGGTCGGTACGGATCGGCCCCGGAGGTGCGGTGCGGACCTCCTGCACGATTGGTTCAGACGATCTCGAGCACGTCATTCGGGCGTCCTCGGAGCAGTTTTGCGGCGGCGAGCGCGAGGCTCGTGCTGATCCGCTCTTCGATGTCCATCCAGCCAGGCGTTCCGCGCTCCGCCGTGACCCAGAAGGCGTCATCCGCCTCGTCGAGGCGGCCGAGCTGGTCCAATGCCTGCGCCAGGCGCAGCCGGGCACGGTCCCTCGCCCGGTAGTCGTCGGTCGCGGTAGCCAGCTCGATGACCTCCCGAGCGTGGTGCTCCGCGTCCCGGGGGTGGCCACCGGCGATCGCGAGGCGCGCGGCCGACAGGAGGTCCGGGATGCGCCGTTCGATGCTCAGGACCGTGTCGATGGTCTGCGCCGCCGTAACCGGATCACCCTGCGTGTCGTAGTGCTCGACGACCTGACGAAGAAGGCGAATCCGGCGCTCCGCGGCCAGGTCCTCGCGCAGGCCCAGCACCCGCGCGTGCTCGAACCGCCTCGAGCCGGTCCACCGATCGTCGTCCAGCAGTGTGGCCGCGGCCAGGTCTGCCAGGTCTCGCAGGTCGACGTCCGCCCGAACGGTCTGGCTGAACAGGGCGTGCACCTCCCATTCCGTCCCGACGACCTGCATCAGTCCGAGGCGAACGAGGTGCTCCACGGTGGCGTCGAGCCGTTCGCCGGCGGCCCCGAGCACCTTCGCGACCAGCGAGGAAGGGAACGGCGCCGGGGCCAGCACCGCCGCGACCCGCAGCACGTCGCGGGCGCGCTCGCTGACCCTGGCCAGGTCGCCGGTGACGGCATCGGTCACGGTCGTCGCGGCTGTACGCACCAGATCGCCGAAGTTGGCATCGGTCAGCGGACCGGGGTGGTAGCGCACCGCGTTGGCCACCGCGCGAACGACCATCGGATGGCCACCGCAGCGGCTGACGAACCCCCGCACCGCCACCTTCTCGTCGTGCGTCAGCGACGAGTCGAACAACGCCATGGCGTCGTCGTCGCTCAGTCCGCCCACGTCGATCGATGCCACGTCCCAGTCCGGCGCACCGGTCCGGCAGGTGAGGATCATGCGCACGTTGGTCGCGGGCATCAGGAACTGGTCGAGCACCTTCGGGGGATGCCCGGCGGGATGTCGTCGACGACCCACAGCACCTTGTGCCGTAGTCTGGCGAGGGCGTCGGCGACCATCGCCCGGAGGCGGGTGGGCTCGACTCCGTCGACGGACAGGCCGAGTGACTCGACGGCGACCCTGCGCAGCTCGTCGGTGAACCGGCCGGTGACGGACAGCGCTGTCCGCGCCGAACGGGCCGGTCCAGTAGACGCCGCCCGGATAGGCGTCGCGGTAGAGGTAGGCGTATCGCGCGACCAGGCTCGTCTTTCCGGCGCCGGTGAGGCCACTCACCAGCACGGCCTGTTCCGGAGCGGGCCGGTGCACACCGGGTAGATCCATGGCATGGATGGCACTGTGGATGGCCCACATCTGCGCATATCGGCCGACGAACCGGTGCGGCCTGAGGACCTCCGCGGGGAGCCGGGTTCGGTCGACCACGTGCGTCAGGACGCCGAGGGGTTCGCCGGCCGCCGCGACCTGCGCGACGACCCGGTCGACGATTCGCTTGACCTCGGCGGTCGTCCGTCCTTGTGCGTACCTCGCGTCGGCGAGCTCGATCGGCATCAGGTGGTCAGGTTCGCCCGGCTCCGGCTTGATCACCAGGACGAGGCGCCGGGGATCGCCTTCCCGCTGCGCGGCGACGAACGCGGCCGTGAGCTCCCACTGGCAGGCATACCGCTCCGGGTACTCACAGGGTGTAGTGCGCGAGGAGGACCTTCGAGCCGGCGAGCGCCTTGGTCAACCCCGCGGTGATCCCGTCGAACTCGTCGATGCGCTCGTCGCGGAAGACCCGCAGTCCGCGCTCGGTCAAGTCGCGCGCGATCAGCGCGGTCTGCGTCTCCGCGTCCGGACTCGCTCTGGTGAAGCTGAGAAAGACGTCGTATCGCTCGTCGGGGTCGCCGTGCAGCTCCTCGGGAAACAGTTCGGCCACGATCACTCCCACTCAGTGGATGACCACGGTGTCCGCCATCCTGTCGAACACCGTCCGCAGGGCCATCCACCTGGCATCCGGCGCGGACAGGTAGATGACGTAGCCCATCCCGCCGGCGCCACCGGTACCGGCCGAGCGCATGCCGGGTGATCCCGTCCTTGAGGAACGTGAACTCCCAGTCGACGGCCGGCTGCCCAGGAACGTGACTTCCTCGAGCTGAACTCGCTGGTAGCCGTTCTGCACGTTCGGGTTCGTGCGCTCGCCGGCCTCGATCTCGGCCGGCAACGACACGCCCGGCGGTGTGGTGCCACCGAACCGCACGAAGCTCCGGGGATCGCTCGGGTCGGCGGCCTGCTGGTTCGCCGCTGCCGGTGACCCGCCGACGACCCAGTCCCGCGGTATCGAGACAGCCAGCCCGCCGGGGCCGGTGACCATCTGCTCGCTGGTCGCGTCGGTCACGGACCCGGTCGGCGAGGTGGCAGACGATGTCGCGGCAGCCGGATCGTCGGAGGTGCCCAGCCAGGTGTCGCCCGGCGGCAGCCCGGGTTCGTCACCGGAGGCCGACTCGTCGCCGGACTCGTCGCCGGACTCGCTGCCGTATCCACTGTCGTACCCGCTGTAGTCGGGGAACAAGGCGTTGACACCGAGTGGGTGACCGTACAGGCCGGCGATCGCCGAGGTCGCGTTCATCAACTCCATTCCGTCCGTGCGGTCGGAGTCCGCGATACCGGCCAGAGCGGCGGCGTCGGTGGTCAGGTCGGGCGAGCCTTCATTACAGGCTCGCCGCGTCCGCGAGGTCGTCGGCCTGGCTGAACACGGCGTTGTCCAGGATACCGGTTGCCTCGGCGTACCGCTCGCCGAGTGTGTCGAACTCGGCGCAGACGTCCGCCTTTGTCGCGGGCCCGGCCGCACAAGCGGAGACGGTGAACCCGATAATTGCGGTCGAGACGATCATTTTCAGCCATCGGGTCATGACAATCTCCTTCAGGAGTTCGATGGCGCGTATATAGGAGTGGCTGCTGAATTCGATACCCGTGTTGCCGGTGCTATCGATGTTTGTCCAGAAACTGTCACGACAACAGAATTTCGTAGAGACAAGTGCCGAACATGGTCAGGGCAAAGGCCATCGGCCGGCCCACCGGGCGCGTCGGATGCGAACGAGAGCATTTTGCCACTCTTCGATGTCGGGCTTGTCCACGACTCCGCAGGATCGCAGCACACGACACAACACGTCGGCCATCTTCACCGGCGGCAATGTTCGGCCGGCGAAGTAGTCGCCGGCCGTCGCGGTAGGAATGCCGAGAACCTTCGCCATGTCGCGGACCGTGTAGCCGGCCAGTTCGCGGAGGAACGTCAGCGCCTCTCCGAACTGCCGTCGGTCCGTGAGCTGCCTGGGGTCGGGAGGAAATGGCCCTGGAACCATGCCGGTCATCGGTGCTCCTCTCGCGAGGGCCATCGGCGCTGATCATCGATCGTTACCGGCGAACCGTGCCGCCGCATGAGTTTGTCCGGAAAATAGACCCGAACCGCACGGCCTCCGGTGTCCGACGTTGTCCGGGTCTCGATGCCCGCTGTTACTCCCGGCACCGGTCGAGGCGATGGAGCCGACAGTCCATCAGCGACAGAATCGAGACAGCCATGGCCATCATCGCGAAAACTCGTGCACAACTCGCACTGCACGCGACAACTCGCCTCCACCAGAAGAAAACGCTCGATCTGGTGCGGGTGGCGGTGGGTGCGGTGCGGGGCGGTGGGACGAGTCTGCTCACGTCCGGACTGCAGAATATCGGCGCGCAGGTACACGTCGAACGGGCGTCGGACAGCGCTCTCGCCCTGTCCATCACCAGCGGAAAACGGCTCATCGAGTTGTGCACGTTCTCCGCGCACGTCACCAACGGCTCGGACGGCATGACCCTCTTGCGCGTCGGCGGTCTGGAGATCCTACCGCACCTCACAACCGAAGATGTACGGGTTCATCCCGGCCGGCCCGAAGTCGATCGCGGGATACGACGCGTACAAGCGATTCCTGAACCACGTCGCGGCCGCGTTGTAGAAGGCGGATCCGCGGGCGACCGTCTCGTTGCAGACCCCCAACTAGAGGCGGCGGCCATGGAAGCGATCGGCTATGTCATCGGAGTGGTCATCGCCGCCGGCCTCGTGTGGGCGAGCATCGCGCCGTACCTGGTGCGGAGGTACCCCCGGGACGGTAGTAGGCCGACGGACCGGGGCGACCAGCGCTGAGGTCTGGCCGCCAGGATTCGGCGGGGCAGTTACGTCCGACTGATCGGCGGACGTAGCGGTTGCTGTGCGTTGACCGCAACATACGACCGTTTGGCGTAGTGGGACGGGAGTGGGCGCCCGGTCGGCCGACACTGGGAGTGACCAGGGTTGGGGGCAGTGATGACATCACTCGACGGGCGGGCGGTTGTGGTCACCGGAGCCGGGCAGGGGCTCGGGCGGGCCTTCGCCATGCAGGTGGCCGCGGTCGGGGCCGCGGTGGTGGTCAACGACATCGACGGGGATCTGGCCTGGGAGACCGTCGAGGCGATCCGGGCGGTCGGCGGCGCCGCGGTGGGCAGCGAGCACTCCGTAGCCGACGTCGACGAGGCGCAGGGCATCGTCGACCTCTGCGTCGCCGAGTTCGGGCGCGTCGACGGGCTCGTGAACAACGCCGGCCTGAACTACGAGGCCCTGCCACCGGACGAGGACCCCCGCCTCGTCCGCGCGCTCATCGAGGTCAACGTGCTCGGCGTGATCTACACCGGACTCGCCGCGGTGCGCGCGATGGCCGGGCACGGCGGCTCCATCGTCAACATCTCCTCCGGCGCCGCCCTCGGCCAGCGCACGCTCGGCACCTACGCCGCGAGCAAGGGCGCCGTCGCCTCGCTGACCTACTCCTGGGCGCTCGACCTCGAACCGGCCGGCATCCGCGTCAACGCCGTCTGTCCGGTCGCGCAGACTCGGATGGTCCTCGGCTCCGAGCGCGCCCGGCGCAACTGCCCACCCGGCAGCACGCCGGACAAGATCGCCCCGCTCGTCGTCTTCCTGCTCGGCGACCGCTCCACCGGCGTCACCGGCCAGATGATCCGCTGCAACGGACCGCAGCTGCACATCGTCGGCCAGCCCTACCTCAAGTCGCCCATCCTCGAGCGCGACAACTGGGACTCCGACAACGTCGAGCGCGCCTTCGCCGAGGTCTTCCACGCCCACCTCGAGCCGTACGGGCTGGAGAAGCAGCTGCCGCCGACGTTGCGCAAGTGGCTGTCCTGGCCCGACGACGACCGCGTCGACGACGACTCCGTCCACATAGTCCGGTAAACAGAGAGACGGGATGGGGCCCGCTCCAGGCCGCCGCGCCGGCCGTGGCCGCCCAGCCAGCCGACCGCATCGTCCAATGAGGACATCCAACCGGCGCCCATCCGGTGCACGGCCTCCGTCATGTCGCGGACGGCCGCGTAGGTGTCCGCCGAGCTGTGGTCGACAGCGAGGCGGCTCCCCGGCGCGCCGCGGCGTCGAAGCCGTAAACAGAGAAACGGGGTGGGACCCGGAAGTCCCACCCCGTCCGCGAAATCCCTAGTGTCCGGCGGCGAGCAGCGCGTGCGTCCGCTCGATCTCGTCGAAGGACTTCGGCTTCGCCGCCTTCGCCGCGGCAGCTGCGGGAGTCGACGTCCCGTTCGGGCCCACGGCGGGCTTGCCCGCCGTGAAGAGCCACGTCTGGAACAGGTCGTCCAGCTGCTTGCCGGAGATCTTCTCCGCCAGCGCGATGAACTGCGGGATCGTCGCCGTGGAGTACTTGTGCTGGCGCACCCACGTCTTCAGCGTCTTGAAGAACGCCTTGTCCCCGACGGTCGTGCGCAGCGCCTGCAGCGTCATGCCGCCACGGTCGTACACGGCGTCGTCGAACTGCTTGTCCTCGCCCGGATTGCCCGGCAGCACCTGCCAGAACGGGTCGTCGGCCGGGATCGAGTCGAATGTGAACTGCGCGACCTCGGCCGCCGTGCCCTCGCCCTCGTGCTCGGACCACAGGTACTCCGCGTAGGTCGCGAAGCCCTCGTTCAGCCAGATCGCGCTCCAGTCGTGCACCGACACCGCGTCGCCGAACCACTGGTGGGCGTTCTCGTGCGCGACCACCGACGTGTTCGAGCCCGCGGCGAAGAAGCCCGCGTCGTACACCGGGCGGGTCT
The DNA here is from genome assembly GCA_963841395.1 of uncultured Actinomycetota bacterium. Classification (GTDB taxonomy): domain Bacteria; phylum Actinomycetota; class Actinomycetes; order Mycobacteriales; family Pseudonocardiaceae; genus Actinophytocola. The sequence goes on from CAWJCX010000048.1 coordinate 181,125, forward strand.
GGTTCTCCAGCGCGAAGCCCAGGCTGGTGTCGACGACGCCGCCCTCGGCCTCGAACGGGAACGGGCCGAAGTTCTGCTCCTCGAACTCGATGATCTCCGGCGTGCGCTCCACCGACGCCCGCGCGGCGTCCGCGCTCTCGCCGAGGTCGTCGCCGTAGGCGGTGATGAACGGCTTGCCGTCCGGCGTGGTCGACGCGTTCACGTCGTACTGCCCGATCGCGAGCTCGGTCAGGTACGGCGCCTGCGGCTGGGTGCTGCGCCAGCTCCACCGGGTCATGCCGGCCGGCTGCGGCTGCACGCGCAGCAGCGTGCCGTTCGAGATCGCCTCGACACCGTTCGGCACGGCGATCGACACGTCGAACGTTGCCTTGTCCCGCGGGTGGTCGTTGCTCGGGAACCACCAGGGCGCGACCTGCGGCTCGTTGATGCCGAGCGCACCGGTCGGCGTCTTCGTCCAGCCCGGGGAAGCCGTAGAGCCGGTAGGGCTCGGGCTTGTCGCTGTAGCTGACGACGATCGTGAGGTTCGTGCCCTTCTTGATCGCCTGCTTCGGCGTGACGGTGAGCTCGCCGTCCTTGGTGGCGGCGCGGGCCGGCACGTTGTTGACGCGGATGGACGAGACCTTGAGCAGGAAGTCCAGGTTGAACTTCGACAGGTCCTGGGTGGCCTTCGCCAGGATCGTGGTGGTGCCGGACAGCACGTCCGTGGCCGGCCGGTAGCTCAACCGGATGTCGTAGTGCAACGCGTCGTAGCCGCCGTTGCCGTCGAGCGGGTAGTAGGAGTCGCCCAACCCGGGCGCGCCGGGCGCCGGGGCCGCGCTCGCGCTCGAACCGGCGAGCACGGTCGCCAGCGCGGCCACGGTGCCGATGACGAACGCGCGGGATCTCCGCTTCATGTGGTGAACCTCCATAGCCTGGGAACCGCAGCACAATAGGCCCGATCAGCCGTGCCGCAACACCGGCAATGGTGTCCTCCCACCTGCTGAAAGGCCCAAACCGGGCTGTTCCGACATCGCACCGAGACTCCGCATATCGCCTATCCGACGTCGATCTTGAACGGATCGTGGTCGGCGATCAGCTTGTCCACCCGGGCGCGGTCCACCCGGTTCGCGACGTAGGACTCCTCCTGTCTGTCCCGCACGCACTTGGCGAGCGTGAAGGCGGAGGAGATGGTGTAGAGCAGGCCCAGCCCCAGAAAGGCACGCACCCAGGGATCGACCGGCAGGAAGGCGATCCCGACGACGACGGTGACCGCGGAGATGACGAAGGAGGCGGCCGCCTGGAGGAAGAAGGCGGCGGTGGTGGGAGGCTTGGACTGCACGGAACTGGTCATGGGAAAAGCATGGGCGCGCACCGCCGTGGTGTCTTGAGTACGGCTACTCACCCGGGGATCACGAAGCGGTCCCAATGCCGCATGGCCGCGGCGGTCTCTTCGGGTGTCTGCTCGGACGAGTCGATCGCGCAGTGCTCCAGCTCGCCCAGGTCGGCGAACGCACCGTACAGGCCCGTGATGGGCTCGACCTCGGTGAGCGCCCCGCCCTCGCGCGCCGTCGCGCGGGCGAGTGCGACCTCGAGACTCGGCCGCAACACCACGTAGGACAGCGGCAGCCCGTCGTGCGCCGCGGCGTCGCGGAACGGCTGGAGGGCCCACGGGCCGAGGATGCCGTCGAGCACGACGTCGTAGCCGCCGCTCGCGTAGCCGCGGGCCGCCGCCACCGCCACCGTGCTCACGACCTCGTTCTGCCGCTCGGCCTCGGGCAGGTACGGCAGCACGAACCCGGACCGGATCCAGAGGTAGAACGTGTCGGTGTGCATGTGGACGGTCGGTTGCGGCGCGCCGCGCGCCACGAGACCGGCGACGGTGGACTTCCCGGCACCGGGCGGTCCGGTCACGATCATCAGCGAGGGCATGGACGAATCATGGGCAGACCGCGGCGGCAAAGAACAGTCTTGACCTTCGATCGGGCGTCATCGCGATAGCCTGACCAGCATGTTCTCCGCTCCGCAGATCACCCTGTACTCGGCCGACGTCCGCCGGGCGGTGGACTTCTACGCCGGCCTCGGCTTCACCGAGGCGTTCCGGTACGCGCCGGCGGGCGAGCCGGTCCACGTGGAGCTGCGGCTCGACGGGTTCACCCTCGGCATCGCCGACGTCGAGGCCGCGAAGGCGGACCACGGGCTGGCGCCGGACCTGACCGGGCAGGCGGTGGAGGTCGTGCTGTGGTGCGACGACACCGACGCCGCGTTCGCCGCGCTGACCGCGGCCGGCACGCCGGTGTTGTCCGAGCCGCACGACTGGCTCGACGACCTGCGCCTGGCCTGGGTCGCCGATCCCGACCGCAACCCGATCCAGCTCGTGTCGCGGCGGAGCTGACCCGACCATCGGCGCGGGGACGAACGGCGCAGCGGGCGCGCACCGCTTGGCCGACGTGGCGGGGGCGTGGCCGTGGCACAGTTCTGATGATCACCGTCACCGCAGCCGTCGGGGAGAAAAGCCATGCCGGACAACACCTTCAGCCGCCGCAGGTTCGGCGCGCTCGCCGCGGGCGCGGGGCTCGCCGCCGCGGCCGTGCCCTTCCTCACCGGGGGGTCCGCCAGCGCGGCCATCGGCAAGTACCACGGCCCCCTGCTGACCGCGGGCTGGGAGGAGTTCAAGACGGCCGTCGCGCAGGGCCGGCACAACCTGACCAAGGTCGTCGCCACCTGGGGTGCCCCCTGGGACAACCCGGACTTCCAGCTGGCGCTGGCGAACCTGACGCCGTACACGATCGTGCGCACCGGGACCGGCGACACCGACAACGTGCTCGACGCCGGCGCGGTCGTCAACGAGATCCGGCCGTTCTACCAGTGGTCCACCCAGGTCCGCCCCGCCGACCGGCTGATCATCGAGCTGGGCAACGAGCCCAACCTGCACCGCGGCACCGACTTCATCCAGCCCTACGCCGACTCCCTGCACGCCGCCATCGACGCCGTCCAGGCCAACTTCCCCGGCGTGCAGATCTGCAGCCCCGGCATCGCGCCCGGCGGCACCTCCAGCTACCACGACTGGTTCTGGAACCAGCGCTACAAGGACGCGGTCAACCGCTGCAACTTCGTCGGCTTCCACTTCTACGGCGCGGGCGAGTTCGACCCGGTCGTCTACGACATCGTCGGCGCGCTGACCGGCCACTTCCCGGACAAGCTGTGGATCGCCACCGAGTACGGCCTCAACGACGCCTACGGCGGCGACCCCACCGGGGAGAAGCAGGCCAAGTGCCGCAAGTACAGCGACATGATCCACCGCAACAGCCACCCCGACATCCAGAACCGGCTCTGGGGCGCGACCTACTTCCACATCGACACCCAGTCGCCCGACCCGCTGTTCCAGGCCTACAACGTCGCCCCGGACGGTCCGCTCGGCTACCAGGCCTGACCCCCGAGCGCGGGGGATCATGGTGGGGTGTCCTGGTCCGGCCTGAGCCGCCGGCGGCGGGTGTTGCTCGCCGTCGTGGCGCTGGCGCTCGCCGCCGTGGTGGTCGCCGTGGTGGTCGCGGCTCGTGCCGGACCGCCGGCCCGCCCACGCAGGGAGGGCGCCGGGCCGGTACTGCTGGTGCCGGGCTACGGCGGCTCGCGCGGTTCGCTGTCCACATTGGCCGACCGGATCCGCGCGACCGGCCGCGAGGCGACCGTCCTGACGCTGCCCGGCGACGGCACCGGTGACCTGCGCGCCCAGGTCCGGGTCCTCGCGGACGCGGCGCGGGACGCGCTCGACCGGGGCGCCCCGTCGGTCGACGTGATCGGGTACTCGGCGGGCGGTGTGGTGGCCCGGCTGTGGGTGGCCACCGACGACGGCGCCCGCACCGCGCGCCGCGTCGTGACGCTCGGCTCGCCGCTGCACGGCACCCGGGTCGCCGGGGTGGGGGAGGTGCTAGCGCCGGACGCGTGCCCGGTCGCCTGCCAGCAGCTCGTCCCCGGCAGCGCGCTGCTCGCCGGGATCGACGGCCCAGCCCCGGTCGACTGGCTCTCGCTGTGGACGCGCGACGACGAGACCGTCACGCCGCCCGAGTCCGCGCGGCTGGACGGTGCGGTGAACGTGGCGCTGCAGGACGTCTGCGCGGACGCGGTCATCGCGCACTCACAGCTGCCGGCCGACCCGCTCGTGACCGGTGTCGTGCTGCGCGCCATAGGCATGGACCCGCTCGCCGCTCCAGATGCGGGCGACTGCGCAAGCCTTCGTGCCGAAGGTGGAAGTGCTTGATACGTAACCCTTTCTCCGGATGCGCGCCGGTACGGACAACAGTACGTTCCGCTTCGGGAAGGGCGCTCGGCCTTTCCGAACGGGAAAGGAGACGTCCGTGCCAGGAGGTCGACAACCGCCGAGGCCGCGGGACCGGATCATCGGCGCACGGCTGCGCGCGATCCGCCGGGAGCGCACGAAGCTGAGCCTGGAGGCCGCCGCGAAGCTGGTCGGCTGGTCACTCGCCACGATGTCCAGGACGGAGAACGGCATCCGCCACATCTCGACGGAGGAGGTCGCGGTGATCCTGACCGCGTACCGGATCCCGGCCGCCGCACGCACGAAGATCATCTCGGAGGCAAAGGCGGACAGCGCATCCGGCTGGTGGGACCGCCCACTGCCCGGCGTCCCCACCGAGATGGGCACCTTGGCCAGCTACGCGGCGGACGCGAACAGCCTGACCAACTGGGCGGTGTCGCTCGTGCCGGGTCTGCTCCAGACCGAGGAGTACGCCATGGCAGTCATGCTCTCCATGACGTGCCACACGATGTCGCGGAGCTGCGGTGGCTCGCCAGGCGACGGCGGCAGAAGATCCTTGGCACGCTGGACTACACGGCCTACATCAGCGAAACAGCGCTGCGCACGCCCTTCGGCGGGCCCGAGGGACATCGGAAGCAGTTGCGGCACCTGATGACTGCGCGGGATCGCGGGGTCGGCGTGCGGATCGTGCGCGAGCACTTGCCGGTGGGGCTGATCAGCCATTCGTGGCTGTACATGACGTTTCCCGAACACCCGCCGGTGGTGAACGTCGAGGTTTACTGAGGCGGGGTCTACCTGCACGATGATCAGGCAGAGCCGTACGACAAGATGATCGCCAGGCTCGATCGCATAGCCCTTTCCAGCCGTGAAAGTCAAGACTATGCTCAAGGTGATGCTGAGGGAGGCGTGATCATGGACTGGCGGAAGTCGAGCTTCAGCGGCACGGCGGTGAGTGTGTGGAGATCCGGCAAGATCTCGGGGCGCTCCGAGACAGCAAGAACCCCGGCCCCGCGCTGGATCGTCGATGTGTTGGGGCTGCTGGCGATGGTGAAGTCCAGCGACCTGGACTGATCATGAACTGGCGCAAGCTGCTGGCCACGGTCTCAGCCGCGGACGGCTCCGTCGGGCCAGACGACGGTGACCGGTAGGCCGCGCTCCCGCGCGGCGAGGACCACGTCGCCGGTCCCGCCGGTGCCATCGGATGGTGCGCCGTCCCACACCGCCACCAGCTGGCCGACCTGGGCGGCGTTGTCAGGCTTGACCTTCCGCGCCCGGTAGTCAGCGGAGGGCAGCACGACCTCCACAGAGCCGTCCAGGTCCAACACGACCCGGGTGAAGATCTGGTCAGCACCGACGGGACAGCGCGGAGCGCGTCGGCGACAAGCCGCACGGTGTTGTCCGAAAAGGACGCTAGCTCGTGATGTCCTTTGTCGCGAAGTTGGCCCAGGCGGCGCCGAAGAAGACCACGATGTAGCCCGCCTGCAACAACAGTCCCTTGTCGATGTTGTCCCAGAAGATCGGGTCGCGGAAGAAGTCGATCCAGCTCAGCCAGTAGTTCGTCGGCAGGTACGGCTTGAGCGGGGCCGGCCGCGTCCAGCGTCTGCATGATCGAGCTCGCGATCAGCACCGCCAGCGAGGCCAGGGCCGCGCCCAGCGCCGAGTCCGACAGCGTCGACCAGAACAGGGCAATGGTGCCGAAGCCGAGCATCGACACCACGATGTAGCCGACCGCCGCGAGCATCCGCACCGCCAGCTCCGACGGGTCCAGCGACGCGCCCGGACAGCGACGTCACCGAGCCCGGCTGGCCGACCGCCTCCGCGCCGACGCCGAACAGCGCGATGCCGATCACCAGCGAGAACACCACCACGATGATCATCGCGAGCACGATGTACACCGCCAGCGCCGACAGCTTCGCGGCCAGCAGCCGCAACCGTCCCACCGGCCGCACCAGCAGGTAGCGCAACGTGCCGGTGGCCGACTCGCCGGCGATCGCGTCGCCCGCGTAGACCGCGACGGCCAGGGGCAGGAACACCGGCAGCACCATGGCGAGCGCCGCGGCCGGGTACAGGGAACCGTTGCTCGTCACCGCGGACAGGAACGCGCCGCCCTGGCCCGGCGGGGGCGCCAGATCCGAGATCGACAGCAGGATCGCCACCAGCGCGGGCACGGCACACAACAGCAGGATCGACAGCCACACCCGTGGCCGCAGCACCAGCTTGCGCAGCTCGACGGCGATCACGGCGTGCCCGCCAGCCGGTCGCTGCCGTCCCCGGTCACGTCCAGCACGACCTCCTCGAGCGAGCGCCGCTGCTCCGACAGCGCCGACACGCGCACGCCCTCGCCGACCAGCAGCGCGTTGAGCGCGGCGGGGTCGGCGTGCCGGACGACGAGGTGCTCGCCGTCCCGCTCGACGACCTGACCGTCCAATATGGACGCGATCCGCGCGGCGTCGGGGCTGCGCACGAGCACGTGGCCGGTGGGGGCGCGCAGGTTCATGATGTCGTCCTGCAGCACCAGCCGGCCGCGGTCGACGATGCCGACCCGGGTGCACAGCTGCTCCACCTCGCTGAGCAGGTGGCTGGACAGGAACACCGTGGTGCCGGCCTCGTTCAGCCCGATCAGCAGGTCGCGGATCTCCCGGATGCCGCGCGGGTCGAGGCCGTTGGTCGGCTCGTCGAGGATCAGCAGCTCCGGCTTGCGCAGCAGCGCCGCGGCCAGGCCGAGCCGCTGGCGCATGCCGAGCGAGTACGCGCGCACCGGGCGGCGGTCGACGCCGGCGAGGCCGACCTGCTCCAGCGCATCCTCGATCCGTCGCTTGCGGGTTCGCCGCGACCCGCCCGGCCCGGCCGCGTCGAGCAGCCGCAGGTTCTGCCTGCCGGACAGGTGCGGGTAGGCGGCCGGCCCCTCGACCAGCGCGCCGATCCGCGGCAGCACGGCCGTCGAGCGGGCCGGCACGCGCTCGCCCAGCACCTCGATCTCGCCGCTGGTCGCGTACACGAGGCCGAGCAGCAGGCGCACCAGCGTCGTCTTGCCGGAGCCGTTCGGCCCGAGGAACCCGTACCGGTCGCCCTCGCGGACGTCCAGGTCGACCCCGTCGACGGCGAGGACCCGGCCGTACCGCTTGGTCAGTGCCCGGGTGACGATCATCGGCGGCTCCTGGGCTGCGAGGTCAGCTCGTCGGCGGCGGCCAGCAGGACGTCGGTCGTCGTCATCCCGGCGAGCAGGTACCAGCGGCGGGCGAACTCCGACCGCGCGACCACCACCGACAGCGGCGCGATGGACAGGGCCAGCGCCTCGCCGCGCGCCAGGTCCTCGCTCGCGCCGCCCGCGTTGGTGATCGCCTCCGCCGCGCCGGAGCCGATGTCGCGGGGGACGGGCAGCGCGACGAACGCGGACAGCCCGCCGCCGTACACGCCGACCCCGCGCACCCCGCCGACGTCGGCCTGGCGCAGGTCCCGGCCCGCGAGCCGCAGCGGGATCCGGCCGCGGCCGAGCGTGCCGAGCGCCTCGCCGATGTCGGGCGCGGTCGCGATGGTGAACCCGGTGCCCGGCCCCTGCTTCGGGACGAGCACGTCGTCGCCGGGCGTGCCGGGGTCCAGCCCGAGGAACCGGGTGAGCAGGACCGGCCGGGTGCCGCCGCGGGCGGTCAGCTCGACGGCGAGCGGCAGCCCGCTGCCCGGGTCGGCCCAGATGTCGACGTGGCCGATCGTGGTGTCCGGGTCGGCGGGCGTGAGCCGCAGCCCGGCCGCGTCCACGCCGGCCACCCGGCGGGCGGGCAGCGCGGTGACCGGGTCGTCCTGGGCGGCCGCGAGCACGCGCCGGGCCAGGTCGGGCGGCAGCAGGTCGCCGGCGCGGGGCAGGCGCACGGGCGGCTCGCCGATCAGCTGGGTCAGCAGGTTCGCGTTGTAGTCCCAGGTGAACTCGCCGTCCGGGGTGCGGTAGACGTCGCGCTCCCCGGCGCCGGCGAACTGGCCGGAGAGGACGTCGAACCGCCAGCGGTCCGGGTCGGCGTACCAGCTGCGGACGCGGGTCGTGGTGGTCAGCAGCGACGTCACGTCGGCCACCTTCGGCAGCTCGGGCAGCGCCAGCTTGCCGGTGATCTCGGCGTAGCCCTGGTAGGGGTGCCGCGTCGAGGAGAGGATCCGGTCCCGCAGCGTCCCCGGGTCGACCTCGGCCGCGGACACGGGCAGCCAGGACGGCACCTGCGGCGCGAGCACCGCGACGGCGGCGAGGGCGGCGGCCAGCGCCCAACCCCGGATCGTCCGGTGCCGTACAACCGACAAGGCCATCACCCGCCCCGGCTCGTCGCGTGCGTCCAGCCCTTTCTACGCCGCGAACGCGTGGGTTCGGTGTAGGGCGACCATTACGGTCCACGAACGTGGCGCTAGCCTCCGCTCTTGTCATGTGGCAGGGAGGACGCGTGAGCAGAGCACTGGAACACGAGGAGCGACCCACATCGGGTGCCGTCCCGACCGGCCTGCCCGAACGCCACGACCGCCCAGGCGGCCGTGCACATCGCCTGCTCACCGTGGGTATCTGGCTCGCGGTGCTCGCCTTCGTCGTGATCGGGATCGGGCTGCCGCTGATCGGCCAGGGGGTCTTCGGGCCGACCGACGTGCTCGCCCGCTACGCGCCCTACGGCGAGACCGTGCTCGCCGGCGTCCACGCGAGCAACCCGTTCCTGCAGGACGTGGCCGACGGCGTGCTGCCGCAGACGGCGCTGTTCACCGACCTGGTCACCCGCGGGCTCGGCGGCTCGTGGAACCCGTTCATGGTCGGCGGCACCCCGCTCGGCGCGGTGCCCAACAACGCGTTCTTCAGCCCGATCAGCCTGCCGTTCTACCTGCTGCCCACCTGGTTCGCGCCGGCCTGGGTCAAGGTGTTCGAGATCGTCGTGTCCGTCGGCGGCACGTTCCTGTTCGCGCGGCGGCTCGGGCTCGGCCGGCCGGCCGCGTTCACCGGCGGGCTCGTGTTCGCGACGAGCGCGTTCATGATGGCCTGGACCGGCTGGGCGCAGACCCGCACGGCGGCGTTCATCCCGGTGCTGTTCTGGGCGGTGGAGCGGCTGGTCCAGCGCCGCAGGGTCAGCGACGGCGTGCTGGTGTGCCTGGCGACGGCGGCGCTGCTGCTGGGCGGCTTCCCGGCGGTCACCGGCTACGCCCTGGTCGGTGGCGGGGCCTACTTCATCGTCCGGCTGCGTGGCGCTGTACCCGGGGCAGTGGCAGCGGATCACGAAGGTGGCCGCGGGCGGCGTCGCGGCGATCGGCGGGGCGGTCGGCCTGGCCGCGTTCCAGCTGCTGCCGTTCTCCTACTTCATGTCGCACGCCTTCGTGTGGGGCCGTGAGCAGGCGCCGGGCGACCACATCCCGTTCCGGCGCGCTGATCACCGCGATCGCGCCGTGGTCGCTGGGCACGACCTACCCCGGCGGCGAGCCGCAGTGGGCGGCCGGCACCCACATCGTCGAGGCGCTGTCCTACGTCGGCGCGGCGACGCTGCTGCTGGCGCTGGTCGGCCTCGCCGCCGTGCGGGCCGGCCGCGAGCCTGCTGCCCAAGGGCGTCTGGGTCTTCCTCGTCGTCGCGATCGGCCGGGCTCCTGGTGCTGATCTACGCCGGCGGCCCGCCGCTCGCGGTCGCGCAGCAGCTGCCCGTGCTGTTCGCCGACAACTTCGTCGGGCGCATCCGGTCGCTGCTCGGGTTCCTGCTCGCGATCCTCGCCGCGGTCGGCTTCGAGGTGCTGATCTGGCGGATCCGCGCGGCCCGGGAGAAACGTGCCGGGCTGGCCGGGCGGTGGTGGGGACCGGCCGTGTGGGCCGGGGCCGCCCTCGGCACGGCGGGCATCGTGTTCGCCGCGCGCCGGCTCGCCGCCGACCACGCGGGCCGGTCGGCGAACTTCGACCGGCAGGTCCTCATCGGGCTCGGGTTCGTCGCGGTGGCCGCCGCGTGCGTGGCGGTCGCGTGGTGGAGCCGGCGCACCAGCTGGGCGGGCCGCGCGGCCCGGGCGGTCGCGCTGGTCGTCATCCCGCTGCTGATCGCGGCCCAGGCGCTGACGTTCGTGCTGCCCTACTGGGCCCGCGCGGACCGGGAGACGTTCTACCCGGACACCGACGTGCACCGCTTCCTCGCCGACCACCTCGGCCACGACCGGTACGCCTCGCCGCCGAACACGCTGATGTCCGGCGAGTCCAGCGTCCACCAGCTGCGCTCGCTGAGCGGGCACGCGTTCTCCGACCAGCGGATGGGCGAGGTCCTCGACGCGCTGCCGGGCCGGACGTTCAAGGACCCACCGACGCTGCCCATGATCACGGAGAAGCCGGAGATCGTGGCCAGCCCGATCCTGGACCGGCTCGCCGTGCGCTACTACGTGAGCGCGACGTTCGCCCCGGTCATCGGCACCCAGCACCAGCTGGTCACGGACGGCGCGCCGGCCACGCTGACCCCGGACCACCCGCTCACCGCGAAGGTCCAGCAGGACGGTCCGCTGCGGGCGGTCGTGGTCCGGCTGGCGGCCCCGCTCACGTCGTCGACCCGGCTGGCGGTCCGCCTGCACGGGCCGGACGGCCTCGGGGTCGCGTCGGGCTTCCGCAACCTGGTGGAGACCGCGGACGCGACGTTCGTGCACATCCCGATCGTCGGCGAGGACATCCCGGCCGGCACCCCGCTGACCGCGACCATCAGCATGCGCGGCGGCGACGAGCTCACGCTCGCCGCGCACGACGGAGCGCCCGCGCTCACCACGATCGGCCCGGCCGACGACGGGCTGCGCGTGGTGATGGCGGCCCCGTCGGTCGTCTACGAGCGCGACCGGGCGCTGCCGCGCATCCGGTGGGCCGGCACCGCCGAGGTCGAGCCGGACGCCGCCAGGCGCGTGTCGATGCTCGCCGGTGGTGCGGTGGCGCCGGACCAGGTGCTGCTCTCCGCCGGGCCCGCGCGGGCGGGTGGTGGCCACGCGGACGTGGACGTCGTCGAGGACGGCGCGGACGAGATCGCGGTAGACGTGGACGCCGGCGGCGCCGGCTACCTCGTGGTCGCCGACGCGCTGCAGAACGGCTGGCAGGCCACAGTGGACGGACAGCCGGCCGAGCTGCTACCCGCCGACCACGCGGTGGTCGCCATCGCGATCGGCGAGGGCCGCGCACACCGTGCGGCTGGCCTACGCCGCGCCTTACGGCGGCGCCGGCTACTGGGTAAGCGGCGGGACGGTTCTGGTGCTGGTGGCCCTGGTGGTCTTCGAACGATTGCGCCGCCGCCGGACTCGCGAGGACGAGGCGGCATAGTTCGGCGGTGCCTGCTCTGGGTTCAGGTGCTGGGTGAGCGTCGGGACGCTGGCGGGCTTCGAGTGTGGCGGCGGGGTCGCAGCGGCATGGTCCGGCGGTGCCTGCTCTGGGTTCGGGTGCTGGGTGTGTTGGGTGTGCGGCGGGACGCTGGCGGCGTCGGCGGACTCGCGAGGGCGCGGCGGCGTAGTTCTGCGGTGCCTGCCCTGGGTTCCGGTGTTGGGTGTGCGGGACGCTGGTGGTCTTCGAGTGGTGGTGGCGGCGTCGCCGGGCTCGCGAGGTCGGCGACGCATAGCCCGGCCGCACTTGTGCGGGGTGAGCAGCGGGACGCTGGTGGCGTTGGTGGTCTTTGAGCGGTGGCGGTCTCGCGTGGACGCGGCGGCATAGCCCGGTGGTGTCTGCTCTGGGTTCGGGTGCTGGGTGCGCGGCGGGGTGCTGGTGGTTCGGGTGGTGGTGTCGGCTGGCTTGCGATGTTGCGGCTGTATAGCCCCGGCTGCGCCCGTTCGCGTGCTGGGTGAGCAGCGGGACGCTGGCGGCTTCGAGTGGTGGCGGCGCCGCCGGGCTCGCGAGGTCGCGGCGCAAAACCCGGCTGCGCCTGTTCGGGTGCTGGGTAAGGGGCGGGACCCTGGCGAGTCTTCGAGCGGTGTCTTCGGTCTCGTGTGGATGCGGCGCGTAGCTCGGCGTGTCTGCTCGGGTGCTGGGTGCGGCAGGAAGCTGGTGGCGTCGGCGGTCTCGCGCGGCCGCATGGCCCGGCCGCGCCCGTCCGCTTAGGGTTCGGGTGATCGGGTGCCGGGTGAGCGGAGTGGGCCACGGGACTGCAGCGGGTGGAGTTCGTCGGCCGGGAGCGGGAGCGGGCGCTGCTCGCCGGCGGGCTTCGGGCGGCTTTGGACGGCGCGGGGCAGGTCGTGCTGCTCGCCGGTGAGCCGGGCGTCGGGAAGAGCCGGCTCGCCGAGGAGGTGAGTGCGCAGGCCGTGAACCTCGGGATGCGCCGCTGCTGGGGGCGGGCCACCGAACACGAGGGCAGCCCGCCCTACTGGCCGTTCCGCCAGGTGTGCCGCGATCTGGGCACCGAGCTGCTCCCGGCGGAGACCGGCGACGGGGCCGGCGAGGGAGAGCGGTTCCGGGTGTTCGAGGCCGTGGCAGACGGGCTTGCCGCGGCCGCGGCGCCGGGCGGGCTGCTCGTCGTCCTCGACGACCTGCAGTGGGCCGACCCGGCCTCGCTGCGGCTGCTGGTCCACCTCGCCGCCACCGCGGCGCGCGCCCGGCTGCTCTTGCTCGCTACCTACCGCGACACCGAGACCGGCGGCCGCGAGCCGCTACGCCAGGCGCTGGCGGCTCTGGCCCGCGAGCCTTCGGTCACCCGGCTGCGGCTCGTCGGCCTCACCGAGACCGAGGTCGGCGCGTTGCTCGCCGGCGTGGCCGGGCGGCCGGTGCCCGGCGCGACCACCGCCGCGGTGAGCAGGCGCAGCCAGGGCAACCCGTTCTTCGTCGCGGAGCTGGGCCGCCTGCTCGCCGAGCGGCCCGGTGCGCGGGCCGACGCCGACCTGCCCGACGGCGTGCGCGACGCGGTGCTCGGCCGGCTCGACCAGCTCGCCGCCCCGGCCCGGCGCGTGGTCGCCGCCGCCGCGGTGCTGGGGTCCACAGTGGACCCGGCGGCGGTCGCGGCCGCGACCGGTGAGGCGGCCACCGACGTGTTCGCCGCGCTCGACGAGGCCGTTGCCGCCGGGATCCTCGCCCACGGGTGGCGGTTCGGGCACGACCTCATCCGCGAGACCGCCCGGCTCGAGATGTCCACTGTGGACCGACTGTGGCTGCATCAACGGATGGCCCGGTACCTCACCGGCCGCGTGGACGTCGCCGACCGGGTCGCCGAGGTGGCCTTCCACCACCTGGAGTCGCTGCCCGTCGGGGACGCGGGCGAGGCCGTCACCTGGGCCGAGGGTGCCGCCCGTCAGGCCATGGGACAGCTCGCCTGGGAGGAGGCCGCCGCGCTCTACCGCCGGGCCGTCGCCGCCGCGGCCGACGCGGGGCTGCCCGAGCGTGACCGCTGCCGCCTCGTGCTGGCCCGCGCGCGGGCCCAGGTGCGCGCCTACGAGATGGACGACGCCCGCCAGTCGGTCCTCGCGGCCGCCGACCTCGCGCGCGCCGCGGCCGACCCGGAGTCGCTCGCCGAGGCGGTGCTGGTGATGGAGGGCGTGACCGACTTCGTCTGGGGCCGGACCTGGAGCGCGCTGCACAAGGAGGCCCTGGCCGCGATCCCGGACGGGGACAGCGCGCTGCGGGCCCGGCTGCTTGCCCAGCTGGCCGTGAACGACTCGTGGGGCGACTTCGCCGAGACGCAGGCCCGCTCGGTCGAGGCGCTGGCCATCGCGGAACGGGTCGGCGACCGGACCACCGTGCTCGCCGCGTTGCGCGCCCGCCAGATCGCGCGCAGCGGACCGGACGGCACCGAGGACCGGCTCGCGCTCGGCGACCGGATGCTGGCCGCGGGGGAGCGGGACGGCGACGACGACGCCCGGCTGTGGGGCCGGCTGTGGCGCTTCGACGCGCTGGCCCAGCTCGGCGAGCTCGACCGGGCGGAGGCCGAGACCGGCGCGATCGACGCGGCGGCGCAGCGGCTGCGCTCCCCGCTCGCGCGGTGGCACGCGGCGCGGTGCCGGGCCGCGATCGCCTTGGCGCGCGGGCGTTTCGACGACGCGTTCGTCATCGGGCAGGACGTCGTCGAGCTGGTCCGAAGCGCCGGGTACGACGGGGCCGTCGTGCCCAACTACGGCTTCCTCACGATGGTCCACGGGTACCTCGGCACCGTCGACGACGCGATGGTCGAGCAGATCGAGACGGTGGCGAACACCGTGGAACCGCTGCGCGGCGTCTCGGCGATGATGCTGCTGAACGCGGGTCGCCGCGAGGCCGCCCGGCGGATCTACCGGACGCTGCCGCCGCCGGAGTCGGTGCCCGGCTTCATGCTGCTGCCCGTCCTCGCGGGGACGGCGCTGCTCGCGGCCGAGTTCGACGACCGGGCCACCGCCGCCGACGTCGCCGAGCGGCTCGCGCCGTTCGCCGACAGGTTCGTGTGCGGCGGCGCGGGTGTCATCGCGGTCCTCGGACCGGTGCTGCTGCCGCTCGGCGTCGCCGTCGCCGCGGTCGGCCGCCTCGACGACGCCGTGCGACACCTGCGGGCGGCCGCCGAACGCACGGAGGCGGCGGGCATGCCGCCGTTCCTCGCCGTGGTCCGCCACGAGCTCGCCCGCACGCTGGCGCGGCGCCGGCGGCCGGGCGACCGCGCGGAGGCCGCGGCGCTCGCCGAGTCAGCCGCGGCGCTCGCCGGCCGGCTCGGCATGGCGCCGCTGCACGCGGAGTGCCGCGCGCTCGCCGCGGCGCTGTCCGGCGCCGTGGCCGGCCCGCTGACCAGGCGCGAACGGGAGATCGCGGAGCTGGTGGCACAGGGCCTGACCAGCCGCCAGATCGCCGCGGCGACGCACATCGCGGAGCGGACCGCGGAGAACCACGTCCAGCACATCCTGGCGAAGCTGGGCTTCACCAGCCGCGCGCAGATCGCCGCCTGGGTGGCCGGGAAGCAGGTCGGCTAGTCACGTCGCGCGCATGCCCTCGGCGGCTTCGAGCAGCCGGCGCGCGGCGGCCTCGTCCACCCCGGTCAGGTCGGCCGAGACCTGGGTGAACACCCGCGCGATCGCCTCGACCAGGCCGACGGCCGAGTCCGCCGTCAGCTCGACGGCCACCCGCGCCGACGCGCCCCGGTCCGGGTTGACGAAGTCGAGGTTCAGCGTGTGGTCGGCCTGCGCGTGGACCGGGTGGTCGAAGTAGACGGTCGTGGACGTCAGCGGGAACCACCCGCTCGCGCCCTTGCCGCTACCCGCGGTCGCGCTCTGCTCGGTGACATAGGTGCACATCACGCCTCCAGGTGACGGCCGAGGAACTCGCGCACGAGCCGCCAGCCGTCGACGGCCGCGGCCGGGCGGTAGGCAGGGCGGTCGACGGCGAAGAACGCGTGGCCGGCGTCGTCGAAGCTGTGGAACTCGTGCGGCTTGCCCAGGCCCGTCAGCAGCTCGTCGAAGCGCGCGACCTCCTCCGGTGTCGGCGCCTTGTCCTCGACGCCGAACAGGCCCAGCAACGGGCAGGACAGGTCGGCGAGCCGCGGCTCGAGCGAGGCCACCTCCAGCTTGAACTCCGCGGGCGGCGCGTTCAGCACGAAGGCGCCGTAGCAGTCGATCGCGGCGTCGAGCTCCAGGCCGCAGCCCGCGAGCACGGACTGCCGCCCGCCGGAGCAGAAGCCGATGGTGGCGACCTTGCCGTTGCCGGTCGCGTGCTCGCGCAGGTACGTCGCCGCGCCCTCGACGTCGCCGAGGAGCCGCTCGTCCGGCACGCCGCCGGCCGCCCGCGAGGCCGCCGCGGCGTCGTCCGGGTCCGCACCCGGCGCGTCGCGCTGGTGCAGGTTGGGGCACACGGCCGACCAGCCCCAGCTCGCGAACTTCCGGGTGATCTCCTTGCTCGCCTCGTCGTAGCCCGGCATGTGGTGGATGACCACCACGCCGCCCGACGGCGGGGCACCGACCGGATGTGCCGCGTACGCGTCGATCTCGTCGCCGCCGGCCCCGGTCACCGTGACGGTGCCGGCCTCCACGCCATCCCGCATGTCCACTCCTGAGGTCGTTAGCTACAGCAACGACCTCAGCCTATTCGTCACGCCGGCGGGCGCACCCGCCGGTGGCGGATCGCGTCGTCGGCGTCGAAGCGGGCGAGGATCGCGGCCAGCAGCTCGCGCGCGTCCGCGACGCGCGCGGCACCGAACTCCGCGACCAGCTCGGCCTCCAACCCCGCGCGCCGGACCCGGGCGCCCTCGACGGCCGCGGTGCCGCGGTCGGTGAGCGCCAGCAGCTTCGCGCGCGCGTCACCGGGCGACGGCTCGCGGGCGAGCAGGCCGCGTCGCTCGAGGTCGGCCACGGCCTTGGACGCGGCCTGCTGGGTGACGCCCATCCGCTCGGCGAGCGCGGTGATCGACAGTGGCCCGGCCACCACGTGCTGGATCACCACGCCGTCGTTGAACCGGAGGTCACCGAGGCCGTCGTCGACCAGCCGGCGCCGCAGCTCGTCGGCCATCGCCCAGCCGGCGAACAACGACAGCAGTGACAGGTCGAGGTCCGCCGGCCTAGTATGCACAACCATGGTTGTGGAATTTAGCAGACCGCCGGACGCGCTGCTCGACGAGTTCGTCCGCATCGCGCACCGCATCGTCTGGTGCACGCTGGTCACCGTCGACCGCCGCGGCCGCCCGCGCTCCCGGGTCGTGCACCCGTACTGGGAGCGCGCCGAGGACGGGCTGACCGGCTGGCTGTTCACCCGGCCGACCCCGATCAAGGTCGCGCATCTGGCGCACCGACCGTACGTGTCGTGCTCCTACTGGGATCCCGCCCACGAGGTCGCGGTCGCCGAGTGCGACGCCGCGTTCGCCGACGACGAGGCGACCCGCCGGAAGGTGTGGGACCTGTTCTCCGCCGCCGCGGCGCCGCTGGGCTACGACCCGACGATCCTGGGCGGCACCGACCACCGGGACCCGTGCATCACCGTGCTGCGGATGACGCCGTGGCGCCTGTCGACCCTGACCGGCGCGTGGCAGCGGCCGGCCGGGCTCAGCGTTTCGTCCGCGCGGTAGGCGTGGCCGTGGTCGGGTCCTCCGGCCACGGGTGCTTGGGGTAGCGGCCGCGCAGCTCGGTGCGGACCTGCTGGTAGCCGTCGCGCCAGAAGGACTCCAGGTCGCGGGTGATCGCGACCGGGCGGCCGGCGGGGGAGAGCAGGTGCAGCAGCACCGGCACCCGGCCGTCGGCGATCGTCGGGGTGGCCGTCCAGCCGAACGCCTCCTGCACCTTCACCGGCAGGACCGGCTCGTCGCCGGAGTAGTCGACCTTGATCCGCGCGCCGGACGGCACCGCCAGCCGGTCCGGCGCCAGCTCGTCGAGCCGGGCCGCCGCGGGCCAGGGCAGCAGGCGGCCGAGCGCGCCGTGCACGTCGGCACGCGACAGGTCCGCGCGCTTCGTCGCCCTGGCCAGCTCCGGACCCAGCCACGACGGGGCGCCGTCGAGGAGCGCGTCGTCGTCCACGGCCGGCCACGGGTCGCCGATCGCCGGTGCAGCAACGCGAGCCGGTGCCGCAGCCGGGTGGCGGCCTCGGTCCAGCGCAGCAGCCCCAGGCCGTCGGTGCGCAGGCCGTCGAGCAGCGCGGCGTGCACCCGCTCCCGGTCCGGGTCGGTCAGCTTGCGCTCGCGCAGCACGATCGCGCCCAGCCGGGTCACCCGCCGGGCGACCACGTCGCCCGCCACCCAGGCCACCTCGTCCACTGTGGACATCAGGGCCGGGGCGGCGCGCTCGGCCAGCGCCTGGTCGGCGCGGGCGGCGAGCCGGATCTTGCCCTGCGCGCGGCCGGGCTGGCGGTCGGCGCTGGCGACCGCCAGCCACTCGGGGCCGCCGTCGCGGTCCAGCTCCGCCGCCGTGCCGCCGGCCATCAGGTAGACCCGCGACCCGGGCTTGCGTCGCCGGGCAAGCCGTTCCGGGTGCGCGAGCGCCACCACCAGCGCCGCGTCCATCGTCCCGTGTGGATCGTCGGGGACCAGCGCGGCGAGGCGACGGACCTCGCGGCGCCAGCGCCGGGTGCGGTCGCCGTCGTCGTTGCGCAGACGGCGCAGCGCGTCCTCCAGGGAGTCGGTCGCGGCGAGCGTGTCGTCGTCGAGCAGCGCGACGACCTCGGCGGCGGCGGTCGCGCCGAGCTCGGCCGCGCCGTCGAGCAGGGCCCGGGCCAGCCGCGGGTGCAGGCCGACGCCGGCGATCCGGCGGCCGCGTTCGGTGACGTCCCCGGCGCTGTCGAGCGCGCCGAGCGCGGTGAGCACGGCCCGGCCGGCGGCGAGCGCGCCGGGCGGCGGCGGGTCCCACCAGTCGAGGCCGGCGCCGTCCGGGGTGCCCCAGCAGGCGAGCTCGAGCGCGAGGCGGGTGAGGTCGGCGGTGCGGATCTCGGGTTCGGGCTGTGCGGGCAGCGTGGCGTGCTCGTGCTCGGGCCAGCACCGGTAGACCCGCCCGGCGGCCTCCCGGCCGGCGCGACCGGCGCGCTGCTCGGCGACCGACGCGGAGACGCGGGTGGTGACCAGGCCGCCGAGCCCGCGCCGGTGGTCCATCCGCGACACCCGGGCGAGCCCGGAGTCGACGACCGCGCGCACGCCCGGCACGGTCAGGCTGGACTCGGCGACCGCGGTGGCGAGGACGACCCGCTGCCGCGTGCCGGGCCGCAGCGCCGCGTCCTGCCGGGCGGCGGACAGCCTGCCGTGCAGGGGAACGACGTCGACGCCGGAGAGCAGCCCGGTGGTCCGCGCTATCTCGCCCGCCCCGGGCAGGAAGGCCAGCACGTCACCGTCCGATTCGGACAGTGCGGTGCGGACGGCGCGGGCGACGCAGCCCTCGATGCGCTCGCCCCGGATCGGCGGGGTGTAGGCGATGGTGACCGGGTGGGTGCGGACGTGGGCCCGCACCACGGGGGTGCCCGGGCCGAGCAGCTCGGCGATCCGCTCGGTGGCGACCGTCGCGGAGGCGGCGAGCAGCCGCAGGTCCGGGCGCAGCCCCGCGCGGGCGTCGAGCAGGAGCGTGAGGAGCAGGTCGGCGTCGAGGTGGCGCTCGTGGCACTCGTCGAGCAGCACGGCGCCCATACCCGGCAGGCCCGGGTCGCCCTGCAGCCGGCGGACGAGCAACCCGCTGGTGACGACCTCGACCCGGGTGCGCGCGGAGGTCCGGCGGTCGCCGCGCACCGAGTAGCCGACGGTCTGCCCGACCGGCTCGCCGAGCAGCTCGGCCATCCGCGCGGCCGCCGCCCGCGCCGCGAGCCGGCGCGGCTCGGCGACGACGATCCGGCCGTCGGTGGACTCGAGCAGCGCCAGCGGCACCACCGTGGTCTTGCCGGTCCCCGGCGGCGCGACGAGCACCGCGGAGCCGTGCCGGGCGAGCGCCTCGACGACCTCGCCCAGCACGGCCCGTACCGGAAGATCGGGCAGCCGCACGCTCCCGAGTGTGCCGGGTCAGCGCAGGATGCGGGACGGCGCCTTGCCCAGCCCCGGCGCGACACCGTGGACGACCGCGTCGACCGGGGTACCGAGGTAGAGGTCCCCGTCGAAGATGAGCGTCTCCGGCGGGGCGCCCGGGTAGTCGATCCGGTCGAAGCTGTACGCCGTGCCGCGGCGGCCGAGCCGGTCGGCCACGCCCTCCCGCACCCGGGCGCCGGGCAGCGACGCGAGGACCGTGCGCAGTGCCGCGCGCAGTTCGGGCGGCACGCCGTTGCCCGACAGCGCCATCTCCACGTACGACACCACGCGCAGCGTCAGGTCCCGCTCGCTCAACCCCAGCTCGGGGTTGAGATTGCCTTCGTTGATCAGTTGTTGGGCGTCCGTGACCGCCTGTGCGTGCAGCTGCCTGCGGAGCACGGCCGGGTCGTGGGACGCGGTGGCCAGGAACTCGACCGTCTGGTTGTTCCAGGTGACGGGCTGCTTGCACGAGACGTCGGCGGCGGACGTGTTGGGGTAGCACGTACCGTTTTGCTTCTGGGCCGCGAACTCGCCGGACGGCACGACCCGGCCGTCGCGCACGGAGCTGCCGAGCACCCCCTGGCTGCGGTACGGGCCCGTGGTTCGCGGCGACTGCCACAGCTCCTGCTCGGTGTAGCGCTCCCCTTCGGGGTCGCTGTGCACCGAGATCAGGTAGTAGACCTCGCCCGGCCGCAGCGTGTACGGATCGGCCGGCGTCGTCGACACGGGCGGCGCCGGCGGCTCGTCCGGCGTGAGGGCCACGACGGCGCCGGCGATCCCGGCGGCCGCGACGACCGCGGCGGCCACCGGCAGCAGCCGGCTGCGGCGTGCGGGTTGGGTGGCCGGGGCCGGCCGCGGCATGGGGGAGTGCGGCACCGCCGCCGCGCGGGAGCGCAGCGCGGTCCGCAGTTCCTGTTCGAGGTCGGTCATTCGACGGCGTCCTTCATCGTGCGGCGGAGGGTGGCGAGCGCGCGGTGGGCGGAGGACTTCACCGTGCCGAGCGAGACGCCGATGGTCTCGGCGGTCTCGGCCTCGGACAGCTCGCAGTAGTAGCGGAGCACGATCACCTCGCGCTGCCGGGCGGGCAGCCGGTCGACCCTGCCGAGCAGCTCGCGGTGCCGCTCGGCGACGAGCAGCGCGCGGTCGGCGGGCGGCACGTCCTCGGCCGGGCGGGCCTGGGCCAGGAAGCGGTTGAGGGTCCGCAGCCGGCGCAGCCGCGAGCGGGACCGGTTGACGACGGCCTTGCGCAGGTAGGCGACGAAGTGGTCGTGGTCGCTCGACGCGCGGCCGCAGCCGCCAGACCGCCTCGTAGCAGTCCTGCACGATGTCCGGCGCGGCGTCGGCGTCGCTCGCGAGCAGCGCGGCGAGCCGGATCAGCGGCATCCACTGCTGCTCGAGCACGGCGACGAGCGACTCCTCGCTCGCCGCCGCCTCGTGGTTCACCTCGGTGGCGGGTCGGCCCATACTTCGAACACGCCTTCGCCGACCGAAGGTTCCGTCGAAGTGACCCAGGTCACAGTCTTCCCGATAAACCAGGAGCGCCGAGCGGTGGCGACCGGCCACACTGTCCGCGTCATGAACGAGAAACAGATGGTGCGGCTGTCCAAACGGCTCTCGCTGCACCTGCGCCACGCGCCCGGCGACATCGGCCTCACCCTCGGCCCGGGCGGCTGGGTGCCCGTCGACGACCTGCTGTCCGCGTTGGCGCGCAACGGTTTCCGGGTCGCCCGCGACGAGCTCGACGAGGTCGTGACGCGCAGCGACAAGCAGCGCTTCGCCTTCGACGACACGGGCACGCTGATCCGCGCGAACCAGGGCCACTCGGTGCCCGTGGACCTCGGGCTCGCCGAGGCGGCGCCGCCGGACGTGCTGTTCCACGGCACGGTCGCCGCCGCGCTGCCGGCCATCCGCGGCGAGGGGCTGCGGCCGATGCAGCGCCACCACGTGCACCTCTCGGCGTCCGAGGAGACCGCGACCAAGGTGGGCGCGCGGCGTGGCACTCCCGTGGTGCTGCGGGTCGACGCGGCGCGCATGGCCGCCGACGGGCACCGCTTCCTCCGCAGCGACAACGGAGTGTGGCTCGTCGACGTCGTCCCGCCCGGCTACCTGGCCTGACGCCTCGGGTAACGTGCTCGGCCGGGGACGGATTCCGGGTGGGGGTTGGGCAAGGCGTGGGTACCGTCATTGAGCAGCGTCCCGACCAGGCGACGCGAACCGCGCAGCCATCGCGGGGATTCCGCACCGACATCCAGGCGCTGCGCGCGATCGCGGTGCTCGCCGTGGTGGTCAACCACATCTGGCCCGACCAGCTCACCGGCGGCTACGTCGGCGTGGACGTCTTCTTCGTCATCTCCGGCTTCCTGATCAGCTCGCACCTCGACCGCGAGATCTGGCAGACGGGCCGCGTGCGGCTCGGCCGGTTCTACGCCCGCCGCGTCCGGCGGCTGCTGCCCGCCGCGTTCCTCGTGCTCGCCCTCTGCCTGGTCGCCGCGTACTTCCTGCTGCCGTACCCGCGCTGGGAGGCGACCGCGCAGGAGGCCTTCGCCAGCGCGACCTACTGGGAGAACTGGCTGCTCGCCGCCACTCCGTCGACTACTCGGCGGCGGACGCGGCGGCGAGCCTCGTGCAGCACTACTGGTCGCTGTCGGTCGAGGAGCAGTTCTACCTGTTCTGGCCGCTGCTGCTGTTCGGGCTGTTCAAGATCCAGCACCGAGCCCGCGCAGCTGACCGGCATGGTCGTGGTCGGCGGCGCGTCGCTCGGTCTACTGCGTCACCTGACCGCCACCTCGCCGAACGAGGCGTACTTCGTCACCCCGGTCCGCGTGTGGGAGTTCGCCCTCGGCGCGATCGTCGCGCTCGCCGGATCCCGCCTCGCGCTGCCCCGCGTGGCCGCCGGGCTCGCGTCGTTCGCGGGCCTCGCCATGATCATCGCGTCGGCGGTGCTCTACGACCACCACACGCCGTTCCCCGGCTACCTCGCGCTGGTCCCGACCGTGGGCACCGCGCTGGTCATCGTGGCCGGCCACCGCGGCGAGCGGCAGTGGCACACGGTGGTGACCGCGTCCCGGCCGGTGCAGCTCGTCGGTGACGTCAGCTACTCGCTGTACCTGTGGCACTGGCCGCTGATCCTGCTGGCGCCGTTCGCGCTCGGCGACCTGCTGCCGGGCGGCCGGCTGACGCTGCCCTACCAGCTGGGCGTGCTCGCCGCGGCGCTGCTGCTGTCGGTGGCGTCGAAGTACGTCGTCGAGGACCGCTTCCGGACCTGGCGGCCGCTCGCCCGCAGCACCCCGGTCACGTTCACCGCCATGGTCGCCGGGCTCGCCGCCATCGCCGCGGTCGCCTACATGCTGAGCTGGACCTACGACCGGCACGTCGACCAGGCCGAGCGAGGAGGCGGCCGTCGCCGCCCGGTTGCCGCGGCCCGTGCCACGGCGCGCCCGCGATGGACCCGGACAACCACTGCGCGGCCGCGCTCGGGCCGGCGCAGCGTCGTCGAGATGGGGCCGGCCAACGAGTACTACCACCTGGTCGCCGGCGTGCGAGCAGCTCGACGACTACAAGGTGGGCGACAAGCGGACCACCATCGTCTGCGACTTCAGCGGCGGCAAGCGCGACCCCGAGGTCGTGTGGCTCGTCGGCGACTCGCACGCCCAGCAGTGGCAGAGCCCGCTGTTCGACCTGGCCCGCGAGCGCCGGTGGGTGCTCAAGCTCGGCTACCTCGGCGGCTGCCCGTTCGCGGAGATCGAGTTCAGCGGGTACCGCGCGCCGGGCGCGTCGGACAACAGCACCAGGCCGTGCACGGACTGGACCGCGCGGATGGCCGACGTGATCGCCGACGACCGGCCGGCCGCCGTGGTCGTCGCGTTCTACGCCCGCCAGGAGTTCGCCGACGACGGCAGCGGCCGCTCGCAGACCGAGCAGTACCGCGACGGCCTGGAACCGTACTGGCGCAAGTGGACGGACGCGGGCGCGCGGGTGGTCGTGCTGGCCGACCCGCCGCTCAACGGCGCGGTCCGCGAGGTCGACTGCGTGGTGATCAACCCGGCGAACCCGCTGGCGTGCGCGGTGGACCGGGACACCGCCCAGCCGCCGGACCCGCTGTCCGAGGCCGCCCGGACGACCGACAACAAGCGGCGTCTCCTTCGTGGACCTGACGGACTACTTCTGCGACGAGCGCCGGTGCTACGCGGTGGTCGGCAACGTGGCCGTGTACTTCGACGCGAACCACCTGAACCGCGAGTTCAGCCGCACCCTGAAGCCGATGATCGCGGACGCACTCGGCCTTCGCTGACCGCTCGCGCCGTGTCACAGCCGCCCTGCGCAAGGGTGCCGGTACCGGTGCGTCGTGGGCAACGTCGCGATGCGCTGGCCGCTCGGCCGTGCCCGACAGCTCAGGGCCGAGCCAGGCCTGCGCGCGGCTGGTCGACGTCGCCGAAGGCGTGTTTCGGCCGCTCACCCCGTGCCCGCCACCACACGGCCGAGCCACGCCTCAATTACATAAGCATGTGATATAAATGTTCGGGTGACGGCCTACGACGCAGCGGAGATCTCGGTCGCCTTCGAGGAGCTGGTTCGGCTCTACCGGCGGCTCAGTCCGGCGACCGGGCTGTCCGCGCACCGCCGCCGCCACCCTGTCCAGCCTCGACCGGCGCGGGCCCGCACGGCTCACCGAGCTCGCCGTCCAGGAGGGCGTCAGCCAGCCCGCGATGACGCAGCTGATCACCCGGCTGCAGGACGCCGGCCTGGCCGACGCGCGCCCGACCCCGCCGACGGGCGGGTGGTGCGGGTGCACATCACCGACGCCGGCCGCGCGGAGTTGCGCCACCGCCGGGCGGTCCGGACCACGCGGCTCGCCGCGCTGCTCGACCGGCTCACCGCCGCGGAGCAGGAGGCGCGTCACCGCCGCCCTGCCGGCCGTCACCGCGCTGACAGGCTGTCCGGCGACCCGGAACGGAGCAAGCCATGACAGCTGCCGCTACCGCCAGCCCCTTCAAGCAGCCCAAGGCCGTCTTCGCGGTCGCGTTCGCCTGCGTCGTGTCGTTCATGGGCATCGGGCTCGTCGACCCGATCCTGCCCGCCATCTCCCACGACCTGAACGCCACGCCCAGCCAGGTCACGCTGCTGTTCACCAGCTACCTGGTGATCACCGCGGTGGCCATGCTGATCACCGGCTGGGTGTCGAGCCGCATCGGCGCCAAGCGGACGCTGCTCGCCGGGCTCGCGCTGATCGTCGTGTTCAGCGCGCTGGCCGGCGCCAGTCCGACATCGATCGGCGGCATCGTCGGCTTCCGGGCCGGCTGGGGCGTGGGCAACGCCCTGTTCATCGCGACCTCGCTCGCCGTCATCGTGGCGTCGGCGACCGGCGGGTTCGTCGGCGCGATCATCCTCTACGAGACCGCGCTCGGCCTCGGCATCGCGGTCGGCCCGCTGCTCGGCGGGCTGCTCGGCAACATCAGCTGGCGCGGCCCGTTCTTCGGCGTCGCCGTGCTGATGGCGATCGCCGCGATCGCCACCTGGGTGCTGGTCGAGCCGCTGCCGAAACCGCACCCGCAAGACGAGTGTCATGGAACCGCTGCGGGCGCTGCAGACACCGCGGCCTGGCCACGATGTCGCTCACCGCGCTCTGCTACAACTGGGCCTTCTTCACGGTGCTGGGCTACGCGCCGTTCCCGATGCGCCTCGGCGCGATCCAGCTCGGCCTGGTGTTCACCGGCTGGGGCATCCTCGTCGCGATCTTCTCCGTGTTCGGCGCGCCCTGGCTGCAGGCCCGCCTCGGCATCGCCCGCACGCTCTACCTCAACCTGTTCCTGTTCGCGCTCGTCGTGCTGGTGATCGCGATCTGGACGACGACGCCCGCGGTCCTGATCGTCGCGGTCATCGTGGCCGGCGTGTTCATCGGCGTGAACAACACCGTCACCACCCAGGCGGTCATGACGATCTCGCCGGTCGAGCGGCCGATCGCCGCGGCGGCCTACGGCTTCGTCCGCTTCATCGGCGGCGGCCTCGCGCCGTACGCGGCCGGCCGGCTCGTCGAGGCCACGAACATCCACGTGCCGTTCTACATCGGCGTCGGCGCGCTGCTGGTCGGCATCCTGATCCTGCGCACCGCCCACGCGGAGCTGCGCCACGCGGAGCGCGTGCAGGCCGAGAGCGTCGCCGCCCCGGCCCCGGACGGCCCCCGTCTGTCCACTGTGGAACTCGACTCGGCGGCGGTCGCGAGCACCGAGGGGCCGATCGTCGCGGCGATCGACGACTCCCCGGTCGCGGAGCAGGTCACCGCGACCGCCGGCCGCCTTGCCGCGGTCAACGGCCGCGCGGTGCACGTGCTGCACGCCCAGGAACACGCGGGCACCGCCGAGCGGACGGGAGGCGCTCGAGGCCGCCCGCGAGCTCGTCCGCACCCACCTGAAACGCCTGGCGGACAACGGGATCCCGGCCGTCGGCCACGTGCTGCGGGACGCCGCGGACCACGGCGCGGTCGGCCGGCTGATCAGCGAGCACGCCAACGAGGTCGGCGCGCGGGCGGTCGTCATCGGCGCGCCGACGCACGGCGGGCTGCCCGCGCTGATGGACGCGAGCGCGAGCCGGGAGATCTGGCGGACCGTCCACTGTGACGTCGTGATCGTCAACCCGGCGACGGAACCCGCCGCGCTCGCGGCCCGGTGACGCTGCCGGGCACGCGGGCCGCCGCGTTCGACCGGCGGTTCGTCACCCCGCTGTACACGGGGTCGGTGCTCAACCCGGTCAACAGCTCGATCATCGCGACCGCGCTCGTGCCGATCGCGGCCGCCATGCACACCTCGGTCGGGCACGCGTCGGTGCTGGTGTCCGCGCTGTACCTGGCGTGCGTGGTGGCGCAGCCGACCGCGGGCACGCTGTCGGAGGTCTTCGGGCCGCGCAAGGTGTTCGTGGCCGGGATCCTGCTCGTGCTGGCCGGCGGCGTCGCGGGCGGCGTGGGGGAGAACCTGACGACGCTGGTCGTGGCGCGCGTGCTGATCGGCGTCGGCACGTCGGCCGCCTACCCGTCCGCGATGGTGCTGGTCCGCCGCCGCGCGGAGTGGGCCGGGCTGGCGGAGCCGCCGGGGCGGCGTGCTGGGCGGGCTGGCGATCACCGGCATGGCGACGATCGCGGTCGGCCCGCCGATCGGCGGCCTGCTGGTCGGGTGCTTCGGCTGGCGCGTCGGCGTTCCTGGTCAACGTCCCGGTGACGCTGGCCGCGCTCGCGATGGCCCTGCGGTGGCTGCCGCGCGACCGGCCCGCGCCGGCCCGGCGCGCCCGCGACGGGTCGTCGGCGCGGGTGGACGTGGCGGGCATCGCCGGGTTCGGCGGTGCGATGACCGCGCTGCTGGTGTTCCTCATGTCGCTGCCCGACCCGAGACTGGGCCGCGCTCGCGCGTCGCCGTCGCGCTCGCCGCCGGCGCTGGTGTGGTGGGAGCTGCGCGCCGCGACGCCGTTCTTCGACGTGCGCGGCCTGGCGTCGAACGGCGCGCTGACCCGCACCTACGTGCGCAACGGGCTGACCCAGCTCGGCACGTACACCGTCCTGTACGGGATCACCCAGTGGCTGGAGGCCGGCCCGGGCTACTCCGCGGCGCGTGGCCGGGCTGATCCTCGTGCCGATGGGCGCGCTGTCCGCGCTCGTGTCGGGGCCGATCTCGCGGCGCAACCTCGTGCGCGGCCCGCTCGTCGTCGGCGGCGGTGTGCATGCTCGCGGCGACCGCCGGCATGCTGTTCCTGGCCGGCGACAGGCCCGGTGGTCCTCGCGGTCGGCATCACGCTGCTGTTCGGGATCACGAGCGGCGCGTCGGTAGTCGGCAACCAGACGGCGCTGTACGCGCAGGCCCCGCCCGACCGGATCGGCACCGCGTCGGGCCTGTTCCGCACGTTCAGCTACACCGGCTCGATCGCCTCGGCCACCATCACCGGCCTGGTCTTCCACACCCCGTCACCGACGGCGGCCTGCACACGATCGCCGCGATCCTCATCGGGGTCGGCGCCGTGGTGCTCCTGATGTCGGTCCTCGACCGGACGCTCAGGAGTGCTCCTCGCACCACTTCTTGAGCGACGCCGCCTCGGTGTCGACCGCGCGCCTGTGACGGTCCACGTGCGCACCAGCTGCGCGGGCTGGCGGACCTCTGCTCTCGAATGCTTGGCACGGCCCGAAACGGGGTACCCCTGCGAGGTGAATCGCTTAGCTGCGGGCCTTTTCGCCGCCATCCTGGCCCTGACCGCCTGCAAGCCGATCGACCTCACCACGCCGTCCCCGTCCGACCGGCCAAGCCACCGCCGGCCGCGCCGGCCAAGCCGCCGCCCGCCAACGCCGCCGCGCTGCTCAAGAAGCTGCCGGTCGCCGAGGAGGACACCGGCGCGCACTACGACCGCGACGAGTGGGGCGGGGACTGGGCCGCCCGCGGCGACGGCTGCAGCACCCGCGAGGTCGTCCTGCTGGCGCAGGCCAAGGGCGCGCAGCGCGGCGCCGGCTGCGCGCCGAAGTGTCCGACCGCGCAGCCGTGCTGGGTCTCCCCGTACGACGGCCGCCCGACCGCGGACGCCGGCGACCTGGAGATCGACCACCGCGTCCCGCTCAAGGAGGCGGCCCAGTCGCGCGTGGTCGCCGGCGGCAAGCCGGGGCTGGGCGCCACCCGCGTGTGGACGGCCGCGCAGAAGGAGTCCTACTACCAGGACCAGACCAACCTCGTCGCGGTCACGTCGAGCGTGAACCAGTCGAAGAGCGACGGCGACCCCGCCCAGTGGAAGCCCGCCGCCAAGAAGTCCTGGTGCGACTACGCGACCCGCTACATCCAGACGAAGCTCAAGTACCGGTTGACCGCGGACAAGGCCGAGCACGCCGCCCTCGCCCAGATGCTGGCAACCTGCCCGAAGTGACTGTCGCACGCGGAATATTCCTCACGCGCTCCGCGTCGCGTGGTAAACAAGTGGGAAATACTTTAGTTGTACTCAACACGTCAACACTGGCGCCTGGCGCGGCCTGACCGTATGGTGGCGAGCCTGTTACAACACGTGGGTTAGCAAGAATTGGTGGCGTGTCCCATCTGGGGGGTAGCGGCGCGGGTTTCCTTGCTGATTGCAGTGGTGTATTCGGCTGTCCATCCGGCAAGTTCGCGAGGTTTTATGACACGGCTCGGGGCGGCGGTGCATCGGACCATCCTCGTGGTGGATGTGGTGGGGTTCGGTGATCATCGGCGAAACAATGTTGATCAGGTTTCGGTGCGCACAGGTCTCTATCGCGCGCTGCAACAGGCATTCCGTACGGCCGGTATTTCCTGGGCCGACTGCGAGCACGAGGACCGGGGCGACGGCGCGCTCATCCTGGCCCCGGCGCAGCTGCCGAAGGCGCCGTTCGTCGAGGCCCTGCCGGCTGCCCTCGTGGCGGCGCTGCGCCGGCACAACCGCGGCCACCGGGCCACCGAACAGGTGCGCCTGCGGATGGCACTGCACGCCGGGGAGATCAACTACGACGCGCACGGCGTCACTTCCACGGCCATCAATCTGGCATTCCGGCTGCTCGACTCGGCGCCGCTGAAGGCGGCATTCACGGAATCCACCCGGGAATCCACAGTGGTATCCACCGGTGTGCTCGCGATGATCACTTCGTCGTGGTTCTTCGACGAGGTCGTGCGGCACAGCAGGGTCTGCGATCCGGCGACCTACCGGTCGGTGTCGGTGACGGTCAAGGAAACCACCGCGATCGCCTGGCTGCACCGCCCGGACGCGGAGCACGAGCGGGAAATCCCGGCCGCCCGCGAAGTGCCCGGCACGGGATTGCTGGGCCGCGACCAGGAATTGGCGCGGCTGCGCCGGGCCGCCGCCGCGGCGAAGTCCGGCCGGTTCACGCTCGCGCTGATATCCGGCGAGCCGGGAATCGGCAAGTCCGCGCTCGCGGGCGCCGTCGCCCGGCTGCTCGCCGGCGACGGCTGGACGGTCGCCTGGGGCAATTGCCCGGAGCGCGAGGGCAGCCCGGCCGGCCAGCCGTGGACGGAGGTGCTCTCGGGCCTCGTCGACCGGTTCCCGCCGCGCGACCACGCCATGGAGCTCGCGCCGCTGCTCAACGACCACGTCACGTTGCGCGCCGCGGGCGACGTGCCGGCCGCGCGCTACCGGCTGCGCACCGCCGTCGGCCGCTACCTCGGCGCCGTGACGCGTGGCAGCCCGCTGCTCGTGGTCCTCGACGACCTGCACCACGCGGACGGCGAGGTGCTGGCGCTGCTCGCGCACCTGGTCGCCGACCTGACCGGCGACCCGGTGCTGCTGGTGGCCACGTACCAGCCGACCGAGGTCGACGAGCAGCTCGCGGAGACCCTCGCGACGCTCGCCCGGCACGGGCCCGAGCACCTCACGCTCACCGGCCTGGACACCGGCGCGGTGGCCGGGCTGATCGACGAGCTGTGCACGCGGACGCTCGCCGACCAGACGGTGGACGCGATCGCCCGGCGCACCGAGGGCAACCCGTTCTTCGTCCGGGAGATCGCCCGGCTGCTGGAGAACGACGGTGAGCACGCGGCGGTCGGCGAGGTGCCGCCGAGCGTGCGGCACATCGTGCGGCGCCGGGTCGCCCGGCTGTCCGCGTCGGCGCAGTCGGTGCTCCACCACGCCGCGGTGATCGGTCGCGAGTTCACCCTCGACGTGCTGTCCGCGGTCACCGGCGTCGACGAGGACGCGCTGATCGAGTGCCTGGACACCGCGCTGCGCGCGGGCATCCTCGACGAGCCGAGCGTCCCGAGCCGCACGCTGCGGTTCGCGCACGCGCTCGTGCGCGACACGCTGTACAACGACATCTCCCGCCTGCGCCGCACCGGTCTGCACGCCGGCGTCGCCGCCGCGATGGAACGGTTGCACCCGGGTGACGCGGTCGCGCTCGCGCATCACTTCGACGCCGCGCAGGCGCCGGACGCCGCGGCCAAGGCGGCGTGGTACCTGCGGCTGGCGGCCGAGCAGGCGGAGGGGCGCTACGCCCACCGCGAGGCGGCCGGGCTGTGGCAGCAGGCGGTGCTGTCCTACGCGCACGCGCCGGGCGGCACCGTGGCCGACCGGCTGGAGCTGGTGATCGGGACCATCCGCACGCTGTCCACCGCCGGCGAGCGGGTGTCGGCCCGCGCGCTGCGCGACGACACGCTCGCCGAGGTCGTCGGGATCGGCGACGCCGAGCTGACCGCGCGGGTGATCGTCGCCTACGAGGCGCACGACCTGTTCGCACAGCACCCGGTGGGACAGGCGCCGGAGAAGCTCGTCGACCTGATCGACCGGACGCTCTACAAGCTGCCCGTCCGGTGCCAGGAGCTGCGGTGCCAGCTGCTCGCGAGCCTCGCGATCGAGCTGGAACAGGCCGACGACCCACGCGGTGAGCCCGCGTCGGTCCAGGCGCTCGTGCTGGCCCGCCAGCTCGGCGACCCCGCGCTGCTGGCGACCGCGCTCAACGCCCGCTTCCGGCGCAGCTACTGGACTTCCACGCTGCCGAGCGCGAGCGGATCGGCACCGAGCTGCTCGCGCTCGGCCGGCGTCACGGGCTCATCGGCGTCGAGGCGGCGGGCCGGCAGGCGCTGGTGCGCTGCGCCTGCGGCGGGGGAGCTTCGGGGCGGCGGACGAGCACGTCGCCGAGCTGGAGCGGCTGGCGACGACCTACGACCTGACCGCCGCGGCGGCGGGCGCGGCCTGGTATCGCGGCGCGCACCACACGGTGGCCGGCCGGTTCGCGGAGGCGGAGCGGGCCTACCAGCACGCGGCCGAGCTGACGAGCCACGCGGGGCTGGCCGACGTCGAGCAGGGCTTCTTCCCGATCGCGTCGCTGTCGCTCGCGCTGTGGACGGGCAAGCTCGCCGACCACGTCGAGGCCTGCCGGTTCGAGTACGCGCGGTCGCCGGAGCAGGGCACCGAGGCGTACGCGCTGACGCTGCACGCGGCCGGCCGGGTGGAGGAGGCCCGCGAGGTCGCGGCCGTGCGCCCGCCGATCCCGCGGGACATGCGGTTCAAGATCGCCATGGCGCTGCGCGGCCTGGTCGGGCTGGCGCTCAACGACTACGACCGCGTCGTCGAGGCGTACAACGCGCTGCGGCCGCTGGACGACGAGGTGGCCGGCGGCGACACCGGCGGATACGCCGTGCTGCTGCCGATCGCGCAGCTGCTCGGCGACCTGGCCGTGCGGCTGGACCAGCTCCAGACGGCCAACGCCCACTACCGCAAGGCACGCGAGGTCGCCGAGCGCGCGAACGTGGCGCAGTGGGTCACCACGGCTCGGGACTCCCTGTCCCGCACGATCACCCAGTTCAAGCCGCGCCGTGCCTGGTGACCCGCCCGGCAGGGTCAGGCCGTCAGGCCGCGCAGCAGGGGGATGTAGACCTCGTCGACGAGCTCGGCGATCGTCTCGTCGCCGACCGCGCCGCCGCACAGCATGGCCTCGTTGCGGACCAGGTCCAGCGGGACGCGCGCCACCCGGCCCGGCACCACCACGTGCGTCAGCTCGCCGCGCTCGGCCGCGCGGTCGACGATGCTCTGGACCGAATTACCCAGCGCCCCGCTACGCAGCCGGTCGCGCAGCGCGTCGGCGATCTCCGGGTGCCGGAACGCCTCGCCCATCACGCCGGCGATCGTCTCGTTCATCATCCCGCCCATCCGCCGCGAGATGCGGCTGAACAGGGCGATCAGGTCCGACCGCAGGTCGCCCATGTCGGTCGACCGGGCTGATCGGCGGCCGCTGCTTCGCCCACGCCGCGAGCACCAGCTCGGCCCGGCCGGGCCAGCGCCGGTAGATAACCGGCTTGCTCGTGGCGGCGCGGGCGGCTACAGCTTCTATCGTGAGGGCGGCGTAGCCGACCTCACTCAGCTCGGCCCAGGCGGCGTCGAGAATCGCCTGTTCCAGCTGCTCGCCGCGGCGGCGGGACTTTGTCTCGGTCACCGGTTGCCTTTACCTTTAAGATACGTTGCGTTTCTTATCGGTCTAGTCTACATTGCCTATGTTAGATACGAACCGTTTCTTCCAGTAGGGGGCCCTGGTGCTGACGCGCCTACTTCGTACTTACCTGCGGGCCTATCGCAATGAGCTGACGGCGGTGCTCGTGCTGCAGCTCATCGGCACGATCGCCTCGCTCTACCTGCCCAGCCTCAACGCCGACATCATCGACTTCGGCATCGCGCGGGGCGACACCGGCTACATCGTGTCCACCGGGGGGTGGATGCTGATGGTCACGGTGGTGCAGATCGTCTGCTCGATCGGCGCCGTCTACTTCGGCTCCCGCACCGCGATGGCGTTCGGCCGCGACGTCCGGTCCGCGATCTTCCACCAGGTGGGCTCGTTCTCCGCCCGCGAGGTGGCCGGGTTCGGCCCGCCGTCGCTGATCACCCGCACCACCAACGACGTCCAGCAGGTCCAGCTGCTCGTCGCGATGATCTGCACGATGTTCGTCACCGCGCCGATCATGTGCGTCGCCGGCGTGATCATGGCGCTGCAGGAGGATGTCGGGCTGTCCTGGCTGCTGCTGGTCTGCGTGCCGGTGCTGGTGATCTGCATCGGCCTGATCGTGTCCCGGATGGTGCCGCAGTTCCGGCTGATGCAGGAGCGCATCGACCAGGTCAACCGCGTGCTGCGCGAGCAGCTGTCCGGTATCCGGGTGGTCCGCGCGTTCGTCCGCGAGCCCGCCGAGGCCCGCCGCTTCGGCGAGGCCAACGCCACGCTCACCGACACCGCCCTGCGGGTCGGCCGGCTGCAGGCGATGATCTTCCCGGTCGTGATGCTGATCCTGAACGGGTCGAGCATCGCGGTGCTGTGGTTCGGCGCGCACCGCGTCGGCGCGGGGGAGATGCAGATCGGCGCGCTGACCGCGTTCCTCAACTACCTGCTGCAGATCCTCATGTCGGTGATGATGGCGACGTTCATCTCGATGATGATCCCGCGCGCCGCGGTCTGCGCCGAGCGGATCAACGAGGTGCTCGACACCGAGCCGTCGGTGGTGCCGCCGGCCACGCCGGTGCGCGAGCTGACCCGGCACGCCGACGTGGAGCTGCGCGGCGTCGAGTTCCGCTACCCGGGCGCGGCCGAGCCGGTGCTGCGGGACATCTCGTTCCGCGCCGAGGTGGGCAAGACGACCGCGATCGTCGGCAGCACCGGCGCCGGCAAGTCGACGCTGCTCTCGCTGATCCCGCGGCTGATCGACGTCACCGGCGGCGGCGTGTTCGTGGACGGCGTCGACGTCCGCGAGCTCGACCCCGACCTGCTGTGCGAGCGCATCGGCCTGGTGCCCCAGCGCGCGTACCTGTTCACCGGCACCGTGGCGTCGAACCTGCGCTACGGCAACCCGGACGCCACCGACGAGGAGCTGTGGGAGGCGCTGGAGATCGCGCAGGCCCGCGACTTCGTCGAGGACATGCCCGACGGGCTCGAGGCGCCGATCGCGCAGGGCGGCACGAACGTGTCCGGCGGGCAGCGCCAGCGGCTCTCGATCGCGCGGGCGCTGGTCCGCCGCCCGG
This sequence comes from uncultured Actinomycetota bacterium, assembly GCA_963841395.1. Lineage (GTDB taxonomy): Bacteria > Actinomycetota > Actinomycetes > Mycobacteriales > Pseudonocardiaceae > Actinophytocola. The sequence continues at coordinate 215,202 of CAWJCX010000048.1, forward strand.
AGGTCTTCCTGTTCGACGACTCGTTCTCCGCGCTCGACCTCGCGACCGACGCGGCGCTGCGGCTGGCGCTGCGCCCGCACATCCAGAGCGCGGCGGTCATCGTGGTCGCCCAGCGGGTGTCCACGATCCTCGACGCCGACCAGATCGTGGTGCTGGACAAGGGATCCGTCGTCGGCATCGGCACCCACCGACAACTGATGGACACGTGCCCGACCTACGTCGAGATCGTCGAGTCCCAGCTGACCCCGGAGCAGGCGGCATGACCACCACGCAGAATCGTCCGCAGCGTCCGATGGGGGGCGGTGGCCGCTTCCCGGGCATGAACATGCCGGTGGAGAAGGCGAAGGACTTCAGGCCCTCGGCCAAGCGGCTCGCCCGGCGGCTGTACCCGGAGAGGTTCGCCTTCGGCGTGGTCGTCGCGCTGGCGGTCATCAGCGTGTCCTTCGCCGTGGCCGGGCCGAAGATCCTCGGCCACGCGACCGACATCATCTTCGACGGCGTCCTCGCCCAGTTCCGCCACATTCCCGGCGCGGGCATCGACTTCTCCGCGCTCGCCGGCGTGCTCGGCTGGGTGCTGGCGCTGTACCTGGCGTCGTCGGTGTTCGGCTACATCCAGGGCCTGCTGCTCAACGGCGTGGTGCAGCGGGTGGTGTACCGGCTGCGCGAGGACATCGAGGAGAAGCTGCACCGGCTGCCGTTGCGGTACTTCGACGGCCAGCCCCGCGGTGAGCTGCTTTCCCGTGTCACCAACGACATCGACAACATCTCGACGACCCTGCAGCAGACGTTGAGCCAGCTGCTCACCTCGCTGCTCACGGTCGTCGGCGTGCTGGTGATGATGCTGACCATCTCCCCGCTGCTGTCGCTGATCGCGTTCGCGGTGATCCCGCTGTCGGTGTACGTCACCGCGCAGATCGGCAAGCGGGCGCAGAAGAAGTTCGTCGCGCAGTGGAAGAACACCGGCAAGCTCAACGCGCACATCGAGGAGGCGTTCACCGGGCACCAGCTGGTGAAGGTGTTCGGCCGGCAGAAGGAGTCCGAGGCGGAGTTCACCGCGCGCAACGACGAGCTGTACGAGGCGGCCCGGGGCGCGCAGTTCATCTCCGGGCTGATCATGCCGTCGATGATGTTCCTGTCCAACCTCAGCTACGTCGTGGTGGCGGTGGTCGGCGGCCTGCGGATCACCTCGGGCACGATGAGCCTGGGCGAGGTGCAGGCGTTCATCCAGTACTCGCGCCAGTTCACCCAGCCGCTGACCCAGGTCGCGTCGATGGCGAACCTCATGCAGTCCGGGGTCGCCTCGGCGGAGCGGGTGTTCGAGCTGCTGGACGCCGACGAGCAGGAGCCCGACCCGGCGGAGGCGTCGCTGCCCGCGGAGCGCCGGGGCCGCGTCGAGTTCGAGCACGTGTCGTTCTCCTACCGCCCGGAGCAGCCGCTGATCGAGGACCTGTCGCTGGTCGCCGAGCCGGGCCAGACGGTCGCGATCGTCGGCCCGACCGGGGCCGGGAAGACGACGCTGGTCAACCTGATCATGCGGTTCTACGAGCTGGACGACGGCCGGATCACGCTCGACGGCGTGGACATCACCGCGCTCAAACGCGAGGACCTGCGTTCGCAGACCGGCATGGTGCTGCAGGACACCTGGCTGTTCGGCGGCACGATCCGGGACAACATCGCCTACGGCCGGCCCGACGCCACCGACGAGGAGATCATCGAGGCGGCCAAGGCGACGCACGTGGACCACTTCGTGCGCACGCTGCCCGACGGCTACGACACGGTGATCGACGAGGAGGGCACGAACGTCTCGGCCGGCGAGAAGCAGCTGCTGACGATCGCCCGCGCGTTCCTCGCCCGCCCGTCGCTGCTGATCCTCGACGAGGCGACGAGCTCGGTCGACACCCGCACGGAGTCGTTGGTGCAGCACGCGATGGCGGCCCTGCGCTCGTCCCGCACGAGCTTCGTGATCGCCCACCGCCTGTCCACCATCCGCGACGCCGACCTCATCCTCGTGATGGAGTCGGGCCGCATCGTGGAGCAGGGCAACCACGACGAGCTGCTGGCCGCGCGGGGCGCCTACCACCGCCTCTACTCGGCGCAGTTCACCGCGACCGGCTGAGCGGGCCGGTGCGGTAACCGTCACGTTGCCGACCCGCCACGCCACGGGCTTGACTCGGGGCGTGGCGGGTCGAGACGAGGTCCTGGCGTTCCTCCGCGAGCACGGTGCCGACCGCATCGAGCATCCCGGCGGGACGCTGCTCGAGCACCTGGAGCGGGTCGCCGGCACGCTCGCGGCGTGGGGTGCCGACGCCGACGTCGTGGCGGCCGGGCGGTGTCACGCGACGTACGGCACCGACGGGTTCGGCCAGGCCCTGCTGGCGCACACCCGGCGCGGCGAGCTGCGGGCACTGATCGGCGAGCGGGCCGAGCGGCTCGTCCACCTCTACGGCGGGCTGGACCGCGCGGCGGTCTACCCGCGCCTGGGCGGAGCGGCGCCGATCCGGTTCACCGACCGGCACACCGGCCGCGAGCACGAGCCGGCCGTCGCGGACGTGCGCGCGGTCGTCGAGATCACCGCCGCCAACGAGCTGGACGTGGTCGAGCACAACGCGGACCTGGCCGCGCGCTTCGGCCCAGAGCTGCGCCGGCTGTTCGAGCGCGCCCGCGACCTGTTGTCCGAACCTGCGCGCGAGGCCTGGTCGACATAGCGCCCGGCCAGACGGCTCACGAGGTCGTCGTGGTTGTCGCTGTGGTCGTCCCGGTCTCGGTCCCGGTGTCCGTCGAGGTGGCCGGGGAGCCGGCGGCGCAGACGGTGGCGGCGTTCCCGAGCGAGGAGACGAGGCGGGTCGCGGCCGTGCGCAGCGCGGCGGTGTCGACGGGCTGCTTGCCGAGCGCGTCCGTCACCTCGTCGAGCGCCCGCCCGGCGTCGTCGAGGTCCGCTCCCGCGTCCGGCCCGAGCGCGGCCTTGGCGTCGTCGAACGTGTCGGACAGCTCGCCCGCCGCGGCGCGTACCTGGTCGGCGGTCGCCTGCCCGGTGGCCAGCCGGCCCACCGCGGTCAGCAGCGCCTCGGCCTTGCCGGCGACGGCGAGGCACTCCGGCCGTACCGACGCGGACGTCGACGGCTCGGTGGTGGTCGTCGTGGTGGTGGTCTGCGGGCTCGGCCGGTCGTCCGGGGCCTGCGTGCAGCCGGCGAGGGCCAGCACCGCGCAGAGCGGGACGGCGAGGTGTCGAACGGTCACTCGGTTCATGCCGGGGGAGTACCCACAGCGACCGGTTCGCATGTTCCGGGCGGTCCCGGCGGTTAGACGCGCAGGTTGGCCAGGCCCCGGCGCACGCGGGCCAGCAGCTCCAGGTCCGGCCGGTCGTCCGGACCGGTATGCGTGCGGTGCACGTCGACGAGGCCGAGGCCGGCCATGTCGTCCAGCAGCACGCGGACCACGCCCAGCGGCAGCGACAGCAGCGCGCCGACCTCAGCCACCGACAGCGAGCGGCGGCACAGCCGGGCCACCGACTGGTGCTCGCTGCGCAGCGTGCCGATCGACTGGTCCGCGTGGGCGGAGGTCGACACCAGGGTCTCCATCTCCAGTTTGTGGGCGGCCCGGGTGCGCCCGCCCGTCCACGCGTAGGGACGCACGATCGACGAGAGCTCCTCGGCCGGTTCCGCGGGCCCGGGGCGTTCCGTCATGGACATCTCACTCCTGCCTCAGTTCGCGGCCAGGGCGGCACGCAGCTGCGGCGTCAGCAGCTGCCCGACCTGGTCCACGAGTACAGCCATTTCGTACGCGACCTGCGATATGTCGCAGTCGCTCGCGGCCAGTACCGCGAGGCACGAGCCGTCCTTGATCGACGTGAGCAGCAGCGCGCCGTGGTCCATCTCCACGACCGCGCGCACGACCTCCCCGGCGCCGAGGCACTTCGCCGCGCCGAGGTTGAGGCTGACCATGCCGGCCGCGATCGCGGACATCTGCGCGGCCCGGTCGAGGGGCAGCCGCGCGGACGAGGTCAGCAGCAACCCGTCCACGGACACCACGACCGCGTGTGCGACTCCGGGCACGCTGTCCGCGAAGTTGTCGACCAGCCAGCCGAACCTGCCTACCTGGTGGGTTTCGGCGGTCATCCGTCGTCCGCTCCCTTCCGCTTCTCGCTATCCCGAACACCCGCCTGAAAACTGCTGAGGAACCCGCGGGCCCGGTTGGCATCCCTGCTGGGACGGCCCGCCGGTCGCGGCCCGGTCTTCGGCGGAGCGAGCAGCTGGCCCTTCGGCACCCGCTTGGGCAGGCCGTTCGGGCCGGTCTCGTGCTCCATCGGGGTAGTCGGCCCCGCGTGCCCGGGTGTTTCGCCGACGCTCGCCGGCGTCAGGTCACCCCGGTGCAGCCAGGTGAACCCGCCGCCCCCGGGCGGCGGGACCGGGGCCGGGTCGGGCTCGGCCGGCAGGACCGAGACGAACAGGATCGACGCCGGCGTGGTGGCCACCGGCAGGTCGGGCAGTTGCACGTGGATCCCGAACGTCTCCAGCCGTCCGGCGACCGCCGACACCTCGACCGGCTCGGTGGGCGCGGGCAATGGGACCCGGTCGACCGGCACCGACAGCACGATCGTCTCCACGGGCCGGGCCGGCGCGCCCGCCGCCTCCGCCGTGTCCGTCGCTTCTGTTCCTTCGGTCCCTTCGGTCGCGACCACCGACGACGGCACGAGCAGCGTCGCGCGCAGTCCCTCGCCGCGGTCCTCGCGCCGGGTCAGCCGTACCTGGATGCCGTGCCGGACGGTCAGCCGGCCGACCACGAACAGGCCCATCTGGCGCGAGATCGGCACGTCGACCCCGCCGCCGGCGGCGACCCGGTTGTTGGCCTCGCCCAGCTCGTCGCGGCCCATGCCGACGCCGTCGTCGAGGATGTCGATCACCACGGCGCCGTCGTCGGCCCGCCGGCTCGTGATGACGACCTCGCTGTCCGGTGGCGAGAACTTCGTCGCGTTCTCGATCAGCTCGGAGACCGACCGGATCAGGTCGCCCACGGCGTAGCCGAGCGATCCGGATGTCCGGCGCCGAGCGGACGAGCGCGCGTTCGTAGTGCTCGACCTCCGAGACCGCCGCGCGCAGCACGTCGGACAGCGGCATCGGCTCGGTGAACCGGCGGCTGAGCCCGGAGCCGGACAGCACCATCAGGTTCTCGTTGTTGCGCCGCATCCGGGTGGCGAGGTGGTCGATCTTGAACAGGTTCGACAGCTGGGCCGGGTCGTTCGTCCTTCTGCTCCAGCTGTTCCATCAGCCGCAGCTGCCGCTCGACGAGGCCCTGGCTGCGGCGCGAGAGGTTGGTGAAGATGTGGGCGAGGTTGCTGCGCAGGCCCGCCTCCTCGGCCGCCGAGCGCACCGCCTGGGCGTGCACCGCGTCGAAGGCCCTGGCCAGCTGGCCGAACTCCTCGGTGGTGCGCAGCGGCACCGGGTCGATCGTGACCTTCGCCGCCTCGCCCGCGCGGATGCTCGCCACCGCCGCGGGCAGCCGCTTGTTCGCCACGTCGAGCGCGGTGTCGCGCAGCAGCCGGACCGAGCGCACCAGGTGGCGGCCGAGCACGCCGCTGACGCCGGCGGCGAGCAGCGACCATCAGCAACAGCAGCAGCGACGCGATGATCGCGCGGTTGCTGTACTTGTCCGCCAGAGCGGCCGACTCGGCGCGCAGCCGGTCGGCCGCGGACCGCGTCACGTCGAGCATCAGGCCCGAGGTGGTGTTGAACGAGGCGTCCCATTCCCGGGCGGTGAACGGCGGCTTTTCGGTGGTCGGCACGCGGGCCGACCGCACCATGGGTTCCCGCTTGTTGATCTCGGGCCCGGTCACCGTGGTCTCGTACTGCAGCCGGATGTCCTCCGGCGCCACCGCGCGGAAGTCGCCGAGGTTGTCCTCGAGCCGGGTGTCGGACTCGACGAGCAGCGAGCGCTCGGCCTCGGAGATGGTGCCGGCGCGCGCGGCGACCAGGCCGGCCGCTTGCTGGATGGCGACCTGCTCGTGCGCGGTGAGGAGCTCGTTGAGCGCGATCGAGACGTTGGTGAGCTCCTCGTCGGGGAAGCGGCCGACCAGCGCGCGGTCGAACCCCAGCACGGCGCTGGTCACCGAGTTGTACGCGTCGAGGACGAGGTCGCCGTCGGCGCCGCGGCGGCGGGCCTCGGGCAGCGCGCTGAGGGAGTCGGTCACGAAGCGGTAGCGCTGGGTCGCGTCCTGGCCCAGCTCGGGCATGCGCCCGACCGCGTCGCTGGTCTCGCTGATCTCCGCGTCGGTCGTGCGCGCGAGCTTCCCGAGGTCGCGGCCCTGCCGGACGGCCTCGTTGCGTTCGTTCTGGAGGGCCGTCAGCGTGGTGAGCAGCTGTGCGCGCAGGTCGACGATGTGCTGGATGCCGGCGTACTCCTCGGCGAACTGGACGTCGTTCTGCACGCGCAGCACACCGAGCGCGCCGGCACCGATCACGGGTACGACGAGCACCATGCCGAGCTTCACCTGCAGTGGCCAGTTGCGCCACTGCGCGGCCGCCGACCACCACCTCACGGGGTGCTCCTCCCGTGCGCGTTGCGAGCGCAACAATTGCCGCCAAACCTAGGGATTAACCGACAATGCATTCAAGAGCCGATTAAGCCACCGTTCGGGCACACTCAGTCACATTCGCCGAAAGAAGATCGCCGGAAGCCGGCCGACTTCGTTGCCTCTGCACCGTGTTCAGGCCTTGTCGCAGGTGACAGCCCTCGCGGCCGGGCCGCGCGACGCGCGCCGGGTGAGCTGCCGAAATGCCCCCGGCGAGGGATCTGGATATTTTATTTTCGCGATTCCGAAATCAGGTAAGCACCTTGTCGTGCTCGGCCGCCTCCCGGGCGATGTCGATGCGCGAGCGGACCCCGAGCTTGGCGAGGATGTGCGACACGTGGGTGCCGACCGTGCGCGGCGAGAGCACGAGCTGCTCGGCGATCTGCGGGTTGGACATCCCGCCGGCGACCATCCCGGCGATCTTCGTCTCGGTGGGCGTGAGGCTGTTCCACCCGACCCGCGCCTGCCGGTGCTTGGCCCGCGGCCCCCGGCGGATGCCGTACTGGCGCAGCTGGGCGCGCAGGTGCGCGAGATCCCAGTTCGCCCCGAGCCGGTCGTAGACATCGTCGGCGCGGGTGAACGCCGTCCGCGCGGCGTTGCGGTCACCCCGGTCGGCGAACTCGATCGCGGCGGCCTCGAGCGCCTTGGCCCGCAGCAGCGGCCGGCCGGCGTCGTCGTAGCGCTCGGCCGCGTGCTGGAGCAGGGACGGGTCGTCGTCGAGCAGCCCGCGGCAGTAGGCGGCGGCGGCGAGGCGGTGCGGCACCTGCGAGCGGCGCGCCAGCGTCGCGGCCTGCTCGGCGATGTCCGCGGCGGCGCCGCGGGTCCCGGTGTTCGCGGCGAGGCGGGCGGCCTCGGGGAGCAGGTCCTCCATCTCCTCGAGCTCCTCGGCGTGCCCGCTGACGTTGGTGGTCAGCACGGCGAGCGCCTCGCCGGGGTCGTCGGCCATCTCGTGGTCGAGGCTGCGCGCGAGGGTGAGCGAGGCGACCACCCGGTTCCCGATCTTCTCCGCACTCGAGGCGGCGAGGCTCAGATGCTGCCGCGCGGTAGCCGGATCCCCCCGGTGGAACGCGATCACCGCCGCGATCCCGCGGTCGCAACACGTCACCCCGGGATCCTTGAAGTCGTCGGACAGCGTCTCGACCTCGGCCTGCGCGTCGTCCCACCGGCCGACCTCGAACAGCAGCTCGCCAAGCGCGCGTCTGCGCCTGCGCCAGCCGGACGAGGCTGCCCGTGTGGTCGGCGAGCTCCCGCACCTGCTCCGCCGTGCGCAGCGCCTCGTCGTACCGGTCGAGGTCGCCCAGCGCGACGGCCTGGTTGATCTGCAGCAGCAGACCGAGGTCGGTGAGCGCGGGGTCGTCGCCCGACGACGTCCAGCGCGCGGTCGAACAGCGGCAGCGCGGCCGCGACCTCGCCGCGCATGATCGACACGATGATCAGCACGTGCAGCGACCAGCCCAGCGCCCAGCGGTCCCCGGCCTCCTCGGCCGTCGCCAGCGCTTCGGTGGCCACCTCGCCCGCGACACTGACCTCGCCGAGGTCGCGGTGTGCCCGCGCGGTCAGCACCAGCAGCCGCGCGCGCTGCTGCGCGGAGATGTCCGGCAGGTCGTGCGCCTCGGCCAGCGACTCGAGCGACTCGTCCGCCCGGCCGAGCATGGCCCGGCACTGCGAGACCGTCCAATGCAGGTCGACGAGCAGGTCGGGGTCGCTGACCACGGCCATCGCCCGGGTCGCGACCTGCTCCGCGTCCGCGCTGTCGCCGGCCCGGAACAGCGCGTCGGCCAGCCGGCAGGCGAGCACGGCACCGCGCGTGGTGGTCGCCGGGGACCGGGCCGCCGCCTGTCGAGCAGCTCGATCGCGGTGCGTGGCGCCTGCGCGATGAGCGTGGGCGCGGCGTCGGCGAGCCAGTCCAGCAACGACTCGTCCAGCGGGCCGGCGCCCGGCACGCTGATGGCCTGCAGCAGCTGCCGGGCGACTCGATGGGTCGGCGCGCCGGCCTCGGCGAGTGCTCGGGCGGCGTCGCGGTGCCACGCCGGGCGGACGGCGTCGGCGATGTCGTCGTAGAGGGCGGAGCGGATCAGCGGATGGCGGAAGGCCAGTCGCTCCTTGCCGTCCTTCAATACCCCGGCGGTGCAGGCCTCGTCGATGACGCGGACCAGCTCGGCGACCCGGCAGCCCATCACGATCGCCAGATCGGAGACCAGGAACTCCACGCCCAGCAACGCCGCGGCCTGCAGGACGGTGCGGACGTCCTTGGGCAGGAAGTCGAGCCGGTGGGTGATCGCGGCGACGAGCGAGTCCGGCACCGGGCCGCCGGTCACCTCGACTGACCCCCGCGTCCGGTGACCGTCAGGCGGTTGGAGCGGACCAGCGCGTCCATCAGCTCGGTCAGGTACAACGGGTTGCCGGCCGCGCCCTCCGCGAGCCGGAGCAGGTCCTTGCTGGGCTTGCCGTCGGAGATCGTGGTCACGAGGTTCGTGATGGCCTTGTCCGGCAGGCCACCGAGACGGATCGTGCTGCCTTCGCCGACCACCCGCCGGACCGCCAGCAGCTCGTCGCGCTGCGGGACCGGGCGGATGATGCCGATCAGCAGCAGGGCCGTGCGGTCGACCGAGCGGGCCAGCCACTCCCACACGCCTGATGGTCGCGAGGTCGGCCCACTGCAGGTCGTCGACCACGAGGACGGTCGGCGTCGCGCTGCACAGCTCGGCGATCAGCGTCAGCATCTGCTCCGACGGCGGCCGTCGTCGGGTCGCGCGCTGGTGACCTCTCCGCGGAGCAGCCGCAGGATGGTGCGAGCCGGGGCTGTCGGTGCTGGATTCCTTCTCCCGCAACGCGTCCAGCAGCGGCTGGAGCGGGAGTGCCTGGCCGAGCTCGTCGCCTTCGGCCCAGAAGCCTTGGTAGCCGCGCTGCTCGGCGAACTCGACGGTGGCGCGCGCGAGGGACGACTTGCCGATCCCGGGTTCGCCCTCGATCAGAATCGCTCGCCCGGTAGCCGGCAGCGAGATCATCGATCCAGCCGGTGAGTCGGGTGAGCTCCGCATCACGGCCGACGAGCAGGCGTATCACCCGGCATACCTTGACAGTATGTCGTGGCGTAGCGCCGAACATCGGCCATCCGGGTCGTTATCGGACCTGGGCCACGGTGACCGTAAGCGATACCCGCCATCAGGCCCATCTTTGGCCGCCCGCCCGCTTTTTCGTTAGCTGCTCGTTAGCTACTGGTTATGGCGTGACTACTCAACGCATGCGATAGTTTCTTTAGGGAATAGGTTTGGCGCCCCCTCTACGCAATACGCGATTCCTGACATGACGTCATGCACGGCTTTGTCAAATTGCTATTGGTATTTGGGAGGCAGTCATGCGAATCGCACGGATAGTTGTGGCGTTCGTGGCATCCATAGTGGTGGCGCTCGCGGTGGTAGGCACCGCGAACGCCGACAACCCGGGCATGACGCACAACAGCGAGTACCCTGGGATGACCCACAACTAACGGATTTCGTGTTGCCTAATACGCCACACCCGCTTCTACTCAGCACTCGTTCCAGTGCGAGCGACCGTGGCCGGGGGCTTACACAGTCGTCGATGGCCCCACCATCAACCTCTGCGTGGTCCCCGGCCCGGTGCGCGGCTCGGTTCTGCAACGCGTGGCCCAGGTCCACGAGCCGGCCGCCGAGGCTGTACTCGTCACCTGCGGCCACCTGCTCTCGCCTGCCGGCATCTGCATCTAGCAGCCGGAGTACGAACCTGGCGATCTGGTTGTTCACGCTGGCCAGCTCGGCGACGAGAACAAGCTCGTCGTGCCAGTCCGGAGCGGTCACCACTTCACCCCACGACCTATGTCGTCTCGTTGTTGCGATCTCCAAATGTTGGACTCAGCAAGCCTCGTTCCATCGCCGCTCTGAGACATCGGTCAACAGACGTATGTAGTAGGCAAGGGTGTCCAAGCGCGTTCACCAGCGATTCCGTCCTATCCTGGCGGGTGACGGCCACCGTCGGCGGCCGTCTGACCAGGGAGAACGGAGTCCGTCGTGACCGCCAACGACGCCGCCGCGTACGCCGAGGCCCGCAACCGGCTCCGGGACGCCCATCTGCGCCCCACCGGTGAGCGGCCCGCCTCGAGCGGCCGCGGCCTGCACCACACCGCGCTCATCAGCAGCGATGTCGAGCGCACCATCCGCTTCTACCAGGACCTGCTCGAGTTCCCACTCACGGAGCTGATCGAGAATCGTGACTACCCGGGGTCGTCGCACTTCTTCTTCGACATCGGGAACGGCAACCTGCTCGCATTCTTCGATTTCCCGGGTCTCGATGTCGGGAAGTACGCCGAGGTGCTCGGCGGGCTGCATCATGTCGCCATCTCGGTCGAGCCGGAGCGCTGGGGGAAATTGAAGGACAAGCTGGCTTCGGCGGGGGTTCCGCACGAGGTGCACAGCGACGTGTCCGTCTATTTCCAGGACCCCGATGGCGCCCGAATCGAATTGATCGGGGACCCGCTCGGGGAGATGTACGGCGACACCGTCCTGTGACGCGAAATCATCCCGCCGAACTCGAATTTCGAGGGGAAATTTCCCGATAGTCATAGAAACGATCTATCGAAAACGCTCACGGTGAGTGATAACGCGTCTTGTCAACCGCTGTCCCGTTATATTAGCACGCACCGAATGCAACGGCGGATGCACGAGCGTGCGTGCAAACGGGGGGAGTGGGGTGCCCGGGTGCCGCCGGTGACCGGGCACGAAGCCGCGCTCCGTGCCCGTGGCCCGCTGGCAACGACCTCCGGTGCCGCGCTCGGCGGCACCGGAGTTGTCCTGCTGGCAAGGAGTCAGCCCTTGGCCAGGAACTCCAGCAGCGCACCGTTGAACTCGGCCGGCTTCTCGATGTGGGGGCTGTGGCCGGTGTCGGCGAGGACGACCTCGTCGTAGGTGCCGCCCGCGGACGCGTAGCGGTCCAGGACGGCCCGGGTCTGCGCGATCATCGGCTGCGGCGGGTGGGTCTCGGCCCCGGGCCAGTCCGGCAGGGCGCCCAGCGCGCCCAGGTTCGCCAGGTCGAAGATCGACGTGTCCGACACGATCTGGTCGTCCTCGCCGCGGATCCACCTGATCGGCGGCTTCGGGTCGATGTCGGGCAGGTCGTCGAGGCGGAAGTGGTTGGGGGCCATGGTGTTCAGCACCCCTCGCCCGCCCGCGGCGACGCCCGGCCACATCTGCGACGCCGTGCTGTCGCCGGGGTAGTGGTCGTCGCCGGTGCGGGTCGACAGCATCGACTCCACGAAGATGTCCTCGTGCTCCGGCCGGAACGGCGGCTTCACGTAGAACGACAGCATCACCTGCCGCGGCGACAGCGGCGAGTCCGCCGACCGGTCCCCGGCCGCCAGCGCCGCCACGAAGTCCGGGTTCCCGCCGCCACCACCGGAACACGCGCCCGCGGCGTCGATCAGCTCACCGTCGACCCCCCGCGTCCCGCCGAAGCCGTACGGCGACACCGGCGCCACGAGCGTCACGGTCCGCGCCAGCGCCGGCCGGTCGCGCAGCAGTTGCAGCACCACCCCGCCGCCCATGCTCCAGCCGACGAGGTGCACCGGGCCCAGCGACAGCGTGTCGATCAGCGACAGCACGTCGTCGGCGTAGTCGCGCACGCCGCGGGTGGCGTCGACCGGAAGCGGCTCGGTGTCGCCGAAGCCGCGCAGGTCCACCGCGAGCGGCCGGTACTCGGCCGGCAGGGCGAGCATCGCCGACTGCCAGAACAGCGAAGACGAGACGTTGCCGTGGACGAAAACCACCGGCACGCCGGAATCACGCACGGAAAGAACGTTGACGCGAAGCCGGTCAGTCGGCACCGCGCGGGCGGTGACACCGTCGAGGAGGTTGGTCATGACAGGTCCTTTCAGGCGAGCCAGCCCGCCACTGTCGAGGAGACCGCGGTCGCCCAGCCGAGTTGGAGATGGTTGGCGGACGCGACCAGCGTCGTGGCCCCGACGTTCGAGATCCCGGTGGTGGACAACGCACTCTGCACGAACACCACACCATCCGAGGGCCCGCGTGTCTCGTTCCAGATGCCGACGATCGTCGGCGAGCCGCCGGCCAGCAGGTACACCGGCACCGACGCGGGCGTCGGCGCCGCCTGGATCTGCGCGATCAGCGAGCCCGGCGTTGATCGCGGCCTGGATGCCCGGGCCGTCGGTGTAGAAGCCGTGGCCGCCGTAGTAGGTCGTGTAGTAGTCCTGCGTCGTGGTGTTGACGCCGTACACGCCGTCCCACCGCGCCAGCATCTGCCGCTGCCCGGGATACGTGTCGTAGCCACCGGTCGGCGTGATCGACAGCTCCGGATGCGACCGCAGCACCCCGTAGCACGTCATCTGCGTGTGCGGGCTCGGCGCGTTCACGGTCCCGCCGCACTCCGGCCAGATCGAGTAGTCGTGCGCCCAGCCGTGCGCGAACGGGTAGTCATAGCCCCCGTTCGGGCCCGCCCAGCAGCATCAGCTTGCGCACGTCGCCCGCGTAGGTCCGCCCCCACGACGGCTTCACCGACGCCACGTACATCCGCGCCGACATCATCCCCTTGCTCCAGCCGACGACGTCGACCGAACCGACCCCGAGCCGCGACTTGATGACCGCGATCGCGTCGCCGACCTGTTGCGCCTGCATGAGGTTGTCGCCCTGCTTGTGCGCGAAGCCGATCGCGAACACCCGGTGGCCGCGCGAGCTGAGGTACTGCATCAGCCCGGTCGACGGGCACGACGCCGACCCGCAGCCGAACCCGCCCGACTCGTTCGGGTTCGCCCACGCGCGGTCGGGGTTGTCGTTGGCGCCGTGCACGAGCAGCACCGGCGTGGCCTTCGCGCCGGTGTCCCAGCCGGGCGCGGAGTAGAGCAGGAACCGCGACGACGACGGCCGCGCCACGTTCCCGAAGAACGTCTTGCGCTGCCCGTCCTGGTCGCCGCGCCCGTCCGGCGGGTACTGCTCGTCGTGGAAGCCCGCGGTCGTGTCGCGGTAGCGGTCGACCGACGCCCAGCCGTTGGCGACGCTCGAGTACGTCGCCTCCTTGGTCAGGTAGGCGGGGTCGGCCGCCTCGGCGGTGCCGCCGACCACGACCACGCCGGCCACGACGAGCAGCGCGGCCGCGAGGTACCGGAACGTGCGCATGGGGGTCTCCTCGGGGAGACGGTCAGGACAGCGACGCGACCACGGCGGCCACGCCCGCGTCGCCGAACAGGATCGAGTAGTGGTTGGTGCCCGGCACGGTCGTCACCTTCAGCCGGGCCAGCACGTCGAGGTCGGGGTAGAGCGGCACCGGCTCGTCGAGCATGCCGCGCTCGGCCCGCACGAACGCCACGCCGTCCGGCAGCGCGGCGAACGCCTCGCAGCCCGGCCGCGCCGGTGTGCAGGTCGGTGAAGTCGGTCGCGCATGGCCTCCTCGGACACCCGGCTGCGCAGCTGCGTCGCCCGTCCCCGGTCAGGTCGTAGTCCACGTACGCCTCGACGGCCGGCGTCCACCGCGCGAACGACGGGTGCTCGCGCCAGTAGTCGCGGTAGGCGTCGCGACCGACGCGAACCGCATCGCGCAGCCGGCGCGCGGCCGGGCCGATCATCGTCTCCGGGCCGCCGTGCGGCGGCGGGCAGCGGCGCGCCGCCGTCCACCAGCACCAGCCGCGCCACCCGCGACGGGATGGCGGTGGGCGAGCACCGACGGCGACGAAGCCGCCCATCGAGTGCCCGACGACCACCGCCCGGTCGACGCCGAGCGCGTCGAGCACCGCGACGCAGTCCGCGGCGTGGGCGGCCATGCCGTACGGGCCGGGCAGCTCGCCGCTGCCGCCCCGGCCGCGCAGGTCGGGGGCGATCACCGGGCCGGGCAGCGCGGGTCGCCACCTCGAGCCCACGCCCTGCTGGACGCGGTGAGCCCGTGGATCGCGAGCACCGGCGGCGCGGCGTCGAGCGTCGCCCCACACCGCGACGCGTCAGCTCGCCGCCGTCGACCGGGACGGCGGACGTGGGACGGCGCGCGGAGATCGGTCGGGCTGGCGGGCACTGGCCACCTCCGCGGGACACGATCGCTGGGAACCGGTCATACGGTGGCGAACGCGCGGCCCGCTCGGCAAGGTGGCGGCCCACCACCCCGCCGCCGCCGCGCATGTGGCCGGGCCACATCAGCCTCGGCGAGTGACAGGATGGCCGCGTGAGCGCCGCTGCGACAGGAACAACGTCGTGGTCACGGGCAATCCCGACGGTCCCGGTCGATCCTGCTCGCGCACGGGTTCGGCTGCGACCAGAACCTGTGGCGGCTCGTCGCGCCCGCGCTGGCCGCAGGACCACCGGGTCGTGCTGTTCGACCACGTCGGCTCCGGCCGGTCGGACCTGACGGCCTGGACCCGGGAGCGGTACTCCACCCTCGACGGCTACGCCGAGGACGTCCTGGACATCTGCCGCGAGCTGGACCTGCGCGACGTGGTGCTCGTCGGGCACTCGGTCAGCGCGATGATCGGCGTGCTGGCCGTCGCCGCCGAGCCGGCGCGGTTCGCCAAGCTGGTCCTGCTCACCCCGTCGCCGCGCTACGTCGACGACGGCGACTACCGCGGCGGGTTCAGCGCCGAGCCGACATCGACGAGCTGCTCGACGTCGCTGGACAGCAACTACCTCGGCTGGTCGGCCGCGATGGCGCCGGTGATCATGGGCAACCCGGACCGGCCGGAGCTGGGCGAGGAGCTGACCAACAGCTTCTGCCGCACCGACCCGGCCATCGCGCGGGTGTTCGCCCGCGCCACGTTCCTGTCCGACAACCGGGCCGACCTCGCGAAGGTGACCGTGCCGACGCTGGTGGTCGAGTGCGCCGCAGGACGCGATCGCCCCGCGCGAGGTCGGCGCGTACATCCACGCGCGGATCCCCGGCAGCCGCCTGGTCACCCTCGACGCCACCGGGCACTGCCCGCAGCTGTCGCGCCCCGGAGGCGACCACCGCGGCGATCGCGGCGTTCGTGGCGGGGCTGCCGTGACCGACTTCGAGGACCTGTACGAGCACGCGCCGTGCGGCTACCTGTCGACCGATCCGGACGGCCGGATCGTCGAGGTCAACGCCACGCTGCTGGGCTGGCTCGGCTACGCGCGCGCGGACGCTCGTCGGCCGGCGCCGGTTCGCCGACCTGCTCACCGTCGGCGGCCGGATCTACCACGAGACCCACTTCGCCCCGCTGCTGCGCATGCAGGGCGAGGTCGGCGGGCATCGCGCTCGAGCTGGTGGCCAAGGACGGCACCCGGCTGCCGGTGCTGGTCACCTCGACCGTGCGGACCGCGGCGGACGGCACGCCGCTGGATCCGCACCACCGTGTTCGACGCGCGCGACCGGCGCGCCTACGAGCGGGAGCTGCTGCGCGCCCGGCAGCGACGCCGACCGCGAGCGCGAGCGGGTCCAGCAGCTGGCCACCACGCTGCAGCGCACCCTGCTGCCGCCGGTCCTGCCCGACGGTGCCGGGCCTGGAGGTCGCCGCGTACTACCAGCACGCCTCGCCCGACGAGGTCGGCGGCGACTTCTACGACCTGTTCCCGCTCGCCGACGGCCGCTGGGCGCTGTTCCTCGGCGACGTGTGCGGCAAGGGCGCCGAGGCCGCGGCGGTGACCTCGCTGACCCGCTACACGCTGCGCTCCGCCGCGGTGTACGACCCGGACCCGGTGGCGGTGCTGGGCAACCTCAACTCCGTGCTGCACCAGGAGGAGGCCCGCTTCTGCACGGTGATCTTCGGCCTGCTCACCCCGCGTCCGCGGCGGCGCCACGCTCGTCCTGGCCAGCGGCGGCCACCCGCCGGCGGTGCTGCTGCGGGCCGACGGCACCGCCGAGTACCTGTCCACCCCGGCGGCCAGCCCGTCGGGCCTGGTGCCCGAGCCCGCGGTTCGTCACGGCCACGGTCGACCTGACGCCGGGCGACACGATGCTGCTCTACACCGACGGCCTCACCGAGGCACGCATCGGCCCGGAGCCCGCTACGGCGAGGACGGCGCTGCTGCGGTCTCGCGGCCGCCCTGGCACCCGCCTCCGCGCGCCGCGCTCGTGCGCCGCGGTGTCCGAGCGTGCTGGCCGGGTTCGGCGTCGGGCTGCAGGACGACGTCGCGATCCTCGCGCTGGGCGTTCAGGCGGCGAGCGCGTCGTCCAGCGAGGAGTAGACGGCGAGGTAGCCGTCGAGCCCGGCCACTTCCAGCGGCCGTGCGGTCGCCCGGCTGGTCGCCACGATCCGCACCGCGGTGTCGGTGCCGGCGTTCTGATGTGCCGCGACGATCGCCGCCATCGCGCTGGAGGCGAGGAACGTCACGTCGGCGAGGTCGATGACCAGCACCGCCGGGTGCGCGGCCAGCTCCCGGGTGACGGACTCCACGAGCTTCGGCGTGGTGAGCATGTCCAGCTCACCCGCCACGCGCAGGGCCACCGCCTCGCCGTGGTTCTCGACGTCGATGGTCACGTCAAACGCGTTGCCCGGGTTGCTGCCGGAGTGCGGAGGCATGCACACATCATGCACCCGATAAAGGATCCCCGCAGTGCTGCCAGGTCGGGGGTCCGTCAGCACTGCGGGGACACACGACCAATCGCGGCCCGCGGCTAGGTCGTTACATCCGCCGCCGAGGAATCTGCCGATCTCGCCGAGGAAAGCGGGCCACGCGGGCTCGCCGGCGGCGAGGATGTGGTTGCGGCTGGCCAGGAAACGCAGCTCGCTGTCCGGGATCAGCGCGGCGAGCTCCTGGGCCTGCGAGCGCGGTACCCGCAGGTCGCCGCGCGAGTGCAGGATCAGCGTGGGACAGCGCACGTGCGGCGCCAGCGCGGACACGTCGATGTCCGCGAACACCTCCAGGAAGCGCACCACGTTCTCCGTCGACGTGGTGGCCCGCTGCAGGTCGTTGAACGCGTCCCACAGCGCGCGGTCGCCGTCGGGCAGGAACTGGCTCGCGAACACCTGGCGGAACGTCGGATCGTCGTGCCGCCAGCCGATCCGGCCCAGCTGCAGGTCCAGCGCGGCCTCCTCGCGCTCCTCGGGGGTGCTGGCCCGCGCGAACCGGCCGCGGCAGTACGCGCCGGCGAGCACCAGGTGTGACACGCGCTCCGGATGCCGTACCGCATAGGCGACCGCGACCGCCCCGCCCTGCGAGACGCCCAGCAGCGGGAACCGGTCGAGCCCGGCCGCGTCCACGACGAGCTCCAGGTCGTTCACCCACGCGTCGAAGCTGAAGTCGCGGACCTCCCAGTCCGACAGCCCGCAGCCGCGCTCGTCGTAGCGGACCAGGGTGTGGCGCCGGGCCAGGCCGTCGATCCAGTGCGACCAGATCGGGCTCGACCATTCCAGGTCCAGGTGGGTGAGCCAGTTGGCGACCTTCACCAGCGGCGGGCCGGTGCCCGAGATCGCGTACGCCACCCGCACGCCGTCGGGCGAGGTGCAGTACCGGATCTGCTGCTGCGGCCGCTCGACGACCGGCTCCACGACCGGCTCCACGACCGGCTCGACCGGCGCGGCGGGGGTGGCCGTCACCGCCGGCGCCGCCACTTCGACGTCGGCGACGAACCGGTAGCCGATGCCGTGCACGGTCGCGATGACCCGCTGGGAGCTGCCGTCGTCGCCGACCGCGCGGCGCAGCATCTTGACCCGGCTGGTCAGCGCGGACTCGCTGACGAACCGGCCGCCCCACACCGCGTCCAGCAGCTCGGTCTTCGCGACCACCCGGTCCCGGTGCTCGATCAGGTGCGTCAGCAGCGTGAAGACCTGCGGTTCGACGTGCACGACCTCGCCTCCGCGCCGCAGCTCGAACTGGCGCGGATCAACTTGGCAGTCTGCGAACCGGTACACCTCTCCGCTCCTGGTTTCCGGTAGGGGTGCCGCGAGGCTTTCCCGGTTGTCGTCCGCTTCGCCCCGAATGTTTCGGTTCGGCGACTTCACCGAATCTCCACGGCATCACCATCATCCCGCCAAGTTTCCGTCCTGACCAGGACCGATGCTCATCGTCATGGCGTGCCGACTGCCGGTGCGCGGAACCGGGAGTACGGCGATGACGAGCACGACCGCGAGCACGGCATACCTGCTGGGGCACGACGAGCAGGAGCTCGCCCGGCTCGAGCACCAGGCCGGGATGCTCGCCCCGGCCACCCGCGCGATCCTCGGCCTCGCCGGAGTCGCGCCCGGCATGCGGGTACTCGACCTCGGCACCGGCGCGGGAGACGTCGCGTTCGAGGTCGCGGACATGGTGGGGCCGGAGGGATCGGTCGTCGGGGTGGACCAGTCGGTGAAGGCGTTGCGCTACGCCGCGATCCGCGCGGAACGGCGCGGCCTGACCAACGTCTCGTTCATCCACGACGACCTGCACACCACCCCGATCGACGACGAGTTCGACGCGGTCGTGGGCCGGCTGGTCCTGCTCTACACCCCCGAGCCCGCGCAGATCCTGCGCAAGTTCGCCGCGCTCGTGCGGCCGGGCGGGGTCGTCGCGGTCATGGAGTACGAGATGCACGCGGCCGGCACGCTGCCGGCCACCGACCTGAGCGTGCGGACCGTGCACTGGATCACCGAGGCGTTCTACCGCTCCGGGCTCGACGCGCGGCTCGGCGCCCGGCTGGGCCCGATCATGCGCGACGCGGGCTTCCCCGACGCGACCGTGGTCGGCCTCCAGGGCTACCGCGAGCCCGGCGACCCCGCCGGCCCGAAGCTCGCCGCGGAGACGGTCCGGACCCTGCTGCCGGCGATCGTGCAGACCGGCCTCGCGACGGCCGAGGAGGTCGACATCGACAACCTCGAGGACCGCCTCGCGCGCGAGAGCAACCGACTTGGCACCACGTTCAAGCCACCGACGCTCGTCGGCGCCTGGGCGCGGCTGCCACCGCGGATATCACAGAACCAGAGATGAAACTTGAGGAGA
The DNA here is from genome assembly GCA_963841395.1 of uncultured Actinomycetota bacterium. Lineage (GTDB taxonomy): Bacteria > Actinomycetota > Actinomycetes > Mycobacteriales > Pseudonocardiaceae > Actinophytocola. The sequence goes on from CAWJCX010000048.1 coordinate 234,648, forward strand.
GTCGAGCGATGACGGAAAGACACGAGCACGCGGTGGTGCTCGGCGCGAGCATGGCGGGCCTGCTCGCCGCACGGGTACTCGCGGACAGCTACGACCGGGTGACCGTGGTCGAGCGGGACCGGCTGCCGGTGCGCGCGCAGCAGCGGCGCGGCGTGCCGCAGGGCCGCCACGTCCACGGCCTGCTGCCCAGCGGCAGCCACGTGGTGGGGGAGCTGTTCCCCGGGCTGCTGGACGAGATGGTCGAGGCGGGCGGCACGAAGCTGGACGACTACACGCGGGCACACCTGCAGCTCGACGGCGTGCACCGGCTCTCGCCGAACGTGGCGATCGAGCCGATGTACCAGCCGAGCCGGCCGTTCCTCGAGACGGGCGTGCGCTCGCGCGTGCGCCGGCTGTCCAATGTGGAGTTCCGGGACGGCTGTGACGTGGTGGGCCTCGCGACCGACGCGGCGAGCGGCCGGGTCACCGGGGCGCGCGTGGTCAACCACGGCGGGCGGCTCGCGGAGGTGCTGGCGGCGGACCTGGTGGTCGACGCCACCGGCCGCGGTTCCCGGGCGCCCGCCTGGCTCGCCAAGCTCGGCTACGAGAAGCCGGCCGTCGAGGAGGTCGCCGTCGACGTGCGGTACGTGAGCCGGCTGGTCCGCCTCGCGCCCGGGGCGGTGCGCGAGACGCTGACCGTGCTCGGCGCGTCCGCCGACCGGCCGCGCGGGATGGGCCTGTTCGCCTACGAGGACGACACGTGGATGTTCACGGTGAACGGCTACGCCGGGAACCACCCCGAGCTGGACTACGACGCGATGGTCGACTTCGCGGCCGGCTTCGCGCCGCCGCACATGGTGGCCGCGCTGCGTGAGGCCGAACCACTGGGCGAGATCTCGACGTTCCGCTACCGCGCGAGCCGCCGGCTGCGCTACGACCGGCTGCGCCGGTTCCCCGCGGGCCTGCTCGTGTTCGGCGACGCGATGTGCAGCTTCAACCCGATCTACGGCCAGGGCATGTCGGTCGCCGCGCTCGAGGCGCTGGCGCTGCGCGACTGCCTGCGCCGCGGCCGCCACGACCTCGCCCGGCGGTTCTTCCGCGCGGCGGCGAAGCCGATCGGGGTGGCCTGGCAGATGGCGGTCGGCGCGGACCTCGCACTGCCCTACGTCGAAGGGCCGCGGCCGCTGCCGGTGCGGCTGGTGAACTCCTACGTCGGCCGGATGCTCGTCGCGGCCGAGCACGACCCGGTGGTGGCCGAGCGGTTCCTGCGGGTGAGCTCGTTCCTGATGAAGCCGCCCATGATGATGACGCCGCGGATCGTGGCCCGCGTGCTGGCCGGCAGCCGCCGGGCCCGCCGCGCGCTGCCGGTACCCGTGTCCACAGCCGGTGCCACGGTGCCGGAGATGGCGAAGGCGGGTATGCATGGGGGATGAGGTTCGTCGTGCACCGGCACCGGGCCCGCCGGTTGCACTACGACCTGCGGCTGGAGATGGGCGGCGTGCTGGCGAGCTGGGCGGTGCCGAAGGGACCGACCCTCGACCCGGCCGTCCGCCTGCTCGCCGTGCACGTCGACGACCACGACCTCGACCACTACGACTACGAGGGCGCGGACGGCAAGACTGACAAGATCGTCTGGGACTGGGGCACCTGGGCGCCGGCGAAGACCGACGACCCGGTGCGCGCGGTGGCCGACGGCGAGCTGCACTTCGACCTGACAGGCGAGAAGCTGGCCGGCCGCTTCGTGCTGATCCGCCGGGACCCGAAGAACTGGATCCTGATCCACAAGAACGACGAGCACGCCGTGCGCGGCTGGGACCCCGAGTCGCTGCCGCGCTCGGTGAAGTCCGGGCGCACCAACGAGGAAGTCGCTGCTGGCATCATCGGGGCATGAAGATCGCTCTGTACGGACTGCACCGGGGCAGCAGCGCCGACCCGGACACGCTCGCCCGTCGCGCTCGCATGGCCGAGGACGCGGGGATCGACGAGCTCTGGGTGGGCGACCACATCGCGCTGCCGGTCGACGAGGACGGCGATCCGGCCGACCAGCCGCGGCTCGAGGCCGTGGTCACGCTCGCGCACCTGGCGGCGGTGACCACCCGCATCGGGCTGGGGTTCGGCGTCATCGTGCTGCCGCAGCGCCAGCCGGTCCTGCTCGCCAAGCAGCTCGCGTCGATCGACGTGCTGAGCAAGGGGCGGCTCACGGTCGGCGTCGGCGTCGGGTACGTCGAGGCGGAGCTGACCGCGCTCGGCGCCTCGCTCGCCGACCGCGCGGCGCGCACCGAGGAGTACCTGGCCGCGATGCGCGCGCTGTGGGACGAGCCCGTCCCGTCCTTCCGCGGCCGGTTCGTCTCGTTCGACGGCGTGCTCCAGCGGCCGCGCCCGGTACAGCGCCCACACCCGCCGATCATCCTCGGCGGCCACTCCAAGCGGGCCTACGAGCGCGCGGTGCGGTCCGGGAACGGCTGGTACGGCTGGGACCTCGACCCCGACGCGGCCGCCCAGTCGATCGCGAAGCTGGCCGCGGCGGGGGAGCGGCCGGCCGGTCTCGGCGAGCTGGAGATCACGATCACCCCGCCGGGCACGCCCGACCTCGACACCGTCCGCCGCTACGCCGACCTCGGCGTCGCCCGCCTCGTCGTCCAGCCGCACACCATGGACGGCACCGCGATCGAGGACCTGATCACGACGCTAGGCGACACCCTGGTGGGCCGCGTCTAGCCCGGCGTGTGCTCGCCGCCGTTGACGTCCAGTACCGCGCCGGTCATCTCGCTCGCCAGGCTCGACAGGAGGAACAGCACCGCGCCCGCGCACGCCTCGTCGGTGGGGATGCGGCCCAGCGGGTTGCGCGCGGCGATCTCGTCGTAGACGTCCTGCTCGGAGATGCCGCGCTGCCCGGCGGTCATCGTGAGGTAGAAGCGCACGCCCGGGCCGTCGAGCCAGCCCATGACGGCCTGGTTGACCCGGATCCCGCGCTCGCCGAGCTCCAGCGCGAGGTACTGCGTCGCGCAGCCCATGGCGGCCTTGGCCACCGCGTACCCGCCCTCGCCGCGCATCGGGCGGCGCGTGGACATCGTGCCGACGTTGACGATCGACCCGCCGCCGGTCATGTGCGGCACGACCGCGCGGGTCATGGCGAGCGCGCCGTGCAGGATGACGTCGAGCGAGCGGCGCAGCTGCTTGTCCGGCGTGTCCAGCAGGTCGGTGAAGCCGGGGTGCGAGTACGCGGAGTTGACGAGCCCGCTCACCCGGCCGAACCGATCCACCGCGGTCCGCGCGACCTCGGCGACCTCGTCGGGCCTGCGCACGTCGCACGCGACCCCGACGGCCTCGCCACCCGCCTCGGTGATCTCCTTGGCCACCTGGGACATCACCGCGGTCGAGCGCGCCGCCATCACCACCTTCGCGCCCTCGGCCGCGGCGCGGGCCGCGAGCTTCGCGCCCAGCCCCGGCCCGACTCCGGAGACGATGACGACCTCGCCGGCGAGGATCACGGGTACACCTCCGAGTAGAACGCGAAGTCGCGGGCCAGTTGCTCGGCGGACAGCCCGAAGTCCGCGGGGTCGTAGGCGTGCGAACCGTGCCGCTCCCGCCGGTCACGCTCCACATAGGACTCGAACGCGGCGCGGTCCGCGTCGTCCGCGCCCAGCCCGAGCGCGTCGAGCACCCGGCAGGCCTGCGCGACCGGATCGGCGACCACGGCCGCGTACCGCACGTCGACGAACCGCTCGGGCCGCCGCTCCCGGACGTCGGCGAAGCGCCGCAGCGTCGCGGCGAACCGCTCGCTCCAGTAGCGGCCGACGGCGGCGCGGTCGACGTCGTCGCTGTACTGCGCGGACATCGACACGACCATCGACGCGTAGGACGGCACGGCCCGCACGGGCGTGCGGTGCGTCATGACGATCTTGCCGGCGCCGAGGGTGTCGAGCACGGAGTCCAGCGCGGTCAGGTGGTGCGGCGACTTGAGGATCCAGGATCGCCCGGCGCGCGCGGGGTCCTGCCACTGCAGCACCTGCAGCCACTCGCGCAGCTCGCGGTAGGCCGCGGACTGGTCGGCCGCGCGCAGCCAGGTGCCGTAGGACGGGATCGAGTAGAACGAGTCGAAGCTCATCGAGGTGAACGTCCGGTCGAGCAGGATCACGTCCTCCTCCGGCCCGTCCCACTCGATCGTGTGGATGTCGGAGAAGTCCGGCGACATCTCGAGGAACAGCTTCGCCCGGTCCCGGGCCCGCCGCTTGCGCTCGGCCGCGTCCGGCCCCTCGCCGGGAAACGGCAGCGGGTAGGACGTCTCCCAGGACAACGTCGAGGTGAGCCGGGGCGAGGCGGCGAGCAACCGGTGCAGGAGCGTCGATCCGGTGCGCGGCAGCCCGCAGATCTCGGCCGCGACGGTCACCTCGGTCTCCCGGATCTCCGGGTGTCTGCGTTGCAGCGCACGGAGTCGCAGCCGGTCGGCGAGCAGCGCGGTGAGCCGGCGGCGGGTCAGCTCCGTGCCGAGCGCGGAGAGCCGCGCCTCGCCGTCGAGCGCGGCGGTGAGCACGCCGAGCGGCTCGGTGAACCACTCGTCACCGAAGTCGTCGAGGCCGGTCCGGTCGCGCGCGGCCGCCAGGAGCTCGTCGACGCGGATCACGGCCGGACCACCCGGCAGTGCGGGACGGGATGCTCGCGGGCGCCGAGCCAGCGCAGCAGCGCGGTGCCGCTCGCGTGCCCGGCGGTGTCGATCCAGTTGCCCCACCCGGGATCGACGGCGGAGACGACGATCGTCAGCCGGTCGCCGGCGAGCGTCGCGGTGTGCTTGTTGACGGTGATCCGGCGGGCGTGGTCGAGCGACTCCATCCACCAGTTGCCGAGCTGGAAGTTCCAGTAAGGACAGTCGGGCACGTCGGTCTCGACGACCCATGCCTCGCCGGGCCGCAGCGTCCAGTACCCGTGCAGGTAGAAGATCTCCGGGTCCCCGCCGGCGCGCTGGAACATCTCCTGCCCGAAGTCCGGCAGCTCGTTGGGGCGGGACATGAACAGCTCGGTCCACCCGGCGAACGTGGCCGCCGTGCCGTGCACGGCGAGCGCCGCCCGCCGCAGGGCCTTCGCCATGAATGCGGGGTCGAGCGGCGGTGGCACGTGCGGTCCGCCGACGCACTCGATGCGCCACGCGCCGGGTGCCTCCGTGGTGCGGTCGAGGTAGGTCTGCCGGATGACGAGGCTCGTGGAGTCGGGCGCGAGCGGTAGCCAGTTCCCCTCGTGCGGCGTGGCGCTGACGACGATCTCGACGGTCCCGTCCGGGGCCACCGCGATGTCCTGATCGGACAGTTCGCCGGTGGAGGCCATGGTGCCGTCCTTGGCGTACCGGTTGGCCTTGGAGCCGACGCTGAAGTAGGCGATCGTGCCGCGCGTGCCGGTGAGCCGGTAGCTGCGGTCCCCGCGCACGGTGGCGGTGAGGTAGACGTTGTCCGGGTTGTCGGCGCCGATCTTCGTGAGGTCGAGCTGGTGCAGCCGCGGGAAGTCGGGATCGGCGTTGTCGACGGTGGTGTACAGCATCTCGCGCAGTAGCCGGGTCAGGTACCGGTAGCCCTCGGCGCGGTCCAGCGGCGTGTCCGGCGCGGTGTCGCGCAGGACCACGTCACCCGCCTTCTCGAGGGCCCGGCAGAACTCCGTCCACGCGCTGGGATCCACGGCGCCTCCCAAGATAACTAGAACACGTTCTACCAGAAGTGACCGGGTGAGTCCAACGCCTGAACCCCGTCACGGGTAGGGGTGATCCCTGAGGTCGAACCGGGGATGGTGCCGGATCCCCGTGGTCGCGTGAGGCAGGAGTCTGTGTGCAACGTCGCACGAGAGACCAAGAGGGGTACCAACGATGGGTAAGCCGATGTTAACCGTGCGCATTGCCAGGTGGAGTGCCGAACATCCCTGGCGCGCGATCGGCGCCTGGATCCTGTTCGTCGCCATCAGCATCGGTGCCGGGCAGTTCGCCGGGACGAAGCAGGCCGACTTCGACGACAACCCGAAGGGCGAGGCCGCCACCTACCACAACATCGTCGACGAGGCCGGGTTCAACCGGCCGGCCACCGAGAACGTCCTGATCACCGCGAAGCAGGGGGACCTCGACAAAAAGCAGGCGATGGCGGCCGCCGCCGACGTGCACGACGCCATGGCCGCGCTGCGCGGTGTGGGCGAGGTCAGCGACCCGGTGCCGTCCCCGAAGGGCACCGCCGTCCTGGTCAACGTCGAGCTCGACGGCTCGTCGGACGACGCCGAGGAACGCATCCAGCCGCTGCTCGACACGACCGCCGGCGTCGCGAAGGACTACCCGGACCTGCGCGTCGAGGAGGTCGGCGGCGCCTCGCTGGACAAGGCGCTCTCCGCGACCCTCGGCGAGGACTTCCAGAAGGCCGAGCTGATCTCGATCCCCGTCACGCTCGTGATCATGCTGCTCGTGTTCGGCGCGCTGATCGCCGCGGGCGTGCCGGTGCTGCTGGCCATGTCGGCCGTCGGCACGGCGCTGGGGCTGTCCGCGCTGGTGTCGCACCTGATCCCCGCCACCGACAACACCAGCAGCATGATCCTGCTGATCGGCATGGCGGTCGGGGTCGACTACTCCCTGTTCTACGTCCGCCGCGAACGTGAGGAACGCGCCAAGGGCGCCGGCCACGTGGACGCCGTGGAGATCGCCGCCGCGACCTCCGGGCACGCGATCGTCGTCTCCGGCATCGCGGTGACCGTCGCCATGGCCGGCATGTTCGTGGTCAACGACATCGTCTTCTCCTCGATCGCCGTCGGCACGATCCTCGTCGTGCTCGCCGCGATGATCGGCTCGATCACGGTCCTGCCCGCGCTGCTCGCGAAGCTCGGTAAGTGGATCGACAAGCCGCGGATCCCGCTGCTGTGGCGCCTGTCGATGCGCGCCGACGGCGAGCCCCGCTTCTGGAAGGCCGTCCTGCGGCCGAGCCTGCGCCGGCCGAAGACCACGCTCATCATCTCCGTCGGCGTGCTGGCCGGGCTGGCCGTCCCGGCCTTCGGCATGACGCTCAACGCACCGTCGGAGGAGGACCTGCCCCGCAGCATCCCGATCATGCAGACCTACGACCGGCTGACCGACGCGTTCCCGAGCACCGGCGCGTCGCACGAGATCGCGATCCGCGTCCCCGCCGACCAGACCGCCGCCGCGAAGTCGGCCGTGGACGACCTGCTCGGCCGGCTCGCGGCCGACCCCGGGTTCGCCCACGACCAGCCGCCCCGGGTCACCCCGGCGGCGGGCGGCCGGATCGTCCTGATCTCGGCCGGCATCCCCTACGACGGCGGCAGCGCGCAGGCCGACCAGTCGCTCGCCGAGCTGCGCACGACGCTGCTGCCGCAGACGATCGGCACGGTCGCGGGCGCCGAGTTCGCGGTCAGCGGCCAGACCGCTGGGGAGAACGACTTCGTCGAGCAGATGAACGGCGCGCTGCTCTGGGTCATCGGGTTCGTGCTGCTGCTGACGTTCCTGGTGATGCTGTGGGCGTTCCGCGCACCGGTCATCGCGCTGAGCGCGATCGGGCTGAACCTGCTCTCCGCGGGTGCCGCCTACGGCGTGCTGGTGCTGGTCTTCCAGCACACCTGGGCGGAGGGGCTGCTCGGCTTCACCTCCAGCGGCGGCATCACGGCCTGGCTGCCGGTGATCCTGTTCGTCACGCTGTTCGGCCTCTCGATGGACTACCACGTGTTCGTGGTGAGCCGGATCCGTGAGGCGCGGCTCGTCGGCATGTCGACCAAGGACGCGGTGGCCGCCGGCATCACCCGGTCGGCCGGCGTGGTGACGAGCGCGGCCGCGGTCATGATCGGCGTGTTCTCGATCTTCGGCACGCTGAGCACGATCGACATGAAGCAGATGGGCGTCGGCCTGGCGACGGCGATCCTGATCGACGCCACGCTGATCCGGGCGGTCGTGCTGCCCGCCCTGATGACGGTGCTGGGCGACGCGAACTGGTGGACGCCGCGCTTCCTGCGCCGCCGCGAGCCGCTCGCGCCGCCGGCCGAGCCGAAGGTGCTCGAACCGATCGGCTGAGTTTTTCGAATTACGGGTGCCGCACGCCAGGAATTGGCGTGCGGCACCCGTTGCTTTTCGCGCCAATCCACGGGTTCCGGTGTGCCGAATAGGGGCCTGGAGGGCGATGTGCGCCCCTTCCAGCAAGGAGTTCGTCTCATGTCCCACGAGCAGCACACTGAGAAAACGGGACCGTCCCGGCGAAAGGTGATCGTGTCCGGTGCGGGGCTGGCGGCGGCCGGACTGGTCGTCGGGGCCGGGGTACCGCTGGCCACCTCGCAGCTGGCGGGCGGCCGGGCGGAGCCGGGCAGGCCGGTCGCGGCCCCGGCCGAGCCCGTCATGGTCCACCTGCGCGACGCCGCGGCCGGGCACTTCGACGTCTTCGTCGGCACCGGACGCATCCAGTTCACCGATCGCGCGTTCGCCGCGCGGCTGTCCGACGCGATCTCGAACGTCAAGGGGGAGTAGTCATGTCATCGCACCGCGAAGCACCCGAGATCTCCAAGGACCCGGTCGCCGACTCCACCGACGTCTACGCGTTCGTGAGCCCGGACAAGCCGGATACCGTGACCCTGATCGCGAACTATGTACCATTACAGGCGCCGGCCGGTGGCCCGAACTTCTACGAGTTCGGCGACGACGTGCGGTACGCGATCCACGTCGACAACAACGGCGACGGCAAGGCCGACGTCAGCTACGAGTTCCGGTTCACCACCCAGGTCCGCAACCCGAACACGTTCCTCTACAACACCGGCCCGATCCTGAAGATCGACTCACCGACGTGGAACCGCCGGCAGTTCTACGAGGTCATCCGCCGCGACAGCCGCGGTCGCGAGCAGGTGCTCGGCAAGTGGCTGCCGTGCCCGCCGTGCAACATCGGCCCACTGTCCACTCCGAACTACGAGGGCCTCGCCACCGCGGCCGTGCAGAACCTCGGTGGCAAGCGCCGGGTGTTCGCCGGCCAGCGGGCCGAGGGCTTCTACGTCGACCTCGGCGCGATCTTCGACCTGCTCGACCCCCGCCCGTTCGCCGACGCGCACGAGCACTTCGGGCTGAGCAAGTTCCCGCAGGCCGGCAACGGGGTCAACGCCACCAAGAACCTCAACGTGCACACGATCGCGCTGCAGGTCCCGATCGCCGACCTGACCCGCGACGCCTGGTAGGGCAAGGACGTCACCGACCCACGGGCCACGATCGGCGTGTGGACCACCGCGAGCCGCCAGCGCGTGCGGATGCTCGACACGGAGCTCGACAACACGTGGAGCACCGGCCCGTACCGCCAGGTCTCCCGCCTCGCGATGCCGCTGTTCAACGAGGTCATCGTGCCCATGGGGCGCAAGGACTTCTGGAACACCCAGTCGCCCGACGGGGACAGCCGCTTCGCGAAGTTCGTGGCCAAGCCCGAGGTCGCGTCGCTGCTGCCGGGCCTGTTCCCCGGCGTGTTCCCGAACCTGGACGTGCTCAACAAGTCCGGCACGCCGCGCGCGGACCTGCTCGCCATCCTGCTCACCGGCATCCCGGCCGGCCTGATCGAAGGCTTCCAGAACTTCACCGGCAAGACCCAGGCCGACCTGATGCGGCTCAACACGGCCATCCCGCCCACCGCGCAGCCGAGCATCTTCGGCCTGCTCGGCGGCGACCTCGCCGGCTTCCCGAACGGCCGCCGGGTGTTCGACGACGTGGTCGCCATCGAGCTGCGGGCCATCGCGGGCGCGACGTACGCGCTGGTGGACAAGAACTACACGCCCGACGCCGCCGCGGCGCAGGTGGACGACGGGGTGACACCGGACAACCTCGACATTCCCTACCTGAACCGGTTCCCCTACCTCGGCACGCCGCACGACGGCTTCACCAACCCCTGGACCTGAGCGGAGACTCCACAGTGGACACACAGCAGGACGCCCTGGTCCTCGACATCGGCGGGGACGTCGGGGCGCTGGTCCTCGTGGCGGACCCGGCGCTCGCCGAACACGAGATCGAGATCAGCCCCGGCGCGGACCCGGCGACGCCGCGCAGCCACAACGTGGTGCACGCGCGGCAGGGCTTCGGCCGGGTCGTCCACACGGCCGTGTTCCCGAGCGTGCCGGCGGGTGAGTACACGGTGTGGCGACCGGACGGCACGCCACACGCGACGGTCACCGTCCACGGTGGTCACGTCACCGAACACGACCTGACCGCCGGTAACTGAATCGAGAAATTCGACGAGAACCGCCGCAGTCCGGTGTGGATCGAGGAAATTCACCGGACCGTGGCGGTTCTCACTCGCGTTGAAACGAGGAAATTTCACGTCGGCCCCATTCGGACGCAACAATCGTGCCGGAATGGTGCGTGGAACCCACTGTCGTCGTAGGCCAATCGGTCCAAAACTTTCACACCAACTCGAGTGTGTAGTAGTCATACGTGGACGCGATTCGGGCGGTTCACCCACCGAAGATCCGTGTCGCAGGTGACGACCCGTGCTGAGCCGACGTAGCTGGGAGTCCTTCACATGCCTGACCTCGACGAACAATTCGACGTGATCGTGATCGGCGGCGGTCCGGGTGGTGCCACGGTGAGCACCCTCATCGCCATGCAGGGCAGCTCGGTTCTCCTCCTGGAACGCGAGAAGTTCCCCCGCCACCAGATCGGCGAGTCGCTCCTGCCGCTGGTGGTGCACGGGATCTGCGGCATGCTCGGCTGCCTCGACGACGTCAAGAACGCGGGCTTCGTGAAGAAGTGGGGCGGCGTGTTCCGCTGGGGCAAGAGCCCCGAGCCCTGGTCGTTCAGCTTCGGGGACGCCGAGGAGCTCAAGGCGCAGGGCGTGGACTACTCCTTCCAGGTCGAGCGCTCCCGGTTCGACGAGATCCTGCTGAACAACGCGAAGCGGCGCGGCGTGCAGGTGCGGGAGAACCACGAGGTCAAGGACCTGATCGAGGAGGACGGCCGGGTCGTGGGCGTCCGCTTCACCGACGACACCGGCGCCCGCGGGTCCGCCCGGGCGAAGTTCGTCGTCGACGCGTCCGGCAACGGCAGCCAGTTCCACAAGCACACCGGCGAGCGCGTGGTCTCGAACTTCTTCCAGAACGTCGCGCTGTTCGGCTACTACGAGAATGCCAAGCGCCTGCCCGGCGACAAGGCCGGCAACCTGCTCTGCACGGCCATCGACGACGGCTGGATCTGGTTCATCCCGCTGTCGGACACCTTGACCAGCGTCGGCGCCGTCGTCGACCGCAAGCGCGCGGACCTGCTCCAGCAGGACCACGAGACCGCGATGCGGACCTTCATCGAGTCCTCGCCGATGATGTCGGAGATGCTCGAGCCGGCCACCCGGATCACGGAGGGTCAGTACGGAAAGTTCCGGGTGCGCAAGGACTACTCGTACATGACGACGGGCTACTGGAAGCCCGGGCTGGTCCTGGTCGGCGACGCCGCGTGCTTCATCGACCCGGTGCTGTCCACCGGCGTGCACCTCGCCACCTTCTCCGCGCTGCTCGCGGCCCGGTCGATCAACAGCCTGCTCAAGGGCACGCCGGGCCTGGACGAGGAGCGGGTCTTCACCGAGTTCGAGACGCGCTACCGCTACGAGTTCGAGAACATCTACCGCTTCCTCATCGCCTTCTACGACTTCAACCGGTTCGAGGACTCCTACTTCTGGGAGGCCCGCAAGATCCTCGACACCGAGGAGCGCGACAACGAGGCGTTCGTGCGCCTGGTCTCCGGGGTCTCGACCATCGACAAGGACGCGTTCGAGACTGGCCAGCGCATCAGTGACCTGCTGCGGTCCTACCCGGAGGACCAGATCGACACCGCGGTGCTGCGGGCGATCGACCAGGTCGACATCGCGATGAAGGCGCCCGCGCCGTTCGTCCTCTACGGCAAGGGCGAGGACCCCGAGCACCCGAGCCACAACGGCAGCCTGGTGCCGACGCCGGACGGTTACTACTGGACGACGACCTAGGACCGTTCCATCACGACGAGGAGAACGCATAACCGACGACTCGCCTCCGGAGGGCCGGACACGCCATGATCTCCTCTTGACGTGACCGGTCACCGGAAGGGAGAGCCGCAGTGCGGGTGTTCCTGAGCCACCGCACCGAGAGCGAGGGTCCGCTCGCGCGCCGGCTGGCGGAGGATCTCGAGAGCCACGGCGTTCGCTGCTGGGTCGCGCCGAGAGACGTCGACCCGGGTAGTACCTGGCCACAGGCCATCGAGGCCGGCCTGCGCGCGTGTACGCACGTCGCGGTGCTGGCCACCGAGCGGTCCATGGCGTCGCGGGCGGTCCGCCAGGAGCTGCAGATCGCCGAGATGCTCGAGCTCGACGGGCGCGTGGTGCTCGTGCCACTGCTCCTGGAGCGTCTCGAGCTGCCGTTGTGGCTGCGGGTCACCCAGGGCGTCGACTTCACCACCTCCTACGCCGACGGGCTCGAAGCGCTGCTCGCCACGCTGCGCCAGGCGTCGTCGGCAGGCGCGGCCGGGCCGACGCAGCGGCTGATCGTCCACCGGGTACGCCGCGGCGACCGGATCGACCTGCTCGCCGCCAAGTACCTCGGCGAGCCGGGCCACTGGCGGCTCATCGCCGACGAGAACCCGGGCCTGGACGTGTCCGCCCTCGAACCGGGCACCCGCGTCTCGATCCGCGTGCGGGGGCGGTGACCATGGCCGAACAGGGAAACCGCGGCTGGGGATACCCGGTGCGCGTGGACGTGCAGGGCAGGCTCGTGGCCCTGTCCGGGGCACCGGCGGTCGAGGCGGCGCTGGCCGTGCTGCTCGGCACGGTCGCCGGCGAGCGCGTGATGCGGCCGGACTTCGGCGTGCGGCTGGAGTGGACGCTCAAGGAGCTGCCCGACCGCATCCGCGAGCTGGTCGCCGAGCACGAGCCCCGGATCGAGGTCCTGGGCGTGGACTTCGAGGACCTAGACCAGCAGTGGGACGCCCGGCAGCTCGGCTGGGCGCGAGTGTGCATCGACTACCAGCTCAAGGCGACCGGCGAGCACGGCCGGTTCGAGGGAAGGTTCGAATGGACGCGGTGAGCTCTGCCGTGAACGGGTCGGTCGACAGGATGGGCGACGAGGTGAGCGGTGCCGACGGCCGGCTGCCGGTCCCGTCGCTGGACGACCGCCGCTACGCCGACCTCGTCGAGGCGGCCCTGCGGCTGCGGGACCGCTACTGCCCGGAGTGGACGAGCACCGAGCCGGGCGATCCCGGCATCGCGCTGATCGAGGTCGTCGCCTACCTCGTCGACCAGCTCGTCTACCGCCTCAACCAGGTGCCGGACCGGCTGTTCTCGTCGTTCCTGAACATGGTCGGCGTGCACCGTCGCGGTGCGACGGTCGCGACGGCCCGGGTGGACTTCCTGCTCGACGCGCCCGGCCAGACCGTGCGGATCCCGGCCGGCACGCCGGTCTCCACGGTGTCCGCGGACGGCGGGGCGGTGGAGTTCGTGACGGTCGAGCAGGCGATCGCGCGGCCCGTGTCGCTGCGCTGGGTGGTCGACGCGGACGAGACCGACGGGCGGGTCGCCTCGACCGTCCGGGCCGGTGACGACGCGGGCACGTGGGTCGAGGTGGTGCTCGGCGACGGCGGGCCGAACTGCCTGGTGCGCATCGAGCTGGACGTGGAGCCCGCGCCCGCCGAGCTCGAGTGGCAGTGCTCCAGCCCGGGCGGCTGGACCGACATCGAGGCGGAGAGCGTGCCCGCGGACCGCCCGGCGGTGCTGCTGGACACCGGGCCGGACTGGGTCGCCGACGGCGACCGCTTCAAGCTCCGCCTGCGCCCGGTGCTCGACGAGCCGAAGAAGAAGTCCACCGACTTCACCGTCGTCGTGCACGACGCCCTCGGCGCGGGGGTCAGCGTCGGCGTCCAGCACGCGAGCGCGGTGCCCGGCGAGGAGCTGGGCGTCGGCACCGGCCGCCCGCGCCAACGCCTGCGTACCCGCCGCGCCCCGCTGCTGCCCGACCTGCACCGGGTCCGGGTCGACGGCGTGGAGTGGAAGCCGGTCGCCTCGCTGGTCGGCTCGCTCGCCGACGACCGCCACTACGAGATCGACCGCAACACCGGCGAGGTGCTGTTCGGCGACGGCACGCACGGCGCGATGCCGCCCGAGGACAAGCCGGTCACCATCGACTACCTGGCCGGCGGCGGCACGTCCGGCAACGTCGCGGCCGGCGCGATCGTCGTGCTCCGCGAGTCGATCCCGCACGTCGCCCGCGTGCACAACCGCTGGGCGGCGAGCGGCGGGTCGGCGGCCGAGCCGGTCGAGGAGGCCCGCTCGCGCGCGCCCGCGCTGCTGCGGTCGGGCTGGCGCGCGGTGTCCGCGGACGACTTCGAGCGGCTGACCGGGCTCGCGAGCCCGCGGGTCGCCCGCGCCCGCTGCCTCGCCGAGCCCGGCGTGGCGCGGGTCGTGGTGGTTCCGCACCCCGAGGGCCCGCCCGACGCGGAGAGCTTCGCCTCGCTGCTGCCCGGCGACCCGGTGTTCGACGAGGTCGTCGAGTTCCTGGACGAGCGGCGCGCGGTCGGCGTGCGGCTGGTCGTCGAGCCGCCGGAGTACCAGGGCGTGCGCGTCGAGGCCACCGTGACGCGGTCCGGGTACGAGTCCGCGGAGGTGGTGCACGCGCGGGCCGCGGCGGCGCTGCGGACCTACCTGCACCCGGTGCGCGGCGGCCGCGACCGGCAGGGCTGGCCGTTCGGTCGGCCGGTTGTCGCGGGCGAGCTGTTCGGCGTGCTGCTGGACGTGCCCGGGGTGGAGCTGGTCGACGAGGTGCGGCTGTTCCCGTGGGACCCGGTCACCGACCAGACCGGCGAGCGGACCGAGCGGGTCGAGCTGGAGAAGAACGGCCTGTGCTGGCCCGCCCCGCCGGAGGTCCGCGCCCCGTGACTAGCCGGCCGGAGCGGATCGCGGCGCTGGTGCCGCGGGCGATGTGGGACGACGACCTGCTGATGCGGCTCGTCGCGGTGTTCGACGACCTGATGGACGGGGTGGCGACGCCCATCGAGCAGCTGGACCTGCTCGCCCACCCCGCGCTCGCGCCCGACGCGATGATCGACTGGCTGTGCGCGTGGCTGGGCTGGGAGCTGCCCGCGGGCTGGCCGACGCCGGAGGCCAAGCGGCGGCTGCTGCGCGACGCGGGCGAGCTGCTGACCTACCGCGGCACCGCGCGCGGGATCCAGCGGTTCGTCGAGGTGCTCGGCGGCGAGGACGTGGAGTCGGTGGAGATCATCGACCCCGGCTTCGTGGTGCTCGGCTGGACGCCGCCCGCGGAGATGTCCCGGCGGATCGAGGTGCTCGTGTCCGGCCCGATCGCGACGACGTGGTCCGACGAGGACCGGGCCAGGCTGGAGCGGCTCGTCACAGGGGATCTGCTGGCGGGTTGTCCAGCGAGTGTTCGGTTTCCAGGACCGTCCACCGACCCGCCGGCAGCTCGATGACGATCGTCAGCGGGTAGCCGTGCGTCACCCGCGGGTTGAGCTCGATCTCGATCCGCATGGCGTCGTCGGCCGCGCTGAGCGCGCGCACCGTGAACGCGTCGTCGGCGAGCCCGGACACGCCGCGGATGGCCGAGTCGATCTGGCCGACGAGCTCGACGTCGTCGGCGCCCGGGTGGAGGCCGATCCGCTCCAGCACCACCGGCTTCAGCGTCGCCAGCAGCCGGGCGGTGGGGATCTGGAAGAGCCACGGGCTGACCGACAGCGTGCGCGCGCCCCACGTGCGCACGCCCCACGACGGCATGGCGCGTAACAGGTTGACGTTGAGCCGGGTGAGCATCTCCTGCTCCAGCGTGGTGACGTTGATCGCCACGTCCAGCACGTCGGTCAGCTCCAGGTTGCCGTGCGCGCCGAGCACCCCGCGCTCGTGGGTGACCCGGGCCCAGGCCCCGGCCACGTGCCCGCACGGCGGTACCCAGGCGAGGTCGTCCCCGGCGACGACGCGCAGCCACGGGTAGTAGATGACGGCGTGCGGGGTGTCCGCGCCGAGCACGTCGACGCGCCAGTCCCGCATCTGCGCCGGCGTCAGCCCGGGCGGCGGGTCGAGCACGGCCAGCCGGTCCCCGGCCGCGATGCACCCCTCGACGATCATCCGCTGCGCGGCGCCGAACCCCTCGACGTCGAGGTCGCCCTCCGGCGTCCGCAGGTGCTGGGCGAGACCGGGGAAGCACACCACGTCGAACTGGTGCTCATCGAGCTCGCGCAGCGAGGCGTCGAGCGCGAACAGCGGATCGTCGTCCGCCCCGAGGGGAAGGATGTCGCAGGCGCCACCGCCGTTGCCGAACCACCCGCGCACCGCCTGCCAGAGGACGTCCTGGTCGGGATAGGTGCGTGCCTCGAACGCGCTCGCGACCCGCAAGGGTTCGGACCGGTGGCCGTGACGGCCGATGAACACCGCACGCAGTGGTCGCCCTGTTCCGTTTTCCGCCACCAGGGCATTGTCGCGGATGGGTGGATCACGCTTATGCCCGCCATCGACATCGTCGTCGCGCCGAGACCGGGTGCGGTGCGCAGCCTCGCGCACCCCCTGAGTGATCGGCTTTCCCCATCGCGCTCGCTGGGGTAGGAATCGGGAGTGGATCTGCACTGATCCCGGCTGGAGGCTCTGATGAAGAAGATCTTCTTCGTCCGGGGTCGTAGCCGCCTCCGTGCTGCCGGGGCGGCACCCTTGCTGACCTGCTCGTTCGGGCCGGTTGCGTCCTGTTGCGCCCGGTCCCGTCCTGAGGTGTGACGGCCTGGAGACGGCCTGGCGGTGATCTTGCCCCCGGTGGGCCGCTTGCTCGTGGCAGGCGCTCGCCGGGGGCTGTCGTCTGTCTGGAGGCCTGTGGGACGCCAGGCGTCGGTCAATGCGTGGTGGGTCCACAGGACGAGCTGGCGGGGGCTGAGCGGGTGCCTCAAGGTGTTCCTCCCGGCCGATCGGAGCGGTTTCTCGGAACGGCACCTGGTCGCCGCCGTTCCCCTCGCCCTGGCCGCAGTTAGCGCCGGGTCGTCGGGGTCAAGAGTGGGCGCAGCCCATCGCGGAGCGACGCGCAGCGCTCTTGATGCCGGCGGGCCGGTGTTAAACGATCACGGGCATCGTGAGGGGCCGGCTTGGGTTCGTCGCTGCTGACGAGCTGGACGCGTGGACAAGCCGCGGAGCGGTCAACGTGAAGGACGGCCGGCGGCCGTGAGCGGAGCGGCAGGCCGTCCGGCCGTCGCGGCGCGCTTGCGCGCCGTTCTTGATCTCATAGAGCCACGTTCTGCAGCATTAACCAACAGAGGGGATCGCCGTGCTGCCCACTCAACTTCCTCGTTGTGGCAAAGGTCGTCAGGCGCAGATACGCCTTTACGGTCTATCCAGGGTCGGCTGACGATCACAAACTAGGTGGGATCGAATTAACGAACGGGCGCTTGTCCTGCGCCGACTAGTGTTGTGCTTTCCAGTCAGCGACGGTTGTCGACCTCACATGGTCGTCGCTGGCGATGCGGTTCCAACGCAGTTGCCGGTCAAATGTAGGCTGTCGAGCGACTGGAACGCTTGTCGTCCGTCAATGTCCAGATGAAACTACTCGAAGAGGCAATTCGTGCGGGAGATACTATTCATCATCGCGGTTTCTGCGTTTGGCGCGACTCTGTTGTCAATGTTCTATAGTATTGTCAAAGCTCGTTGGCCTGAGAGCTACTTCACTACGCGTCAGCTGGTTGACTACACAATCAGTCATAATTGGATGAAGTTCGTAGGATTTCGGTCAATACCTCCTTATGCAATTGGACTACTTGTTGGTTCACTCGCCATTCGGCTTGATATAAGCCTTGCGTGGACATTGCTCACTTGTGGCCTGATGCATATTATGACGACGACAGTTCGTGCATCAGTACTTGATTGGAGGTATAAATCTGTGCGCAGTCGGCTTCTTCTTGCAAACTTCAGTGTCACGGTATTCGTCGGTTCGACATTCGTCGTAGCCTACTTTACCGCGAGGCCCCTCTTCCGATTTATTCCTGGCCCGGACAAGTATATTGAGGTTGTGGCAACCGGCGCGGTTGCTGCTGCGTTCATGTATTATCTACATCAGCTAACGTCTCAGCACGTGGACGTTGACATGGTAGTGAAACGCTTCAGGGAATGGGTTCCGGACGAACTGGAGAGTCATATTGACAATACCTGTATTAAATATCGAGTCGATTATGATCTCGCGATGTCCATCATCGTCACAGAGTGGGCGCAGCGGCCTGGTTGGATACGACACGTCGAACGCCTCGCGGGCCAGTTCGGGTTGTCCAAGACTTTTGGACTGATGCAGTCAAGTAACACCCGAAGTGCGACTGATATTGAGTCAATTACGATAGGTGTGCAAAATCTTGCAGGTGCAGTACTTCCGCGTCAGTATGGCGGCGCATTTCGCCATTCACTGGCGGAGTACTATCTGGAGAAGCATAATCGCGGAAGTGAATTCGCGCAATTTGCACTAAGCGTACTTTCCGCGAACCCCAGCGGATTCGCTTACCAAGGTTCCTATGTTGCAAATGACGGTCGCCCTGGCTTGCGCGCAAATGATCCAGTTCGCAACGGCGATGTGTGGACGATCGAAGGCGACGTGTGTACAGAAGTCGAGCGCCTGCGAGTGCGCACCACGCCGCGCGAGGTGCACTATGAGTTGAATGTGGAGGACACGGAATCGACGCGGAAGCGGTGGAGCATAGAGTTGCCCCTGTATGTCGAATCTATTCGCATGGTTGGTAGTGGAGATCTGCCGTCGCGACCCTCGGAGCCAGATGATTGCTCGATCGAGATCAACTTCTACTGAGAAGCTAGGTCGGTGCTGTCATGCACGTTCTGCCTGCGGAATAACCCACCCGTGCGGTAGCTCCAATGCGTAGTGCTCTGGTGCAGCCTTAGAAATTTCGAATAGCAATCCGCGTGGTCGTCTCAGCCAGTGGTGGCCGAAACGATCAGAGAATGCTATCTCTGCCCCAGGTATCCGCTGCATTCCGCGCCAACCTGGCGGAGCTTTTACTATCCATTTTCCTGGAGGAAGGACTGGAATAGGCATCACATGATCACTCAGGCCGGTCCCACTGAGTTCTTCACCGACCCTTGGACCTGAACCTTTTAAGAAGACCATGCAAACAACTACGTCATACACGGGTTCATTCGACTCGTTTGAGATAATAATACTAGCCTCGGCGTCATCGATGTAGCCGTCTAGTCCAAACCAGGTCGAGATATGTTGAGCTTGATCTTTTCGCGCCTCTTCGTCTCTTCTCTTTGTGTCGCCGTCATATTGACGGCTTTGTCCTCGCACCGTTCGCCAGGCGAAAAATGCAGCTATTGTCGCGGCAATGAACGCCAGATAGGTGGGTGCATCGCCAGGTTCAACCGGAGTCCATTGGATCAATTCGCTCGTCCTTACGCTGTGGAATGGCACGTGTACGGTCTGATCAATATGTTTCAGAAACGAGGTGTATGAGTTCGTCCGCTATCATTGGCGACACTGCGATTGTCTCATGTGAATGGATACTGTGACTCGCTCCATTCGCATCGACCACGACGGCGCCCGCTTCACTAGCCACTAGTACGCCGGCCGCAGTGTCCCACGGCTTGTTGGCCATCATGATTGTAGCGTCGGTCCGTCCTTCTGCGACCCAGGCGAGATCAAGGACCGCTGAGCCAAACATGCGGACTCGTTCGACTCGTTCAGCGAGAATAGCGGTCAGACGTAGTCGACGTTCATTCTTGTTTGTGGCATTGGCTCCAACTGCGTAGTCGCCGATAGAGACGATTGACTCCGAGAGGTTCATGGTGTTGCTGACTTGGAGTTGGATTCCATTCCCGAAGGCGCCTAAGCCCTTGGTGGCGGCATATCTGAGATCGAGGAATGGGGCGACGATCGCGGCGATCGTGGGTTCACCTCGGCGAACCAAGGCGAGGGAGATTGCGCACAGCGGTAAGCCGTGGGCGAAATTCGAGGTCCCGTCGACCGGATCGAGGGTCCATACATCCTGGTCGCCGTCGAGGGTGGCGGTGGTGGACTCTTCCTCGCCAAGGAAGCCGATGTTCGGCGTCATCCGCTTGAGGAAGTCGCGGACTTCGTTTTCGACGGTGATGTCGACGTCGGTGACTACGTCGCGGTCGCCTTTGAGGCGGATTTCGGCTGGTGTGGTGTTGCGGACGATGTCGTAGCCGAGGCCGACGGCTTGTTCGGCGATGCGGGTGAGGTCGTCGAGGTCGTCGTCGGGGGTCACTCGGGGAGGTCCTTTGCTCGTTCCCACAGGCTGGTGAACACCTGCTCGAAGGTGGCGTACAGGCCGGGGTCGTCCTGCTTCTCGGTGACGATGGTGGGTGACTCGACGCCCCGGGCGTCGGGTAGGTATGGCTGCACGATGCAGGTGCGTTCGTCGATGATGGTGATGTTGAAGCGGACGGTCTCGTCGTAGAGGCGGATGCGCAGGTTGTCCCGGGCCTCGGGGGAGAGTTTCGCACGGGCCTTGCGTAGGGCCTGAATGTTGACCTCGGTGAGGGTGGCCAGTAGGCCGGGGTCGTGGCCTTCCTCCTGGTCGCGCTGCTTGACGTAGGTGCCCGCGGGGTCGAGGAACAGGGTCTCGACGATGGTGCCGGCCTCCAGCAGTGCGCGGAGCCGGCGGTCTGGGTAGCTCTGGCACAGCAGGTTGAGCGAGAGGCCGGCTACGCGGATGCGCTGGGCGTCGTCGAACAGCTTGTGCGGGGGCAGCTCGTGCACGAACTCGGACCGGGACGTGTAGACCGCCACCACGTCCTTCGTCTCGATGCGCTGGGCCGGCTGTGGGGTCGTGGCCGGTGGGGGTGGCATCGCGCCTGGTTTGGGGACGAACTCCAGGTTGCCGGTGTAGGGCTGGAAGAGCTGCTCGACGCCCCAGTCGGGGAACATGCTCTCCAGGACCCGGCAGTGGTCCGAGTACGGCAACCGTGCCAGCTCGCCGGATATCCACCGGTAGAACTGCGCCTTGCTCGGGCCGGTCCCTATCAATTCGCGGTCGAGTTTCGCGGCTACCTTGTCGTATTCGCGCGCGAATGCGCTGTAGACCTGGAGATGCCGCTGTTTCAGCAGCACCTTGAGCAGGAGCGCACCCTCGGTCGCCGTGGTCCCGTTGTCACTGGTCACGAGACCACGCTAGCACAAACACGAGACAAGTCGAGACCACTGGGGGCGAGGAAGGACGAGACGGGACTAATACGGGGTCTCGACGCGACTCAAGATCGCCGACTGTGTATCTAGTCGCCCGATGTCCGGGTGGCAACAAAACGAAGGGTACACACGAAATGGCTATTTCCAGGGGACACCGTTTCCCGATCGAGTTCGCGGATGCATTTCCGCAAGGACTCGTGCTGATGGGTGAAGTCGCGCCGGACACGGAGTACCAGTCACGGGAGGACAGGGCATCCGGGCGGCCGGTGCGCCAGCGGGTCGACGAGACGACCGGTCGGCGGCAGTGGAAGGCGACGGTCACCGACCCGGACGAGCGCAACGCCAAGCGGGCCTCGTTCGAGGTCACGTTCCTCGCGGATGTGCAGCCGGTGCCTGCCACGTCGGAGGTGCTGCCGGGGGTTCGGCCGATCGAGCTGGACGGGATGACCGCGGAGCCGCGGGTGGCTGGGAGCGGGGAGTTCAAGTACCAGTCGTACGTGTTCCGGGCGTCCGGCTTCAAGGCCGCCGGTGCTGCTGGTGGGGCGCGTACGGCGGGCAAGGCGTCCGACACGAACAAGGCCGCGTGAGGCACGAGATGTATGCCGGACGTGGCCGAACCGATGGGCTGACCGGTGGGGCCTTCGTTCTCCGCTGGTTGGTTCTCGGCTGCGCCTCGGCGGAAAGGCTCAGGTGTGGTGATGATGTCGGAGAGGTTGGTTCAGCGCTGGGAGGTCGTGTACGGCGAGTACGGCACGGCGTCGCAGAGGCTCAGCAGTACCGAGCCCGGCGACCGGGCGGTGGCCCGGCAGATGGCGCGGGCGTCGGCGGATGTGGCGGCGGTGTGGCGGGAGATGTCCGCCGAGCCGGACTTGCCGTGGTGGTCGGTGGCCGCCCTGTGTGCGGCGGCGCAGGCGTTCGAGTACCAGGCGCGGGACTGGTCGGCCCGCGCGAAACACGACCATGTCAACGGTGGTTCGGTTCGTCGTGTGCACCCGCAGGTCGGGCCACCGACTCACGAGCTGGCCGGCGATGGCAGCGGTCCAGGGGTGTGGTCGCCGTGAGCAAAGCGAAGATCGCATCTCCTACGCGGCTGATGGAGGCGCATGAGGTCCTGAGTCGTGAGCGGCCGTCCGATGTGGCGGCGCCGGAGAAGTGGATGGCGTACTACCGGCGCAGCGCCCAAGTGTACGCGACGGTCGCCGAGATCGACCGCGGTCACCATCACGAGGCGTTGTATTGGTCGTCGCGGGAGGAGCGCAAGGCACGCGAGATCGAGGACCGTCTCCGGGAGTCCACACGGAGGGGTGCGAGTCATGGCGGGTAGCGCGGCGGTGGACGACCGGCGTTTGGTGGTTCCGTACATCACCATGTGGTCGGGTGAGCGTGAGCCGGCTGTGACGGTCGTGGAGCGTCGTGGTGGCGGGATCGGCTACGCGCGGGAGAACCTGCTGGATCGGGATGAGTTGGGCGTGTTGTGGTCGCGGTGGGCGTCGTCGCCGGGGCGTGGTCGCCCGGAGTTCGGCAAGGTGCACACGATGCGGCAGCGTCGGGCGATGACCCGGCTGTTGTGTCAGGTGTGTGGCGAACCGGCCACGAGGGACGCCGAGGGTGGCGTGTTGTGGCTGTGGAAGGACCACCGCAGCGACTGGCCCGAGTGGCCGGAGGGCATGTGGGTGACCGAACCACCGGTCTGCCGGCCGTGCGTGGGGCTGGCGGTGCGGCTGTGCCCGGCGTTGCGTGCTGGTGCGGTGGCCATGTGGGTTCGTGAGTTCCCGGTCGCCGGCGTGTTCGGCACGTGTTACCGGCGCGGGCCGGGTGGTCTGGTCTCGGGGCAGGTGGCCAACATCGGCTACGACAGCCCGTTCATCGGCTGGGTACAGGCCGATCATCTGATCCGTCAGTTGTGGGAGTGCACGCTGGTGGATCTCGACGAGCTGGTCGAGGCAGGCGGGGTGAGCCCGTGCCGAGGCTGAACCGGGCGGTGATCCGAGGGTGGCTTGCTGAGCACAACTGGACCATCGGCCGGCTGGCCGAGGAGTGCAGCGCGCTCGGTTTCGACACCTTCGCCGAGGGCACCGTGCGCAACGCGGTGAACGGGCTCGATCCGATGCGTGAAGGGCGGATCCGGGTCATCTGCAGGGTCACCGCCCGCTACGGCGACGGCATCCCTTACCGGCGGCTGGTCGCTGAGGAGCAGCGGAGCGACGCGACCAACTGACAGTTAGTCCGAAGTAGACAGATTCAACGCACGCGGGTCGTGTGGCGATGACGCACGCCGTCATCCGCCGTGTTGTTCGCGTAGGCGCAGAAGCGGAATCCCAGGCTTCCCAACCTTTTCCGCTCCTGCGCTGTCCACCCGGAGGTAGACAATGAACACGCTAGACCGTTCACGCGCTGCCCCGCTAGACGGGGTAGCCCATCGAGTTCAACGTTGTTCGCAGTGCAAGCGGTTCGCCCGACTGTGGCCAGGAGAGACCCAGTGTGACCGCTGCAACGGTTTCCTCGCGCTGGAGCACGTTCCCCGGCCCGGTGAGCGCCGATGAACGTCCAAACGGTGCTGCATCTGCTTGTGGCCGGCGGCGCGGTCGTCGTCGTGGTGTGGGTGCTCAACAAGGTCGGTAAGGCCGTCGCGTCGGTGCTGGAGGCGTTGGCGACCGTCGCCATGGTGCTGCTGGCACTGTGGCTGGTCGTCAAGGCCGGCTACACCGTGGTCAAGGCCGCGGTGACGCACTGGCGCACCACCCTCGGCCTGTCCCTCACCACCGCCTGGGTGTGGTGGTGGGGCTGGCTCCCGGTCGTCGTCGCGGTGGCGCTTGTCGCGGCGGGGCTCCTCGGGTGGCGGTGGCAGCACCGCAGCTCGTTCGAGGCGTGGGCCGGTCGGTGGCTGCGGTCGTGGTGGCTGCGCTGGACGCTCTACGCCCGCCGGCTGCCCAAGTGGCTGCGGGCGTGTGGGCTGACCGTGCAGGACAGCGATCGGCCGATCGTGCTCATGGCGAACCCGCTGGGACGTAACAAGATTCGGAGGCAGCCGAGGCCGCGGGTGGATCAGGTGCCGCGCGTGTTGGGTGTGCGGTCGGGTGCGTCGTGGGATGAGGTGCGGGTCCGGCTCGTTCCTGGGCAGAAGCCGGAGGACTTCGACGAGGCTGCCCGCGCCCTCGCCGTGGCTCGCGGTGTGGAGCGGTGTCAGGTGCGGGAGTTGAAGCCGCGGGTGGTGTCGATCGATTTCCAGCGGCGCAACCTGCTCGAGGAGACCGTTTCTTGTCCTGACCTGGCGGAGCTGGTCGACGTGGCCGGCTCGTCCATCGACCTGCGGAAGGTGTGGAGCGGTCGGACGGACTACGGCACCGACTGGCACCAATCGCTCGTGGGTTCGCACACCCTGCACGCCGGGGTCACCGGGGCCGGGAAGGGCGCGCAGATGTGGTGCCCACTCGTGTCGATCGCACCCGCGATCCGAGACGGGCTGGTGCGGTTGTCAGGGATCGATCCGAAAGGGATGGAGCTGGCCTACGGGCGCCGGCTGTTCCACCGCTACGCCGTCACTGGCAAGGACGCGCTCGCGCTGCTTGACGACCTGATCGAGGGTGCCGACCGCAGGAAGGCAGAGTTCGCCGGCCGACTCCGCACAGTTCCGATCACCCAAGAGAACCCGCTGGAGATCGTGGAGTTCGACGAGATCGGCGCCCTCATCCGCTACATCGGAGGCCGCAAGCTCCGCGAACAGATCACCGAACGCGTCGCGCTGCTGACCACCCAGGGCCGGGCGCTGGGCTACACGGTCCGCGGCTACGTCCAGGAACCCACCAAGGACACCGTGCCGGTGCGGGAGCTGTTCCCGCGACGGATCTGTCTGCGGGTCGCGGCGAAGTCGCATGTCGGGATGGTGCTGGGCGATCAGGCGTATGAGCGAGGTGCGTGGGCGAACCGGATCGGCGAGTCCGAGCCCGGGGTCGGCTTCCTGTTCGGTGAGGGCATCCGCGAACCGCTGCGTGTGCGGGGTGGGTGGGTGCCTGACGACACGATCAAGCAACTCGAATCCTTTGTCACCGGCGGTGTTTCCGGCGAGCCGGCGTCGATCCATCCATTTCGGACTGCGCAGCGCACCGCGCCGCGTGGTGCCGCGTAAACCAATCGAAAGGTCTTACCCACAATGAACTCGAACATTCTCACCCGAACATCGGCTGTGGGCTCGATGCTCAGTGCGTTCCGCTCGCACGTGCGGGACCGGGTGCTGCCTGCTCCTGTGTCGCTGAGCTTCTCCGTGCTGGGCCGCGAGATTTCCGTACAGCCTGAGGGCGGTGCTGATCTGGTGCAGCACCTCGGCAATGTCCTGCTGTGGGCTTACACGCTCGTCGACGTCACCGCCCAGTGGTGGCGCACCGACGAAGACCGCCTGCACGTCTCCATCCACGGGCGCACCGCCAGCGGCACCCGGATGAAGGTCTACGGCGGCGGCGCGTTCTCCGACTGCCGGGGCCTGGTCTCACTCGGCAACGGCAACTCAGAAGGCGTGTCCCTCGACGAGCTGTACACGCTGATCGG
The DNA here is from genome assembly GCA_963841395.1 of uncultured Actinomycetota bacterium. Classification (GTDB taxonomy): domain Bacteria; phylum Actinomycetota; class Actinomycetes; order Mycobacteriales; family Pseudonocardiaceae; genus Actinophytocola. The sequence goes on from CAWJCX010000048.1 coordinate 260,289, forward strand.
CCTCCTTCGAGATGGGCAGCACGAGCGGGAGGTGGCCTAGATGGACCAACCGATGACCCGCGCGGAGCGGATGCGCCAACCCCTCGCCTCCGACGTCATCGCGGCCACCGCCGAGCAGCACGGCGTGTGCGTCCGACCGTTCACGATGGAGGTCGGCGACCTCGACACGGGCGAGCTGCGCTACGTCCCGGTGCCCTGTGGCTCGACGATCGAGTCGCAGTGCGGGCCGTGTGCCCGCAAGGCCCGGGCGCTGCGGATGGTCCAGTGCCGCGAAGGCTGGCATCTCACCGAGGAACCCGACTTCTCCCCAGACCGGCCCTCGGCCGATCACACCGCGCTGTTGGAGTTCCGGGCCGATCTGGTGGCCGCCTACCGGCAGGTCGAGGGCTCGGAGGGTGACGAGCTGCTCGACGAGATCCGCGCCGTGGACACGGAACTTCGGCAACTCGGTATGCGCGGCCGGCTCCCCAACCCGGAAGGCCCGGGTAAGCAGCCTCCGAAGCGGTCGACCAAACGACGACAGGATGCCCCGGAGTTGCCCCGGCGGCGGGTCGAGAACCGGACTCTCGGGCGGGAGTTCGCCGGGCGGTTCCGGCCGTCCATGTTCGTCACGCTCACCTGCGACTCCTACGGGCGGGTGCGCGACGACGGCACGCCGGTCGACCCGTCGAGCTACGACTACCGGCGGGCCGCTCGGGACGCGGTGCACTTCGCCGCCCTGGTGGACCGGTGGTGGCAGAACCTGCGCCGTTGCGTGGGCTGGGACGTCCAGTACTTCGCCACCGTCGAGCCGCAGAAACGGGTAGCGCCGCATCTGCATGCCGCGATCCGCGGGTCGATCCCGCACGAGCTGCTGCGGGCCGTCACGGCCGCGACCTATCACCAGGTGTGGTGGCCCAAGCATGACCAGCTCGTCTACGGCGGGGACCGTCTGCCCACTTGGGACGGTGAGCGATTTGTCGACCCGGAGACACGGCGACCTGTCACCACGTGGACAGAGGCACTCGACGACATCGACGAGCCCGCGCACGTCGTGAGCTTCGGGCGGCAGGTGCACTCCAAGGGCATCCTCGGCGGCTCCGACGAGGCCGGCCGCCACATCGGGTACCTGACGAAGTACCTCACCAAGTCCACGGGTGAGGTGATCTCGGCGGACGCCGACCGGCAGCGGGCACACCACGACCGGCTACACGAGGAGCTCCGGGTCACACCGTGCTCGCCGCGCTGTGCGGTGTGGCTGCTCTACGGCATCCAGCCGCTCGGCGTGAGCTCGCGGACCCATCCCGGGCGGTGCAAGGCGCGGGCGCATCGGCGGACCACGCTCGGGCTCCCGGGCCGCCGCGTCCTGGTCTCGCGGAAGTGGTCGGGCAAGACGCTCGCCGACCACAAGGCAGACCGCAAGGCGTTCGTCCTGGCCGCGCTCGCCGAGGTCGGGATCGAGAAGCCGGAGCCGGACCGGTCACGGCTGACGTGGCAGAAGGTCCAGCCTGGCGACCCACATCAGCCGCCACGGGATCACCTGCTGATGCACGCCATCGCGGAACGGATCAAGTGGAGAGCCGAGTACGACCGGGCGCTACTCGCGGCACAGGGGCCACCGCCAGATCTTTCGGCAACTACGGCGGTGGCGGCCTGAACCAGGGGGAGCACATGGCGCAAGCACAACCGCTCACGCCCCTGTGGGACACCGATGACGTCGCGGCGTTCCTCAAGGTACCGGCGAAGACCGTCCGCGAATGGCGGCACAAGGAAGAGGGACCGCGCTATTCGCGCCTCGGCAAGCACGTGCGCTACCTGCCGGGCGACGTCATGGCGTGGGTTCGCGATCAATGCCAACTCGATGCGGCATAAGGAGGTTGGAAGGCGATGGCAGGACATGTCGAGGATCGCTGGTGGCGGGACAAGACCACCGACACCGGCGAGATCGTTCTCAACGAGAAGGGCAAGTCGATACGGGAGAAGACCGAGCTGTACGGCAAGGGCCAGCGGTACAGGGTCCGTTACTACGTGAGCCGGAAGGAGAGGTCCCGAAGCTTCCCGGACGGGAAGCTCACCCGGGCGAGAGCGTTCCTCGCCAAGGTGCAGACGGACGCTCTGACCGGAACGTACGTGGACCCGGACGCCGGCAAGATCAGGCTGAGGACCTATGTCGAGCAGTATCTCAAGGGGCAGTCTGAGGAGTACGCGACGCAACGTCGTTACAAGTCCATGTTGGAGAACATGGTGTTCGCGTTCTTCGGCGACATCTTCCTCGCCGACATCACCCACGACGTGGTGCGGAACTGGCTCGAATGGATGCGGGACAAGGGCGGCAAACGCATCATGTCGGCGACGTACCGCCGCCAGCAGTTCGACATGCTGTGCGCCATTCTGAGCGCCGCGGTGGAAGAAGGACTAATCACGGTGAATCCGTGCAAGGCTCGGTCGATCAAACCTCCGAAGATCGAGCGGCGGAAGATCGTTCCGTGGACGGAAAAGAAGATGTGGGCGATACGCGACGCCCTGCCCGCCGTCTACCGGATCGTCATTCCGCTCGGCGCCGGCCTCGGGTTGCGGCAGATGGAACTGCTCGCGTTAAGCCCGGACGACATCGACCGTGGCAAGGGGGAGGTGCACGTCGTTCGGCAGATCAAGTGGGTCGACAAGATCCCGGTGTACGCGCCACCGAAGGGCGGCAAGGCGCGAGTCGTTCCGATCGGTGACGGAGTGCTCGCGGCGGTCGACGAGCACATGAGCACCTTCGAGCCGGTTACGGTCACCCTTCCGTGGCTCACCCCGGGTGGTGAACCGGAGACCGTCCGCTTGCTGATCAACAAGGCGGCGGACGGTCTCCTGCGCTACAACACGGGGGTGGCGGCTCGGCTGTGGGTGGGTGGCGGCTTCCATTCCGGGGTGTGGAGGCCGGCCTTCGCCCGTGCCGGGCTGACCTACGTGCGGCGAGGTGACGGAATGCATGCGCTCCGGCACCTGTTCGCGTCGCTGATGCTGGAACAGGGAGTGTCGGTCAAGGAACTCTCCGAGTACCTCGGCCACCACGATCCGGCGTTCACGCTACGGATCTACACCCACATGATGCCGTCGAGTCACCAACGCGCCCGATTGGCCTCAGACAAGGTCTTCAAAGCCGCGACGGTGGCGAGCGCGGCGTAGATCGTGACATCCTTCGATGGCACGGCCTGAGGGCGGCCTGGCGCGCCTGTTGACACTGAAGTTGCAGCTCAGGACGGTGGTATCTGTGAAGAAGATCATCAATGACCCGTCGACCGTGGTGGCCGAGTCGCTGCGTGGGCTGGAGCTGGCCCACTCCGACCTGATCACCGTCGTGCCCGATCCAGCGGTCGTGGTGCGGGCCGATGCGCCCGTGCCGGGCAAGGTGGCCGTCATCTCCGGTGGGGGTGCCGGGCACGAGCCCATGCACGGCGGCTTCGTCGGGGCCGGCATGCTCGACGCCGCCTGCCCGGGCGCGGTCTTCACCTCGCCGACGCCGGACCAGATGCAGACCGCCATCGAGAAGACCAACGGCGGCGCGGGCGTGCTGCTGATCGTCAAGAACTACACCGGCGACATCCTCAACTTCGAGACCGCCGCCGAGCTCGCGCAGGCCGACGACGTCGAGGTCGCCACGATCGTCATCGACGACGACGTCGCCGTGAAGGACTCCCTCTACACCGCCGGGCGTCGCGGCGTGGGTGGCACGGTCATGCTCGAGAAGATCGTCGGGGCGGCCGCCGAGCGGGGCGACGACCTCGGGAAGGTCCACGCCCTCGCCGAGCGCGTCGTCGCCAACGTGCGCTCCATGGGCTTGGCCCTCGCCGCGCCGATCGTGCCGCACGTCGGCGAGCCCAGCTTCGACCTCGCCGACGACGAGATGGAGGTCGGCATCGGCATCCACGGCGAGCCCGGCCGCGCCCGCATGCCGGCCGAGAACGCCGACGGCATCGTCCGCCGGCTCCTCGAGCCGATCCTCGAGGACCTGCCGTTCGCCGAGGGCGACCGGGTCCTGCTGTTCACCAACTCGATGGGCGGCACCCCGCTGATCGAGCTCTACCTCGCGCACGGCATCGCGGAGCGGATGCTCGCCGACCGCGGCATCGTCGTGGAGCGCCGGCTCGTCGGGCCGTTCGTCACCAGCCTCGAGATGCAGGGCATGAGCCTGACGCTGCTGAAACTCGACGACGAGATGCGCGAGCTGTGGGACGCACCGGTGCGCACCGCGGCGCTGCGGTGGGGGAGCTGACGTGGGGTGCTCCGCCGGCGACGTTGCCGCGGCCATCCGCGCGGTCGCCGCGGTCGTCGCCGAGCACCGGGTGGAGCTGATCCAGCTCGACCGGGCCATCGGCGACGGCGACCACGGCGAGAACCTCGACCGCGGGTTCCGGGCCGTGGTGTCCAAGTTGGACGAGTCCACTCCGGACACCCCGGGCGCGGTGCTCAAGCTCGTCGCCACCACGCTGATCTCCAAGGTCGGCGGCGCCGCGGGCCCGTTGTACGGCACGGCGTTCCTGCGGGCCGCGACCGCGCTCGGTGACACCGCGGAGCTGGGCCCGGCCGAGGTCACCGAGGCACTGCGCGCCGCGCTCGGCGGCATCGTGGCCCGCGGCAAGGCCGAGCTCGGCGACAAGACGATGGTCGACGCGCTCGACCCGGCGGTGCAGGCCGCCGAGAAGGAGCAGGGCTCGGTGGCCGCGCTGCTGTCGGCCGCGGCGGACGCGGCGGCGGCCGGCGCCGAGTCGACCGTGCCGCTGGTCGCGCGCAAGGGCCGGGCGTCCTACCTCGGCGAGCGCAGCGCGGGCCACCTCGACCCGGGTGCCCGCTCGACGACGTTGCTGCTGCGCTCGTTCGCAGACTCGGCAGCTTCATGAGCCGAGTCGGCTTGGTGGTCGTCTCGCACAGCGCGAAGCTGGCCGAAGGTGTGGTCGAGGTGGCCGCCCAGATGGCGCCGGACGTGCGGGTCGTGGCCGCCGGGGGCACACCCGGCGGCGGCATCGGCACCGACTTCGACGCGGTCGGGGCCGCGCTCGAGGAGGCGGACGGCGGCGCCGGGGTCGTGCTGCTCTACGACCTCGGCAGCGCGCGGATGGTGGCCGAGCTGGTGCTCGAGTCGCTGGCGCACCCGGACCGCGGCCTGCTCGTGGACGCCCCGCTCGTCGAGGGCACGGTGGCCGCCGCGGTCGCCGCGCAGGGCGGGGCCGGGCTCGCCAATGTGGCCGCCGCGGCCCGCACGGCCGCGGGCGAGGAGGAGCCCCCTGCCGAGGCCGCGCCGGGCGCGGCCGAGGAGACCCGGGTCCGGCTCACCAACGGCATCGGCCTGCACGCCCGCCCGGCCGCGCTGCTCGCCCGCACGCTGTCCGAAGTGGACGCACAGGTCACGGTCCGCCTCGGCGACGCGAGCGCGGACGGCCGCAGCGTGCTCGCGCTGATGGCGCTGGGCGCGCGCAAGGGCGACGAGCTGGTCGTAGCCGCGTCCGGCGCGCAAGCCGCGGAGGCCCTGCGCGCGGTCGAGACCCTGGTCGCCCGCCGCTTCGACGAATCTGGGTAGCGGCGGCCGCGAATGTAGGCACCGGCTACCGATGCCGGTGGCACGGAACCGAACGACAGTGGTGGCACACACCTCGTGCAACCACAACGAAAGGTTCCGAATGGGACCCGGCGAGCGCCACGACCCTCTACCAGCGGGGCGGCCGTCGGCATGGGCGTCGACACCAACAGCTCGTTCGCGCTGTGGAAGGCGACGGACTTCGGCAACGGCTACCACACCGTGCAAAGGCACGCAGAGAGCCGGCATTGGCTCGAGATGGGCAGTGGGGAGCCGCTGTCCGGTCTGCTCTGGACGTACCGTGCGATCTTTGGGTAAACCTCCCACACAAACCGCACCTCAGGGGAACGTGATGCAACCCGGCCACAAGCGCGTGACCAAACGGATCATCAGTCCGTAAGGTGACCAACAGTGAAAAATCCCGGGGAGGCGGAAATGTACGACTTCGTCATCGTCGGGGGCGGATCGGCCGGGAGCGTGCTCGCGAACCGGCTGTCCGCGGACCCGGCGAACCGCGTGCTGGTGCTCGAGGCGGGCCGGCCCGACTATCCGTGGGACGTCTTCATCCACATGCCCGCCGCGCTCACGTTCCCCATCGGGAGCCGGTTCTACGACTGGAAGTACGAATCCGAACCCGAGCCCAACCTGGCCGGCCGGCGCGTCTACCACGCCCGCGGCAAGGTGCTCGGCGGCTCCAGCAGCATCAACGGCATGATCTTCCAGCGCGGCAACCCGCTGGACTACGAGCGCTGGGGCGCCGACCCCGGCATGTCCACATGGGACTACGCGCACTGCCTGCCGTACTTCGAGAAGATGGAGGACTGCACGGCGGCGGCCGCGGACGACGAGTACCGCGGCCACGACGGCCCGCTCGTGCTCGAACGCGGCCCGGCGACGAACCCGCTGTTCACCGCGTTCTTCAAGTCCGTCCAGGAGGCCGGCTACCCGCTCACCGACGACGTCAACGGCTACCGCCAGGAGGGCTTCGCGCCCTTCGACCGCAACGTCTACAGAGGACGGCGCTGGTCGGCGGCGAAGGCCTACCTGCGGCCGGCCATGCGCCGGGAGAACCTCGACGTCGTCACCCGGGCGCTGGTCTCGAAGGTCCGGTTCGACGGTGACCGGGCCACCGGGGTGGAGTACGTCCACCGAGGCCGCCGCCGGACGGTCGAGGCCGGCGAGGTCATCCTGTGCGGTGGCGCGATCAACTCGCCGCAGCTGCTGCAGCTGTCCGGCGTGGGCAACGGGGCCGAGCTGCGCGCGCTGGGCGTCGACGTCGTGGCCGACCTGCCGGGGGTGGGGGAGAACCTGCAGGACCACCTCGAGGTGTACGTGCAGTACGCGTGCACCCAGCCGGTGTCCATGCAGCCCTACCTGAAGTGGCGCTACCGGCCGTGGATCGGCGCGCAGTGGTTGTTCCTGCGCCGCGGCCCGGGCGCGACCAACCACTTCGAGGCCGGCGGATTCACGCGCAGTAATGAAGACGTGACCTACCCGAACCTGATGTTCCACTTCCTGCCGATCGCGGTGCGTTACGACGGGTCGGCGCCGGCCGGCGGGCACGGCTACCAGGTGCACGTCGGTCCCATGTACTCCGACGCCCGCGGCTCGGTGAAGATCACGAGCACCGACCCGCGCCGGCACCCGGCGCTGCGGTTCAACTACCTGTCCACCGACCAGGACCGCCGCGAGTGGGTGGAGGCCGTCCGGGTCGCCCGCGACCTGCTGAACCAGCCCGCGATGGCGCCATTCAACGGCGGCGAGGTCTCACCGGGGCCCCAGGTGGACACCGACGAGCAGATCCTGGACTGGGTGGGCCGGGAGGCCGAGACCGCGCTGCACCCGTCGTGCACGGCCGCGATGGGCACCGGCGACGCGGCCGTCCTCGACCCGGCCACGATGCGCGTGCACGGCCTGCGCGGGCTGCGCGTGGTGGACGCATCGTCGATGCCGTACGTGACGAACGGAAACATCTACGCACCCGTGATGATGTTGGCGGAGAAGGCCGCGGACCTCATCCTCGGTGACACTCCGTTACCACCGGCGGCGGTCGAGTTCTACAGATACCAAGGTGGACAACACTCTTGACGTTGGTCGCGAGGTGGACAAGGGTTTCCCCATTAAGCACCAGCGTGCACGATACGCAACGCTCGTGAGGACAGTGCCTATGCCGGAGCTGTACATCGGGGGCGCATGGCGGGAGGCGGCCGGGGGAGGCCGTCGCGAGATCCGCTGCCCCGCGGACGGCAGCGTCGTCGCGACCGTCGCCGAGGCGACCGCGGCCGACACCGAGGCGGCGATCCTCGCCGCGCGCCAGGCGTTCGACGCGGGCGAGTGGCCGGCGACCCCGGAGCGCGAACGCGGCGCGCTGCTGCTGCGCGTGGCCGACCTGCTCGAGCGCGACGCCAAGGACCTCGCCCGCGCGGAGTCGCTGGACACCGGCAAGCGGCTGGTGGAGAGCGAGTACGACATCGCCGACGTCGTGTCGTGCTTCCGGTACTACGGCGGCATCGCCGGCACCGACGCGGGCCGCGTGGTCGACACCGGCCGGCCGGACGCGATCAGCCGCGTGGTGCACGAGCCGGTCGGCGTGTGCGGGCTGATCACGCCGTGGAACTACCCGCTGCTGCAGGTGTCGTGGAAGGTCGCGCCCGCGCTCCTGGCCGGCAACACCTTCGTGCTCAAGCCGAGCGAGCTGACCCCGTCCACGGCGATCCTGCTGATGCGGGTGCTCGAGGAGGCCGGGTTGCCGGCCGGGGTGGCGAACCTGGTGCTGGGCGCCGGCCCCGCCGCGGGCGCGCCGCTGGCCGAGCACCCGGCCGTCGACCTGGTGTCGTTCACCGGCGGGCTCGCCACCGGCACGCGGATCATGGCCGCCGCGGCCGCGACGGTGAAGAAGGTCGCGCTGGAGCTGGGTGGCAAGAACCCCAACGTGGTGTTCGCCGACGCCGACCTGCCCGCCGCCGCCGACTTCGCGCTGACCGCGATCTTCCTGCACTCCGGCCAGGTGTGCTCGGCCGGCGCGCGGCTGATCGTCCAGGACGAGGTGCACGACCTGGTGGTCGACGAGATCGTCCGCCGCGCGCAGGGGATCCGGCTCGGCGGACCGTTCGATGTGGACGCCGAGACCGGGCCGTTGATCTCCGCGGCGCACCGCGACAAGGTCGCGGCCCATGTGGACGCCGGGATCGCGGAGGGCGCCGTGCTGCGCTGCGGCGGGAGCCCGCCCGCCGATCCGGAGCTGACCGCCGGTTTCTACTACCTGCCAACGGTTCTGGACGAGTGCACCCAGCAGATGTCGGTGGTGCACGAGGAGTCGTTCGGCCCGGTGCTGACCGTCGAACGGTTCACCGGCGAGGACGACGCCGTGCGCATCGCCAACGACACCACCTACGGGCTCGCCGGTGCGGTGTGGACACAGGACGCCGGGCGGGCCCAGCGCGTCGCGCACCGGCTGCGGCACGGCACGGTGTGGATCAACGACTACCATCCGTACGTGCCACAGGCCGAGTGGGGCGGGTACGGCAGATCCGGCGTCGGCCGCGAGCTCGGCCGGGCCGGGCTCGACGAGTACCGCGAGACGAAGCACATCTGGCACAACATCGATCCGAAGCCGCAGCACTGGTTCCACGCGTGAGCGAGCGAACCGTGACTCAGGAAAGGGGCCGGCCGTGACCGCGACGACCGATCTGACTGCCGATCCGGTGATCTCGGTTCGCGACCTGTGGAAGGTGTTCGGTCCCAAGGCCGACCGGGTGCCGGCCGACACCGCGCTCACCGCGCTGTCCCGCCGGGACCTGCTGTCCAGAACCGGGTGCACGGCCGCGGTGCGCGAGGTGTCGTTCGACGTCGCGCCGGGCGAGGTGTTCGTCGTGATGGGGCTGTCCGGCTCCGGCAAGTCCACGCTCGTGCGCTGCCTGACCCGGCTGATCGAGCCGACCGCCGGCGAGATCATGGTCGAGGGCGAGAACATCCGCACCGCCGACCGCAAGCGGTTGCGCGACCTGCGCCGGCGCAAGTTCGCCATGGTGTTCCAGCACTTCGGCCTGCTGCCGCACCGCCGGGTCATCGACAACGTCGCGTTCGGACTGGAGATCCGCGGCATGAGCCGCGCCGAGCGGCGCCGCCGGGCCGGCGAGGTGGTCGAGCTGGTGGGCCTGGCCGGGTACGAGAACTCCTTCCCCGACCAGCTCTCCGGCGGCATGCAGCAGCGCGTCGGCCTCGCCCGCGCGCTCGCGGTCGACCCGGACGTGATGCTGTTCGACGAGCCGTTCTCCGCGCTCGACCCGCTGATCCGCCGGGACATGCAGCAGGAGGTCATCCGGCTGCACCACGAGGTCGGCAAGACGATGGTGTTCATCACCCACGACCTGTCCGAGGCGCTCAAGCTCGGCGACCGCATCCTGATCATGCGCGACGGCGACATGGTCCAGATCGGCACCGGCGACGAGCTCGTCGGCGCGCCGGTCGACGACTACGTGGCCGACTTCGTGCGCGACGTGTCGCGGGCGAACGTGCTGACGCTGCGCTGGATCATGCGCGACCCCCGCCCCGACGACCAGCTCGACGGCCCGGAGCTCGCCCCGGACGTGGTGGTCCGCGAGGCGACCCGCGCGGTGCTCGCGGCCGAGAAGCCCGTGAAGGTGGTGGAGAACGGCGAGCTGCTGGGCGTGGTCGGCGACGAGGAGATCCTCGCGGTGATCGTCCAGGAGAGCGAGCCCGACGTGCCCCGCGAGACCGTCACGGTGACCGTCCCCGAACCCGCGCCGCCGGCCGAGGACACCGAGGACGCCGAGACCGAGGACACCGACAAGGCCGCTCCGGAGGCCGCGCGGAAGAGCGCGCCATGACGGCCACCGTCGCCGCGCCCCCCACGCGGGCGGCCGAACCACCGGAGCCGGCCGCCGCGGCGGCCGCGCCGAAGCGTCCCCGCCGGCTGATCGCGGTCGCCTCGATCATCGTGGCGTGGCTGGTGTTCTACCTGTTCTTCCGCGGCCGCGCCACGCTCGACCTGGCGCCCGCCGAGCTGACCGGGCTGCACCGCTGGTTCAACGACGTCAACGACACCATCGGCGCCAACCGCAACTCCAACCCGCTCTTCCTCTACTTCTTCAACGAGATCCGGCTCGTCATCGACAACCTCGTGACCGGCCTGCAGTACCTGATCTCCCAGCCGGTGCCCGGCCGTGGCGTGCCGCTGATCGGCTGGCTCGGCGTGGTCGCGATCGCGGGCTACGTCTCGTGGGCGTTCGGCAACGTCCGCGTCGCGGTCCTCGCCGTCATCGGCTTCGTCTTCCTCGGCCTGCAGGGGCTGTGGGAGGAGAGCATGGACACGCTGGCGCTCACCACCGCGGCCGTGCTCATCGCGCTCGTGATCGGCATCCCGCTCGGCATCTGGGCGGGGCTCTCCCGGCGGGTGAACCGCGTCATCACGCCCGTGCTGGACTTCATGCAGACGATGCCGACGTTCGTCTACCTGGCGCCGCTGACGCTGTTCTTCCTCATCGGCCCCGCGTCGGCCACCATCGCCACGCTGATCTACGCGATGCCACCGGCCATCCGGATCACCGCGCACGCCATCGCGTCGGTGCCGGGCAGCAGCCGGGAGGCGGCCGACTCGCTCGGTGCCACCGGCGGGCAGACGCTCGTGAAGGTGTTGCTGCCGATGGCGAAGCGCACCATCGTGGTCGGCATCAACCAGACGATCATGGCGGCGCTCGCGATGGTGACGATCGCCGCGCTCATCGACGCGCCCGGGCTCGGCAAGACCGTGATCAAGGCGCTGCAGACGCTCGACGTGGGCACCGCGTTCAACGCCGGCCTCGCGATCGTGGTGCTGGCCGTGGTCCTCGACCGGGTCACCACCGCCGCCGGCGACCGGGCCGACCACCAGCTGCGGCACGCGAGCCGCCGGGCGGACGCCGCGCGGCTGCGCCGGATCGTCCTCGCCGCAGGCGGTGCCGTGACGCTGGTCTGCGTCTACCTGTCCTACACCTACATCTGGGCCGCGGAGTTCCCGATCGACTGGAACATCGGGCCGTGGATCTCGCGCACCACCAGCGACGTCACGCTGTGGTTCCAGGACAACCTCTCGGTCATCACCAACGACCTCCGCGACTCGGTGACCCGCGCGGTCCTCAACCCGTTCGAGGCGCTGCTGACGGACTCGCCGTGGTGGCTGATGTGCGCGGTGATCATCGCGTTCTCGGTCCTGCTCGGCGGCCTGCGCGCGGGCATCGTGACCGCGGTCTGCCTCGCGCTGCTGCTCGGCACCGGCGTCTGGCACGACGCGATGACCACGCTCGCGTCCACGCTGCTCGCCACCGTCGTGGTGGTGGTCATGGGCGTGCTGATCGGCGTGTGGATGGGCCGCAGCCACAGCGCCGACCGGATCATCCGGCCGGTGCTCGACGCGGCCCAGGTCATGCCCGCGTTCGTCTACCTGGTGCCGTTCGTGGCGCTGTTCGGGCCTTCCCGGTTCACCGCGATCGTGGCCGCCTTCGTGTACGCGGCGCCGATCGTCATCAAGATCGTCACCGACGGCATCCGCGGGGTGTCGGGCACGACGGTGGAGGCCGCCACGGCGGCGGGCGCGGGCCGCTGGCAGACGATCTCGAAGGTGCAGCTCCCGATGGCGGCGCGGTCGCTGACGCTCGCGACGAACCAGGGCCTGATCTACGTGCTGGCCATGGTCGTCGTCGGCGGGCTCGTGGGTGCCGGCGCGCTGGGCTACGACGTGGTGGCCGGGTTCTCGCAGGGCCAGCTCTTCGGCAAGGGGCTCGCCGCCGGCATCGCGATCGTGCTGCTCGGCATCATGCTCGACCGCATCACCCAGGCCGCGGCCCGCCGGACCGGACGGACCGCAAGCTAGACCCGACGAGGAGGACGGTCACCAAAATGAGAAGAAGGAATGTCCGCACGACGGTGCTCTTCGCCGCGGTCTCGCTCGTGCTCGCCGGCTGCAGTGGCGCGAAGGTGGGCGAGGACTCCGGCGGTGGCGGCGGCGGTGGTGGTGGCGCCGAATGCGGCGACTTCAACATCGCGATCAACCCGTGGGTCGGCTACGAGGCCGACGCCGCGGTGGTCGCGTACGTCGCGGAGAAGAACCTCGGCTGCAACGTCACGAAGAAGGACCTCAAGGAGGAGGTCGCCTGGCAGGGCTTCGGCACCGGCGAGGTCGACGTGGTGCTGGAGAACTGGGGCCACGACGACCTGAAGAAGAAGTACATCGACGACCAGAAGACGGGCGTGCGGGTGGGTTCCACCGGCAACACCGGCACGATCGGCTGGTACGTGCCGCCGTGGATGGCCGAGAAGTACCCGGACATCACCGACTACAAGAACCTGAACAAGTACGCGGACATGTTCAAGACGTCCGAGTCCGGCAACCAGGGCCAGCTCCTCGACGGCGACCCGTCGTTCGTCACGAACGACGCGGCGCTGGTGAAGAACCTCGACCTGAACTTCAAGGTCGTGTACGCGGGCAGCGAGACCGCGCTGATCCAGTCGTTCCGGCAGGCGGAGAAGGACAAGAAGCCGATGATCGGCTACTTCTACGAGCCGCAGTGGTTCATGCTCGAGGTGCCGCTGGTGCACGTGAAGCTGCCGGAGTACAAGGCCGGCTGCGACGCGGACGCCGAGAAGGTCGCCTGCGACTACCCGCCCTACGACCTGGACAAGATCGCGAGCAAGAAGTTCATGGACGCCGGCGGCCCGGCCGCCGACCTGGTCACGAACTTCAAGTGGACGAACGACGACCAGAACCTGGTGGCCAAGTACATCGCGGTGGACAAGATGTCACCCGAGGACGCGGCCGAGAAGTGGGTCAAGGACAACCAGTCCAAGGTGGACGCCTGGATCAACAAGTCCTGACCCGTCCCCGCACGACCCCGTGAGCCCGGCGCCCGGTGCGCCGGGCTCACGGCGTCTCGCACTCCGTTTCGAAACCGGAACATCGCGGACCGTGACGTGATGATCGAAACGCCCTAGGGTCTTTCCCGACATCATTGTCTGGCAAGTGACCATCGAGGTAGGCCAACATGACCTCACCGAACACGCGGGGCAGGGTCACCGGGTTGGTGTTCAACCCCTGGAACCTGGTGCTGCTCCTCCCGTTCATCATCCTGCTGACCCCGATCTACAACCAGAAGACCCCGGAATTCATCGGGATGCCGTTCTTCTACTGGTTCCAGTTCCTGATCATCGCCCTGGGTGTGCTGTCCACGATCACCGTCTACCGGATGACGCGGAAGGTGCCGGCAAGCCAGGTGAAGACCGGGCCCGACGTCGCGAAGTCCGACGTCCTGGAGACCGGTGCCGCGGCACCCACCGTCGCGGAGCCTGACGTAGCCGAGCCTGACGTCACCGAACCTGACGCCGAGCCCGCCGTCGCCGAGCCCGAGGCCACCAAGCCGGAGCCCGAGGCCGCTAAGCCGGAGGCCGAGACCGCCAAGCCGGAGCCGGAGGCCGCCGAGCCGGAACCGGACGCCGCCAAGTCCGAGCCGGATGCCGCCAAGCCCGAGACCGACGTCGACGGGCCCGATGAGGGGAGTGTGCGCTGATGCACTGGACACAGCTGATCATCTTCCTGGCCCTGTTCGGTTTCGTGACCTACATGGGCTTCGTCGCGGCGCGCTGGAAGGCCGGCTCGTCGCTCGACCACCTCGACGAGTGGGGCCTGGGCGGGCGCAAGTTCGGCTCGTGGGTCACCTGGTTCCTCGTCGGCGGCGACCTCTACACCGCGTACACCTTCGTCGCCGTGCCGGCACTGCTGTTCGGCGCCGGCGCGACCGGGTTCTTCGCGCTGCCGTACACGATCATCGCCTACCCACTGGTGTTCCTGCCGGTGCTGCGGATGTGGTCGGTCTCCCGCGCCCGCGGCTACGTGACGCCGGCCGACTTCGTGCGCGGCCGCTACGGCTCGTCGCTGCTCGCGTTGATCGTGGCGATCACCGGCATCGTCGCGACCATGCCCTACATCGCGCTGCAGCTCGTCGGCCTGGAGGCCGTGCTGCGCTCGATGGGCTTCAACGGCGGGGGCATCTTCGGCCACCTGCCGCTGCTGATCGCGTTCATCATCCTCGCGGTCTACACCTACCAGTCCGGGCTGCGCGCGCCCGCCCTGATCGCGTTCGTCAAGGACATCCTGATCTACATCGTGATCCTCGTCGCCGTGATCTACCTGCCGAGCAAGCTCGGCGGGTGGGGCTCGATCTTCGACTCCGCGCAGGCGAAGTTCGACAAGACGCCGCTGCCGGGTGACGGGATCCTGCTGAACTCGAACAACCAGCTGCAGTACGCCACGCTGGCGTTCGGCTCGGCGCTGGCGCTGTTCCTGTACCCGCACTCGGTCACCGGCGTGCTGGCCTCCCGGGGCCGGGACGTGTTGAAGCGCAACATGTCCGCGCTGCCGGCGTACTCGCTGCTGCTGGGCCTGCTCGCGCTGCTCGGCTTCGTGGCGATCGCCGCGGGCACCACGCCGATCATCAACAACGCGACCGGCCGCCCGGACGGCAACACGGTCATCCCGGAGCTGTTCAACGGGCAGTTCCCGGCGTGGTTCGCCGGCATCGCGTTCGCGGCGATCGGCATCGGCGCGCTGGTACCGGCGGCGATCATGTCGATCGCGGCGGCGAACCTGTGGACCCGCAACGTCTACAAGGAGTACATCCGCCGCGACGCCAACGGCGCGCAGGAGGCCAAGCAGGCCAAGCTCGCCTCACTGGTGGTGAAGTTCGGCGCGGTCGTGTTCATCGTGTTCATCGACCCGCAGTACGCGATCGACCTCCAGCTGATCGGCGGCGTGATCATCCTGCAGACGCTGCCGGCGGTGGCGATCGCGCTCTACACCCGCTGGCTGCACCGCTGGGCGCTGGTCGCCGGCTGGGTGGTCGGCATGGGGTGGGGCATGATCATGCTCTACGGGATCCCGAACCCGGCGACGAAGCGGGCGCACTTCGGTGGGTCGGCGCTCGCGCTGGACAAGCTGAACATCTTCGGGTGGCAGCCGTTCGAGGGCTCGACCGTGCAGATCTACGCGGGCTTCGTGGCCCTGATCGGCAACCTGCTGGTGGCGGTGATCGTCACGCTGGTCGTGCGGCGGATGAAGGTCTCCAACGGTATCGACGAGACCACGGGCGAGGACTACCACGTCGACGAGCACGACGAGAACCTGCGCCCGATCGGCGGGACGGAGGCGAAGCCCACGGCGGAGGCGGCGGCCACCTGAGCGTCACCGCAGGCGTAGCTGGCGGTCGTGGACCCGGCTCAGCAGGAGCTGGGCCACGACCGCCCCGCACAGGCACAGGAACATGTCCCACTGGGTGTCCCAGACGTCCCCCTGGGTGCCCAGGAAGTCGTCCGCGCCCGCACCGAGGATCACCGCGGACGCCCACTCCACGAACTCGAAGCACGCGCTGACCGCCAGGCACACCGCGGTCGTCAGCGTGAACGTCCAGCCGCCGCGGCGCAGCGGCGTGCGCCGCAGCAGCAGCTCGCGCACCAGCATCGCCGGCACGAAGCCCTGCACGAAGTGCGCGATGCGGTCGTAGTCGTTGCGCTGCCAGTCGAACGCCTCGCGCAGCCAGTCGCCCAGCGGCGTCTCCGCGTACGTGTAGTGCCCGCCGTAACAGAGCACGATCGCGTGGCCCACGAGCAGCCAGCACACCAGGCGGGTCAGCGGGAAGCGTCCGCGGTTGAGCAGCACGAGGGGCGCGCCGATGACGATCCACACCACCTCGAGCGCCCAGGTGCCCAGGCCCTTCGCGCCGATCGCCGACCACACCAGTGCGACCACCAGGATCGCGACGAGGAGGTAGCCCTCCGGGCGGGTCACGGAGCGCACGCGGACGTCGGTCGCGGTCATCCGGACACTGTGCATCATTGTGCTCGTTTGCGCGCTTCCGCCCCGCCACGCCAGGACGTACGGTCGCGGGCATGTCCTCCTCATCCCTGCGCCGCGCCGTGCTGTGCGTGGCACTCGCCGGCTTAGCCGGCGTGCTGATCTCCCCACCGGCGGCGAGCGCCGCCCCGGCGGCCCGGCCGCCGCACGTCGTCGGTACCCACACCGAGCCCGTGTACGACTACGCGAACGCGATCCGCGAGAGCGTCTGGGTGACGACGTCGTTGGACAACGACCGCGACGGCGCCCCGGACAAGGTGGCCGTGGACCTGATCCGGCCGCGCGAGACCGCGGCGGCCGGCGTGAAGATCCCGGTGATCATGGACTCGTCGCCGTACTACCAGTGCTGTGGGCGCGGCAACGAGAGCGAGCTCAAGCAGTACGCGGCCGACGGCACCGTGACGAAGTTCCCGTTGTTCTACGACAACTACTTCGTGCCCCGCGGGTACGCGTTCGTCGCCGTCGACTTCAACGGCACCAGCCGGTCAACGGGCTGCGGCGACGTCGGCGGCCGCGAGGAGATCCTCGGCACGAAGGCGGTCATCGACTGGCTGAACGGCCGCGGCAGGGCGGCCTACGCCGACGGCACCCCGGCGCGCGCGGACTGGACCACCGGCAAGGTGGGCATGATCGGCAAGTCGTGGGACGGCTCGGTCGCCAACGGGGTGGCGGCGACCGGCGTCAAGGGCCTCGAGACGATCGTGCCGATCTCGTCGATCTCGTCCTGGTACGACTACTACCGCGACAACGGCGCGCTCTACACGGCGGACTTCGGTCCCGCGTGGCTGTCCGGCAACGTGAACGGCAGGCCGGAGGAGGTGTGCCAGCCGCTGCGCGACGAGCTGCTGGCGGGGTCGGCGAACGCGACCGGCAACTACAACGACTTCTGGGCCGAGCGCGACTTCGTGCCCGACGCCCGCAAGGTGCACGCGAGCGTGTTCGTCGCGCACGGCATCAACGACCTGAACGTGGAGACCAAGCAGTTCGCGCGGTGGTGGGACGCGCTGGCGAAGCGGGGCGTGCCGCGCAAGATCTGGCTGAGCCAGGAGGGCCACGTCGACCCGTTCGACACCCGGCGCGCCGAGTGGGTGTCCACGCTGCACCGGTGGTTCGACTACTGGCTGCAGGGCCTGGACAACGGCATCATGCGCGAGCCGCAGGCGACGATCGAGCGGCAGCCGGACGTGTGGGTCGACGAGTCGACCTGGCCCGCGCGCGGGGCGTTCTCGCTGCCGGTGTCGCTGGGAGCGGGCGGGACCCTCGGTTTGCGGCCGAGCCGGCCGGGCACCGTCCGTACGATCGTGGACGACCCGTCGCTGAGCGAGTCGGCGGCGATCTCGTCGCCGAACACCGCGGTCGCGGGGCGGCAGGTGTTCCTGTCCGCGCCGTTGACGCACGACCTGCGGATCAGCGGGACGCCGACGATCTCGCTGCGGGTCCGGGTCGACAAGCCCAACACCGAGCTGACCGCGCGGCTGGTCGACTACGGCTCCGCGCCGCGGATCAACTACCGGGCCCAGGGCGAGGGCATCCGCAACCTGGCCACCGAGTCCTGCTGGGGCGCGTCCACTGTGGACGATGACGCGTGTTACCTGGACACGAGGAAGAACGTGGTCACGTCCGACGTCGGCGTCATGACCCGGGGCTGGGTGGACGCGGCGCACCGGGACTCGCTGACCCGGCCGACGCCGCTGCGGCCGGGCCGCTGGTACACCGTGACGTGGCGGCTGCACGCGCACGACGCGGTGCTGCCGGCCGGCCGGGTACTGGGCCTGGTCCTGACCGCGAGCGACGCGGAGTTCACCGAACCCGCGACCACCGGCGCGACGATCGACGTGGACCTGGGCCGCAGCCGGCTGAACCTGCCGGTGTCCCTGCGGCCGGGCGACACGGTCCTGCCGGACGTGGCCACCGCACCGCGCGTCACCGCGGTAGCCCCGGCACCGGCGGACGAGCGAAGTGCCGACGAGCGGACCCGCTGGTCGACCTTCCGCTGAGTCGCACACCGGACGGCGCTCCCGGTTCGCCGGGGGCGCCGTCCGGCATGTGATCCCCGCGCGGCAGCCCGTCGGTGCGCGCCGGAAACTGTCGGTCCTCGTTGGTAGCGTTGAAATCGGGGGCCCCCGGGCCGGGTATCCACAACTCGCGGGTACATCCACAGGTTCGTTCGCGCCAGCCGGGTCTGTCATGGCCTGCCGGTAGCGTTGAAATCGGGGGGCCCCGGGGGAGTTGTCCACAACTCGCCCGGCCGTCCACAGATTCGCGCCCGGCGCCCAAAACCGTCGTCGCTCGCCGGTAGCGTGGAAATCGGGGGCCCCGGGCCGATTGAATGGACCATTCAATCGGCCCACCGCGGCTCCGGACGATCGGCCGTCAGGCTTGAACTACGTCAGGGCGTGGTCGAGGGCGGCGGCGGTCAGAATGCGAGCCGCGGTCTCGACCTCCTCCTCGGTGGTGGTGCGGCCCAGCGTCAGCCGCAGCGCGCCGCCGGCCGGGGCGCCCATCGCCTTGAGAACAGGGGAGGGCTCGGTGACGCCCTCGTGGCAGGCCGAGCCCGTGGACGCCGCGATGCCGGGTGTGGCGGCGAGCAGGTCGTCGCCCGGGGCGCCCTCGATGGTGACGTTCAGCGTGTTCGGCAGGCGCTCGGTCGGGTGGCCGTTCAGGTGGACCCGGCCGGGCAGGGCGCAGGACAGCCGCTCGTGCAGCAGGTCGCGTAGTGCGGCCACCCGGCCGTCGTCCGGTGACGCCAGCCGGGCCGCCTCGCCGAGGGCGACGATCAGCGCGACGTTCTCCGTGCCGGCGCGCAGTCCGCGCTCCTGCCCGCCGCCGTAGACCGCGGGCTCCAGGGCGAGCCCCTCGCGGACGTACAGCGCGCCGACCCCCTTGGGCGCGTACATCTTGTGCCCGGTCACGGTCACCAGGTCCGCGCCGAGCCCGGCGACGGGCACCTTGCCGGCGGACTGGGCGGCGTCGGTGTGGAACAGCGCCCCGCGGGCGTGCGCGCGCCGGGCGAGCTCGCGGACGGGCTGGAGCGTGCCCGTCTCGTTGTTCGCGTGCATGATCGACACCAGCACGGTGTCGTCGTCGAGCGCGGCGTCCAGCTCGTCCGGGTCGACGAGCCCGTGCCGGTCGACGCCGAGCCGGGTGACCCGGTAGCCGTGCAGCCGCACCAGGCTCTCGCACGCGGCGAGCACGGCCGGGTGCTCGGTCTCCTGCGTGATGACGTGCGTGCCCGGGTTCGCGAGCGCGGCGCCGCGGACGGCGAGCGTGTCGCCGTCGGAACCGCCGCCGGTGAACACGACCTCGCGGGCCGCTACGCCCAGCAGCGCGGCCACGGCGTCCCGCGCGTCGGCGACCGCGGCATGCGCGGTGCGGCCGTAGGCGTGCCCGCTGGACGGGTTGCCGAAGTGCTCGGTCAGGTACGGCAGGCACGCCCGCGCCACCCGCGGGTCGACCGGTGTGGTGGCGTTGAGGTCCAGGTAGATCGGCCGCGCGGTGCTCACGGCCCGACGATACCGGCCGGACGAAGACCGAAGTATCCGCGCGAATGCGTGCCTTCGTGACCATTTCGTGATCTCCGGGATGTATTTCCAGGGGGCCGTCAGATACGTGCAACCCAGGAGTCAGGTGCCCAGAGAAGGGGAGATCTCATGGACTTCTACATCCGCCGTGACCCAGACGACGAGGGTCTCGGCAGCGGGGTGCCCAGCATCCCGCCGAAATTGCTCGCCAGGCACGGCGCCAGCGTGCCGAAACCCACTGACTCACCCTATTCCGTGACGAATTCGACACGCTCCGCAATGGCCTACCGCACCCACGCGCTGCGCATCCCGGCCACAGTGGATCGTGCCGCCCTCGAACGGTCCCTTGCGGACATCAACCTGCGGATCGGGGGACCGGCCGGCGACCTGGGGGCGCCGGCGGGTCCGGCGGTCGTGCGGCTCGAGGCGCTGAACCCGGCCAGGCCGGCGAACCTCGACGCCCGGTACGCGCTGGCCTACCTGCGCCGGACGGCGGCCGACACGGGCGGCGACCTGGCGGCGGCGGTCGGCGAGCCGGACCCGGTCGCGCTGGAGCACCTGCTGTTCGTGGGCCTCGGCCCGGTGCCGTGGGACTCGCACGGCGCGGGCCCGGCCCCGTGGGACTCCCACGGCGTCGACCCCCAGCCGTGGGACTCGCACGGCCTGTTCAGCACCGACTCCTACGTGCGCTCCGCGCGCGGCGGTCCGGTGCCGGTCAGCCTGGCCTTCCGCCCGGGCACGCCGCGGCCGGTGGTCGCCGGGCACGGGCTCGACCGCAGGCCGGTGATCGCCGTGCTGGACACGGGCATCGCCGGCCACGAGTGGTTCGGCACGACCGACTCCGGCTCCGGCCTGCCGCCGGGCGGGTTCGTCCGCGAGCTCAAGGAGGTCCAGGACGCCATCACGGCGAGCAGCCACGCGGCCGGCGTCACCGCGGCGCGGTTCATCGACGACTTCTGGGACCGGGACGTGCCGGACAACCCGCTGACCGGGGTGCTCGACCGGCACGCCGGGCACGGCACGTTCATCGTCGGCATCATCCGCCAGATCGCGCCCGACGCCGAGGTCGCGATGGCCCGGGTGATGGCCGGGGACGGCGTCGCGTACGAGAGCGACCTGCTGGCCGCGCTGGAGAAGCTCGTCGAGCAGGTGAGGGCCGCGCAGGCCCCGGGCGGCAACCCGGGCGACATGATCGACATCCTGTCGCTCTCGATGGGCTACTACATCGAGGACGCGCAGGACGAGGCCGAGACCGCGGAGTTCACCAGGCTGATCAACCAGTTGGCCGACCTCGGCGTGCTCGTCGTGGCCGCCGCCGGCAACAACGCCACGACCCGCCCGTTCTACCCGGCCGCGCTCGCGGTCGACCCGCCCGCGGGCGGCGGGCAGGCGGTGGTGTCCGTCGGCGCGCTCAACCCCAACGGCACCAAGGCGTTCTTCTCCAACCAGGCGCCGTGGGTGCACGCGTGGGCGACCGGCGCGGGCGTGGTGAGCACGTTCCCGAAGCTGCGCGGGAGCATGGGCCCGTCGAGCGTGATCCGCGAGCTGGACCGCGAGTCGATGGACCCGGACGACTTCACCAGCGGGTTCGCCCTCTGGCACGGCACCTCGTTCGCCGGCCCGCACGCCGCGGCCACGCTCGCGAACAAGCTGGTCCACCACGCGGAGGCCGACCCGGAGCGGCTGCGCATGGGCGACGTGAGCCGCGCGGCGATGCGCGAACGAGCACGGCTGGCGGTCGAGGCATGTACCCCGCCCGACAAGCGTTGAGCCGGTCGAGGCCGGTGGACCAGGACGAGGTCGCCACCCTGTTCGCCGCCGCCCAGGGCGGCGACCGGGGTGCGCTGGCCGAGCTGGTCCGCCGGCTGACGCCGCTGCTCTGGCAGGTCGCCCGGGCCCAGGGCCTGGACCGGGAGGCGAGTGTCGACGTCGTGCAGACCGCGTGGCTGGAGCTGCTCGCGTCGCTGGCCCGCATCCGCGACCCCGCGGCCCTCGTGGGCTGGCTGGTCATCGTCACCAAGCGGGAGGCATGGCGGGTCCACAAGGCCGGCCGGGCCGAGCACACCCTGGAGGACTCCGTGTTCGTCGAGCTGCGAGATCCCGGGCCCGGGCCGGCGGAGCGGGTCATCGACGACGACCGGCAGGCACGGTTGTGGGCCGCGGTCGACGAGCTGCCCGAGCGGTGCCGCACGCTGCTGCGCATCGTCGCCTTCGTGCACCGGCCCGACTACGCCGAGGTCAGCCAGGCGCTCGGCATGCCCGTCGGCAGCATCGGCCCCAACCGCGGCCGCTGCCTGGACCGCCTGCGGCGGCTGCTGATGGCCGACCGGACGGGAGGCTGGCGGTGAGGCCGGAGGACGCCGAGGGGCCGGACGCGCCACTGTCCGAACTCGACGACACGATCCTGTCCGGCGTGCGGGAGCTGTGGGAGACCGTGGACCCGATGCCGCCGGGGCTGGTCGACCTGGTCCAGTTCGCCATCGACCTGGACGCCATCGAGCTCGAGGTGTCGCGGCTGGTCGAGACGCGCGGGCTGGCGGCCGCGCGCACCGACGAGCTGACCCGGCTGGTCACGTTCCAGAGCGACAGCCTCAGCATCATGATCACCCTGGAGCCGCGGGTGGACGGCACCACGCGGATCGACGGGTGGCTCACGCCCGGCGCGTGCCACCAGATCGAGCTGCGCTCGCCCGCGCGGCCGATGTCCACCGAGTCCGACGACGCCGGCCGGTTCTCCCTCGAGGCGGTCCCCGCCGGAATCGTGCAGCTCATCGTGCACGTTTCCGGGAATTCTCGCCGAATCATCACGCCGACCATGGAAATCTGACGGAGCCGCGAAAATAGAACCCCATGGACCCTGTACCCGGCGACCGGCCGGACTCGATACTGACCGGATGCCCAGTGTCGTGGCCGGGGAGGCCGTCGAAGCTCGGGCGCGCGAGCTGCACGGGCGGGGGCTCGAGGCGCTCAACAGGGGCCGGCCGCTGCTCGGCGCCCGGTCGCTGCGGGCGGGCCTGCGCCTGCTCGGCTGGCCCGCGCCCACGGGTGCCTGGGCCGGGCACCGCGAGCTGACCTTCCGCCTGCTGGGCACGCTGGCCGCCGCCGAGGTCGCCCGCGGCAACGCCGACCGCGGCTTCGAGCTGCTGGACAGCACGGAACCACTCATCACCGAGGACGACCGCGGCGTGCTGCTGCTCCAGCGCGGCCTGCTGCTGACCATGATCGGCCGCGTCGACGAGGCGGTGGGTTGCTTCGACGCCGCCGTGCCGCTGCTGGAGCGGGCGGGGGAGCGGGTGGCGCTGGCCCGCACGCTGCTCAACCGGGCGTTCATCCACCAGATCGCCGGCCAGGTCCGCCCGGCACTCGACGACCTCGCCCGCAGCGAGGAGATCAGCCGCGAGCTGGACATGCCCGTCCAGGTCGCGAAGGCCTTCCACGGCCGCGGTTCCTGCCTGCTGCTCGCCGGCGACATCCCGGGCGCGCTGCGGGCGTTCGACCAGGCCGAGCGCCAGTACGCCGAGACCGCGGACGGCATGCTGTTCGTGCTGGCCGTGGAGAAGGCGCGGGCCCTGCTCGCGGCCGGCCTGTGCGTGGACGCGGCCGGCGTGCTCGACGCGGCGCTGCCCCGGTTCCCCGGCCTCGGCATGAACCAGGAGCACGCGGAGGCCGAGCTGACCCGCGCGCAGGTGGGGTTCGCGGTCGGCGACCACGCCACGGCCCGGCGGTGGGCCGGCCAGGCGCAGCGCCGCTTCCGCCGCCGGCACAACGAGACCTGGGCGGCGGTCGCGGAGCTGACCAGGCTGCGCGCGGAGTTCGCCGAGTCCACCGACGGCCGCCGGGCGGCGAAGGTCGCCGCCGCCGCGGCCGAGCTCGCCGAGCGGCTCCGCGAGCTGGGGCTGGACAACGACGCGGAGGCCGCGGAGCTGCTGGCCGCCCGCGCGGACCTGCGCGCCGGCCGCGCCGACCGGGCGGGCGCCCGGGTGCGCCGGCAGCGGGGCCGCCGGTCGACCCTGGACACGCGGCTGCAGCGCCACCTCGTGCGGTCCCGGATCGCGGCCGCCCGCGGCGACCGCGCCGCCACGTTCCGCCACGCCCGCGCCGGGCTGGACCTGCTCGGCGAGCACCGCAGCCACTTCGGCAGCATCGACCTGCAGACCGGCGTGACGACGCTCGGCGCCGAGCTCGCCCGCGCGGGCCTCGACGCCGCGCTCGCGGACGGCACGCCGCCCACGGTGTTCCGCTGGCTCGAACACTCCCGCGCGCAGGCGTTCCGCTCGCGCGCGGTGCACCCGCATGGACGACCCGGTCACCGCCGACGCGCTCGCCGAGCTGCGGCAGCGGTCCCGGATGGCGCGGGCGAGCGAGCTGGAGGGCCGCCGCGACCCGGCGGCCGTGCGCCGCTGCGCCGAGCTGGAACGCCAGATCCGCGCGCACAGCTGGCAGGCCAGCGGCACCGGCGAGCACCAGGCGCGAGGCGTCGCTCGCGGAGGTCCGGGCCGAGCTGCGGCCGGCCGGCGCGGCGCTGGTCAGCTTCCTGACCGTCGGCACGCGGATCCACGCGTTCCTGGTCAGCGACCGCACCGCGCGGATCGTCGAGCTGGGCGACCTGGCGACGGCCACCGAGGCGGCCACCCGGCTGCGCAGCGACCTGGACGTGCTGTGCGGGCGGGCGCTGCCCGCCCCGCTCGACGCCGACGGTCCGCAACTCCGTGCGCCGCCAGCTGGACGTGCTGACCGAGCACCTCATGGCCCCGCTGCGCGGCCACCTCGGCGACGAGGACCTGGTCGTGGTGCCGACCGGGCCGCTGTCCGGCGTGCCGTGGGCGCTGCTGCCCGACCTGCGTCGGCCGCCCGGTGACCGTGGCCCCGTCGGCGACGGTGTGGCTGTCCGGCCGCCGCGACCCGGGCCGCGCCGGCCGCGGGCAAGCTGCTGGTCGCCGGCCCGAACCTCGAGTACGCGGCCGACGAGGTCGAGCAGCTGTCCGCGATCTACCCGGAGGGCGAGACGCTGCTCGGCGAGGACGCGACCGTCGAGTCGGCGATGAAGGCGCTCGACGGCTGCGGCGTCGCGCACTTCGCCACCCACGGCCACCACGAGCAGGACAGCGTGCTGTTCTCCCGGCTCGACCTCGTCGACGGCCCGCTCATGGCCTACGACATCCACCGGCTCGGCGCGGCGCCCGAGCACGTGATCCTGTCGTCGTGCGACGTCGGCAGGTCGGTCGTGCGCGAGGGCGACGAGATCCTCGGCTTCACCGCGGCGCTGCTCTACAGCGGCACGCGCACGGTCGTGTCCAGCGTGGCGCGCATGGACGACCACGCGGCGGTCGGCGTGATGACCGCCTACCACCGCGGCCTGGCCCGCGGCGTCGCCCCGGCGCGGGCGCTGGCCGACGCCGCGCTCACCGAGCCGCTGACCCCGCTGGTGTGCTTCGGCAGCGGCTGAGCAGGCCGTAACGGGTGCTCGGCGAGTCCCGACTCATGAGACGTTGCCTCCGGGCGTCGCCAGAGCGGGTGAGGACTGCCGATGCGGAACCGAACCGAGGCCGGGTCGCTGAGCGTCCACGCGATCGCCGGCAGCCATGTCGTCCTGCTGGGACTGGACATCGGGCAGCCCGACGCGAAGGGGCTGCTCGGGTTCGCGATCGAGCGCGGCGACCCCGCGACCGGTGAGAAGCACTGGCTGCGCGGGATGAAGGTGTTCGCCGAGACCGGCCGGGACCTGAAGCCGGGCACCTCGGTCAGCCTGCGCGACCACCCGCTCCAGTCGTTCCAGTGGGGCGACTACGCGGTCACGCCCGGGCACGACTACACCTACCGCGTCGTCGCGCTGTACGGGACGCCGGAGGCGCTGGAGGCCCGGCACGAGGTGACGGTCCCGGTCACCACCGAGCCGGTCGACGAGGGCACGCACGCGGTCCACTTCAACCGCGGGGTGGCCGCGAGCCAGGAGTACGAGCGCCTGTTCCCGGACCACCGGCCGCGCGAGGACGACCGGTCCGACCCGGCCTACGACTGGCTGTCCCGCGGGCTCGAGGAGGCGCTGCTCGCGTTCATCGCCACGGCGGCCGGACCCGGGTTCGCCTTACGCGGCTCGGTCTACGAGTTCAACTACCCGCGGGTGCTCGACGCGCTCAAGCAGGCCGCGGACCGCGGGGTGGACCTGTCGCTCGTGTACGACCGGCGGGGCAAGGAGGGCACCGGCGAGCGCAGGAAGGTCTGGCAGTCCAGCGAACCGGCCATCGAGAAGGCCGGGCTCGGTCCGTTCATGACCAAGCGGATGACGAACAGCTCGATCTCGCACAACAAGTTCCTCGTGCTGCTGCACGACGGCGTGCCGCAGGCGGTGTGGACCGGCTCGACGAACGTCACCTGGGGTGGCCTGTTCGGACAGTCCAATGTGGGCCATCTGATCCGCGACACGGACGTGGCGGCGCGCTTCCTCGACTACTGGACCCGGCTGTCCGCCGATCCCGGCGTACGCGGAGCTCCGCCCCGCGAACACCACTGCCAGCCCGACCCCGGACACGCCACCGAAGCCCGGGATCGAACACGGTGTTCAGCCCGCGCACGACGCTCGACCTGATCGACTGGTACGCCGCCCAGGCGGCGGGCGCGAAGCAGTCGTTCTTCATGACCGCCGCGTTCGGCGTGCACGACAAGATCGCCGCGGCGATCAGCCCCGAGTCCGACGTCCTGCGCTACCTCGTGCTCGAGCAGCCGCCCGGCGCGGGCGACGTCCGGTTCGACGTCGACCACGACGTGAAGATCGCCGTCGGTTCCCTGCTGCGGCAAGGGCGTACTCGACCGCTGGGTCGCCGAGCACCTGACCGGCCTGGACACGCACGTCAACTTCACGCACACGAAGTTCATGCTCGTGGACCCGCTCGGGGAGCGCCCGCTGGTGATCTCCGGCTCGGGCAACTTCAGCGACCCGTCGGTGCACGAGAACGACGAGAACATGCTCGTGATCCAGGACGACCCGCGGGTGGCCGACATCTACCTCGGCGAGTTCATGCGGATCTTCAACCACTTCTACTTCCGCTTCCTCGCCGGCAAGACGCTCGCCGGGGACCGCGGCGGGTTCCTGAGCCCGGACGACCGCTGGGTTCGCCGCTACTTCGACACCAGCACGCCGAGCTGCCGCCAGCGCCTGCTGTTCCGTTAGGCGGCCACGACGTCGAACAGCTCGCGCAGCTCGCGCACCGCCGCGCGGCCGGCGCGGTTCGCGCCGACCGTGCTCGCCGACGGCCCGTAGCCGACCAGGTGCAGCCGCGGCTCGGCGACCACCCGGGTGCCGTCCATGACGATGCCGCCGCCCGGGCCCGCGCAGCTGCAGCGGCGCGAGGTGGTCCAGCGCGGCGCGCCAGCCGGTGCCCCACAGGATCACGTCGGCCGCCTGCTGCGTGCCGTCGGCCCAGGCCACGCCGTCCGGGGTGATCCGGTCGAACATCGGGCGGCGGTCCAGGACGCCCGCGCTCCTGCGCCGCGCGCATCTGCGGCGTCCAGTGCAGGCCGGTGGCGCGCGACCACGCTGCGCGGCGGCAGCCCGGCGCTGACCCGCGCCTCGACCTTGGCGATGACGGCCCGGCCGTACTCCGCGGTCGAACGGTCCCTCGCGGAACACCGGCGGCCGGCGGGTGACCCAGGTGGTCTCGGCCACCTCGGCGATCTCCAGCAGCAGCTGCACCGCCGACGTGCCGCCGCCGACGACCACCACGCGCTGGCCGGCGAACTCGGCCGGGCCGCGGTAGTCGGCGGTGTGCAGCTGGCGGCCGCGGAAGGTCTCCTGGCCGGGGTAGTGCGGCCAGAACGGGCGGGTCCAGGTGCCGGTCGCGTTGATCACCGCCCGGGCCGCCCAGCTGTCCGCGTCGGACTCGACGAGCAGGCGCCCGCCGGCCCCGTCGCGGACCGCGTCGACGCGTCACCGGCCGGTGCACGTCGAGGCCGAACTCCCGCTCGTAACGCGGCGAAGTAGGCGGGCACCGCGTCCGCGGCCGGCTCGCCGGCGCCGGCGGGTCGAAGTGCATCCCGGCAGGTCGAAGATCCCGTGCACGGTCGCCATCCGCAGGGTCGGCCAGCGGTGCTGCCAGGCCCCGCCCGGCGCCGGGTTGGCGTCGAGCACGGCAAAGTCCAGCCCCGCGCCCGCAGGAGGTAGGCGCTGGACAGCCCCGCCTGCCCGGCCCCGATCACCACGACGTCGGTCTCACGCACACCCCGCACAACGCCTGCGGCGCCCGCGCACATCCCGACCAGGCGGAGATCACATGGCCTCGCAGGTCTGCCCGTCCGGGGTGGGCGCTGCGCGGCGCAGGAAGTACGCGCCCGACAGCCCGCGCCGATCACCACCAGGTCCGTCTCGTGCGCACCCGCGCAACACCCGCGGCCGGGCAAGGGCCACAAGGGCAGGGCGGAGGTCCCGGGGCCCGCGGCGATCCCGGCCCGGGCGTGGATCACGCAATGGGCCAGGGTGCTCAGCAGGTGCTCGCTGCGAGATTCGGCCCGCGCCACGCCTGCGGCCATTCGGGCTCGGCGTGGATCGCGCAATGGGCTGGGTGCCGGTTCGGTGTCGCTGCGAGATTCGGCGCGCCGCACCCGTGGCCATCCCGGCGTCGGCGGGATTTTCAACGGGCCAGAACGGCGGCGAGCGCCTGTGGCCTTGTCGGCCGGGGCATGGGTCACTCGACTTCCCACGTACCGCCGTCCGGGTGGGTGCCGCGCAGGCCGGTGAACGCGGGATCAGCCAGGACCGCCGGGTCGGCCAGGGCGCTGGTCGCGACGGTGCGGCGGGCCGACCAGTTCGTCGACTGTGCCAGCCGGTGGCCCATGCCTATCCAGCCGGCCGGCGTGCCGGTCACCAGCCAGGCGTCCGGGCCGGGTGCGGTGAGCCGCCGCGCCTGGCGCAGCCAGGATGCCGCCTCCTCCGGCCAGGCCACCGTGTCCAGCACCTCGCCCGGCCACGCGGCCGCGAGCAGCGCGGCATTCGCGCGCGACACCGGGTCCCTGGCCGACCCGAGCACGACGGTCACCGGCCGGGGCCGCATCGTCCACAGGAGACCGATCAGGGCGGCGGCCTCGGGCGGGCCGACGGGCACGGGGCGGCGGGGGAGCGGCATACCCCGTAGACGCCCCGCGCCGTCCGGACGTGAGTGCGGGGTTCATGATGTCCGCATGCGACAGGAGGTGACCGCCGCCGATGTGACGGCCGCGGCCGGGCGGTTCGCCGGCGTGATCCCGCCCAGCCCGCTGCAGCGCAACGAGCGGCTCTCGGCCCGCCACGACCTCGACGTGTGGCTCAAGCGCGAGGACCTGAACACGGTCCGCTCGTACAAGGGCCGCGGCGCGGTCAACTTCGTCAGCGGGCTGAGCGCCGAGCAGCGCGCGGCCGGCGTCGTGTGCGCCAGCGCCGGCAACCACGGGCAGGGCGTCGCGTTCGCGTGCGCCGCGCTCGGCGTGCACTCGCGGGTGTACCTGCCCCGCACCACGCCCCGGCAGAAGCGGGACCGGGTGGCCGGCCTCGGCGGCCGGTTCGTCCAGGTCGTCGTCGAGGGCGACAGCTACGACGACGCGGCCGCCGCCGCGCACTCCTACGCCACGGAGACCGGCACGACCCTGATCCCGGCGTTCGACGACCCGCGCACGATCGCCGGGCAGGGCACGGTCGTCCGCGAGGTCGTCAGCCAGCTCGGCCGCGCGCCGGACGCGGTGGTCGTGCCGGTCGGCGGCGGTGGCCTGCTCGCCGGGACGCTGGCCTGGCTGTCCGCGGAACACCCCGCGGTGCGGGTGGTCGGCGCGGAGCCGGCCGGAGCCGCGAGCATGGCCTTCGCCCTCGAACAGGGCCGCCCGGCACCGCTCGCGCACGTGGACCCGTTCGTGGACGGCGCCGCCGTGCGCCAGGTCGGCCGGCACACCTACGCGCTCGCCGCGGCGTTCCGGCCGGGCCTCGTGGCGGTGCCCGAGGGCCAGATCTGCGTGGAGATGCTCGACCTCTACCAGTCCGACGGGATCATCTCCGAGCCCGCGGGGGCGCTGGCCTCGGCCGCGCTGCGTGACCTCTCGCTGCCGCCCGGCGCCACCGTGGTGTGCATCCTGTCCGGCGGCAACAACGACGTGAGCCGGTACGCGGAGATCGTGGAGCGCGCGCTGATCTTCGAGGGCCGCAAGCACTACTTCCTCGTGGAGTTCCCGCAGGAGCCGGGTGCGCTGCGCCGCTTCCTCGACGACGTGCTCGGCCCGGACGACGACATCACGCTGTTCGAGTACGTGAAGCGCAACAACCGCGAGACGGGCCCCGCGCTGGTCGGCGTCGAGCTCGGCTCGCCGGAGAACCTGGAGCCGATGCTCAAGCGGATGCAGACCGCGCCGCACCGCATCGAGCGCGTCCCGCCGGACAGCCCGTTGTTCACCTTTCTGGTCTGATATTTTCGTCGCCGAACCGAAACCAGGAAAACGGCACCCGGAAACAACGGCGGGGTGTACCGCACGTCTCTTCTGACACTTGAACCGCTATTGCGGTTCGAATTCCGGAGGGAGTGCGTGAAAATGTTACGAAGAACGAGAGTTCTCGTGGCCGCATTGGCGGTCGCGGCGGGGCTGGCGCCGGTGGCGTTGGTGACCACCGCGTCGGCGTCCGCGGCGGCACCCGCGCCGTACTGCGGGATCACCTGGGGATCCCTGGCGAAGACGGCGGCGCCGACGACGCAGCCACACGTGACGAACATTCGCGCCGGGCGCCACGACTGCTACGACCGGCTCGTGTTCGACGTGGCTGGCGGAAATGTCACCGGATACCGCGTGGAGTACGTGGGCACGGTGTACGAGGACCCGACCGGCCGCGTCGTGCCGTTGCGCGGCGGGGCGAAACTCCAGATCGTCGCGCAGGCCCCGTCCTACGACCTCGCGGGCAATCTGACCTACCATTTCGCGAATCGCGCGGAGCTCGTGAACGTGTCGGGCTACCGGACCTTCCGGCAGGTGGCCTGGGCCGGTTCCTTCGAGGGGCAGACGAACATCGGCCTCGGCGTGCGCGCCCTGCTGCCGTTCCGGGTGTTCACGCTGCCCGGCCGCCTCGTGTCGACGTGGCGCACCTCTGGTGATCACACCCGGGCCATCGACGCCGAGGGTCCGGCCGATCGCGGCGGCGTCGGCGGTGTCGAGGTTGCTCAGCACGGTGACGGACAGCCGTTCGCCCGGCCGAACCTCGTCGTACGAGGCGAAGCCGGGCAACAGCCCGGAGTGGAACAGCGCGAGGTCGATGCCGGTGCCCCGGGTCCGGATGCCGTAGCCGTACTGCTCGGTGGCGTCGACCTCGATCCGGGCGCGCAGCAGCTCGTGCAGGGTGTCGGGGAGCACCACGGCCGGGCGGCCGGTCATGAGGAACTCGTTCCAGCGGGCCAGGTCCCGCACCGTCGAGTACATCCCGCCGGCCGCGTAGCCGACCGAGTCGCTGCGGGGCTCGGCCGCCGCCGTCCAGCCGTGGTAGCCCGTCGCGTACCCGTCCGGCGCCCCGAGCGTCGGGTCGTAGCCGGTGTCGGACATGCCGAGCGGGTCGAGGACCGCGGTGCGCAGGAACCACCCGTAGTCCGCGCCGGAGACCCGCTCGATGATCCGGCCCAGCAGCGCGTACCCGGAGTTGCCGTAGTCGTACCGGGTGCCGGGGGCGAACTCGGGCGGGCGCCGCGCGATCGCCGCGGTCAGCTGCTCGGGCGTCGGGTGCCCGGTGCCGATGCCCGCGGGATCGCGGTCCGGCCCGGCGTGGTCGAGGTCGGCGTAGTCGGCGAGCCCCGACGTGTGGGTCAGCAGCTGGTCGACGGTGATGTCGCGCCACGCCGCCGGGCAGTCCGGCAGGTACGTGCACGCCGGTGCGATGACCCGCAGCCGGCCCTGCTCCTGGAGGAGCAGCACGGCCAGCGCGGTGAACTGCTTGGTCACCGACCCGATCCGGAACCGCGTGTCCGGCCGGTTGGGCTCCCGCCGCTCGCCTCCCCGAAGCCGCGGCGCAGCAGCAGCTGGTCGCCCAGCCGCACCTGACCGCCCCGCGGAACTCGCGCCGGCCGACCGCGTCGTCCAGGTACTCGGTCATCCGCCGGGTCGTGGCCGAGCCGGGTGCCGTGGCCGACGCCCGGAGCCGGGCCGCACCCGCCCAGCAGCGCGCCGGCGAGGACCGCCGTGACGCCCGCCGTGAGTAGGCGCATCGGGACCCCCGTGGCGCGAAGGAGCAGTAGGTCCGTACATCGCTGCGCGACGCCGTCCCGTGTCGAAACACGCGCCTGACCTGGTGGGTTTGCGCCGACGCATACTGAGTATGCATACTCAGTATCCATGTCCATCAAGTACGGCCTGCTGGCCCTGCTGGAGCGCGAGCCGATGTACGGCTACCAGCTGCGCGCGGAGTTCGAGCGCTCCACCGGCGCCACCTGGCCCCTCAACATCGGGCAGGTCTACACGACCCTGTCCCGCCTGCACCGCGACGGCCTGGTCGACGAGACCGGCGAGTCCGACGAGCAGGGCAAGGTCGTCTACCGGCTCACCGATCACGGGCCGCGACGACCTCGCCCGCTGGTTCACCACGCCGGTCACCCAGGACGACCGGCCCCGCGACGAGCTGGCCATCAAGGTCGCGCTCGCGGTCACCACGCCGGGCGTCGACGCGCGCGGCCGTCGTGCAGGCCCAGCGCACCGCGACCGTCCGCCACCTCCAGGAGCTCACCCGGCTCAAGGCCGGCGCGGGCGCGGAGGACACTGGCCTGGCTGCTCGTCCTCGACTCGATGATCTTCCGGGCGGAGGCGGAGGTGCGCTGGCTCGACCACTCCGAGACCCGGCTGGCCCGCATGGCCCCGCCGGCCCGCCCGGCGCCCGCGCCGGAGTCAGCGCCGGAGCCAGCGACCCACACCCAGGAGGTGACCCGATGACCGAGTACGCGATCGAGCTGCGGGACGTCACCCGCGTGCACGGCAGCGGCGAGACCGCGGTGAACGCGCTGGACGGGGTGAGCATCGCGGTGCGCCCCGGCGCAGCTGGTCGCCGTGATGGGCCCGTCCGGCTCGGGCAAGTCGACGCTGCTGCAGCTGGCCGGCGGGCTCGACGCGCCGACCGAGGGCAGCGTCCACGTCGAGGGCGTGCGGCTGGGCGAGCAGAACCGTGCCGGGCTCGCGGCGCTGCGCCGGCGCAGCATCGGCTACGTCTTCCAGGACCTGAACCTCATCCCGGCGCTGACCGCCGCGGAGAACGTGGCGCTGCCGCGCGAGCTCGACGGCGTGCGCGCCCGGCAGGCCCGGGCCGACGCGCTGGCCGCGCTGCGCGAGGTCGGCGTCGAGGACCTCGCCGACCGGTTCCCGGACGAGATGTCCGGCGGCCAGCAGCAGCGCGTCGCGATCGCCCGCGCGCTCGTCGGCCCGCGCCGGGTGCTGCTCGCCGACGAGCCGACCGGCGCGCTGGACTCCTACACCGGCGAGGCCGTCCTCAAGGTCATCCGGGCGCGCTGCGACGCGGGTGCGGCCGGCCTGCTCGTCACGCACGAGGCCCGGCACGCGGCGTGGGCGGACCAGATCGTGTTCCTGCGCGACGGCCGGGTCGTCGACGAGACCGGCGTGGCGCCCGCGCCGGACAGCTTGCTCGAGGGGGCGTCGTGAGTGGCTGGCGGCCGGCGCTTGCGGATCGCGCGGCGGTCGATGCGGCGCCACCTCGGCCGGTCGATCCTGATCGCGACGCTGATCGCGGTCCCGATCGCCGGGCGCGACCGTGATGGACGGGCTGCTGCAGACGATGACCGAGCGCCGAGGCCGACGCGTACCAGGCGATGGGCGACGCGGACGGGCAGGCGGAGGTCACCGGGTACTCGACGCTGCCGGACTGGCAGCCGGGCGCGTACTCGAACGACGCGGCCGAGCCCGACCGGGACCCGAAGTCGGTCGACCTCGCCAGCCTGCTGCCGCCGGGCTCGCGGGTCGTGCCCGACCACGTCGATGTCGGCCGCTGCGGCTGACCGACGGCGACCGGATCGTGCGCACGGACCTCGACCTGGTCGCGGTCGGCGACCCGCTCACCGACCACGAGGCGCGGCTCGGCTCCGGCCGGCTGCCGGCCGGACCGGACGAGGTGCTGGTGACCGAGCCGCTCGCGGAGCGGCTCGGCCTGCTCGACGGCGAGCGAGGTGCGCGCCGGCGCGACGGTCACCGCCGAGGGCGGGCCGCCGCGTCGCGGTCACCGGGCTCGCGGTCACGCCGCTGACCGTCGGCCGGCAGGCCGTGATCGCGTCGCCGGGCTCGGCGCTGGCCGAGGCCGCCGGCACCGACCGCCTACTACAGCGAGGAGCACCCCGCTACCTCGTCGACCTGCCGCCGGGCACGGACGCCGACGCGCGTGTGGCCGGAGCTGGCCGCCGACCAGGGCGTCGCGTTGATGCCGCGGACCGTCTACACCGACCCGGAGCGCTACCCGGCGATGTGGGCGTCGGACGACGTGCTGGAGACGGTCGGGCCGGTCGCGCTGGTCGTCGGCTTCGGGCTGCTCGAGGTCGATGCTGCTGGCCGGCGCCGCGTTCGCGGTCGGCGCCCGCCGCCAGGTCCGCGAGCTCGGGCTGATCGCGGCCAACGGCGGCACGGCCAAGCACGTCGGCCGCACGGTGCTCGCCCAGGGGCTGGTCCTCGGCCTGCTCGGCGCGGTCGGCGGGCTGCTGTTCGGCGGTGTGGTGATCGTTCGGCGGCGTGGCGGCTGTGGGAGCTGCTCACCGGCGCAGCTGATCGACGGCTGGCGGTTCGGCTGGGTCGAGCTGACCGTCGCCGGGCGTGGTCGGGCCTGCTGTCCGGGCTCGCCGCGGCGCTGCTGCCCGGCGATCGGCGTGGCCCGGATGCGGCCGGTCGACGCGCTGGCGCAGCGGTTCCGCAGCACCGCGCTCGGCGCGCGCCTGCCGATCCTCGGCGTCGTCCTGCTGGGGGTGGGGATCGCCGGCGTGCTCGGCGTCGGGCGTGCTGGCCCGGCGGCGGGTCGCGGACTTCCCGGACCGCGCTGGCGCGACGGCCGGCAGTACTCATCGCCGGACCTGTCGCTGCCGACCATCGGGGTGCTGGCCGGCGGGCTGGTCGCGGTGGTCGGGATCATCATGATCACGTCCGGGCTGGTGGCGACGCTCGCCCGGATGCGGCGGCCGGCTGCCGCTGTCGGGCCGGCTGGCGATGCGCGACGCGGGCCGCCACCGGCACCGCACGGTGCCCGCGGTCGCGGCGATCATGATCGTGGTGGCGGGCTCGGTGACGCTGGCGTTCATGTTCGCCTCGACCGCGGCGGGCGACGTGAAGACCCAGCCCGGACAACACGTTGATGGTGCACGGCGACCCGTCGCTGAACCAGCCGGACACCGCGGCGGACAAGGCCGGCGAGGGTGCGCCGGCAGCTCGCCGCCGGGACGCGCGAGCCATGGTCGCGGCGCTGCCCGGCTCGGCGGCGCTGGAGGTGCGGACCGCCCTCGCGGACGGCAGCGCCGGTGCGTGATCGGCCCGAGGTCGCAGACCGGGGTCTGCAGCCCCCAGCAGGTCGGCGTCGCCACGCCGGAGCTCCTCGACGCTGGCGCTCGGCCGCGCGCCCGGACGCGGCGGTGCTGGCGGCGCTGGACAAGGGCAAGGTCGTCGCGCTCGACGACTGCGCTGATCGACGGCGGCGCCACCCGGACCGAGCCCCAGCAGGAGGGCGCGAAGCCGCTCGCGCTGCCGGCCCGCTACGCCGAGCGGCCGGCCGGCACGATACTACTACGACCTGCCGGGCGCGTTCATGTCCGCGGAGGCGATCGCCGGCGCACGGCTGGACCGACCGGCGTCGCCGTCCATGGCGGTGACCTATCCGGCCGACGTCCGGCCAGGACGAGCTCGACGCGGCGCTCACGGCCGCGGAGGAACAGCGGGCTCGACGTGTGGCAGCCGGACGACGCCGCGGACGAGATCGGCCTGGTCAACCTGGCGCTCGCCGCCGGGGCCGGGCTGGTCACGCTGCTGGGCGTCGGGCATCACGGTGGCGCTGTCGGCCGCGGAGAGCCGGGCCGACCTGGCGACGCTCGCGGCGATCGGCGCGCAGCCCCGCCGCCGGCGCACGCTCGCGGGTGCGCAGGCGCTGGTGCTCAGCGGGGTGGGGACGCTGCTCGGGCTGCGTGCTCGGCGGCGTGCTCGGGTTCGCGGCCGGCCCGCTGGCCGGGCAGGCGGAGTTCGCGGTGCCGTGGTCGAACCTGGGCATCACGGTCGTGGTCGTGCCGCTGCTCGCGGTGGGCGTGGCGATGGTGGCGACGCGCTCGCGGCTGCCGATGGTCCGGCGGGTCGACTGAGCCGATCGCTGCCGGTACCGATGTGGCGCCGTGCTCAGCCGCCCTGGCGGCCACATCGAGTACAGCAGCGACGCGCCGTCGGCGCAGATGACCTGCGGGATGTCCGGGCCGGGGACCTGGTTGCAGGCGAACCCGGCCACCTCGACCGGCTCCGAGCCGGGGTCGGGGTTCGGTCGCTCGGCGTAGTAGTCGACGAGCACCGCGCCCGCCTGGTCGCAGTCGACCCGGCCGCTGGGCGTGTTCACCACGACGACCTGCATCTGCTTGCCCAGCGCGCCGGTGATCGTGCCGTCGCAGTACTGCTGGTCGGCGGACGGGTCGATCGAGGTCGGCGGTGCCGCGACGGAGCTGCCGTCCGTCGGCGGGACGGGAGCGTGGTGGCCCGCTCGGTCGGCGGCCGCACGATCGTCTGCCCGGTCGTCGTCCCGGTCGGGGCGGCGCCGGTGGAGCCCGCCGGTGAGCCGGACACGGTGGACGTGCAGCCCGCGAGCAGCGCGAACAGGGCCACCGCCACGACCGGTCTCATGGCCGGTGCGTCGGCGCGGCCGGACCGCCCGTTACGGGACGAGGACGATCCGGCCCGCCGCCGCGCCGTCGGCCTGCCGCCGCCACGCCGCGGTCGCGTCGGCCAGCGGCACCGTCTCGTGCGCCACCGTCAGCCGCCCGGCGACGGCCTCGCGCGGCGACCAGCGCGATCGCCTCCGCGCGCCGTTGCCGGGGTCAGCTCGGTGTTCGTGTAACCCAGCAGCCGCAACGACTTGCTGCGCAGCGTCGACGAGTCGATCGGGCACGTCTCGCCCGCCGAGCTGCCCAGGTTGACCAGCCGCCCGCCGGCCCGCAGCGTCTGTCGCGGCGGCCGCCGCGGGTGGCCCGAACAGCGGGTCGAGCACCAGGTCCACCGGCCCGTCCGCGGCGGCGGCGAACCGGGCCGCGAGCTCGCCGACGTCGTCGGTGTCCAGCGCGACGACCGCGTCCGCGCCGGCCTTCGCGGCCCGCTCCCGCGCGGCCGGCGACCGGGCGCCGGCGACCACCCGGCGGGCGCCGGCGGTCCGGGCCAGCTGCACGGCCGCCTGCCCGACCACGCCACCCGCGCCGAGCACGATCACCTGCTCGCCGGCCGCCAGCTCACCGCGCCAGGTCAGCGCCAGGTGCGCGGCGACGGCCGAGAGCCCGAGCGCGCCGAACGCCACCGGGTCCACGCCGTCCGGCAGGTCCACGAGCGCGTCGGTGCGCGGCGGCCGCGACCGCGGCCATGCTCCCGTCGCCCGGGCGCCATCCCGGCCGAGGTCGGGAACCACACGGTCCGCCCGTCCGTCACGCCGACGCCCTGCACGCCCGGCACGTACGGCGTGGCCGGGCCGGCCGAAGTAGGAGGTGCCGCTCGCGCACAGCAGGTCCAGCGGCGTGATCGGCGCGGCCCGCACCTCGACCAGCACCTCGCCCGGCCCGGCCACCGGCGTGCGGCCGCTCGGCCGACCGCCGGCGGCCGGCCCGGCTCCCGGATCTCCGCGGCGCGCATCAGGTCCTCTCACGTCGCGATGTCCGGGTAGGGCAGCGAGATGTGCGCGAGCCGCCGGGCGTACTCGAGCTGGAAGCCGAGGCCGTCGTGGTCACGCTCGAACATCGCGATGAACAGCGTCAGCGTGAGGAACGGGTGCGCGCCGAGCTCGAACAGCTTCGGGTAGTCGTGAGTGGACAGTGCGGTCCGCTCGGTGTCGTCGAACCGCAGCCAGCGTCGACGCCTCGCCGGTGTGGCAGTTGAGGATCCGGTTGGCCTCGCTCGGCCTCCCACCACGCGACCGTCCCTTGTGGATCGTCCCGGTAGCGCTCGACCAGCTCGGGGTCGCGGTCGACGGTGAACAGGAACTTGTTCAGCAGGTACTTGCTCACTTCGTCGCCGCCGTTCGGGTACCAGGTGAAGTAGGCCTCCATCGTGTGGAACAGGTCGTAGGTGTCGACGTAGTCGGCCTTCCGGCCCTCGCCGGCGACGCCCATCATCAGCATGAAGTCCATGAACCCGTGGGTGGCGTTGCCCGGCAGGTGCAGGCTGTCCAGCGTCACCTCGCCGCAGCAGCCGTCGATGTCGCCGGTCGAGATCCACTCGACGGCCTTGCGGTCGAACTCCGGGTCCGGCCCGTGCGGCCCGAACTGGCGCGGCCCGCCCAGCTCCAGCGACAGGTGCCCGGTGCCGATGACCGCGACCCGCTGGTCCGACGGCCAGGACTCGACCAGCTCGCGGATCGTCCGTCCCAGTTGGACGAACCGCTTCGGCCGGGGCAGCGGCGGGGCGAAGATGTTGGTGTAGATCGGCACGATCGGCAGGTCGTTCTGCGGGCGCAGCGTGATGATCGGGCAGGTGATCGAGTGGTCGATGCGCAGCTCGTTGGAGAACGCCAGGTCGAAGCCGGCGTCGATGCCCTCGCGCAGGATGTAGGCCGACAGGTCCTCGTCGCCGCGCATCACCATCCGCGGCAGGCCGAACTCGCGCTCCTCGTTGTACCAGTTGGCGTCGTAGAACGGCGCCTTGCCGACGAGGAACTGCGGCATGTTGTCCAGCCACAGCTGGTGGAAGTGGTCCGAGCCGACCATCACCAGCACGTCCGGCCGCGCCTTGGTCAGCGTCTCCCGGAACGCCTCGACCTTGCGCACCCACTCGTCGGCGAACGGCGGCCGGTCCTCGCCGGTCGACGTGCTGGCCCGGTAGTAGAACGGGTGGTGGGTGGACGCGATGACCGCGACCAGCTCAGCCATGGTGGCCTCCTGAGTAGGGCACCGGCGGGACGGACGTCGTTGTTCAGGTCGACGGACAGGAAGATGTCGTTCGCGACCGGGTTGCGCAGCTCCTCGGCGAGCTGGCCGATCAGCCCGGCCGTGCGGGCGAGCAGCGCGAAGCCGCGCAGCAGCTCCAGCGGCAGCCCGAGGTCGGCGAGCGCGGCGCCGCACACGCCCGGCGCCGTTGAGCGGCAGCGTCCTGCCGAGCACCTGCGGGTGCACCCGGCCGATCGCGGCGAACAGCGACAGGTGCGGGCCGAACAGGCCCTCCTCGCGGGCGATCTCGAACAGCCGCGGCGTGCGCGGGTCGCCGTCCTTGTGCACGTGGTGGCCGAGGCCGGGGATGAACCGCTTGGCCGCCCGCGTGCGCCGCGACGGTCTCGCAGCGCCAGCTCGTCCCAGCCCGCGTCGTCGAGCGGCAGCTGCACGGCCGGCGAGCGCGTCGTGCAGGAACCGGCCGCAGTCCTCGGTGACGCCGAGGAACCGCGACCCGCCGCCGAGCAGCCCGGCCGCGAGCGCGCCCTGCACGGAGTCCGGCGCGGACAGGTAGGTCAGCCGGGTGACGATCGCGGTCGGGGTGAACCCGTGGTCGGCGAGCGCGGCGAGCACCGCCTCGAACACCCGGGTCTCGCCCGGCGTCGGCCGGCGCTGGGTGGCGAGCCAGAACGCCAGCTCGCCGAAGCCGACCTCGCCCATCACGTCCTCGGCGAGGTCCTTGCCCAGCAGCGTGATCTTGCTCGCGGCGAGGACGCGCCGAGCGCCGTCGGGTACTCAGGCATCGCCTGTCCCCCAGCCACTTCCGCAGCTCCGCGCCGTGCTCGTCGAGCTCCGGCGGCGGCAGCGCGTAGCTCACCGGCGTCGCGGAGAACCGGATCGGGTGCCGGGTCGTCGGCACGGCCCGGTCGCCCTCGCCGACCTCGACGATCGGGTCGAGCTCGAACCGCTCCGCCATCGCGAACCCGCCGTCGATCGTGTTGATCGGTCCACATCGGGACACCCGCCTCGACGAGCAGGTCGAACCACTCGACCGCGCCGCGCTCGGCGAGCCGCTCGGTGAGCAGCGGGCGCAGCTCCTCGCGGTTCTGCCGTGCGGTCGGCGTTGCGCGCGAACCGCGGGTCGTCGGCGACCTCGGGGATGCCGAGCACCTCGCACAGCTTGCGGAACTGGCCGTCGTTGGCGGCCGCGACGATCAGGTCGTTGTCCTTGGTGGGCAGCGGCTCGTACGGGAACACGCTCGGGTGCGCGTTGCCCATCCGGTAGGGCACGACCCCGCCGGCGGCGTACGCGGAGCTGTGGTTGACCAGCCCGGTCAGCGCCGAGGACAGCAGGTTGACCTCGACGTGCTGGCCCTGCGCCGGTCGCGTCGCGGTGGCGCAGCGCGGCGAGGATGCCGATCACCGCGTGGTTGCCGGCCATCACGTCGAACACCGAGATCCCGGCGCGGTAGGGCGGGCCGTCCGGGTCGCCGGTGAGGCTCATCAGGCCCGGAGATCGCCTGCACCATCAGGTCGTAGCCCGGCACGTGCCGGCCCGCGCCCGAGCCGAACCCGGTGATCGACGCGTAGACCACGCCCGGGTTCGCCGCGCGCACCGACGTCGTAGTCCAGCCCGTACGTGTCCAGCCCGCCCGGCTTGAAGTTCTCGATCAGCACGTCCGCGCGCCGGGCCAGCTCGCGGCCGAGCCCCGCGTCGGTCTCGTCGCGCAGGTCCAGCGCGATCGACCGCTTGCCCCGGTTGATGCCGAGGTAGTAGGTCGACACGCCGTCGCGGACCGGCGGCATCCAGGTCCGGGTGTCGTCGCCCTGCGGTCCCTCGACCTTGACGACCTCGGCGCCCAGGTCGGCCAGCAGCATCGTCGCGTACGGGCCGGCGAGGATCCGGGAGAAGTCGGCGACCAGGATGCCGTCCAGCGGTCCAGCCATGAGCCTCCGTCCGTGTGCGGACATCTGTCCGCAGTTGGCGGATCGCGCTGTCCGTCGATCTTGTCAAGAGGCGGCGGTGCGGGTCACGTGCGGCACGGCCGCGAGCCGGGCGAAGTCCGCGCTGATCTCGCCGGCCGCGCGCAGCAGCAGCGGCAGGTGGTGGTCGAGCAGGTGGTCGACCGGGGTCTCCGCGGCGTGGGTGTTGACGTTGAGCGCGCCGACCACCCGGCCGGCGCCGTCGCGCAGCGGCGCGGCGACCGAGCGGATGCCGAGCGCGAGCTGCTCGTCGGTGAGCGCCCAGCCGCGGGCCCGCACCTCGCGCAGCTCCGCGTCCCGCTCGGCGCGGCCGGGCTGCCAGCGCGCGGTCAGGCCCGAGCGGCTCGGCTCGGCGAGCACCGCGTCGACCTCCTCCGGGCACAGCGCCGCGAGCAGGACCTTGCCCAGCGAGGTCTGCAGAGCCGGGAACCTGGTGCCGATCTGGACCGCGAGCGCGACGATCTTGGGCACCGCGACCCGGGCGACGTAGACGATGTCCGACCCGTCGAGCTGGGCGACCGAGCACGACTCGCCGGTGGCCGCGGACAGCTCCTCCAGGTGCGGGCGGGCGATGTCCCACAGGCCCTGCGAGCGCACGTAGGCCACGCCGAGGTCGAGCACCCGCGGCGTGAGCGCGAAGCCGGCGCCCGTCGGCGCGCGGACGAAGCCCAGCTCGGTGAGCGTCAGCAGGATGCGCCGCGCGGTCGGGCGGGCGAGCCCGGTGGCGGTCGCGACCTCGGCGAGCGTCATCACCGGGCGGCCCGGCTCGAACGCGGTGATGCACGTCGAGCCCGCGCGCGAGCGCCTCGATGAAGTCCGGTCCGGTGCCTTCGCGCGGCATGGCGGCTCCTGTCTGTCACGGGCGCTGTCATGGGGATTGACTTCGTCGCGGTCCGGGATCAGAGTAACTCCTGTCGCGATCCGGACGTCAGTCCGCTAGACGGTCAAGGAGTTCGCCGATGAACGACTTCCAGCCCGGACGACCTGTCCTCCTGCGCGGCGGCACGGTGCTGCCGATGGACGACGCGCGGACGGTGCTCACCGGCACCGACGTCCTGGTCCTCGACGACCGGATCGCCGAGGTGGGCCGCGAACCTGGTGGCGCCGGAGGGCGCCCTCGTGATCGACGCGACCGACGGCATCGTCATGCCCGGGATGATCGACACGCACCGGCACATGTGGCAGACGGCGATGCGCGGCTACGGCGCGGACTGGACGCTGACCCAGTACTTCGTCTGGTACTACCTCGAGCACGGCAAGACGTTCCGCCCGCAGGACATCCACGCGGGCAACACGCTCGCCGCGATCGAGGCGCTGGACGCCGGCGTGACGACGTGCGTCGACTGGTCGCACGGCCTGCAGACGATCGAGCACGCCGAGGCGGCGGTCGACGCGCTGCGGTCGGTGCCGGGCCGGTTCGTGCTGGCGTACGGCAACATCCAGGCCCCGCCCGCGCAGTGGAGCGGCGCGCCGGAGTTCCGCGACTTCGTGAGCCCGCCGCATCACCGGCGACGACATGCTCGGCTTCCAGATGGCGTTCGACGTGACCGGCGACCCGTCCTTCCCGGAGAAGCCGGCGTTCGAGGTCGCGCGCGACCTGGGCGTCGCGGTCACGACGCACGCCGGCGTGTGGGGCGCGACGAGCGACGACGGCATCCGGCTCATGCACGACAACGGCTTCATGACCGACTCGACGATCTACGTGCACGCCGCGTCGCTGTCCGCGGACTCCTACCACCGCATCGCCGCGACGGGCGGCTCGATCTCGGTGTCGACGGAGAGCGAGCAGAGCGCCGGGCAGGGCTACCCGCCCACCTGGGCGATCCGCGCGCACGGCATCCCGGTGTCGCTGTCGATGGACACGAGCGTGTGGTGGAGCGGCGACCTGTTCTCCGCCATGCGCACCACGCTGGGCGCCGACCGCTCGCGCGAGCACATGGAGGCCCACGCGAAGGGCGACACGGTCACGCACTCGAGCCTGCGCGCCGAGCACGTGGTGGAGTGGGCGACCCGCGGCGGCGCGGCCGCGCTGGGCCGGTCCGACATCGGCTCGCTGGAGGTCGGCAAGAAGGCCGACGTGGTGCTGATCAAGAACGACCACTCGCCGGTCTCGTTCCCGATGCTGAACCCCTACGGCCACGTGGCGTTCCAGGCCCAGCGCGGCGACGTGCACACGGTGCTGGTCAACGGCCGGGTCGTGAAGCACGACGGCCGCCTGGTGGACATCGACCTGGCCGCGGTCCGCCGCGAGGTCGACGAGACGGTGGAGTACCTGCGCGACCGAGCTGGGCGAGGAGGAGTGGCGCAAGGGCATGAACCCGGACATCCCCGAGTCGAAGGTCCTGGACAACCCGTACCAGTACACCGACTACCAGAGCTCGGCCACGAGGAGCGGGGCCACCGCGGAGGCCTGAGCCGGGCCGACTGCGACCAACGGAGGTTGCTCTCCTGGTGACGTTGGGTACCGTGCTCGGTGAGTAGCGTGTTCGTCGACCGCACGGAGATGACGTCATGCCACGGTTCAGGCTGCCGCGCATCGATGCTCGCGAGCTTCTCGCGAGCCTCGCGCCGCCTGCGGTCCGACGAGCGGCTGGCGCTCGTCGCGCTGCTCGCCGCGCTCGTCGTCGTGCTCGGTGTCGTCGCCGGCGTTCGTGCTCGTCGCCGCGAACAGCGGCGGCGAGGACAGCGAGGTGGCCAAGCGCCCGGCGATCCCGACGATCAGCGACGCCGGCGGCCCCGAGCCGACCGTCACGATCAGCGCGCCGCCGACGCACGCAGGAGCACCACCATCGCGATGCCCACCATCACCACGACCACGACCGCCACCCCGGCGGAGGTCGTCAAGCCGAAGCCCAAGCCGAAGCCCAGGCCCAAGCCGACGCCGCAGCCCGAGCCCGGCCCGAGCCGCCGCACCCTGCCGGAGCCGACCCCGCCCCGGACGACGGCGGCATCCAGACCGGGGTGCCCTGACGAGCCGTGCTCCCCGGAAGGCGCCCAGGGGGTCACCAAGATCCACCACCTGCCGCTGGTGTGCCACGACGGGCGCTGGCACTCCGCGGGCATCGTGCCGCTGAGCCGCCCGGGGCGCGGCTCAGCCGGCGTTGTCGTGCACCCACAAGGCCGATCAGCCCGCGGAAGTGCGCGACGAACCGGTCGTGCTCGGCGGCCGGATAGGTCGCGCGCACCGTGTCCACCAGCAGCGCGTCGAAGGCCGGCGAGGTGACCCAGTCCCGCACCATGCTCGTCCACAGTGGACAGCGAGGTGGCGCAGAACTCCTGGTACCGCTCGCGTCTCGAAGTAGTCGTCGGCCAGCTGCGGTACTCGACCAGCTTGTCCTCGTAGGACAGCGACGAGTCGGCCACCGCGAAGTAGTTCGACGTGTCCAGGTCCAGCCGCGGCCGCCGGCCGGTGACCGCGCAGAACACCGACCACTTCAGCAGCGTCGAGATCGCCCACGGGAAGTAGTAGTGCAGCGACGTGATCGAGATGTCCGGGCACGCGTTCGCGTAGTCGATGGGGTGCACCGAGCCGCCGATGACCAGCGACTCGCAGGAGTTGAACTCCCAGCGGAAGAACGCGTTGATCAGCCGGGAGATCGTCAGCACCTCCTCGCCGGCCGTCGGCGGACAGGAACTCGTGGTCGACCGCGTACCGGTCGTGCATCGGCTGGTCCGGCTGGAACTTCATCACCATGCTGTCCGGCCCGATCGTCAGCGACCGGGCGAACACGTCGTAGCCCTCGACCGACGCCTGCAGGTGCATCAGCATCTCGCCC
Source organism: uncultured Actinomycetota bacterium (assembly GCA_963841395.1). Taxonomy (GTDB): domain Bacteria; phylum Actinomycetota; class Actinomycetes; order Mycobacteriales; family Pseudonocardiaceae; genus Actinophytocola. Next base: position 305,063 of record CAWJCX010000048.1, read on the forward strand.
GACTCGTCGTAGGCCTGGTGCAGCGTCCGCGGGTCCTTGATGCGCGACACGCCGCGCCACGCGCCGCCGTCGAAGGGCTTCATGAACAGCGGGTAGCCGACCTTCGTCGGCGACCTCGTCGAGGTCGAACGGCTGGTTGTACTTCGCCGCGGTGTAGGCGTACCGGGCGTTGTCGACCGGGTTCTTGTACGGCACCAGCCACGTCTCCGGCACCTTCAGCCCCAGCCGGATCATCGCGCAGTACGCGGCGTGCTTCTCCATGGACTGGAAGGTGAACGGGCTGTTCAGCAGGTACACGTCGTTCATCAACGCGACCTTCTTCAGCCACTCGCGCGGCACGTAGTACCAGTACGCGAGCCGGTCGATCACCAGGTCGTAGCGCGGGGTGGCGCGCAGGTCGAACGGCTCGATCGTGATCCGCTCGGTGCGCAGCGTGTGCTCGCGCCCGTCGCCGTCGCGCACCGGGCCGAGCCGGCGGACCAGCTCCTCGAAGGCCCGCGGCCAGTCCTCCTCGTTACCCAGCAACAGGCCCAGCAGGTGTTCGGTGCGGTCGGGCATCTGGGTCCTCCTCGAACTCAGCAGAACCGGGGCAGGTGGTGGGCGAACTGTGCCCGCCAGGACGGCCAGTCGTGCGGGACGTCGTGTCCCCACACGTCCAGCTCGCAGCGCAAACCCTTCTCGTGCAACAGGTGCGCGAACTGCCTGGTGGACGGCAGCGAGCCGGTCGTGTCCTCCCACTGGCCCTGGCCGACGACCAGCAGCACCGACAGCCGGTCGCGCAGCCAGTCCAGGTGGTCGCCGTGCAGGTTGGGCACGAAGTCGACCGGGTTGGCGAAGTACGTCGCGTCGCCGCGCTCACCCCAGCCGTTCCATGTGGACGGATCGTAGTTGCCGGACATGCCGAACGCGAACGGGAACAGGTCGGCCCGGCGCAGTCCGAACAGGACGGAGTGGAACGCGCCGAGCGAGCAGCCGAGCGTGCCGATGTCCGCCGCGCCGCCGCAGTCGGCGTGGATGGCGGGCACGACGTCGTTGATGATCCACGACTCGAACACGCCGTGCTGCTGCGCGCGCTGCTCGAGCGGCAGCGCGTTGTTCGACCACGAGGCCGCGTCGAACGAGTCCACGCAGTACAGCTTCGCCCGGCCGTCGTCGAGCAGCGGCCGGACCGCGTCGATCATGCCGTTGTTCTCGAAGTCCTGCGCCCGGCCCTGCTCGGACGGGAACACCAGGAACGGCCGCCCGTAGTGGCCGTAGGCGATCACCGTGCCGCCGCCGATCTCGTGCTGTTCGCGCCGCATCAGGCCTCCCACAGGTCGCGGAGCAGGTCGGCGAGGGCGGGGTCGAACGCGTCCCGCCAGCCGACGTAGTTGTGTGCGTCCGGCACCTCGACCAGCCGCGCGGCGTAGCCCTGCGCGGCGAGCGTGGCGGCCATCTGCCGGTTGTTGGCGAGGTTCTCCTCGGCGAGCCCGCAGGTCAGCACCGCCGGCACGGTCTCCGGCGGCGCGCCCGCGCCGAGCACCTCGCCGGACGTACGCGCTGACCTGGGCGAACTTCGAGAACCGGCCGTCCTCCTGCGGGTCGAGCTCGCGGGTGAGGAACGACGCCGACTGCAGGAACAGCCCGCCGAACAGGCCCGGCAGCGCGCGCTGGGCGTGCAGCATGGCCAGCCCGCCGAGGCTCGCGCCCATGCCGGCCACCGGGCCGGTGACCGCGACGGCGTCGCGCAGCGCGGGCAGGACCCGCTGGTGCAGCGTCGCGGCGTAGCGCGGGTTGGCCGAGTAGTTGTCGTCGCGGGCGCCGGGCGCGAGCAGCGCGACGCGGCAGCGCGGCAGCCGGCCGTCGGCGATCAGCGCGGCGACGAACCCGGTGAGCCCGGCGAGCCGGTCGTACTCGGGCCCGTCGTGCGCGACGAGCAGCGGCAGCGGCTCGGTCGGGTCAGGTCCGGCGTCCAGATCCGGGCGTCGATCGTCGTGGTCGAGCAGCGGCGCGGGGATCGACAGGTCGAGGTACTCGCCGTCGACCTCGCTCGGCGCCGAGCCACTTCGGCGTGGTGTAGCCGGGAAACTCCACGACGGACTTGTCGCCGAACGCGCCGGGCGCGCGCAGCGGGTTGCCCGGGTCGCAGATCTCCTCGGTGCTCGCCGGCGGGGTGGCGCAGCTGGAACTTGTACTCCATCCGGTGCACCGGCGGGCGGGCGAGCGTCAGCCGCCACTCGGCGCCGTCGTGGACGAAGTCCAGCGTGGTGTCCGGCAGCGGAGAGCGCGGGCAGCAGCCGCGCCCCGTCCAGGGTCGGCTCGTCCCCGTCCGGCAGCCGAAACGTCACCGAGTCGGCGCTGACCAGCGGTTGGGTGTCCATCACGTGGCGATCACCGGGCCCATTCCAGTCATCGTTCCCTGTATGCGTCAAGCTGGCACGGTGTCGAGTCGTGAGCTGGTCGTTCTCGGAACCGCGAGCCAGGCGCCCACCCGCTACCGCAACCACAACGGCTACCTGCTCCGCTGGGACGGTCTCGGCCTGCTGTTCGACCCGGGCGAGGGCACCCAGCGCCAGATGCTGCTCGCCGGGGTCAGCGCGCACGACATCGACCGGATCTGCCTCACGCACTTCCACGGCGACCACTGCCTCGGCGTGCCCGGCATCGTGCAGCGGCTCTCGCTGGACCGCGTGCCCGGGCCGGTGCACGCCCACTACCCGGCGAGCGGCGCGGAGTACTTCCACCGGATGCGCTACGCCGCGCCCTTCCACGAGGTGACCGACCTGCGCGAGGAGCCGATCGAGGTGGTCGGGCAGATCGCGACCGGCCCGTTCGGCGTGCTCGAGGCGCACGGGCTGGACCACCGGATCGACGCGTTCGGCTACCGGCTCGTCGAGCCGGACGGCCGGCGGATGCTGCCCGACGAGCTGGCCCGGCTGGGCATCAGCGGGCCGGACGTCGGTGTGCTGCAACGGGAAGGCGTGCTGGTCCATCACGGCCGGACCGTCCACCTCGACGAGGTCAGCGTGCCCCGGCCGGGCCAGCGGTTCGCGTTCGTCATGGACACCCGGCTGTGCGACGGCGTGTTCGCGCTCGCCGACCGGGCGGACCTGCTGGTGATCGAGTCCACCTTCCTCGACTCCGACGCCCGCCTCGCCCACGACTACGGACACCTCACCGCCGCGCAGGCCGCGCGGGTGGCCGCCGAGTGCGGGGTCCGCCGGCTCGTGCTGACCCACTTCTCCAGCCGCTACCCCGACCCGAGCCGCTTCCACGACGAGGCGGCGGAGGTCTTCGACGGCGACATCGTGGTAGCCGAGGACCTCATGCGTATTCCGGTGCCAGCCCGTCGATGATCTCGGCCGCCCGTGCGGTGGCCGACTCGGCGGAGACGTCCGGGTTGCCGATCTCCGGGTCCCAGTTCAGGTCGTAGTACAGCTCGGTCACACCCTGCGAGCCCAGCCACTCGGCGTCCGCGCGGATCTCGGTCGTACGAGCCGGAAAGCCGCCCCTGCCGCTCGCCCACCCGGACGACGCCGCGCACCACGATCCGCGGGTCGGCCGCGCCGGCCGACCGGGCGGCCTCGCGGACGGTGGCGATCGGCTCGGCGATGCGGTCGAGGTCCGTGGCGCTGACGGAGAGCCAGCCCGCGCCGAGCCGGCCCGCTCGGGCCAGCGCGGCCGGCACCGCGCCGCCGAGCAGGATCGGCGGTCCGCCCGGCTGGACCGGCCGGGGCGCCATCCGGCTGGGCGGCACCGTGTAGAACTCGCCGTCGAAGGCGGCGACGTCGTCGGACCAGAGCGCGCGCAGGACCCGCACGTACTCCCCGGCGCGCGCGGCGCGCCGGGCGGAGGAGGCGCCGGTGGCGGCGAACTCGGGCTCGTACCAGCCGTTGCCGAGCCCCAGGTCCAGCCGCCCGCCGCTGAGCACGTCGAGCGTCGTGGCCTGCTTGGCGAGCACCACCGGCGACACGAACGGCATGTTCACCACCGCCACGCCGAGCCGGATGCGCGAGGTGAGCGCGGCCGCGTAGGTCAGCGCCAGCATCGGGTCGAGCACGCTGCGGTACACCGGGGCGAGGTCGTCGCCCGCGCCGACCAGCAGCCGCTGGAACGTCCACAGCGAGTCGTAGCCCAGCTCCTCGGCACGGGCGGCGAACCGCGCGAGGTTCTCCGCTGTGGCCCACGCGCCGGACACCGGCGCCCCGAGTCCGATCCTCATGGCCCCAAGGTAATCCATGATCGAGGTCAGCACGGTTCCGCAACATCTGCCCACCACGCCGCTCCGGCCCGAATCTGCGGAGCTAGACTGCGCGGCATGCCAAAGCTGCGGATCAGTGAGGCCGCGGACCTGCTGGGGGTCAGCGACGACACGGTGCGCCGCTGGATCGACCTGGGGCGGCTGCCGGTCGTGCAGGCGGACAACGGCCGCATGGCCGTCGAGGGCACGAGCTCGCCGCGTTCGTGCAGCGGCAGGCCGAGGCGCCCGAGCCCGGCGTCACCGTGGCGGCCTCGGCGCGCAACCGCATGCGGGGCATCGTCACCCGGGTCGTCAAGGACGGCGTGATGGCCCAGGTCGAGATGCAGGCCGGGCCGTTCCGCGTGGTGTCCCTGATGAGCAGGGAGGCCGCGGAGGAGCTCGGGCTCGAGGCCGGCAGCGTGGCCGTCGCCTCGATCAAGTCCACCCACGTCGTCGTCGAGATTCCGGAGGCGTGATGCTTCGATCTGCCCGGGTGGTCCTGCTGGCCGCCCTCACCGCCGTGTCCCTGGCCGGTTGCGGAAGCGACGACAACGCGGGTGATCAGAACTCGGCACCGGAGAGCACCACGAAGGCGGGCGTCTCCGGCGACGTCACCGTGTTCGCGGCGGCGTCGCTCACCGAGTCGTTCACCGAGATCGGCAAGGCGTTCGAGGCCGCGAACCCCGACGCCAAGGTCACGTTCAACTTCGCCGGCAGCTCCGCGCTCGCCAAGCAGATCAACGAGGGCGCGCCGGCCGACGTGTTCGCCTCCGCGGCGCCGAAGAACATGGACCAGGTCGCCGACGCCGGCGGCACGGCGGGCGAGCCGACCACGTTCGTCAGCAACACGCTGATGATCGCCGTGCCGAAGGGCAACCCGGCCGGCATCGAGGGCCTGGCGGACTTCGCGGACGACAGCAAGAAGATCGCCCTGTGCGCCGAGCAGGTGCCGTGCGGCGCGGCCGCGAAGAAGGTCTTCGAGGCCGCCGGGATCACGCCGAAGCCCGACACCCTCGAGCAGGACGTGAAGGCCGTGCTGACCAAGGTGCAGCTCGGCGAGGTCGACGCGGCGCTGGTCTACAAGACCGACGTGCAGGCCGCCGGCGACAAGGTCGAGGGCATCGAGTTCCCCGAGGCCGCCAAGGCGGTCAACGAGTACCCGATCGTCGTGCTGAACAGCGCGCCGAACGCCGAGGGCGCCAAGGCGTTCGTCGACTTCGTGCTGTCCGACAAGGGCAGCGCGGTGCTGACGAAGGCCGGCTTCGACAAGCCGTAGATGAGGAACGGGCCATCAGGCGAGGACGGCTGCCGGCCGTCCTCGTCGTGCCCGCGCTCGTCGGGCTGGCGTTCCTCGTCGTCCCGCTCGCCGGGCTGCTCGTCCGCGCGCCCTGGTCCACGCTCGGCGCCCAGCTGTTCAGCGCGGAGGTCGGGCAGGCGCTGACGCTGTCGCTGGTCTGCGCGAGCCTCGCCACGGTGGTGTGCCTGGTGCTCGGCGTGCCGCTGGCCTGGCTGCTGGCGCGCAGCGAGCTGCCCGGCCGCCGGGTGCTGCGCGCGCTGGTCACCGTCCCGCTGGTGCTGCCGCCCGTGGTCGGCGGCGTGGCGCTGCTGCTGGTGCTCGGCCGGCGCGGGCTCCTCGGCCAGTACCTGAACGAGTGGTTCGGGATCTCGCTGCCGTTCACCACGGCCGGTGTCGTCGTGGCGGAGGCGTTCGTGGCCATGCCGTTCCTGGTGATCGCCGTGGAGGGCGCGCTGCGGGCGGCCGACCCGCGCTACGAGGAGGCCGCCGCCACGCTCGGCGCCTCGCGCTGGCTGACGTTCCGCCGGGTCACGCTGCCGTCGATCGCGCCGGGTGTGGTCGCCGGCACGGTGCTGTGCTGGGCCCGCGCGCTCGGCGAGTTCGGCGCCACCATCACCTTCGCCGGCAACTTCCCCGGCAGGACGACGACCATGCCGCTCGCCGTCTACCTCGCCCTGGAGACCGACCCCGGGGCCGCGATCGTGCTCAGCGTCGTCCTGCTCGCGGTGTCGGTCGTGGTGCTGGTGAGCCTGCGCGACCGCTGGATCAGCGGAGTGTCATGACACTGCACGCCGACCTGCACGTCGCCCGCCCCGGTGGCTTCCGGCTGGACCTCGAGCTGACCGTCGCGCCCGGCGAGGTCGTCGCGCTGCTCGGCCCGAACGGGGCCGGCAAGACCACGGCGCTGCGGGCGCTGGCCGGCCTGCTGCCGGTCACGTCGGGGTTCGTGGCCTCGACGACGTCGTGTGGGACGAGCCGCCGCGGGTGTTCGTGCCGGCCGAGGAGCGCTTCGCCGGCGTCGTGTTCCAGGACTACCTGCTGTTCAACCACATGACCGCGCTGGAGAACGTCGCGTTCGGACTGCGCGCCCAGGGCATGGCCCGCGCGCCGGCCCGCATGCGGGCGCGGGACTGGCTGGCGCGGGTCGGCCTCGAGTCCTATGTGGGCACCCGGCCGCGGGCGCTGTCCGGTGGGCAGGCCCAGCGGGTCGCGCTCGCCCGGGCGCTGGCCACCGAGCCCGCGCTGCTGCTGCTGGACGAGCCGCTCGCGGCGCTGGACGCGAGCAGCCGGCTGCACATCCGCTCGGAGCTGGCGCGCCACCTCGACGAGTACCCGGGCCACACGCTGCTGGTCACCCACGACCCGCTGGACGCGATGGTGCTGGCGGACCGCATCGTGATCATCGAGGACGGCCGGGTGGTCCAGGAGGGCGCGCCGGCCGAGGTCGCGCGCCGCCCGCGCACCGACTACGTCGCGAGCCTCGTCGGGCTGAACCTGTACCGCGGCACGGCGTCGGGGACCACGGTGTCCCTCACCGACGGCGGTTCGTTCACCGTCGCGGAGCCGGCGTCGGGCCAGGTGTACGTGGCGTTCCCGCCGACCGCGGTGAGCCTGCACCCGGACCCGCCGTCGGGCAGCCCGCGCAACTGCTGGCCGGTCACGATCGCGGACATCGAGCAGCACGCGCACACGATGCGGGTCCGGCTCGACGGCGAGCCGCCGGTGCTCGCGGACATCACGCCGGTCGTGGTGGCGGAGCTGGAGCTGCGGCCCGGCACGCCGCTGTGGGCGGCGGTGAAGGCGACCGAGGCGCTGACCTACCCGGCGTGACTACGCTCGCCGCGTGGAGTGGGCTGGGGAGATGGCGCTGCCGGAGTGGACGGTCCTGGCCGTGCTGCGCGAGGGACCGACGCACGGGTTCGCGATCGCGGCGCTGACCGCGCCCCAGGCGGAGCTGGGCCGGGTGTGGCAGCTCCCGCGGCCGGTGGTCTACCGCGCGCTGTCGCGGCTCGCGGAGGCCGGCCTGGTCGCGCCGGCCGCGGTCGAGTCGGGCCCGGGCCCGCGGCGGACGGTGTACGAGATCACCGCGCGGGGCGCCGCCGCGGTCGACGGGTGGCTGGCCGAGCCGGTGCGCCACGTGCGGCAGCTGCGGTCGCACCTGCTGATGAAGCTCGCGCTGCTGGACCGCCGCGCGCTGCCGGTGGCGGACCTGGTCGCGGCGCAGCGCGGCGTGCTGGGGCCGATCGTCGAGTCGATCGCCACGGAACGCGGACAGCGCAAGGGTTTCGACGCGGTCCTGCTGGCGTGGCGCCACCACACCGCGACCGCGGCGCTGGCCTTCCTCGGCGAGCTCGAGCCCTGACGGCACGACCGCATCCGGGCCAGGCGTTGCGGCTATCGTCGAAACCGGTCGTAGTTGTCGTACTTGGGGGTCGACGATGCGCGCACTGGTGGTTGATCCGACCGCGCCGGACGCCGTGCGGCTGACCGACGTCGCCGATCCGGTGGCCCGGGACGGGGTGCTCGTGGAGGTGCGGCACGCCGCGCTGAACCACGGCGACCTCGACGACGCCCGCTCCGGGCGGGTGCCGCCGGGCGCGGTGCTCGGCTCGGACGTCGCCGGGGTCGTGCTGTGGGGCGGCGCCTTCGCGCCCGGCACCCGCGTCGTCGGGCTCGCGCGCGGCGCGTTCGCCGAGCGGGCGGTGCTCCGCGCGGACTCGCTCGTCGAGGTGCCGGCCGACGTCGACCTCGCGCAGGCGGCGGCGCTGCCGGTGGCCGGCGTGGCCGCGTTACGGGCGCTGCGGGCCGCGGGCACGCTGCTCGGCAAGCGCGTGCTGGTCACCGGCGCGTCCGGCGGGGTCGGCCGGTTCGCCGTGCGGCTCGCGTCGATGGCCGGCGCGTACGTGATCGCCTCGGTCGGCTCGCTCGCGCGCGGCGCCGGGCTCGGGGCCGACGAGGTCGTGGTCGGGGTGCACGGCGTCGGCGCGCCGGTCGACGTCGTGCTGGACAACGTCGGCGGGCCGCAGCTGGTCGCCGCCTGGGACGTGCTCGCGGCGGGCGGCAGCCTGCAGAGCGTCGGCTGGACCTCCGGCGAGCCCGCGGTCTTCCCGCCCTACTCGACGATCGGCCCGGCCAAGTCGCTGACCTCGTTCGTCAACGCCGGCCCCGTCGCCGGCGACCTGGCCGACCTCGTGCGGCTCGTCGAGGCGGGGGAGCTGGCCGTGGAGATCGGGTGGCGCGGGCCGCTGGACCGGTTCGCCGACGCCGCCGCGGCGCTGCGCGCCCGCACGGTCACCGGCAAGGCCGTGCTCGACGTGGCATGACCGCCGGTTCGGCGGTATCTCGTCACCCGGTCGCGTGCCTAGCCTCGAGCGGGGTCGGGCCATGGGGTGTCGCTGGAGGATGTCGTTGACCAGTACGGAACAGGGCCGGCGCAAGTACGACGCGCTGGCCGACCGCTACGAGGAGATCTTCTTCTACGTCGCCGACGTCGGCCGCCGGCTCGTCGAGGTGGCCGCGCCCGCGCCGGGTGCGCGGGTGCTGGACGTCGGCGCCGGGCGGGGTGCGGTGGCCCGGGCGGCGCTCGTCCGCGGCTGCGTGGTCACCGCCGTCGACGCGTCGGCCGGCATGGTCGCGCGGCTGCGCGCCGACCACCCGACGATCACCGCGCGCCAGCTCGACGCGGGCCGGCTGGACTTCCCGGCGGCTCGTTCGACGTGGTCACCGCCGGGTTCCTGGTGCAGGTCCTGGACGACCCGGCCGCGGCGCTCGCCGAGTTCCACCGCGTGCTCGCGCCGGGCGGCACGGTGGCGCTGTCGCTGGAACGCCAGACGGTCGGCCGGCTCGGCTGGCTGCACGAGCTGAACGCGGAGTACTTCGGCACCGGGACCGGCGGCGGCGACCCGCTGTCCGCCGACCGGCTCGACGCCCTGCTCGCCGAGGCCGGCTTCGAGCGGCGTCACCCGCACCGAGGTCGACATCCCGAAGCCGATCGCGAGCCCGGGCGCGCTGTGGGACTGGCTCGCGCTGCAGGGCGTGCCGCAGGCCCTCGAGGCGATCCCGGCCGACCGCGCCGAGGCGTTCCGCGCCGCGTTCTTCGCCGGCGCGGAGGCCATGCACGCCGAACGGCGGGATCGTCCTCGACTTCGGCGCCACCCTGCACCGCGCGGTCGAAGCACCCGTCAGTGCACCCCGGGCATGAGCTTGCGGACGGCCGGCACGGACACCGCGAGGATGGCCCCGAACACGACGGCGAGCCCGCCGACGACGAGGAAGTAGGGCGCCTCGTCGTCGGGGCCGTAGTAGGTCGCGAAGAACCCGGCGGCCGCGGTGCCGAGCGCCACCGACAGGAAGTTCAGCGCCACCATCTGGGTGCGGAACATCTCCGGCGCGAGCTTGGTGGCCAGCGACAGCCCGACCGGCGACAGCAGCAGCTCCGCGATCGTGAACAGCAGCAGGATCAGCACGAGCGCGTAGCAGGGGCGTGGTGTTGCCGGTGTTCCCGCTCCACGGCAGGAATACCAGGAACGCGAGACCGGCGAAGATCGTGCCGAGCGCGAACTTCGTGGGCGTGGACGGCTGCCGCTCACCGAGCTTGGTCCACAGCGCGGCGAACACGCCGGCGAGCAGGATGATGAAGATCGGGTTGATCGAGTTCGCCCACGCCACCGGCATCTCCCAGCCGAACAGGTTGCGGTCGAGGCGCTCGTCGACGTAGATCACCACGACCGTGAACTGCTGCTGGAACAGCGAGAAGAACACGAAGCTGGCGAGGAACATCGGGATGAACCCGACCACCCGGCGCCGCTCGAGCGAGGTGATCCGCTTGCTGGACAGGATGACGGCGAAGTAGGCGATCGAGGCGAGCGCGATCACCACGATCGTGATCACCGCGAGGTTCGCGGCGGTGATCACGCCGAGCAGCACCAGCAGCGACGATGACCGCGACCGCGCCGAGCGCGGCCCCGATCATCGCGGGACGGCGCGCGGGCGGCAGCGGGTTCGGCACGACGTTCGCGTCCGGCCCGAGGTTGCTGGCGGCCGAACGAGTACTGCAGCAGGCCGAGCGCCATGCCGATCGCGGCGAGCCCGAACCCGTAGTGGAAGCCGAGTTGCTGCTGGGCGAGGCCGGTGAGCAGCGGGCCGACGAACGCGCCGAGGTTGATGCCCATGTAGAAGAGCGAGAACCCGGCGTCGCGCCGCTCGTCGTGCTCGTCGTAGAGCCAGCCGACGAGCGAGGTGACGTTGGCCTTCAGCCCGCCGCTGCCGAGCGCGACCAGCACGAGGCCGACGCCGATGCCGGCGAACCCGGGCAGCAGCGCCAGCGAGACGTGCCCGATCATGATCATGACGGCGCTGCCGTACAGCACCCGCTCCGAGCCCACGATCCGGTCCGCGAGCCACGCACCGACCACAGTGGACAGATAGACCAGGCCGCCGTACGCGCCGACGACGCTCGTCGCGCTGGCCTGCGGCAGGCCCAGCCCACCCTCGGTCGCGGAGTAGTACAGGTAGATCGTCAGGATCCCCTGCATCCGTAGAACGAGAACCGCTCCCACATCTCGAGTCCGAACAGGCTGCCCAGTGCCCGCGGGTGCCCGAAGAATCCCTTCTGGTACGCCACATCTGTATCTGTGCTCACGGCGGACCCCCTTTCGCGATCTCAGTACCCCGGATCCGGCGCCGGCTAAACGGCCGGCGAGCCCGGTCGGGCTAGCCGAGAGGGCGGACGGCCTGGCACCCTCACCTCGGGATCCGCCGAACCGCCGGGCGATGTCGTGGAGAAATCCCGACATTCGGTCAACTGTTGAACTAACAGACCGTAACTTCGCAGCTCAGACGGCCCAGCCTGGTGCCGTGGGTCACTCGTTAGGCCGTTTGGTCTCTTAACTTTTGTTGCTGGGCGACATAAGTTCGAGTCGTTTGATCGGAAGCGGTACGTCTAGCCATACGTCTAGCCAAGCGTGAGGGACACCCGGCGCGTCCAGCGCCGGATGAAAGGCGAGGCAGCGTGACAACGGATGTCACCGCGGCGGTACCCGGCGGCCTGCACCGCCGCGTGCCGGCCGCGGACCCGCGCGCCAACCACGGTGCGCCGCGCCGCCGATCCCTCCCCACCACCACCCGACACCGCCCCGCGCGGCGGTGATCCCACCTGCCTCCAGCCGACCCGGTGTCCACGAACGGAGATCCTCAATGGACGAAAACGCTCAGCCCGGCCGGTGGTCGCGCCGGTCGATGCTGGCCGGTGCCGCGGCCGGCCTGGTGACACCCCTGGTCGTGAACGGCAGTGCGGCGCCGTTCTCGGTCGCCGCGGCCGCCCAGGCCAAGGGCAAGCTCCGGCAGGTCACCGTCTACGCGGAGGCCCTCGCCGGCGGGCTGGTCGGCTACGGCCTCGAACCCGGCAAGGCCACGATCCCCGGCCCCCTGCTGGAGATCTACGAGGGCGACACCCTCGAGATCGAGCTGGTCAACAACACCGACCCAGCGGCTGTCGATCCACCCGCACGGCGTCGACTACGACGTCGACTCCGACGGCAGCCCGCTCAACGCCTCCTTCAACGAGCCCGGTGAGACCCGCACGTACACCTGGCGGACCCGCACGCAGGCCAAGGCGGGCGGCGGCTTCTACCGGCCCGGCAGCGCCGGCTACTGGCACTACCACGACCACGCGATGGGCGAGCACGGCACGACCGGCATCGCGAAGGGCCTCTACGGCGGGCTGATCGTCCGCAAGGCCGGGGACCTGTTGCCGGACAAGCAGTTCACCGTCGTGTTCAACGAGATGTCCATCAACAACAAGGTCGCGCCCGGACACCCCGATGTTCGAGGCGAACCTCGGCCAGCGGGTCGAGTTCGTCTGCGTCGGGCACGGCAACCAGCTGCACACCTTCCACCTGCACGCGCACCGCTGGGCCGACACCCGCACCGGCTACCTGGACGGCGACTCCGACCACACCCGGGTGATCGACAACAAGGACCTCAACCCGGGCGGCTCGTTCGGCTTCCAGGTGGTCGCCGGCGAGGGCGTCGGGCCCGGCGTGTGGATGTACCACTGCCACGTCCAGTTCCACGCCGACGGCGGGATGGTCGGGCTGTTCCTCGTCCGCAACGCCGACGGCAGCATGCCCGCCGGCGCGCAGGAGGCCATCGACCGCTTCCACCAGCACCAGCACGAGGTGGCGAGCAAGAAGAGCACCCCGAGCGCCCACTCGGGCCACATGTGACTTCCGCACACCACAACCACATGAAGGAGCGAGGGATGGGACGAAGAGTTCCCACAGGTCTGTCCACGCGGCGAACCTGGCGAACCGCCGCGGTGGTGATGATCGGCGCGGCGATGAGCTTCTCCACCCTGATGGCGCCGGCGGCCGTCGCCGCGCCGCAAGCCCGCGGCGCCGAAAGCGGCAGCCGCGGCGACCGGCATCAACGTGCTGGTCTTCCACGGCGCGGCCGCGGACCAGGCCGACCCGGTGGACCGCGCCACGGACGCGATCGCCGGCCTCGGCCAGCAGAACGGCATGACCGTCTCGGTCAGCACCGACCCCAAGGTCGTTCACCGCGGAGAACCTGGCCCGCTACCGCGGCGTCGTGTTCCTCTCCGCGCAGGGCGTCACCCTCACCGGTGACCAGGAGACCGCCCTGCAGAACTACATCAAGGCCGGCAACGGCTACCTCGGCGTCGCCGACGCCGCGAAGTTCCAGCCCGACTCCGACTGGATGACCGGCCTGATCGGCACCCGCCCGGTCGGCGCACTGCCGCCCGCCCTGCCGGCGTCGGCGATCACCGCGAGCGCGGAGAACCCGCCGAACGAGACCAAGGAGAAGCTGAACGACGGCCAGGAGCAGACGAAGTGGCTGACGTTCAACCCCACCGGCTGGGTCGCCTACGCGCTCGCCGAGCCGGCCGTGGTCACGAAGTACGCGCTCACGTCGGCCAACGACTCGTCCGGCCGGGACCCGAAGAACTGGACCCTGCAGGGATCCCAGAACGGCACCGACTGGACCGACCTGGACACCCGGTCCGATGAGGACTTCCCGGACCGGTTCCAGCGCCGCGAGTTCGAGGTGGACAACTCCACCGCCTACGCGCACTACCGGCTCGACATCACCGCGAACGACGGCGAGCCGCTGGTCCAGCTCGCCGAGTGGTCGCTGTACACGGCCGACGCGGCGCCGCCGCCGGAGCCGACCCCGCAGCAGGCGGTGGTCGACATCACCGACCGCCAGCACCCGGCGAACGCCGGCCTGCCGCTGAACATCACCCGCACCGACAAGTGGCGCAACTGGGCGCCGAACCCGGTCGGCATCGTGCACACGGTGGCGCAGGTGGAGGAGTGGAAGCTACAACCCGGGCCAGGGCGCGAACGGCCCGTTCCACCCGGTGTCCTGGTGCCGCGACTACGAGGGCGGCCGCTCCTTCTACACCGGCATGGGCGGCACCGACGGCAGCTACGGCGAGGCGGCGTTCCGCAGCCACCTGCTCGGCGCTCTCAAGTGGACGACCGGCATGGTCCGCGCGGACTGCCAGGCCACGATCGCGTCGAACTACAAGATCGAGCGGCTCACCCCGAAGAACCAGCCGGGCCAGCTCGACCAGATCGGCGAGCCGCACGGCATGACGATCGCGCCGGACGGCCGGGTCTTCTACGTGGGCAAGGCCGCGTGCGCGGGCAACGCCGTCCCCCAGCCCGACAGCTGGGACAACCCGGACATCGGCAAGGGCTGCGGCACGATCCACCAGTGGGACCCGGTCACCAAGAAGGCCAAGCTGCTCACCACGCTCGACGTGATGGGCAACCGCGGCAGCGGTGACGAGCTGGTCAAGAACGAGGAGGGCCTGCTCGGCATCGTCCTCGACCCGAAGTTCACCGAGAACGGCTGGGTCTACGTCTACTGGATGCCGCACGACTCCATCGACCGGGACAAGCGGATCGGCTACCGGACGATCTCGCGGCTCACCTACGACCTGACCAACCAGACGCTCGACCAGGCCACCCGCAAGGACCTGCTGAACTGGCCGGTGCAGATCCACAGCTGCTGCCACGCGGGCGGCGGCATGGCGTTCGACGCCGAGGGCAACCTCTACGTCGGGTCCGGCGACAACAACTCCTCGCAGGGCTCGGACGGCTACTCCGGGAACAACTGGGAGGCCGAGTACAAGGGCGTCTCGTTCCAGGACGCGCGCCGCACGGCCGGCAACACGAACGACCTCGCCGGCAAGATCATCCGCATCCACCCGGAGGCGGACGGCACCTACACGATCCCGCAGGGCAACCTGTTCCCGCCGGGGAACGACAAGGCCCGCGCGGAGATCTACGTGATGGGCGTGCGCAACATCGCGCGCCTGGCCATCGACCCGGAGCACGACTGGCTGACCGCGGGCTGGGTCGGTCCGGACGCGTGCTCGCCGGACCCGGACCTCGGGCCGGCGAAGTACGAGACCGCGACCGTCATCACCGAGTCGGGCAACCACGGCTGGCCGTACTGCATGGGCAACCGGCAGCCCTACCGTGACCGCAGCAACGCGGACGCGGACGTGCTGACCGGCTGGTACGACTGCGACCACCCGCTGAACACCTCGCCGCGCAACACCGGCCTGGTGGAGCTGCCGCCGATCAAGGACAACATGATCTGGTACTCGCCCGACGGCGGTGGCCCGGTCTTCCCGAAGCGGCCCGGCAGCTCGATCCCGACCTACAACGCCGACGACGCCACCTACACCGAGCCGTACCTGCGGGGCGGCGGCCAGGCGATCATGTCCGGGCCGACGTACCACTACGACCGGGTGGACACCGCGCAGCGGTGTCGCGTGGCCGAAGTACTGGGACGACAAGTGGTTCATCGGTGACGAGTCGAACCCGGCCAACCGGGTCGCGGTGACCGTGGACCCGGCCGGCGTCCCGGCCCACCACCCGCCGGCCTTCGGCGAGACGGTCGGCAAGATCATCCAGTCGGGCTCGGGCGACAACAAACTCCAGAGCTGGATGGACGCGAGGTTCGGCCCGGACGGCGCGCTCTACATGCTCGACTACGCCGGCGGGTTCTTCAGCCTCGATCCCAACCAGAAGCTGATCAAGGTCAGCTACACCGGCGGGCCGCCCACCCCGCTGCCGGCCGCGTCGCAGGTCGCGGTGCAGAACAAGCCGCTGACCTACCAGTTCAACGGCGCGAAGGCCGGCGGCGTGTCCTACGACTGGGACTTCGGCGACGGTAAGACGTCGGTCGAGGCCAACCCGCGGCACACCTACACCCGGGTGGGTCCGTTCACCGCCAAGCTGACCGTGACCTACGCGGACGGCACGACGGCGACGGTCCGCACGGCGGTGAACGTCGGCTGCGTGGTGTCCGATCCGAACACCACCGTGACCTTCGGCGACTCCGACACGACCGTGCAGAACAAGAACGCGGGCGGCGGCTGCAAGATCGACGACATGATCGACGACGAGAGCACGTGGGCCACCCACAACGCGTTCGTCACCCATGTCTCGACCGTCGTGCAGCGACTGAAGAACCTCGGCATCGTCAACGCGAACCAGCAGACGAAGCTGAACGACGCGGCCAAGGCGTCGGACATCGGCAAGCCCGGCAACACCGGGTACGACGCGATCTTCGACGGCACGGACCAGTCGCTGTACGGCTGGGCGCAGGCCCCGTCCGGGAACTTCACCATCCAGCCGGACGGCTCGCTGAGATCCGCCGGCGGCCTGGGCATGTTGTGGTACGCCAAGAAGGCCTACGGCGACTACTCGGTGAAGCTGCAGTTCAAGGACATCGCACCGGAGGGCCACCGGGCCAACAGCGGCGTCTTCGTCCGGTTCCCAGATCCGCGGACCCCGCTGTCCCAGCGGCCACCCGGCAGCTGCGGCACCGTCGGCTCCGCGCGGGACTCCCAGGCGTGGGTCGCGATCTACTGTGGACAGGAGATCCAGATCTACGACGGGGACACCGGCGAGCCGCAGAAGACCGGGTCGGTCTACAACTTCGACTCCAACGGGCTCGAGAACGCCGGTGCCACCGACAAGGGTGTGTGGAACACCTACGAGATCAAGGTTGTCGGCCAGCACTACACGATCATCCGCAACGGAACGGTGATCAACGAGTTCGACAACACGCCGGGCCAGGAGTCCTCCCGCGAGGGCGACCCGCCGACGGACCTGCGGCAGTTCGCGAGCGGTTATCTCGGACTGCAGAACCACAGTGACGACGATCTGATCGAGTTCCGCAACATCCGGGTGCGGCAGCTGTAGCGATCGCGGGCACCCGCGCCGGCCCTCTTGGAACACATGCTCCGAGCCAGAATCCTGGCCGCGGTGCTCACCGTGCTGGGGGTGGTGGTGGCCCTGTCCACCGCCACCTCCGGCACGGCCGCCGCCGCGGACCAGACGCTGAACTGGACCGCCAACGACAGCATCACCGCCTACGCCTCGTTCCCGACCACGGCCGTCGCCGGCGCGACGACGATCGTCTTCGAGAACAGCGAGGCGACCGGCAACACCACCGGCATGACCCACACGCTGACGTTCGACACGTCGACGGCGGGCTACAACCACGACGTCAGCCTCAACATCACCGCGAGCCCGTTCGACTCCGCGGGCGGCCGGCACGAGCAGCAGGTGACGCTCACGCCCGGCAAGTACCGGTACTTCTGCGCGATCCCGGGCCACCAGATGACCGGCGAGTTCACCGTCACCGGCGGCGGGGGAGAGGACACCACCCCGCCGACCGTGACCGCCGCGCTCTCCGGCGACCAGGACGCCGACGGCAACTACGTCGGCAGCGCCACCGCCACCCTGACCGCCACGGACGACGCGTCCGGTGTGGACAGTGTGGAGTACTCGCTGGACGGCGGCGCCTGGACGACCTACAGCGCGCCGGTCGCGGTGAACACCGTGGGCGACCACATGCTGCACTACCGGGCCACCGACGTCGCCGGCAACACCTCGCCGGAGGGCATGACCGACTTCACGGTCGTGTCCGGCGGCGGGGAGGACACCACGCCGCCGACCGTGTCCGCGGCGGTGAGCGGTGATCAGGACGCGGACGGCAACTACGTCGGCAGCGCCACGGTCACGGTGACCGCCACCGACGACGGGTCGGGCGTGGCGTCGGTGGAGTACGAAGTGGACGACACCGGCTTCCAGCCCTACACCTCGCCGGTGACCGTCTCCACGCCGGGCGACCACGCCGTGCAGTACCGCGCGACCGACGCGGCCGGCAACGCGTCGGAGACGGGTTCGGTGCCGTTCCGCGTCGTCGAGGGCGGCGGGGACGACACCACGCCGCCGACCGTGACCGCGGAGGTGTCCGGCGCGCAGGACGCCGACGGCAACTACGTCGACAGCGCCACGGTGACGCTGTCCGCCACGGACGACGCGTCCGGTGTGGACAGTGTCGAGTACTCGCTGGACGGGGCGGCGTTCGCGCCGTACACCGCGCCGGTGGTGGTCAACACGGCCGGCGCGCACATGCTGCACTACCGCGCGACCGACGTCGCGGGCAACGTCTCGCCCGAGGGCATGGCGGAGTTCACCGTGGTGGAGCAGGACACGACCGCGCCGACGGTGTCGGGTGCGGTGACGGGCGAGCAGGACGCGGACGGGAACTACCTCGGCTCCGCGATCGTCACGGTCACCGCGTCCGACGACGGCTCGGGCGTCGCGTCGGTCGAGTACGCGCTGGACGGCGGGGCGTTCACGCCGTACACCGAGCCGGTCCAGGTGGACGCCGCGGGCGACGCACACCGTCCGCTTCCGCGCGACCGACGTCGCCGGGAACGCGTCGGCGGAGGGCTCGGTGTCCTTCGCCGTGGTCGAGGCACCGGGCGAGGACACGACGCCGCCGTCGGTGTCGGCGGTCGTGTCCGGTGACCAGGACGCGAGCTGGAACTACCTGGACAGCGCGACGCTGACGATCGACGCGCTGGACGTGGACTCCGGGGTCGCGTCGGTGGAGTACAAGCTGGACGACGGCGAGTGGACGGCATACACCGACCCGGTCACCGTCGACACGGCCGGCGCGCACACGGTCGCCTACCGGGCGACCGACAACGCCGGCAACGTCTCGGCCGAGCTGTCCGGCTCGTTCACGATCGTCGAGACCACGACCGACGCCTGCCCGAGCTCGGACACCCGGGCGACGGTGATCATCGGCGTCATCGACACCGGAGTGCCCAATGTGGACACCGGAAACGGCTGCACGATCAACGACCTGATCGCGGAGGACGCCGAGTACGGCACGCACAACAAGTTCGTCAACCACGTCAACAAGGTGACCGACGAGCTCGTGACCGCGGGCGTGCTCACGTCGCAACAACGCAGCACGATCGTGAACGCGGCGATCGACTCCGACGTGGGCAGGCACGCGAAGTTCGCCTGACCCACCCCGGAACGAACGGGGCCCCGGTGCCGACAGCCGGGGCCCCGTTCTCGCTATGGTCACCGGCATGGACCTGCTCAACGTGGTGGACGTGGAGGCCACGTGCTGGCCCGGTGACCCGCCGCCCGGCCGGCGCGGCGAGATCATCGAGATCGGGCTGACCGTCGTCGACCTCGCGGCGGGGGAGCGGATCGCGAAGCACGGCATCTTCGTGCGGCCCGCGCACAGCCGGGTCGGCGAGTTCTGCACGGAGCTGACCGGCATCACGCAGTCCGATGTGGACGGCGCGGTGACGTTCGGCGAGGCGTGCCGATGGCTCGTGGCCGAGCACGACGCGGGCACCCGGCCGTGGGCGAGCTGGGGCGACTACGACCGCAAGCAGTTCGCCCGCCAGTGCGCGGCGGACGGTGTCGCGTACCCGTTCGGCATCCGGCACACCAACGCCAAGGCGGTGTTCGCCACCGCGCACGCGCTGCGCCGCCGGCCCGGCATGGCCCGGGCGCTGCCCCTCGCGGAGCTGCCGCTGGAGGGCCGCCACCACCGGGGCGAGGACGACGCGTGGAACATCGCCGCGCTCGTGCTGCACCTGCGTGCGCGGGACGCCTGGCCTGCCACACTCGGGGCATGACACGTGCGCTGGTCCGCCGGCCCGGCCCCCGCCTCGCCGAGGGCCTCGTCTCCCACATCGAGCGGCAGGCGATCGACCTCGGCCTCGCCCGCCGGCAGTGGCAGGCCTACGTCGACGCGCTGCGGGACAACGGGTGGGAGACCGTCGAGGTCGAGCCGGCCGACGACTGCCCCGACGCGGTGTTCGTCGAGGATCCCGTTGTGGTGTACGGGAACGTGGCCGTCGTCGCGCGGTCGGGGGCGCCCGGGCGGCGCGCCGAGACGGCCGGCGTCGAGGAGGCCGTGCGGGCCGCCGGCTACCGGGTCGAGCGCATCACCGAGCCGGGCACCCTCGACGGCGGCGACGTGCTCAAGATCGGCTCGACCGTCTACGTGGGACTGGGCGGCCGCACGAACGAGGCGGGCGCGCGGCAGCTGGCCGCCTTCCTCGACGCCACGGTCGTGCCGGTGCCGGTGACGAAGGTGCTGCACCTCAAGTCCGCGGTGACCGCACTGCCGGACGGCACCGTCATCGGCCACCCGCCGCTCGTCGACGACCCGGCCGCGTTCCCGGACTTCCTCGCCGTGCCCGAGGAGGCGGGCGCGCACGTGGTCCTGCTCGGCGGCGACCGGGTGCTGATGGCGGTGAGCGCTCCGCGCACGGCCGAGCTGTTCGCGGGCATGGGCCTCGAACCGGTCATCGTCGACATCGGCGAGTTCGAGAAGCTCGAGGGCTGCGTGACCTGCCTGTCGGTCAGGCTCCGGACCTAGACCCGGGGTTCCACGGCTGGTCCGGCCAGAACGGCCACTCCTCGAACGCCGAACACCGCCCGTCCGCGGCGAAGCGGACCACCCACAGGTCCCGGTACTCCTGGTACGGTCCCGTAGCGCACCTCGACCCTCGCGACCCCGGTGTCCCCGTCGACCGCGACGATCTCCGCGGCCATGGTGAACACCTCGGCCGGCCCGTCCCGCTCGGCCTCCCAGTCCCGCGCGATCGCCGCCAGCCCGGCGACGGGCTTCTCGTACGGCGAGTGCAGGTAGGTCGCGTCCTCGGTGAACAGCTCCGCCAGCCCCGCCGTGCCCTCGGCCCGCCAGGCCCGCTCGTAGCTCTCGATCCACGCGCCGAACGCCGCCCGGTCGACCATGGCCGCGATCCTGCCACGCGTAGGGTGCCTCCACGGTGACCAGCAGGACGGTGACCAGCAGGGAGGACGAGATGGTCGACCCGGGCAGTGTCGGCGGCGGCGGTATCGGCCGCGCCCTGGGCAACGTGGCCGGCAACGCGATAGTGCGCCGCCGCGCCGAGAAGTACGTGGCCGAGGGAAAGGCGGAGGTGGCGCTGCGCGTCGTCGAGGGCGCGCAGGAGGGCCTGAAGAGCGGCTGGCGCCGGGGCGTGGGAACGCTGTGGTCGGGCCGGCTCGACTTCGAGAGCGCGGTCGGCGGCTTCCAGCCCTGGCGGCGCGGGCCGGTCGCCATCCCGGTGAGCGCGATCGACGCGTCGGCGCCGCGCAAGCCCGCCGGCAAGGATGTCCTGTCCCTCGACGCGGAGTGCCTGATCGTCCCGGTCTTGACGCCGACCGCGCGGCTGGAGCTCGCCGTCGCGCCGGTCTACCGGCTCGAGTGGGTGCTGCAGCGCCTGTGGCCGGGCGGTCCGGGACACTGGGGAACATGACTGACGCATTCGTCTTCGACGCGGTCCGTACCCCGTTCGGCAGGTTCGACGGCGCGCTGGCCAAGGTGCGCCCGGACGACCTCGGCGCCACCGTGCTGCGCGCGATCGCCGAGCGGTCCCCGGCGCTGGACACCGTCGCTCGTCGACGAGGTCGTGTTCGGCAACGCCAACGGCGCCGGCGAGGACAACCGCAACGTCGGCCGGATGGTGTCGCTGCTCGCCGGCTACCCGGTGACCGTGCCCGGCAGCACGGTCAACCGGCTGTGCGGCTCCAGCCTCGACGCGGCGATGTCGGCGTCCCGGGCGATCGAGTGCGGCGACGCGAGCGTCGTCGTCGCCGGCGGCGTCGAGTCGATGACCCGCGCGCCGTGGGTGCTGCCCAAGCCCGACCGCGCGTTCCCGGCCCGCGACGTCACGGCGGTGTCCACCACGCTCGGCTGGCGGCTGGTGAACCGCGAGATGCCGACGGAGTGGACGGTCTCGCTCGGCGAGTCCAACGAGCAGCTGCGCGACGAGTTCGGCATCTCCCGCGAGCGGCAGGACGAGTTCGCCGTGCGGTCGCACCGGCTCGCGCACGAGGCGTGGGAGGCGGGCTTCTACGACGACCTCACCGTGCCGACCGGCGACCTGACCCGCGACGAGGGCATCCGCCCCGACACCAGCACCGAGAAGCTGGCGAAGCTGAAGCCGAGCTTCCGCGACGGACGGCACGATCACCGCCGGCAACGCCTCCCCGCTGTCCGACGGCGCCTCCGCCGTGCTGCTCGGCTCGGCCGGCGCGGCCGCCGTGCTCGGCCGCTCGCCGGTGGCCCGGGTGGCCGGCCGCGGCGCGAGCGCGCTGGAACCGCAGCGCTTCGGCTACGCGCCGGTGGAGGCCGCCAACCGGGCGCTCGAGCGCGCCGGCATCGGCTGGGCGGACGTCGGCGCGGTCGAGCTGAACGAGGCGTTCGCCGTGCAGTCGCTGGCGTGCCTCGACGCGTGGAAGATCGACCCGGACATCGTCAACGTGCGCGGCGGCGCCATCGCGCTCGGCCACCCGCTCGGCGCGTCCGGCGGCCGGATCCTCGGCACGCTGACCAAGATCCTGCGCGACGGCGGCCACCGGTGGGGCGTGGCCGCCATCTGCATCGGCGTCGGCCAGGGCCTCGCCGTGGTCCTGGAGAACGTCACCTGACCGGCGGCGGGCGCTCCGGCGGGCATGTCCGGAGCGCCCGCCAGTCTCAGATGAGGCCTTCGCGCAAGGCGTAGGCCACCGCGTGCGCACGGTTGCGCAGCTGGAACCGGTTGGTGACGTCGTGCAGGATGCTCTTCACCGTGCGCTGCGAGTAGCACAGCTTGTCCGCGATCTCCTTCGTGGACAGTCCGGACGCGACCAGCCGCAGCACCTCGCTCTCCCGGTTCGTGACGCCCGCCAGCTGCAGCCCGCGCGGCTCCAGCACGTGGCGCTGCAGCCGGGACACCCGGTTCAGCAGCCGGCCGAGCAGGTCCGGCGGCAACGCGCCCTCGCCGGCCGCGGCCGCGGTCACCAGGCGCACCAGCACGTCCGGCGTGCTCTCGGCGCGCCGGGCGACCGCGCAGACGCCGGCCTCGACCGCGGTCAGCATCTCCGTGTCGTCCAGCTCTCCGGAAACCAGCACGACCCTCGTGAACCCTCTGCCCTGCAACGTCTTCAGCAGCTGCGACGTCCGCTCGTCGAAGCGGTCCGCGGCGACCAGCACGACGGTCTTCGTCACGTCGGCGTCCTCGTCGACGAGCCAGACCTCGGGACGGGTGCGCAGCGCCAGCTGCACGCCGTTCTGCAGGATCGGGTCGGTGGCGCGGGCGAGGACCTGGGTGCGGGTAGTGGTTGCCAACATTGCTGTTCCCCCAAATCAGACGAGTCGGTCGGCGTAGACGATGACGTTGTCGAGGTAGCTGTGGGCGGCGGGGTCGAACGCCCCGCCGCAGGTGATCAGGCGCAGCACCGGACGCTTGGTGGCGTTCCAGATGCGCTTGGTCGGCAGCGCCGTCTTGGCGGTCTGCTCGGTGTCGGTGACGGCGAACGTGGTCGTCGCGTCGTGGTAGTGCACGGTGACCTGGTCGCCTGGCTTGAGCTCGTGCAGGCGGTAGAACACGTCCGGGCCGCCGGCCTTCGAGTCCACATGCGCCAGCAGCACGGCCGGCCCGGCGTCGCCGGGTCGCGGCCCCGGCTGGTACCACGCGGCGAGCCCGAAGTCCGGCGTCTGCATCGAGCCGTCCTTGCGCAGGCCGACGGGCACGAGCTTCGCGTCGACGCCGATCGCGGGGATCGTCACCCGCACCGGGGCGCCGCGGTCGTCGGACGCGTCGTGCACCCCGCCGGACTCGGTCAGCTCGCTCGCCGCGGCGACGCGGTCCACCTGGCTGACGAGCACGCCGGCGGCGGTGAGCGCGACCGCCGCGGCCGCCACCACGGCCAGCACGCCGCCGGGCCTCATCGCGAGCTCCGCTCGCTGCGGGTGATCCACACGTACGCGCCGCCCGCGGCCAGGCCCAGCAGCGCGAGCGCGGGCAGCCCGATGAGCAACCAGTTCACCGGGTCGCCGGGGTCGCCGGGGCCCTCGCCGGTGTCGATGCGGGTCGGCGTCGGCACGCCGGCCGGTGCGGAGCGCGGCTGGTCGACCGGCTTGCCGGACGGCTCGGCGGCCGAGCCACCCGTCGAGTCACCGGTCGAGCCACTGGAGGAATCGTCGGATGAGCCAGCGGACGAGCCACCGGATGAGCCGTGGGACGAGTCGGTGGGCGCGTCGGCCGGGTCCGGCTCAGTGCCGGGGGTCGCCGGGTCGTCGGCCGGCTCGTCGGGGGTGCAGTCGGTGCACGGGTCGGCCACGACCACCGTGGGCGGCGTGCCGATCTCGGGCCGGGTTCTGGGCTGCAGCGGCCCGGGGTTCGCGGCCGTGGCCACGATCCGGGGCTGGTTCACCGGCGGGGGTGCGGCGGCGGCCTCGGGCGCGCCGAGCAGCAGGGCACCGAACATGACCGTGCCGGCGACGGTGACGATGCGGTGGCTCTTCATCGGGTTCCTCCTGGGTGACGGTGTGTCGCCCGGTAGGAGTCACGTCCGGCGCTGAGCCTTACAACTTTTCCGCGGAACTTTTTCTCACCCGATGGGGCCGGCGCAGTTCGAAACGCTGATCTTGCCGCCCGAAACGCTCGTGCTGTTGCCCGCCGCGTCGGTCGCCGTGATGGTCCACTCGACGCTGCCGGACTGCGTGAAGGTCCCGATGGACCCGGACCACGCGCTGCCGTCCCCCGACATGTTCGCGCTGCCCGTCCCGGCGCCGGTCCAGCTCACCGTCACCGACTGGACGCCCTTGTTGTCGGTGACCGTCGCGGAGACGGGGCTGGAGTGGGGGTCGGGGCAGTCGACCGTGAAGATCCGCAGGTTCGAGGCCGCCGGGTTGCTGATCACCGGGGGCGTCGTGTCGCGCGGGGGAGGGGGCGGCGGGGGCACGACGCGGCGCGTGGTCGTCGTCGTGGTGGACCCCGGGTCGTCGGCGGGCTCGACCGTCGTCGTCGTGGTCTGGCCCGGCCTCGTGGTCGTGGTGCCCGAGGGCGCCGAGCTCGGTGGGTTCGAGGAGAAGCCCGGCCCGGTGGTCGAGGTCTGCAGGCTCGGCGCGATCGGCACGTCCAGGCCGAGCGGCTCGCCCGGCACGGAGCTGTCGCGCCAGTACACCACCCCGCCCGCCACGATCAGCAGCGCGAGCACCGCGGCCGCCGCGGCGGCGATCCGCGTCCGCTGCCTCGGCACGGCGGCGCCGGTCTCCGCGGCCTCCGACACCGCCTCCGACACCGCGTCTGACGCAACGGCGGCCTCCGCGCCGCCACCGTCGGCGGGCAGGTCGCCCTCGTACGCGGCGAGCTGCACCTGGTCCATGACCCGGTCGCGCAGCCACAGCGGCGCCGCCACCAGCGGCACGGCCGCGAGCAGCGCGAACGGGCTGACCATGATCCGCTTGCGGTCCGAGCACACCTCGCAGGAGTCGACGTGCCGGGCGACGCGCTTGCGCATCAGCGGCGAGTACCGGCCGTCCCAGTCGGACAGCAGCGCGTCCAGCTCGATGCAGTCCTTGCGGCCCTGCCGGGCGATCAGCAGCGCGCCGAGCGAGCGCTCGACCTGGTCGCGGAGCCGGGTCAGCAGCACATAGGCGTGGCTCGCGCTGACGCCCATCGCCTCGCCGAGCTCCGCGCCGTCGAGGCCCTGGCGCACGTGCAGGTCCAGCAGCGCTCTGTCCCGTTCGGACAGCCCGGCGGCGGCGCTCCACACGAGATCGCGCAGCGCCACCTGCTCGGCCGCCCGGTCGGGTCCGGGATCGGTGTCCGCCATGTCCTCCACCTCGTCGAGCACGACCCGTTGGCGGACCCGGACCTTGCGCAACGCCACGCTGCGCGCGACGGCGTAGAGCCAGGGCCGGAGCCGGTCGGGGTCGTTCAGCTGCGCGAGCCGCTGCGCGACGAGTACGAAGGTGTCCTGCACGGCGTCCGCGGCTTCGTCGCGGTCGCGGAGTACGGAGTGGCAGAAGTCGTGCAACCGGTCGGCGTAGCGGTCGTAAACGGCCGCGAACGCCTCCCGGTCGCCCGCGAGCACACCGGCGACCAGCTGGGCGTCGGTGTGCTCGGCTAACTCACTCACGGTGC
This sequence comes from uncultured Actinomycetota bacterium, assembly GCA_963841395.1. GTDB lineage: Bacteria > Actinomycetota > Actinomycetes > Mycobacteriales > Pseudonocardiaceae > Actinophytocola. Next base: position 330,893 of record CAWJCX010000048.1, read on the forward strand.
GGTGGACCTCCGGTCCAGAAGGCTTGGGCTCGCACGGACTGAGAGCCCGTGAGGCGGGAGAACCTTACGACTTTTGTCGCCCGGTTTGGACCGCCATTGCGACTAAGCCGTTCCCGCGCCTTTATCCCTTCAGCGTGTCGGCGAGCGGGACGGAGCTGTCGGCGAGGCGGGTGGCGTCGACCGGGTGCTCGGAGTTGATCAGCTCCTGGATCGGGCCGACCCCGTCGTCCCAGAGGTTGACGTGCATCCCGGCCACGACGCGGTCGCCGGCGACCCAGAACGAGTAGAAGGCCAGGCCGTCGACGTCGCCGCGCAGCACCACCTGGTCGTAGCCGCCGGGCGCGAACCAGCCGGTGAACTCCATGCCCAGGTCGTACTGGTCGGTGAAGAAGTACGGCAGGTCGGTGTAGGTGACGTCCTTGCCGAGCATCGCCCGCGCGGCCGCCGGGCCGCCGTTGAGCGCGTTCGCCCAGTGCTCGACGCGGATCCGCCGGCCGTAGCGCGCGCTCGGGAAGCTCGCCACGTCGCCGGCCGCGTAGACGTCCGGGTCCTCGGTGCGCAGCGAGCCGTCCACCACGACGCCGCCGTTCTCGCTGTCCACGGCGAGCCCGGCCTCCTCGGCGAGCTCGGTGTTCGGCCGCGCGCCGACGCCCACGATGACCGCGTCGGCGGGGATCTCGGTGCCGTCGTCGGTCTTCACCCCGGACACCTTCCCGGAGCCGGTGAACTCGCTGACGCCGGTGCCGAAGCGGAAGTTCACGCCGTGCTTGGTGTGCAGCTGCGCGAAGACGTTGCCGAGCTCCGCGCCGAGCACGCCGTGCAGGGGAGTGGGCTGCGGCTCGACGACCGTCACCTCGCAGCCGTACTTGGCCCGCGCGGCCGCGGCCGTCTCCAGCCCGATCCAGCCGGCGCCCACGACGACCACCCGGCCGCCCGCGTTGAGCGTCTCGCGGAGCGGGTCGGTGTGCCCGAGCCGGCGGACGTAGTTCACGCCGTCGAGCTTGTTGCCCTCGATCCGCAGCCGCCGCGGCGACGAGCCGGTGGCCAGCAGCAGCTTCGCGTAGCCGATCCGCTCGCCGTCGTCGAGCTCGACCTCGTGCGCGCCGCGGTCCAGCTTGGCGGCCCGGCGCCCGGTCAGCAGCTCGACGGACTTCTCCGCGTACCAGCCCTCCTCGTGCACGTAGACGCTCGACCGCTCGTCGTCGCCGAGCAGGTAGCCCTTGGACAGCGGCGGCCGCTCGTACGGCCGGTCGCGCTCGTCGCCGATGAGCACGACGCGCCCGCGAGAACCCTTCCTCGCGGAGGGTCTCGGCGGCCTTCGCGCCGGCGAGACCGCCACCGACGATGACGTACGGGTTGTCGCTGACCATGATGTTCTCACTCCGTGTTGTTCGTTGTGTTCGGCTCGGTGTTCGGACTTCGGTGTTCAGGCGCGGTGTTCAGCCTCGGATTCCGGTGAGCGAGAAGAACTCCTGCCGGGAGCCTCGATCCTCTCGCAACAGGCCGTGCAGCGCCGAGGTGACGGTGACCGCGCCGGGTGCGCGCACGCCGCGCAGGGCCATGCACAGGTGCTCCGCCTCGATGACCACGCCGACGCCCTTGGGCGCCAGGTGCTCCTGCAGCCAGTCCGCGACCTGCTTGGTGAGCCGCTCCTGGACCTGCAGGTCACGCGCGAACAGCTCGACGACGCGCGCGAGCTTGGACAGGCCGAGGATCCGCTCGCCCGGCAGGTAGCCGACGTGCGCGACGCCGTGGAAGGGCAGGAGGTGGTGTTCGCACAGCGAGTGCACGGGGATGCTCCTCGCCACCACCATCTCGTCGTACCCCTCGTCGTTCGGGAACGTCGTCAGCCGGAACTCGCGCGGGCTCAGCAGCTCGGCGAAGGATCTCGCGACCCGCGCCGGGGTGTCCGCCAGGTGCTCGGACGTCGGGTCCCTGCCGAGCGCCCGCAGGAGGTCCGCCACCGCGAGCTCCGCCGCCGCGAGGTCGACGGTGTCGCGATCGTGGACGACCGACAGGTGCCGGCCGGTACTCGGCTGGCTCAACTCATTCACGGATCACGGCGCACCCCTCGTTCTAAAAACAACATTTCTGACTTTAGAAGCCGTGCGCGGTTTTCGTCAACGAACGTTTGTCTTAGAGTGGGTGACGTGGACGACGCGCTGGTGAGCCGGGTGGCCGCGGTCGCGGCGCTGGGCGAGCCGACCCGGCGGCGCCTGTACGCGCACGTCGCCCGCCAGCCCGAGCCGGTGAGCCGCGACGAGGTCGCCGCGGCGCTGCGGATCCCGCGCGCGACGGTCGCCTTCCACCTGGACAAGCTGGTCGCCGAGGGCCTGCTCGTCACCAGCTACGAGCGGCGCACCGAGCGCGCCGGTCCGGGCGCGGGGCGGCCCGCGAAGCTGTACCGGCGTTCCGAGCGGCAGGTGGCGGTGACGTTGCCCGAGCGGCACTACGAGCTGGCCGCGCAGCTGATGGCCGGCGCGCTGGAGGATCCCGGCGCCGCGTCGCTGCCGGAGCTGGCGCGCGCGGCGGGGCGGGAGCTGACCGAGGACGGCGACGACGTCCGAGGGCTGCTGCAGCGCCACGGTTTCGAACCGGACGACGAGGACGGCGAGGTCGTGTTGCGCAACTGCCCGTTCCACACGCTCGCGCGGGCGCACCCCGAGCTGGTGTGCGGGATGGCGCTGGGCCTGGTCGAGGGCATGCTCGCCGGCGTGGGCGAGGCCGGCCTCACCGCCCGCCTGGACCCGCGGCCCGGCCGGTGCTGCGTACGGCTGGCGTGACTCGCAGACTCCTCCGCCACGAGCGCACCTCGGCCTTCCTCGCCTCGCGTGGTGACGCCGAGCTGGCGGCGCTGGTCGAGGCCGCGCCGCCGGGCGAGGTGGGGGTGGGCGGCGGCTCGACGACGCTCGACGTGCGCGGCGTGCCGGTCTTCGTCAAGCGGGTCCCGCTGAGCGACCGGGAGCTGGCGCACCCGCACAGCACCGCGAACCTGTTCGAGCTGCCGCTGTTCTGCCAGTACGGCATCGGCAGTCCCGGGTTCGGCGCCTGGCGCGAGCTCGCCGCGAACAGGCTCGTCACCGACGCCGCGCTGGCGGGCGAGACGAGCTCGTTCCCGCTGCTGTATCACTGGCGGGTGCTGGCCGGCCGGTCACCGGTCGCGGCCGAACACGCCGACCTCGACGCGGCCGCCGCCACCCTCGGCGGCTCGCCGGCCGTGCGTGCCCGGCTGGCGGCCTCGGTCGCCGCAACGCACAGCCTCGTGCTGTTCTTCGAGTACCTCCGTACCCGCTGCTCGACTGGCTGCGCGACGACCCGGTCGGCAAGGCGCCGACACTCGAGCGGCAGCTGTCCGAGATCGTGGCGGTTCCTGCGCGGCCGCGAGCTGTTGCACATGGACGGTCACTTCGCCAACCTGCGCACCGACGGCGCTGGACGTCTACCTCGCCGACTTCGGACTGGTCACCTCGCCCCGCTTCGAGCTGTCCCCGGCCGAACGCGACTTCGCCGCGCGCCACGCTCACCCACGACGCCGCGTACGCGGCCATGCGCCTGGTCAACTGGCTGGTCGACCGCCGTGTGCGGGGTGCCGGTGCCGGCCGGCGGCGCGCCGGTCGCCCGCAACGAGTACGTCCGCCGCTGCGCGGCCGGCCACCTCCCCGACGACGTGCCCCGAGCCGTCGCGGAGATCCTCGCCCGCCACGCGCCTGCCGCCGCGCGGATGAACAGCTTCTACTGGAGCCTGTTCGGCGGCGACCTGGACACGGACTACCCGGCCGGTGAGCTTCGCCCGGCCTTCAGGCCAGCACCACCGTGAACCGCCAGTCCAGCACCGGTCCGGCTGGTCCCTCCACAATGGACCGCAGGTCGACCAGTCCGCCGTCCGCGAGCGGCGTCACGCCGGTCACCGACAGCCGGCTGGTCAGCCGGTCGCCCTCGTGCACCGGGCCGGTGTGGTCGCAGCCGCCCAGCTCGCGACCGTCACGATGTTCGGGATCGCCCGGCACGCCTGCGCGAGCGCGAGGCCGATCGTGTGGCCGCCGTACACCAGGCGCTGCGCGGCCGGGCCGTCGTGGTGCGCGGCCGCGATGTTGACGGTCAGCCGCGCCAGCTCCGGCGCCGCCGACACGACGTCCGCGCCGCCGACCGCCCACGACCGGCCCACCGCCAGGTCCGCGAAGTGCTCGCCCGGCAGCCGCGCCGGAACGCGGCCAGGTCCCAGCCGGCCGGCGGCGGCCGGTGACGGCCGCGGCACCGAGCGCGGACAGGTCGTCGTGGTGGCCGGTCGGCTCGGCGGAGCGCAGCGGCAGCATCGCGCAGCGCCAGAAGTCCAGCACCGGCCGGTCGTCCTGGTCGACGGTCGTGATCCGCAGCGCGGCGAGCCCGGTCGGCGGCCGGTCCGGTCTGCGGCTGTTCTCCTTCAGCCCCACCACCTCCGTCACCGTGCGCAGCGTGTCGCCGAGCAGCGGGTACCGGCGGAACGCGAGCCCGCGGTAGAACAGGTTCGCCCGCACCCGCTGGGTGACCACCGTGGACTGTCCGATCGCGACGTCCCAGACCAGCGCCGGGTGGGCGACCGGGCCGCCCGCGACCGCGGTGGCGAGCGCGTGGTCCAGCGGCAGCCGCAGCCGGTCGCCGAGCACCGCCTGGTGGACGGCCGCGTGCCCGGCCGTGAGCGTCACGCCGGGCGCCCCGGCGAACCGGTCGCCGACCGCGAGCTCGTCGAAGTACGGGCCCGCCGAGTTGTCCGGCCATATCACGCGAATCACCTTAGGGCGCGCTTGACACCACGGACAACGCCGAGTGATATTGGCCGTACATTTACAGCCGGGAGGTACTGGTGCGACCACTCGACGGGGTCACGGTGGTCAGCCTGGAACAGGCGGTCGCCGCGCCGTACGCCACCCGCCAGCTCGCCGACCTCGGCGCCCGGGTGATCAAGATCGAACGCCCGGACGGCGGCGACTTCGCCCGCCACTACGACGAGTCCGTGCTCGGCCAGTCCAGCTACTTCGTCTGGCTCAACCGGTCGAAGGAGTCGCTGACCCTGGACGTCAAGCAGCCCGCCGGGCAGGAGATCCTGCACGAGCTGCTCGCCGGCGCCGACGTGTTCGTGCACAACCTCGGCCCCGGCGCGGCCGGCCGGCTCGGGGTCGACGCCGGCCCGCTGTGCGCGCGGTACCCGAGGCTCGTGCACTGCACGGTGTCCGGCTACGGCACGACCGGCCCGTGGGCCGACCGCAAGGCCTACGACCTGCTCGTCCAGTGCGAGACCGGGCTCGTGTCGCTCACCGGCACGCCCGAGGTCACCGCGAAGGCCGGCATCTCGGTCGCCGACATCGCGGCCGGCATGTACGCCTACTCGGCCGTCCTCACCGGCCTGCTGCGGCGGGCGAACACCGGTGTGGGCGCGGCGGTCGAGGTGTCGCTGTTCGAGGCGCTCGCCGAGTGGATGGGCCAGCCCGCGCTCTACACCCGCTACGGCGGCACGCAGCCCGCGCGGGCCGGCGCCCAGCACGCGACGATCGCCCCGTACGGCCCGTACACCACCGGCGACGGCGACATCGTCGTGCTCGCGGTGCAGAACGAGCGGGAATGGGTGGCGCTGTGCCGCCTGCTGCTGGACGACGAGCAGGTCGCCCACGACCCGCGGTTCGCCACGAACCCCGCCCGCGTCGCACACCGCGAGGCGCTCAACTCCCTGCTGTCGAAGCGGTTCGCCGCCCTCGACACCGCCTCGGCCCTCGCGCTGCTGGACCAGGCCGGTGTCGCGAGTGGACGGATGAACACCGTGCCGGACCTGCTCGACCACCCGGTGCTGCGCGAGCGCGGCCGCTGGCGCACGGTCGCCAGCCCCGGCGGCGACGTCGAGGCGCTGCTGCCGCCCGCCACGTTCGCCGGTGTCGAGCCGGTGCTGGGTCCGGTACCCGCGGCCGGCGAGCACACCGACGCCATCCTGCGCGAGCTCGGCCGCACCGACGCCGACATCGCCGCCCTGCGCGCCGCCCACACCGTCTGAAGAGGACACATGCTGAGCGAAGAGGAACAGAGCATCGTCGACACCGTGGCCGACTTCGTCGACCGCGACGTCCGGCCGGTCGTGCGCGAGCTGGAGCACGCCGACACCTACCCCGCAGACGCTCATCGAGCAGATGAAGCAGCTCGGCGTCTACGGCCTGGCGATCCCCGAGCCGTACGGCGAGGTCGCCGTGTCCACCCCGTGCTACGTGGCGGTCACCGAGCAGCTCGCCCGCGGCTGGATGAGCCTGGCCGGCGCGATGGGCGGGCACACCGTCGTCGCCAAGCTGATCGGCCGCGTTCGGCACCGACGAGCAGAAGGAGCGCTACCTGCCGCGGATGGCGACCGGCGAGGTGCGCGCGACCATGGCGCTGACCGAGCCCGGCGGCGGCTCGGACCTGCAGGCGCTGACCACCACCGCCCGCCGCGACGGCGACGGCTACGTCGTCGACGGCACGAAGACGTGGATCACGAACTCGCGCCGCTCGCAGCTGATCGCGTTGCTGTGCAAGACCGACCCGGCCGCCACGCCGCGGCACCGCGGCATCAGCATCCTGCTCGTCGAGCACGGCGACGGCCTCACCGTCTCGCGGGACCTGCCGAAGCTCGGCTACAAGGGCGTGGAGAGCTGCGAGCTGTCCTTTGTCGGACTACCGGGCGCCCGCCGACGCGCTGCTCGGCGGCGCGGAGGGACACGGCTTCGCGCAGATGATGACGGGCCTGGAGATCGGCCGCATCCAGGTCGCGTCCCGCGCGCTCGGCGTCGCCCGGGCGGCGCTGGACGACTCGCTGCGCTACGCGCAGGAGCGAGAGACCTTCGGCAAGCCGATCTGGCGGCACCAGTCGATCGGCAACTACCTCGCGGACATGGCGACGAAGTACACCGCCGCGCGCCAGCTCGTGCTGCACGCCGCGGAGCGCTACGACGCGGGGCAGCGCTGCGACCTGGAGGCCGGCATGGCGAAGCTGTTCGCGTCCGAGGCGGCGATGGAGATCGCGCTGAACGCGGTCCGCATCCACGGCGGCTACGGCTACTCCACCGAGTTCGACGTCGAGCGCTACTTCCGCGACGCGCCGCTGATGATCGTCGGCGAGGGCACCAACGAGATCCAGCGCAACGTCATCGCCGCGCAGCTCGTCGCCCGGGGCCTGTGATGGCCACGCGCCCCGCGAGACGAGGCGAGGCCGCGTACGCGATGCTCGCCCGGACGCTGCGCGGCGCGATCCTGGCGGGCCGCTACGCGGACGGCACCCGGCTGCCCACCGAGGCCGAGCTGGCGACGGAGTACCGGGTGTCGCGCCAGACCGTGCGGCGCGCGTTCCACGACCTGGTCGCCGAGGGCATGGTGCGGCGGGTGCCCGGCCGGGGCACGTTCGCCGAGCCCGCGCGCAGGGCCGTACCTGCGCCAGTTCGGGTCGGTCGAGGACCTGATGGGCCTGTCGGTCGACACCCGGCTCGAGGTGCTCAGCCCGCTGCGCCGCCAGGTCGACATCGACGCGGCTTCGAGGCTGCGGCTCGAGGCCGACGCGGTGTACCGGGTGCGGTTCCGCCGCCGGCACAACGACATCGCGTTCTGCCTGACCACCGTGTACCTGCCACCCGACATCGGCACGCGCTCGCCGGCCTGCCCGGAGCTGGCCGCGCCGGGCGCGCTGAGCGAGGTCACGGTCATCGGCCTGATCGAGCGCCACACCGCGACGCCCGATCGCCGAGGCGGAGCAGAGCATCACCGCGACAGCCGCGACGGACACCGTCACCGTCTACCTGGACTGCGAGCCGGGCGACCCGCTGCTGCGGGTCGACCGCAGCTACGCCGACACCGCCGGCCGCCTGGTGGAGCTGGCGACGAGCTACTTCCTGCCCGAGCACTACTCCTACCGCGTCCGGCTGCGCCGCGGCCCGGGCTGAGGCGGTCAGACTCAGACGGGTTGTGGTGCGGCTGCGCGCTCTGCCGGTACTCGAGTGCCTCCGGGTCGATGACGTACTCCAGCACCTGGCCGGCGTGTTTCCTGAGCAGCGCGTGTACCTCGGCCGGGTCGGCGTAGAAGAACTCGCGCCGCATGTTGACCTTGTTGACCCGGCGGTCGGACAGGTCCCGGTGGAGCGCGTTCTCGAGGCTGACCGCGTCCGATGAGTAGAACATGATGTGCGTGTCGTACCGGAACGGCACGGATGCGTCGCCCAGTTCGAGGACGCGCTCGTTCGGGTTGAGCCGCCGGGTCATCCCGATCTTGACCATGTTCGGCCCGAACGCGCCCACGTTGCTGATCACGTACACATAGCCGGCGCGGATGTTCGCCTCGCGGTCGTGCAGGCCCCGCAGACCGGCGTTCGACGTTGTCCAGCTCTGACTCGAGCTCCGCGGCCGCCGCGTCGTCGCCCTTGTCCAGCAGCGCCTGCCGGACGTTGAGCAGGTGGCGCCGTTCCTTCTCGAGCTTCTCGATCTCGCGCCGGAACTCCGCCTGCGCCTTGGCGTCCTCGCGGAGCCGTTCCCGCTCCGCGCGCTCGGCTTCCTTCTCCTCCTGCTTCTTCTGCAGGAAGTCAGCGGTCAGCTCCAGCTCGCGCATCCGGAGCGCGCGGTAGCGGTACGAGATGTGGATGTCGAGCATCTTGCCGAGTCTCTGGATGGCTTCGCCGATCTTGTCCAGCCGCTTCTTCGCCGTCTCGACAGAGCCGGCCTTCATGACCCGCAGGCAGTTCTCGGCCTCGGCGTTGTAGGCGCGGAGCATCACCTTGCACCAGTCGTTGACCATCTTGCGGCCCTGCGCGGCCGAGTTGTTGAAGGTGAAGTTGTGGTTCGCCTCGACCGCCTGCTTGTCCGCGATGACCTGCTTCATCTCGGCGGAGATGCGGTCCAGCTCGCGCCGGTACGCGTCGGCGTTCTCCAGCGGATGGTGGTAGCGGAACACGCCGGCGTCCTGGAACACCAGCTCGTCGGTGAAAGGGACCAGCTCCTGCTGGGCCGTCGCGATCTGTCCCTGGATCTCTGCCAGCCGCCCCGCGTGTGCGGCGCGGATCTGGTCGAGCTCTGCCGCGTGCCGCTGCGTCTCGGCGACCTGTGCCTGGCGCAGCCCGTGCAACTCCGCCCGCATCCGTTCGATCTCCTGGCGCACCTGCCAGTGTTCCAGCCCGCCGATGTGGGCGAGGTGCGCCTGCGCCTGCTGCAGTTGTGCCTGCAGGCCCGAGGCGAACTGCTCCAGGTCGCCGATCTTCTTGGTCTTGGTACCGAACATGGACGCGCGGTCCCCACGTCGACAGTGACTGGCGAGCCCCCGACCCGACTACCCGTCGCGCGGACTACCACGGAGCCGTTACCGCACTCCAGGATGCGGTGCGGGTTCGGCGGCTGAGTAGCCGCTCGCCGTTCGGTCGACCCGTCAGATCGTCGGGTCGTCGCGGCGCAGGCCGTCGAGGATTCGCTGCATCACGTCGTTGTTGAGGTCGACGGCCTCGTCGATCTCGCTCTGCCTCGGGGGTGTGGCGCGCGTGGTGCCGCGGCGGGGGAGCGGGACGACGGTCGCGTCCATGCCGGACGGCAGGGGCAGCTCGCACCAGACGAGCTGCTTGCCGCGCCGCGTCGTCTCCACGCCGGCCTTCCGGCCGGACAGGCTGCGTGGCACGACGAGCGGCGGTGTGCGCCGGTCGTCCTCGATCTCGACGACGATCGTGCTGCCGCGCAGGCGGAGCCGGACGTTGATCATCGTCGGGTCGGAGCCCTCGACGACCGTGGCGATGACGCACTGCACGAGTTTCTTCGCCGTGTCCCCGACATCGGCGATCATCTCGGACACGTGCCACTCGGTCAGGGTGAACCGCACGAACAATTCAGCGCAGTTCACGGCGCTAGGCAGCGCGACGAGTTTGAGATCGTCGACCTGCGCGGTCTGATCTTGCACAGGAACCTTCCACCGGGGAGGCAGACAACCCGGCAGATATTGCCTCGTGCAGCGCCTACATGCAACAGTGCTGGTCAGCGACCCGGGCGTCGAACGCGGAGCGTCACGACCACGAGCGCGGCGAGCAGTATCGCCCCGCCGAGGAGCCAGATCCACAGCAATGACCCGCCGTCGCTCGCCGCCGGACGTGGCCGGGTCGGCGCCGCCGCCGACGACGATTCCGCCGACGAAGCCGACGTGGCGGTGACCGTCGAAGTCGCCGGCCGGGCGCCCGCCGCGGAGGTCAGGGTGAACCGGACCGAGCCGCTGACCGCGTCGCCGTCGTCGGACACCACGCGGTAGACGAGCGTGTACACACCGGACGGCCCGCCCTTCGTCACGGGCGCGCTCACCACGGCGCCCGCGACGGTCGCCGTGCCGAGCTGCCAGGTCGCGTTGCCCGGACCGATCACCTCGACGGGGTTGTCGGCGAGCGTCACCGGCTCGTCGAACGTCAGCGACACCGTGGCGGGCGGCGCGGCGAGCGACGCGTCCGGTGCCGGCGAGCTGGCGATGAGCTCGGCGTGTGCGGCGGAGGCGTGGGCCGGCGCGGCGGTCAGCAGTCCGCTCAGCAGCAGGGCAGTCAGGGCGTGCACCGGCGTCAGCCTGCCAGGAATCTCGTGGTCCGCCCATTGGCCCACTCGAACGTCGCTCGAATTGGCTCTGTGACTCGGCCAATCATGGCCCTAGCGTGAACGCCATGACGACGGTGGACATGTGGTTCGACCCGAAGTGCCCGTGGGCGTGGATCGCGTCGCGGTGGCTGCTCGAGGTGGAGCGGGTGCGGGACGTGGCGGTGCGCTTCCACGTGCTGAGCCTGTCGGTGCTGAACGAGGGCCGCGAGGTGGACGAGTGGTACCGCGGGTGGCTGGACAGCGGCTGGGGCCCCGCGCGCGTCGCGAAGGCGGTGGAGCAGAAGTACGGGCCGGCCGAGGTGCGCGCGGTCTACACCGCGCTGGGCAACCGGATCCACCTGGCGAAGGAGCCGCTGGGCCGCGAGCTGTACACCGCCGCGCTGACCGAGGCGGGCCTGCCGCCGGAGCTGGCCGACGCGGCCGAGTCGACGGACGTCGACGCCGCGATGCTGGCCGGCAACGAGGCGGGCCTCGGTCCGGTGGGCGAGGACCTCGGCACCCCGGCCATCCACGTGACGATGCCCGACGGCTCGGTGAACGCGTTCTTCGGCCCGGTCGTGACCCCGGCCCCGCGCGGCGAGGCCGCCGGCCGCCTGTGGGACGGCGTCCTGCTGGTGGCGGGCACCGAGGGCTTCTTCGAGCTCAAGCGCGCCCGCACCAGCGACCCGGTGGTGAGCTGACCTACTCGCCGAGGAAGCGGCCGAACAGGGCCGCCGGGCGGAAGGGGCGGCCGGTGCGGTCCTCGCGGGCGTCGGCGACGTCCATGACCCGCAGGCCGAGGTTGATGCCCAGCCACCGCAACGGTTCCGGCTCCCATCGGCGCGAGCGGTGGCCCACCCATGCCAGCTCGGTCAGCGGCGAGGCGACGCCGGTGATCAGGTCCGCCAGCGTGCGGCCGGCCAGGTTCGCCGTGCCGACGCCGTCACCGACGTAGCCGCCGCCCCAGGCCAGGCCCGACGCGCGGTCGAAGCCGACCGACGCGCTCCAGTCGCGGGGCACCCCGAGCGGTCCGCCCCACCGATGGGTCACCGGCGGCACCGGGCCGAGCGCGGGGAACAGCTCGACGAGCGTCTGCTCGATCGCGGTGTGCACGCGGGCGTCCTGGTCGTAGGCCGGCTCGACCCGCGAGCCGAAGTGGTACGGCGCCCCGCGCCCGCCGAACGCCAGGCGGTCGTCGGCGGTGCGCTGGCCGTAGATGATCATCCGGCGGAAGTCCGCGAACGTCTCGCGCCGGGCGAGGCCCGCCGTCGCCCAGAACGACGCCGGCAGCGGCTCGGTCGCCACCATCAGCGAGTACAGCGGCGCCACCGTGCGCCGCATCCCGGCCAGCCCCGGCGTGTACCCCTCCGTCGCCCGCACCACGACCGGCGCGCGCACCGTGCCGCGGTCGGTGACCACCGCGCCCGGCCGCAGCGACAGCGCCCGCGTCCCCTCGTACACCGCGACCCCGCGCCGCTCCACCGCCCGCGCCAGCCCGCGCACCAGCCGCCCGGGGTGGATCGCCGCGCAGTGCGGCGTGTACACCCCGCCCCGCACGGACGTCGCCCCGCAGCGCGACCGGGCCTCGGCGGCCGGCAGCCACGACACGTCGATCCCGAAGGCCGACTCCTCCTCGACCTGGGCGTGCGCCCTGGCCTCCTGCACCGCCGTCCGCGCGAGCGTCACCGTGCCGCCCTTCGCGAAGTGGCAGTCGATACCCTCCGCGGCGGCGACCCGGCCCACCTCGTCCACTGTGGACTCCATGGCGCGGGTCAGCGCCAGCGCGGCGGGGCGCCCGTGCCGGCGGGCCAATGCCGCGGGCGACACCGGGAACAGCGCCGAGCACCAGCCGCCGTTGCGCCCGCTCGCGCCGAACCCGGCGACCTCCGCCTCCACGACCGCGATCCGCAGCGACGGGTCCGCCGAGGCCAGGTAGTACGCGGTCCACAGACCCGTGAAGCCGGCGCCCACGATCGCGACGTCCACGTCCGTGTCGCCGGGCAGCGGCGCCCGGGGCGTCAGGTCGAAAGTGGACAGCCAGAAGCTCGGTGCCTCGCGCGGTGTCAACGCTTCGCTCGCAGGCTCGCTCACGACGGCCCCTCGCAGGCTCGGTGCCGCCGCTCGCGGTCGCCCTGTGACATTGCCTCGCTCGCAGGCTCGCTCAGAGCCGGCTCCACGCCTCGGTCAGCACCGAACGCAGGATCTGCTCGATCTCCGCGAACTGTGCCTCCTCGCAGGTCAGCGGCGGCGCCAGCTGCACCACCGGGTCCCCGCGGTCGTCCGCGCGGCAGTACAGCCCGTTCTCGAACAGTGCCCGGGACAGGAACCCGCGCAGCAGCGCCTCGGACTCCGCCTCGTCGAACGTCTCCCGCGTAGCCTTGTCCTTCACCAGTTCGATGCCGAAGAAGTACCCGTCACCGCGCACGTCGCCGACGATCGGCAGGTCGTACAGACGCTCCAGATAGGACCGGAACAGGTCGGAGTTCTTGCGCACGTGGGCGTTGAGGTCCTCGCGCACGAACAGGTCGAGGTTCGCGAGCGCCACCGCAGAGGCCACCGGGTGGCCGCCGAACGTGACGCCGTGGGCGAACCAGTTGGTGCCGTGGCGGAACGGCTCGGCCAGCCGGTCGCTCACCAGCATCGCGCCGAGCGGCACGTACCCGGAGGTCAGGCCCTTCGCGCAGGTGATGATGTCGGGCTGGTAGCCGTAGCGCTGCGAGCCGAAGTACTCGCCCAGCCGACCGAACGCGCAGATCACCTCGTCCGACACCAGCAGCACGTCGTGCCGGTCGCAGATCTCGCGCACCCGCTGGAAGTAGCCCGGCGGCGGGGGAAACAGCCGCCCGAGTTCTGCACCGGCTCCAGGAACACGGCCGCGACCGTGTCCGCGCCCTCGAACTCGATCGCCTCCTCGATGCGGTCCGCGGCCCACCGGCCGAACGCCTCCGCGTCGGTCCCGTCCGGGCCCGCGGTGCCGGCCGGCGCGCGGTACAGGTTCGTGTTCGGCACCCGGATCGTGGAGGGCACCAGCGGCTCGAAGTCCGCCTTCAACGCGGGCAGTCCGGTGATCGACAGCGCGCCCATCGACGTGCCGTGATAGGCGATCGACCGGGAGATGACCTTGTGCTTGGTCGGCTTGCCGGCCAGCTTGAAGTACGCGCGCGCGAGCTTCCACGCGCTCTCCACCGCCTCGGACCCGCCCGTGGTGAAGAAGACCTTGTTCAGGTCGCCGGGGGTCAGCGACGCCAGCCGCTCGGCCAGCTCGATCGCCTTCGGGTGCGCGTAGGACCAGATCGGGAAGAACGCCAGCTCGCGCGCCTGCTTGGCGGCGGCGTCGGCGAGCTCCTCGCGGCCGTGCCCGACCTGGACCACGAAGAGCCCGGAAAGGCCGTCCAGGTAACGCTTTCCGGCCGTGTCGTAGACGTACGGACCCTCGCCGCGGGCGATCGTCGGGACGGGGGCGTCCGCGTAGGACGACATCCGGGTGAAGTGCATCCAGAGGTGGTCGGCGGCGTTCTGCTCGGTGCTGGCCATGGGTCGGTTATCGCACACATACCAGGGCAAGACAAGTGCTTATCGCACAATTCACGCCGTATCGACGTGGAATCCGTGGTCGGATCCGATCTTCACGACGGATTTCGCATCAGGGGGTACCCCAGGAGTAGGTCTGTTTGCGCAACTTGAGGTAGACGAACGCCTCGGTGGTGGTCACCCCGGGCACCGCACGGATCTCCTTGAGGATCTCCAGCAGGTTGTCGTCGTTGCGCGCGACCACCTCGACGAGCAGGTCGAACGAGCCCGCGGTGATCACGACGTAGTCCACCGAGGGGATCGTGGCGATCCGGTCGGCGGTCTCCTCCAGCTCCGCCGACGTGCGCACGCCGACCATCGCCTGGCGGGGAAACCCCAGCTGGAGGGGGTCGGTGACGGCGACGATCTGCATCACGCCCGCGTCGAGCAGCCGCTGCACGCGCTGGCGGACGGCCGCCTCGGACAGCCCCACCGCGCGGCCGATCGTCGCGTACGGCCGGCGCCCGTCCTCCTGTAACTGCTCGATGATCCCCTTGGCCACGTCGTCGAGGAGCGCGTGCGCCGCGCCCTCCCGGACGACGAGCCGGCGCCCCTCCGGTGCGGATTCCGCCATCCCGTCCTCCCTCGTTAAACAGGTAAGTCTGGCGTATTTCGTCGTGTGGTGCGACTGTGACAACGGAATCCCTTGTGAGCGGGCGGACACCGTGTCAGTATCAGTCGCCATGCGAACAAGGGTGAACACCCCGCCGTCCCCCGAGGCGGCAGCTGTACTGCGTGCGATGTCCTCGGGACGCTCCGAAGCGTCCCGGCGGACCGTCCTTCGGGGGATGCTGGCCGCGGGCGCGTTCGCGGCAACCGGTGCCGCGCTGTCCGCGTGCGGCACGTCGGGTACCAAACAGACCGCGGAGAGTTGCGTCAGCGACGACAAGTCCGCGGACGACAAGAAGCTCGTGTTCTCCAACTGGCCGCTCTACATCGACGTCGACGAGAAGGACGAGAAGAAGCGGCCGTCCCTCGATGCCTTCATCGCCAAGACCGGCATCCAGGTGACCTACCAGGAGGACATCAACGACAACAACGAGTTCTTCGGCAAGGTGCGCAACCAGCTGTCCGCGTGCCAGGCGATCGACCGCGACATCATGGTCCTCACCGACTGGATGGCCTCGCGCGTGGTCCGGCTCGGCTGGGCGCAGAAGCTGGAGAAGGACAAGATCCCCAACGTCGAGAAGAACCTCCTCCCGTCGTTGAAGGGTCGTCCCTGGGACAAGAACACCGAGTACGCCGTGCCGTGGCAGTCCGGTCTGTCCGGTCTGGCCTTCAACGGAAAGGTGACCAGGGAGGTCCGCACCATCGACGAGCTGCTGACCCGGCCCGACCTCAAGGGCAAGGTCACGATGCTCTCGGAGATGCGCGACACGATGGGCCTGCTGCTGCTCTCGAACGGCGCAGACCCGTCCAAGTTCACCGAGGACGAGTTCGACCAGGCCCTCGACAAGCTCCGCACGGCGACGGAGTCCGGTCAGATCCGCCGCTTCACGGGCAACGACTACGCCCAGGATCTCGCCAAGGGCGACATCGCCGCGTGCGTCGCCTGGTCCGGTGACGTCATCCAGCTGACCTTCGAGGACCCGAAGGTCAAGTTCGTGACGCCGGACTCGGGCCTCATGCTGTGGTCGGACAACATGCAGGTGCCCAACAAGGCCACGCACCGTGGCAACGCCGAACAGATCATGGACTACTACTACGAGCCGGCGGTCGCCGCCGAGCTCGCCGCGTACGTGAACTACATCTGCCCGGTCAACGGCGCGAAGGAGTCGATGGAGAAGATCGACCCCGAGCTCGCCGCCAACCCGCTCATCTTCCCCGACGAGGCGACCCTCGGTAAGGCGAAGGTGTTCATGGCACTCGACGAGAGCCAGGAGCGGGCCTATGAGCAGAAGTTCCAGCAGGTGATCGGAGCCTAAAGCACCATGGCCGAAGACCTCGTCCTCGAGCACGTCACCAAGCGATTCGGGCAGTTCACCGCGGTCGACGACCTCAGCCTGACCGTCCCGCAGGGCGCTTTCTTCGCCCTGCTGGGCGCGTCCGGCTGCGGCAAGACCACGACGCTGCGCACCGTCGCCGGCCTGGAAGATCCGACGTCGGGGGAGATCCGGCTCGGCGACGAGGTCATCACCCACATGCGCCCCTACCGGCGGCCGGTCAACACGGTGTTCCAGAGCTACGCGCTCTTCCCGCACCTGGACATCAAGGACAACATCGCCTTCGGGTTGCGCCAGCGCGGCATGCGCAACGTCGCCGCGAAGGTGTCCCAGATGCTCGAGCTGGTGCAGTTGCCCGGCTACGAACGGCGCAAGCCGGCCCAGCTCTCCGGCGGCCAGCAACAGCGCGTCGCCCTCGCCCGGGCGCTGGTCAACGAGCCGCAGGTGCTGCTGCTCGACGAGCCGCTCGGCGCGCTGGACCTCAAGCTGCGCCGGCAGATGCAGATCGAGCTCAAGCGCATCCAGACCGAGGTCGGCATCACCTTCCTGCACGTCACGCACGACCAGGAGGAGGCCATGTGGATGGCCGACACGGTCGCGGTGATGAACGCGGGGCGGATCGAGCAGCTGGGCGCGCCGACCGAGATCTACGAGTTCCCGTCCTCGCCGTTCGTGTCGAACTTCCTCGGCCAGTCCAACCTGTTCGCCGCCGAGGTGGCCGGCCGCAGCGGTGACGACCTGATGCTGACCGCGCACGGCGAGCGGTTCGCCGCCCCCAGCACGCGGGCCCGCGTCTCCGAGGGCCCGGTGTGGCTCGGCGTGCGGCCGGAGAAGGTACGCCTCGCCGAGCCGGGGGAGTCGCCGCCGGCCAACCACAACCGGGTGCGCGGCGTGCTCACCGACACCTGCTACGCCGGGGTGAGCACCGAGTACCTGCTGAAAACCCCGTGGGGCCAGGAGATGTCGGTGTTCTCGGCCAACGCGTCGGCGGGCGGGCCGCTGCAGCCGGGTACCGAGGTCGTCGCGCACTGGTACCCGTCGCACTCGTTCGTGCTCGGCCGTCCGGCGGGCCAGGGCGAGGAGGTCAGTCAGTACGCGGCCGACCCCATGGGTGTCGCACCGTGACCGCTCTGGTCGGCGCGGCGTCCGGTGGTTCCGCGCCGGGCACCCCGCCCGACGTCGAGCCGCTCGACGAGCCGGTCGCCGGCCGCCGCCGGCGCCGCTTCACGCCCTACCTCCTGCTGCTGCCCGGCGGGATCTGGCTCGTGGTGTTCTTCGTCGTGCCGTCGGCGCAGCTCCTCGCGACCAGCCTGTACGACCGCGGCGGCAGCCTGGAAACCGGCTACCAGCAGGCTTTCGCGTTCGTCAACTACGTCGACGCGATCGGTCAGTACTGGCCGCACCTGGTGCGCTCGGCGGTGTACGCGGGCATCGCGACGATCATCTGCCTGGTACTCGGCTATCCGCTGGCCTACGCGATCGCGCAGAAGTCGGGCCGGTGGCGCAACCTGTTGCTGGTGTGCGTGATCGCGCCGTTCTTCACCACGTTCCTGGTGCGCACGCTGGCCTGGAAGTCGATCCTGTCCGACAACGGCCCGCTGGTGGAGTTCTTCCGCAGCCTGCCGTTCGTCGGCGACGACTTCCGGCTGCTCGCCACGCCGGCCGCGGTCGTGTGCGGGCTGGTCTACAACTTCCTGCCGTTCATGGTGCTGCCGCTGTACGCGAGCCTGGACCGGCTCGACGGCCGTCTGCTCGAGGCGTCGCGGGACCTGTACGCGCACCCGACGGCCACGTTCCGGAAGGTGACGCTGCCGCTGTCGATGCCGGGCGTCATCGCCGGCACGCTGCTGACGTTCATCCCGGCGGCCGGTGACTACATCAACGCCGAGCTCCTGGGCACGCCCAACCAGTACATGATCGGCAACGTGATCGACTCGGCGTTCCTGGTCCGGCTGGACTACCCACAGGCCGCGGCGCTGTCCTTCCTGTTGATGGCAACCATCCTGGTGATGGTGTTCTCCTACGTCCGCGCGGCCGGAACCGACGAGGTGGTCTGAGATGCACCGGTTCTGGCGCTGGGTCGCCGACCACTGGGTGATGACGGTCGGCCTGATCGTGCTCGCCTACCTGTTCCTGCCGATCGTCGTCGTGTTCATGCTGTCGCTGAACAAGCCGACGAACCGGCTCTCCTACGACCTGTCCGACCAGTGGACGCTGGACTACTGGCTGCACCCGTTCGCGACCGCCGGCATCGCCGACGCGCTGCGGGTCAGCGTCGGCATCGCGCTCGTCGCGACCCTGGTGGCGACGGTCCTGGGCACGCTGATGGCGTTCGCCCTGGCGCGCCACCGCTTCCGCGGCCGCGGCTCGACGAACGTGCTGATCTTCCTGCCGATGGCCACGCCCGAGGTCGTGATGGGCTCGTCGCTGCTGGCCCTGTTCGTCACGCTGCAGATCCCGCTGGGCTTCTGGACGGTCGCCTTCGCGCACATCCTGTTCTGCCTGTCCTTCGTGGTCGTCACGGTGAAGGCACGGCTGGCCGGGCTGGACCCGCGGCTGCAGGAAGCGGCGATGGACCTCTACGCCAACGAGCTCCAGACGTTCCGGCGGGTGACGTTGCCGCTGGTGCTGCCCGGCATCGCGGCGGCCGCCATGCTGTCGCTGTCGCTGTCCTTCGACGACTTCATCATCACGAACTTCAACTCCGGCACCACGGTGACGTTCCCGATGTACGTGTGGGGCGCCGCGCAACGCGGGATCCCGCGCCAGGTCAACGTGGTCGGCACCGCGGTGTTCCTGCTGGCGTTCGTGATCGTGCTCGTCGTGCAGGTGCGCTCGCGCCGGCAGGCCAAGCAGTTGGGGCTCACATGAGGATCCTGATGGTCGGCGCGGGCAGCGTCGGCTCGGCCGCGGTGGCGATCGCCGCGCGCCGGTCGTTCTTCTCGGCCTTCGTGGTCGCGGACTACACAGTGGACCGCGCCGAGAAGGCCGTGTCCTCGGTGTCCGACGACCGGTTCACGGCCACCCGCGTGGACGCCTCGGCCGCCGCCGAGATCACCGAACTGTGCCGGGCACACCGGATCACGCACGTGCTGAACGCGGTCGACCCGCGGTTCACGATGCCCGTGTTCGAGGGCGCGCTGGCGGCCGGCGCGGACTATCTGGACATGGCGATGTCACTGTCCACACCGCACCCGTCCGAGCCGTACCGGCAGACCGGCGTGAAGCTGGGCGACCAGCAGTTCGAGGCCGCGGACACGTGGACGTCGGCCGGGCGGCTGGCGCTGGTCGGCATCGGCGTCGAGCCGGGGATGTCGGACGTGTTCGCCCGCTACGCCGCGGACCACCTGTTCTCCTCCATCTCCGAGGTCGGCGTGCGGGACGGCGCGAACCTCGTGGTGGAGGGCTACGACTTCGCCCCGACGTTCTCCATCTGGACGACGATCGAGGAGTGCCTGAACCCGCCGGTGATCTACGAGCGCGACCGCGGCTGGTACACGACCGAGCCGTTCTCCGAGCCGGAGGTGTTCGACTTCCCCGAGGGCATCGGGCCGGTCGAGTGCGTGAACGTGGAGCACGAGGAGGTCCTGCTCATCCCGCGCTGGGTGAGCGCGGACCGCGTGACGTTCAAGTACGGGCTGGGCAACGAGTTCATCGACGTGCTGCGCACGTTGCACAAGCTGGGCCTGGACTCGACCTCGGCGGTGCGGGTGGGCGGCGTGTCGGTGGCCCCGCGGGACGTGGTGGCCGCGTGCCTGCCGGACCCGGCGGGCCTGGGGCCGCGGATGACCGGCAAGACGTGCGCGGGCACCTGGGTCCGCGGCCTGGACCCCGACGGCGCGCCGCGCGAGGTGTACCTGTACCACGTGGTGGACAACGAGTGGTCGATGCGCGAGTACGGCCACCAGGCGGTCTCGTGGCAGACCGCACTGAACCCCGTGGTCGCGCTGGAGCTCCTGGCGTCCGGGGCGTGGTCCGGGAGCGGGGTCCTCGGCCCGGAGGCCTTCGACCCCGTCCCGTTCCTCGACCTGCTGAAGGACTACGGCTCCCCCTGGGGGATTCGCTAGCTCCAGGCCGTCGGCCCCGCCGGTTGCCGGACCGTCGTGTTGAGACGGTTGTAGAAGTTGACCGTCCCGATCCAGTAGATCAGGCCGGCCAGCTGCTGTTCGGTGTAGTGCTTGGACAGCTCGGTCCACAGCTCGTCGGACACCACGTCCCCGCCGCGGTCGGCCAGCCGGGTCATCGCCTCGGCGAGTTCGAGAGCGACGCGTTCGGCGTCGGTGTAGCAGGGCGCCTCCCGCCACGCGGAGACCAGCCACAGCCGGTCACCCATCGCGGCGCGCTTCGCCTCGTCGACGAGGCCGACGCACGCGCTGCAGCCGTTGAGCTGGCTCGTCCGCAGGTGCACCAGCTCGAGCGTCTCCTGCTCGACGCCGCCCTGGAAGGCGGCCTTGTGCAGGTTCTGCGCGGCCTTGACGCCGTCCGGCAGCACCTGTGCGGGGTTGTTCATCCGTGCCTGCATCGTCTTCTCCATTCCCTGTGGGGTCACCGCCCTGACGATCGCCGCGGCGGGTTTGTGACCGGGCCGGTCACAAACGGGTGCGGACGACTCGTCAGTGCTACGACCGACAGGGACAGGGGAGGACCGATGGACACCCAGGACTGGCTGGCCACGCAGTTCGAGGAGCACCGCTCGCACCTGCGGGCGGTGGCCTACCGCATGCTGGGCTCGCTGGCCGAGGCCGACGACGCCGTGCAGGAGTCGTGGCTGCGCCTGAGCCGCACCGGCGCCGGTGGGATCGCGAACCTCGGCGGCTGGCTGACCACGGTCGTCGGCCGGGTGTGCCTGGACATGCTGCGGTCGCGGACGGCGCGGCGCGAGGATCCGGCCGGCCCGCACCTGCCCGACCCGGTAGTCGCCGCCGATCCCGCGGATCAGGCGCTGCTCGCGGACTCGGTCGGGCTGGCGCTGCTCGTGGTGCTGGACACGCTCGACCCGGCCGAGCGGTTGGCGTTCGTGCTGCACGACATGTTCGGCCTGCCGTTCGACGAGATCGCCCGGATCGCCGGCCGGTCGCCGGCGGCCACCCGCCAGCTCGCCAGCCGCGCCCGCCGCCGCGTCCAGGGCGCCCCGACCACGCCGGACGCGGACCTGGCCCGCCAGCGCGCGGTGGTGGACGCGTTCTTCGCCGCGGCACGCGACGGCGACTTCGACGCGCTCGTCGCGGTCCTCGACCCGGACGTCGTCCTGCGCGCCGACGGCCCCATGCCGGCGGGCGCGAAGCACCTGGTGCACGGCGCCGCGGCCGTGGCCGGTCAGGCCCTGACGTTCCGCCGCGCCGGCGCGGGCCCGGACGTCCCGCACCCGGTGGTGGTCAACGGCGCCGCGGGCGTCCTCGTCACCCGCGACGGCCGTCCCCGTGCGCTGTTCGCGTTCACCGTCACCGCCGACCACATCGCGGCGATCGACATCCTGATGGATCCCGACCGCCTCGCCGGCCTGGAGAACGTCCTGGACGGCTGAGAGAACTGATGACCGTTCGGGCCGAGCTGACTGGCAGACGAGTTGCCGATCCTGTCCGGCTTGGTCAAAGGGCTGCTGTGGAATTGAGTCGCATCAATGGTGTGGGTCGGCTGTGTGATGCCACATCCAGCCCGTTCGACTCTGGCACCGCCACATCCGGGACGATGTGGTCGCTACAGCGATCGATGGCGCCTACCTCGCTGAGGAGGTTTCGATCGTCGTCAATCCTGGTGCCGCCGAAGCACAGGGGACGGCACTGGACGCCATCGTCATGGTCGACGGCATCGGTGAGCCGTCATTCTCGATCGGATCGCGGTATCTCGCCATCGCCGCCGTCAATCCGGTGGTAGCCGAGTTGCTCGTACTGCTCGGCGACAGTGAAGCCTCAGCTGGAGTGACTTGTACGAGGCGTACGAGATCATTCGCGTCGCCGTTGGTGGTGGGTCCAAGGGAATGATCGTGGCCGGGTTGGCAACCCGGCAGGAGCTGAACGCCTTCACCGGCTCCGCCAACCGTCCGGACGTCAGTGGCGGTGCCGCCAGGCACGAGCGACAGTCCGGCGGCCGCCCCAACCAGACGATGACCACGGCCGAAGGACGTCAGTTCATCCATGGCCTGGCCGAGGAGTGGCTCCCCTCCCCTCGGCCAGGCCGACGATCGGTCCCTTTAGGACTCGATGTTGTGCATGACGTGCTTGACGCGGGTGTAGTCCTCGAAGCCGTACATCGACAGGTCCTTGCCGTGGCCCGAGTGCTTGAACCCGCCGTGCGGCATCTCGGAGATGAACGGGATGTGCGTGTTCACCCAGACGCAGCCGAAGTCGAGCTTGGCCGTCATCCGCATGGCGCGGCCGTGGTCGCGCGTCCACACCGACGCGGCCAGGCCGTACTCGACGCCGTTCGCCCAGCGGACGGCCTCCGCCTCGTCGGTGAAGCGCTGCACGGTGATCACCGGGCCGAACACCTCGTCCTGGATGATCTCGTCGTCCTGGTGCACGCCGGACACCACGGTCGGCGCGTAGAAGTAGCCGCGGTCGCCGATCTGCGCGCCTCCCGTGTGGACGGTCGCGTGGCCGGGCAGCCGGTCCACGAAACCGCGCACCCGGGCGAGCTGGTTGGCGTTGTTGAGCGGGCCGTACAGCACGTCGGGGTCCGACGGCGGGCCGGTGCGCGTGCCGCGGGCCTGCTCGGTCAGCGCCGCGACGAACTCGTCGTGCAGGCCCGGGCCGGCGAGCACGCGGGTCGCCGCGGTGCAGTCCTGGCCGGCGTTGAAGTACCCGCCGATCGCGATGGCCTCCGCGGCGGCGGCGATGTCGGCGTCGTCGAACAGCACGACCGGGGCCTTGCCGCCGAGCTCGAGGTGCACGCGCTTGAGGTCCTTCGCGGCGGCCGTGGCGACCTCGCGCCCGGCCCGGACCGACCCGGTGATCGACACCATCTGCGGCGTCGGGTGCGCGACGAGCGCGCGGCCGGTGTCCCGGTCGCCGCAGACGACGTTGAACACGCCGGCCGGGAAGCACTCGGCGGCGATCTCGGCCATCAGCAGCGTCGAGACCGGCGTCGTGTCGGACGGCTTGAGCACCACCGTGTTGCCGGCCGCGATCGCCGGCGCGATCTTCCACACCGCCATCATCAGCGGGTAGTTCCACGGCGTGACCTGCGCGCACACGCCGATCGGCTCGCGGCGCACGTAGCTGGTGTGCCCGGCGAGGTACTCGCCCGCCGACTTGCCCTCGAGGACCCGCGACGCCCCGGCGAAGAACCGGAAGTGGTCGATCGCGGGCGGCATCTCCTCCTCCAGCGTGAGCTGGCGGGGCTTGCCGGTGTTGCGGCACTCGGCGTCGAGCAGGTCGTCGGTGCGTGCCTCGAGCGCGTCGGCGAACCTCAGCATGGCGAGCTGGCGCTCCCGCGGGGTCACGTCGCGCCACTTCTCGAAGGCGTCCGCCGCGGCCTTCATCGCGCGGTCGACGTCGGCCGCGCTGGAGACCGGGGCCGCCGCGAACACCTCGCCGGTGCTGGGGTCGATCAGGTCCGCGTACGCGCCGTCGGCCGGCTCGACGTACGCGCCGTCGACGAAGTTCCGCAGGATGGTCTTCTCGGTCATGTCCGGACTCTCCCTGACGAGGATCACGTTGGCTCAGTGCCATACTCGCGACTGAATCCGCAGCATACAAGCCCTCGGGCAACAGGATTCGTGTCACGATGTCCGGCATGGGGACCGGGCCGTTCGACGCCGTGCTGTGCGACCTGGACGGCGTGCTGCGCCGCTGGCCCGACATGTCCGACCTCGACCTCGTGCACGACCTGCCGCCGGGCACCCTCGCCGCGGCGGCGTTCGCGCCGGAGCGGCTGCTGCCCGCGATCACCGGCGCACGCACCGACGAGCAGTGGCGGGCCGACGTCGCCGCCGACCTCGCCGCCGCGTGCGGCCCGCGCGCCGCCGCGCTCGTCGCGGACTGGTCGGCGCTGCCGGGCGAGATCGACTCGACGGTGGCCGCCCTCCTCGCGGCGGCGCGCCGGCACGTGCCGGTGGTGCTGGTGTCCAACGCGACCACCCGGCTGGAGGCGGACCTGGCGAGCCTGCGCGCCGGCGAGTTCGCCGACCACGTCGTCAGCAGCGCCCGGGTGGGGTTCGCCAAGCCGGACCCGCGCATCTACCGCCTCGCGGCGCAGCGGGCGGGCGCCGCTCCGGGGCGGTGCCTGTTCGTCGACGACAGCGCCGGCAACGTCGAGGCGGCGCGGGCGCTGGGCATGACCGGGCTGGTCTTCGAGCGGCCCGGCCAGCTGCGCGAGGCGCTGGCGCCGTTGCTCACCTGAGCTCCGTGCGCAGCTCGTGGCTCTCGTCGGGCAGGCGGGCCTCGTAGTAGAGGCGGGTGCGGCCGCCGGGCAGGGCGAGCACGTCGAGGTAGCGGACGTCGGTCACCGGTGCCGTCTCCGCGACCAGACCGTGCCCGGACGGTGAAGCGAGGCCGGTCCGCTCGAACCAGTTCTCCTCGGCGCTCGCGCGGCCGTCGTAGCTCGCGCGGCCGTCCGGGAGCACGCTGGTCACCCGCGCGCCGCGGGCGTCCCACTCGCCGGGCCGGCCGGTGAGCACGGTGCCGTGCCAGGTCCACTCGACGCCGTCGGTGCTGGTGGCGTAGCCGGTGGACATGCGGTCCTCGGCGCCGGGCACGTCCAGCGGGTGGCAGCACAGCCAGGCGCGCCAGCCGGTGGCGTCGTGGTGCACGACCGGGTCCTTGACGCCGAAGGTTCCGTCGCCGGTGAACACCAGGCGGACGGTGGCGCGCGCCAGGCCCTCCGGTTCGGCCGCTTCCAGCACGCCGACCCACCAGTGCTTCGTGCCCGGGGTCGCGCAGCTGACGAACATGCGCCAGAGCCCGGCGCGGACGCGGACGATCGCGGCCCGCTCCACCATCTGCGCGCCGAGCCGGGCGGGCTCGATGGTGCCGACCGTGGTCAGGTGCACGCCGTCGGCCGAACGCGCGATGACGTTGACGTCCTGGTCGCCGCGGACGCGGTAGGTCAGCACGACCGTGCCGTCCGCGTCGAGCGTGGCGGCCGGCGCGCCGGCCCACTGCTGCGGCCCGCACCCGGGCGCCGGGACGACGACCGTCGCGTCGCCGTGGGGAAGGGGGAAGTCGTTCATGCAGCCCAGCCTGCGTCGGTCTGCCGCATCCCGACAGTGGCAGCAATGTCAGGTTGTCGGAAGTTTCTGCCATACTCGACGGCATGCGTTCCGTGGTCGCGTTGGTGGGCGAGCGGGTGGCCACATTCGAGCTGGGCATCGTCTGCCAGGTGTTCGGACTCGACCGCTCGGACGACGGCCTGCCGCAATACGACTTCGCGGTGTGCGGCGTCCGTCCCGGCGATGTCCCGACGACGTCAGGTTTCTCGGTCCACGTCACCGACGGTCTGGATCGAGTTGCCGCCGCGGACCTGGTCACCGTGCCGGCCTGGCCGACCCTGGACGCCCCCATCGACCCGGCGTTGCTGGACGCCCTGCGCGCGGCCGTCGCCCGTGGAGCGCGGGTGCTGTCGGTCTGCTCGGGCGCGTTCGCACTGGCCGCGGCGGGCCTGCTGAACGGCCGCCGCGCCGCGACGCACTGGCAGTTCGCCGACCGCCTGGCGGCCCGCTACCCGGAGATCCACGTGGACCGCGATGTGCTGTACGTGTCGGACGGCCCAACCCTGATAAGCGCCGGCGCGGCGGCGGGCATCGACGCCTGCCTGCACCTGGTGCGCGAGCTCCACGGCCCCCACACAGCGAACGAACTGGCCAGACGCATGGTGGTCCCGCCACACCGAGACGGCGGCCAGGCCCAGTTCGTCGACCACCCAGTACCGGCCGCGGCGTCGGACAACGTGCTGGCAGACCTGCTGGACTGGATGCAGTCCCACCTGTCGGATCCGCTGCCGGTGTCGGCGCTGGCTGCCCGCGCCGTGATGTCGCCGCGGACCTTCGCCCGCCGCTTCCGGGCCGCCACGGGCACGACCCCGCACCGCTGGCTGCTGGACCAACGCCTGCGCCGAGCGGAAGAACTGCTGGAACGCACGAACCTCCCGGTGGACCAGGTGGCCGCCAATTCAGGCTTCACCGCAGGCGACACCCTGCGCCACCACTTCACCACCCGCCGCGGCGTGAGCCCGGCGGCCTACCGCCGAACATTCCAGAACCGGGGTGAATTAACGACGTAGTCCACCGGAACTGGGAATGGACACGAGAATGTCCATTCCCAGTTCATCTGCACGTGCAGCCGCCTGGGAAGTGGGAACCTTCGGAGCTACCAGAACTTCTCCGAATGCGGGATGATTATTGCTTGCACTGGCCTAGTTGTGGATGGAGGGGAACGATCCATGAATTCGCCGGGCACCGAACCAGGCGTCGTATCCGACCTACTCGACCTGGAAGCCATCCCGTTCACGACCCTCCGAGACCTCGAGGGCGAACCCCTACGCACGTCGATGGACCACGTGGTGGAACGCGCCAGCCGCGTCCACGCCCGCTACCCGAGTGGCACGAACGGCGGAGGCGAGCGGGTCGATTGATGGTCCGGCGACTCGGCGACGACGAATCCAGATACGGTGCCGCGTTCCATCGCCTGGCTTGGCGTGAGCTGGACGCGTTCGCCCGGCTGGAGGGCGACGCCGCCATGGTGCGCCGGCTACGGCGCGCGGAACGCAGCAGGCGCAAAATGTTGCTGCGCGCGCTGCTGGAGGACTCGGCGAAGGTTCCGGAGGTCTTCGGCCCGTTGCCGCCACCGGACGAGGTGTGGGGGCTGCTCGCCCGCGCCGACGCGGTCGCTCCGGCAACGGTAGACCGTCTGCTCACCCATCCTTATGTGGGCAGCTGGGCGGGCTACACCAGCCGCTTGCTGTGCACCGGCACCGACGGTGTATGTCCACTGTGGATTCACTTGGGCTACATACATCTGCTCGCGGCCGTTGCAGGGATCGTGGCGGACATCGACTTCCAGATGTCGGTGCCGGTGTGGCACGGCACCGTGGCACTGCCGTCACTCGGCCTGGTGCGGCTCCCGGTCGCCGAGGCGTACTCGGTCGCCGAGGTCAGGCGGACGGGTGATGGATACGTGGTGGGCAACCACCAGGGTGAGGTCCGGCTGCCGCAAGCGCTTGGCTCGGATGCACCCGGGTGGTGGGCAGTCCGCGACGTCCGCCCGCGTGCCGGCTCGCGCCGGATCGCGGTTCGACTCGATGACGTCGACCCCCACCGCGGACTGTACGAGCCCCTGTTGCCGAAACGGTTGACCGACAACGAGATCACCCGCTGGCGGGAGCTGATCAACGAGTCGTGGCGCCTCGTCGACCAACATCTGCCGGATGTCGCCCGCGCCATGCCTGAAGGGCTCGACACGCTCGTGCCGCGTCCGCACGTGCCGTACCGGAACCCGAGCGCGTCGACCGGGGAGGCGTTCGGCAGCGCGCTGGTGAGCCTTCCCACCGACAGTGCGTCGCTCGCGAGCTCGCTCGTCCACGAGTACCTGCACATCGTGCTCGGCGGTGTGCTGCACCTGATCCGCCTTTACGAGGACGACCCTCGCGAACGGTTCTATGTGGCGTGGCGCGATGACCCTCGTCCGTTGAGCGGAGCACTGCAGGGCAGCTATGCGTTCTTCGGTGTCACCGCGCTGTGGCGGGCGCTCACGAGGGCCGACTCTCCGGCATTGGCACGGAGAGCGGCGTTCGAGTTCGCGTACTGGCGGCGGCAGACGTGGCACACGGTGCTTGCGTTGCACGACGACGCGAGCCTGACCGCGGGCGGCCGGAGGTTCGTCGCCGGGATGGCCGCGCGGCTGGGCGACTGGCAAGGTGACCCACTCCCTGCTGAGCCGGCTGACCTGGCCACCGCGGCGACATCGGACCACCACGCCGGTTGGCGGGTGCGGCATCTGCGACCCGACCCGGACATGGTGGCCGCCCTGCGCGATGCATGGCTGGCCGGTCACACCCGCGCGCCGATCCTGACGGAGCCGGCCGAGTTGCCGCCCACCCCGGTGCCGGACGGTTCCTGTTCCGCGGCACGCATCGATCTCGTCCGGCTCCGGCTCATGGTCGACGAGGCAGAGTTCGCCGGAAGCTGGCCCACCGTCCCGGATGCCACCGCGGCCGACCACGCGTACGCGACCGGCCGCTACGGCGAGGCCGCGCGGCTCTACCGGGCGGAGCTTGCGGAGAACCCGGACCTGCCGAACTCGCTCGTCGGCCTCGGCCTGTCGCTCGGCGCGCGCGGGGTTGACCCGGCTGCCCGGGCGTTGGTGCACCGGCCGGAGCTGGTGCGCGCGGTGCATCGCGCCGTACGCGCCGCAGGCGACGTGCCGCCGCCGGACCAGCTCGCCGCCTGGATCGGTCAGCTGGTCGCCGGGTAGGCCTACATCAGCATCGGGTCGATGTCGCAGTCGGCTCGGATTCCCTTGTTGGCCGCGATGGTGGCGGGGTGTGCCTCGCCGAGGACCTTGCGATACCTGGCCACTGTGGGCTCCAGGTAAGGCGCGGCCTCCTCCGTGCGGCCCGCGGCCCGCAGGTCGAGGCCGAGGTTGAACGCCGCGGCCAGCGCGGTCGGGTGTTCGCCGCCGAGCACCTGCGTGCCGCGTTCGAGCGCGTCCCTGCCGAGCTCGATCGCTCGGTCCGTCTCGCCGAGAGCGGACAGGTCGCTCGCCAGGTTGATGCCGGCGATGATCGAATAGGGGCGATCCGGGCCGAGCGTGGCGCGAAGCTGCTCCAGTGCGCGTTCGTTGAGAATGCGGGCCTCGCCGACCTCGCCGAGCAGCCGCAGCGTCACCGCGAGGTCCACTGTCGCGCCGAGCGTGTGCGGGTGACCCTCACCGAGCTCATGGCGGTACCGGTCGAAGGTCTCCTCACCCAGCTTTTTCGCCCCGGACAGATCGTTGGAGTGACGCAGGTCGATGGAGTGGGCGAGCGCACACGCCATCGTCGTCAGGTGTGTGAGGCCGTACAGGAACTGAAGCCGATCGTATGCGGCGCTCGACAGCGGCTTCGCGCCCTCGTGGTCACCGTCCTTGCGTCGGGCGACCGAGAGGTGAAATTTCACGGTCGCGGTGTCCGGAGTGTCTTCGCCGAAGCGAGCTCGGAACATCGAGGCGTACTTCTCCTGCTCGACCCTGGCCCGGACGTACTCGCCCGCCTCACGAGTATCAAGGATCACCGCGGTGCCCGAGTTGAGCGTGTGTGGGTGGTCCGGTCCGAGAACCTCGGTCCGGCGCCGCAACGTGTCCGCGTCGACCTCCAAGGCTTCTCGATAGCGGCCGATGAGGCGCAGGCTGAGGCCGTGCTGGTAACCGGCGCGCAGCGTCTCGGGGTCGTCCTCGCCGAAGAGACGCCTCGACTTGACGTAGACCTGTTCGCTCAGCTCGGTGCCCGCCTGGAAATCCCCTTGCGCGCGCAGGTCGATCACGATGTTCATCTGCAGGGCGAACGTCTCCTCGTTCTCCTCGCCGGAGATCTCCTGCCGGAGGGCGAGCGTTCGCTGGTTGAGCTCGGCCGCTTCGGCGTACCGGCCAACGGCCCACAGGTACAGGCCGAGGCGGGTGGAGACCTCGAGAGTCTGCGCGTGTGTCGGGCCGAGCGTCGCCGTGAAATCCCGACGCGCCTGCGAGGCGAACTTCGCGGCTTCCTCGTGGTCGCCCCAGGCAAAGAGGTAGCGCATGACGTTGATGACCAGCTGACGAACCCAGCCGTCGTCGCAATCGATGACGTTTGCGGCGTACACGTGGGGGAGTAGTTCGCGGTAGCGGGGCCAGTGGCGGTCCGACTCGGGGTCGTTCGGGTCCAGGCTCGCCAGGAGCTGGTGGGCGCCGTGGCGCATCGCGGCCTGGACCTGCGGGGCCACTGCGCGATTGCGGAGCACCAGCTGGACCAAACGGTGCAGCTGCAGGGTGTTCTGGCCGTGGTCTATCTTCGCCAGTCCGTAACGGTTGATGTCGCGGATGGCGCGGGCGAGCTTGATCGGGTCGCGGAGTGCCTCGTCGAGCTCCGGGGAGATCGACACTCGGCTGACCCCGGTGAACAGGTCGCGTGAAATCGGCTCTGGGGAATAGAACGCGCAGATGTGGAGAATCTGGTGCGCGGCCGGGTTCCGGGTTTTCAGCTCGTCGAACGACACGTTCCACGCGGCGGCTACGGATACCTCGTAGTCCGGCGGCGCGGTGGTGTCGAGAATCTCCGCCACCGACTCGTCGAATAGGCGCAGGTATTCCCGCACCGGCATGCCGGTCATCGCGCGCCACGCCGCTGCCTGCTCGATTGCCAGCGGTAGGTCGCCCAGTTTTTCGGCCAGTTGGTTGGCCTCGTCCGGGTCGATTTCCGGGCCCCGCTTGCCGAGTAGCTCGATGCTTTCCGTGCGCTTGAACACGGCCAACTCGAGCGGGCGGGCCACGCCTGCCCAGTCGGGGTTGCGCGAGGTGATGAGGATTTCGCCCGGGCCGTTGGCCGGGAAGAACGGGCGGACCGCGTCGGGGGTCTCCGCGTTGTCGAAGACCAGCAGCCAGCGGCGGAACGGGCTGCCGGTGCGCAGTGCCTCGCGGACGGCCGGCACGGCGGTGTTGGCGTCGGACGCGCCGGGGATCTCCAGCTGGCGGGCGAGCTCGGCGAAGCCGGCGCGGATCTGGGTCGGCCTGCCGGCCTCGATCCACCAGATGAGGTCGTAGTCCTGCAGGTGGCGGTAGATGTACTCGACCGCCATCTGGGTCTTGCCGATGCCACCCATGCCGTGCAGTGCCGAGGGCAGGACGGCCGTCGTGCCGCCCGCGGTCAGCCGTTTACCGAGCTGGACGAGCAACTCGTCCCGGCCGGTGAAGTTCGGGTTGCGCGGCGGGACCGGACCCCAGACCGGTGGTGGCTCGTCCGGCTGCCGGTCCCGGTAGCGGGCGCGCGCGCCGGCCGGGAAGATCATCGGCGTGGTGGCCGTGTCGAGGTCGTCGGCGTACCGGGCGCGACGCTCCTCCGGCGCGAGACGTGTCGGTGCCATCCCGCCTGACGGCTCGTTCTGGTGCTCGGCCGGGTCAGTCATCTTGTTGTCGCTCCCACTGGAGGCTTTTGCGTCGCCTCCCTCACCCTTGAAGGATTCAGTAGGCGGCGCGGCGTCGTGTAGCACGGCGTTGCGTAGCCGGTCTGCCCGAGACAGGTAAGGGCCGGAGAGCGCCCGCAGGACGGTCGTCTCCAAGGCGACATCCGCCCGGTTTGCGTGGGTGAGCACGGGGTCGGGCGTGTTGTCAGGGTCGGCGATGGCGTCCCGGAGGTGGCCGAGCACCGGAATCCGAGCGCCAAAGTGTTCGGCTGCCACTCGCACGACATTGGCGGTCTCAGATCGCCGGGCGCCGTTGAGCAACAATTCACGGACTGCCTCGGGCAGGAAGAATGCACTTGTGTCCCAAGTGGACCTTTCCTCCCCAGGTTCGGGATCGTAGCGCAGGCCCAGATCGAGGATGACTTCGGCTATGTGTTCCGGTCCGGCACCGGCGGCGAAATGATCTCGGATGAGACCGGCGACGTCAAGACGCGCGGGGACGGCGGCTAGTAGGCTCGCGATCCGTTGCGCGAATGGCGAGGCCAGGTTGCGGAAGTTTGCCACCCGGTCAAACGCGGTCTGCGGATCGGCCTGCGAAGGTTGGGGGTCGACGTTTTCCCTCGTGAGAAGCACCGTGCCGTCGGCGGGGCCGTTGTGTGCTCCGGAGATGAGATCCGCCCACCAGCGCAGGAAGCGCGGTTGCAACTCCAGCACGGGAATGGCGACCGTACCGGATGGAGTGAGTGAGCCGGGGTCGGGCTCGAGCCAGGCGTCGGGAAGGTCCAGCTGCCACCGGGCGTTGGGGCGCAGTCCGGCAGGCGTGGTGAGGCGTGCCTTGTGCAGTGGCAGCCTGCCGCGGCGCCACAGCCACTGGGGCAGGAGATTCACCACTGACACGGTCATCGTGCGGCCCCAGCGCGCCAGCACCGGGTAGAGGACCTCCTCGCGCCACGCGTCACCGACGCCGTCGGTCAGGAACAGCAGGGTGCGGCGTCCCGACGGGTCGAGTACCTCGGCGGGATCGCGGGGCGGGGCGTCAGCTGTGCCACCGCGCAGGACCGGGGCCAGCCTGCCGTTGGCGAGCTTGGTGGTCTCGAAAAGGCGCAATTGAATCGTGCGAAATGCGCCGACCCGCTCGAGCAAGGAGACGAACTCCTTGATCCGGGAATGCCACAACGGCATCGACGGGCCGTTGTCGATGACGACCGTCAGATCGAGCCAGCGCTCTTTCCTCGGTCGAACAACCGGCCACCAGCGACCGGTTTCCGCGGCCTGTTCCGCCGTGGCTTCCTCGTCCAGAACCATCGCGTCGTCGCCGTGTGCACGGACGGTCTTCTTCAACGGTTTCAGTGCGCGGAAATAGGCCAGCGAGTCGGCCAGCACGACCGCCGGAGCGATCTTCCCGGACCCGGGCAGCAGGCGCAGACCCGGTTTCGGGGTGGTTCTTTCGGTCTGGCGGGTGTCGCCGGCTTCGTACGAGACGGTAGGCGCAGGGCCTGGGTCCTCGTGTGTTGGCAGTTCGGTGGAGTCGAACGCCGGCACGTCGGCCGGCCGCGGTGGTCGCGGCCTTTCGGTGGGTTCGGCTGCGTCCGGCCTTGCGGGAGACTCGGGCGCTTCGGATGCGAGTGGTTGCGGGTCTGCACCGGGCCGGCGGATGGCCGATGCCAGCCAGACGATGTCCGCGACATCCGTGGCGGTCAGGTCGGCCAGCTCTACGCGGTCGCCCGGTTCGGCGGTGTCCTGCGGTCCGGCCGGGGGGCTGGACGGGGGTCGGGCACATTGGCTGGCCTGGCCACGTCACTGAACCGTCGAGAGTCGGCGCCACAGCGCTTCCACGAGCCGGTTCCATGCCACGTCGTCGGGCCGGTAGGCGCCTGAGGTGGCCAGGTAGACGGCGTCGAGCAGCCGGTCGGCCGGCAGTCCGCCCAGCTCGCGCGCCTTGGCGGCGAACTCGGCGACGAGCCGGTCGCGGTGCTCGCCGTCCGGGTCGAGCAGGTGGCTGGCGACCATGGCGGCGAGCTGTTCGACGTTGGGGTCCTGGATCTCCAGTTGCAGGCAGCGGCGCAGGAACGCGGGCGGGAACTCGCGTTCACCGTTGCTGGTGAGGACGACGACCGGGAACGCGCGGCAGCCGATGCGCCCGTCGACGACCTCGGCGGTGCGGTTGGGGTCGGCGGTGTGCACGGTGACCTGGCGCGTCCGGTTGCGGATGCGGGCGAGTTCGGGGAGGACGAACTCGCCGTCCTCGAACAGGCTCAGCAGGTCGTTGGGCAGGTCGGCCTCGCTCTTGTCCAGCTCGTCGATCAGGAGTACCCGCGGCAGCGTGCTCGGCAGGAACGCCGTCCCGAGTGGACCGAGCCGGATGAAGTCGCCGATCGGCGGGTCCGCGGGACCCGAGTCCGTACCGTTCGTGGTGGGCCGGACGTGACCGGTCGCTGATGCCTGGGCGCGGCCGATGGCGTCGTAGCCGTACAGCCCGGAGGTCAGCGAGACGTGGCTGGTGATCGGCCAGCGCAGCACCCGGCCGAGGCCGAGTTCGCGGGCGATGCGATAGGCCAGGCTCGACTTGCCGGTGCCGGGCCGGCCGGTGACCAGCAGCGGGCGGCGCAGGTAGAGCGCGGCGTTGACCATGTCCAGCTCGTGCGGGTGCACGTGCCGCTCGGCCAGCTGGTAGGCCGAGCCCAGTCGCCGACCGGCCTCGCCGTCGTCCTCGGGCGGCACGTCGTGGTCGGGCAGCGGACCACCACGGAAGTCGCGCCAGGGAGGCGGGGCGGGCAGGATCTCGGCGAGGTCGATGTCGTGCAGCGGCCGCCCGGTGCCGCGGTAGACCCACCAGTCCGGTGCCTCGAACTGCGGCGTCTGCTCCGGGGTCACTTCGGTGCCCTGCTCGTTCACGCTCATCCGCGGCATCCCCTACCGCTGCGCAGGAATTGGCGATTGGTCGAGAACGATTACTCGTCCGGGATCGTCCATCATAACCACCAAATCGCGAGCGAGATAGTTGTTGACCGGTAAAGTCGTGGAAATACTGGCTGATTTGTGACGTGCGGGAACGTCGAGGAATCCGTTTTCGCCATCGAGCAACCAATGGACGAGTTTCCGCAAATCCTCAGTTTTGGCGGCCGGATGCCAGAAGACCAGGGGGAGCCCGGCCTGGAACGCCGCCGTCAGCTCGTCCGGCTCCCCGCCCGGTTCCGGCTGCGGCGACGGCGGTTGTGCCATCACGAGGCCGACCCAGTGCGGGTCGCTCAGCACGGCGTCGATGGGATGCTCCTCGACCTGCGTAGGCCCGAACGGGTGAACTCGGTCCGGCGACGGGTATTTCAGCATCGAGGCCCACCGCAAGTGCCAGGCGCGATGCCACTGCGTGGCACGCATTCTTTCGAGCGACCTGACAGTGAGCTGATAGTCGTACGTCAGCGGTCGCGGATGTCCGGATTCATGATCTTTTCGCCACTGCCGGATCGGCAGGCACAGTAGCGTCCGCGGGAGCAGGAATTCGACGGTCACCGAAACCGCTTTCGACGACCACACGCGCTCGGCATCCACGATCACCTTGTCCACCTGCCGCTCGAGGTCGTCGACGGCGACTTCCAGCACACCGCCGCGCGGTGGCGGCCACGCGAGCGGATCGTCCTGGCGCCAGAAGGAAAGCACGCAGCGGTGCGCGGGTTCGATGGAGTCCGGCTCCAGCGCGATGACCAGGTGCAGGTGTGGCTCCTCCGGAATCGGCACCCGATTGGTGCTGCGTTCCTCCAGGGCGGGAACGAGCCGGAACCGGCGGGCCTGCTGGACGACCCAGGCCGTCACGTCGCTGCCGACCTGACCGCCCACCTCGGCCGCCAGCACCTGCAGGAACGACAGCGCAGGCGGCACACCGTCCCGGCCCGCGTTGCTGTCGGTGAGATAGATGAACATCTCCCAAGGGGAATCGAGTTCGGGAACCCGGATCGCTGGGCCGGCGGCACGACTGAATAGCGTAGTGAGGTTGGGAACCTCGAGGCCAATCAGCCAGCCGTGCAGGCGGTCCCATTCCTCGTGGGGGATTACCCCTAGTACTCCTGAGTCTGCCGTACTTCCTTCGATTGGCGGAACGATGTGGTCCGGTGGGGTGATTTCCCGTCGCGGTGCCGGAACGGCCACGGGCGTGCCCGGGAGGCGCAGCCACGCGTCGGCTACGAACGTCTTCACCTCGACAGTGATCCGTTCGTACGCGTCCGGAGCGCTGCCCTCGTCATCGGCGATCACGTCGGTGAAAAACCGGTCCGACACGATGAGTGCCACGACGCCCGGGGAATTCGTCAGTGCCGCCTTCGCCTGCGGTGCGTCCAGAATGCGGAATGCGTCGTTCACGTGCTTGCCGACCCAGCCTTGGCTGTTGCGCCGAATGTCGCCCGCGTGCAGCCCCACGCGCAGCTTGAACCGGGCATTGTCCGTGCGGGTGGAGTTGTACCGGCGCACGGCCGCGACCAGGCGGTCCGGGAGCCGGTCGGCCAGCTGGCTCTTCGGCACGTCCGCCGGCACGAGAATCAGGGTGCCATCGCCGCGGTCCTCGTGCGTGCACATGTCGAAGTCGACGCCGGAATCCGTGAACGCTGCTTCCAGGACTTCGTACATGCCCTGGTGGATGGCATTCATGTCGGTGACGTTCCTGGCCGGGTTCGTGAAGTCCGCTACATCGGCGACGACGATCGTCCGGTGCTCTGTCGGTCCCAGTAGCGACACGAGCCCGTTCCTCCCCACGACACGGCCGGACGCCGACGCGCCGAATCCGCCGACCGCTAGATTATCGGCCTTCCGACGGTCTGGGCTGTGCTCGCAGATGGGGATGGCACAGCGAAAGTCGCCCGGTCTGTTATGTGGGGCCGTCGGAGGTACACAGTGGAGGAATTGTCCGACCGTGCTCGGCGGGACCTTCGTGTTCCCGGACCTGGACGTCTCGCGGCCGTCACTCCCCAGGGGCGTGGTTAGTGGCCGGCGGAGACGTTGGCGGGTTGGTCGTCCGGGAGGTCGGTGCCGCTGGGGGTCAGGCTCAGTTCTGCCCACACGATCTTGCCGTCAGGGTGGATCTCCTGGCCCCAGCCGAGTGCGTAGGCCTTGATCAGCAGCAGGCCGCGGCCACCGTCCATGTCGGGCTTGCGGGGGGCGGCCGGCTCGGGGGAGCCGTCGGCGACCTCTACTCGCACGCGGTCGGCCGCGCGGGTCAGTGAGACGCGGTACGGGGCCTGGCTGTGGCGCAGCGCGTTCGAGGTCAGCTCGTCGACCACCGCCAGTGCGTCGATCTGCAGGTCCTCGCCCAGGTCGTCCAGTAGCTCCTTGGCCCATTGGCGTACCCGGGAGAGCTCGGTGAGCTCTCCGGTGATGACGAGAACCTCCGCCGGTTCGTCCG
The DNA here is from genome assembly GCA_963841395.1 of uncultured Actinomycetota bacterium. Lineage (GTDB taxonomy): Bacteria > Actinomycetota > Actinomycetes > Mycobacteriales > Pseudonocardiaceae > Actinophytocola. The sequence goes on from CAWJCX010000048.1 coordinate 367,428, forward strand.
TCATGGTCTCCCTCGCCCCGTGCTGATCTTCGTGCGTCGCCCCGTGATGTTTCCTCAGTCGGCTCGGGTTACCCGATCCCCCAAAAACCATGCATCTGATTTTCCGTTGCGGTTCCGCTGTTGACTTCGCCGCCCGACTCCAGGTAAACACAGAGATACACAGATCGAACGGCGGCAAATCCACATGTACGCAGAAGAGCGCCAGCAGCACATCGTCGACCGCGCCCGGCGGGAGGGGCGCGTCGACGTCGCGGAGCTGTCCGCCGAGCTCGCGGTGACCGGCGAGACGATCCGCCGCGACCTGTCCGTGCTCGAGCGGCACGGCCTGCTGCGCCGCGTGCACGGCGGCGCGATCCCCGTCGAACGCCTCGGCTTCGAGCCCGCGCTCGCCGCCCGCGACACGCTGCTCACCGCCGAGAAGGACCGGATCGCCAAGGCCGCGCTCGCCGAGGTGCCCGAGGAGGGCTCGATCATCCTCGACGCGGGGTCGACCACGGCCCGGCTCGCCGAGATCCTGCCGATCGACCGGCAGCTGACCGTGCTCACCAACGCGCTGCCGACCGCCCTGTCGCTGGCCACCCGGGCCAACATCAACGTGCTGTTCATCGGCGGCCGGGTTCGCGGCCGCACGCTGGCCTGCGTGGACCCGTGGGCGATGGAGGCGCTGGCGCAGAGCTACGTCGACGTCGCGTTCGTGGCCACCAACGGCGTGTCCGTCCAGCGTGGGCTGACCACGCCGGACCAGGCGGAGGCCGCGGTGAAGAAGGCGATGATCGCCGCCGCCCGGCGCACCGTCCTGCTCGCCGACCACACGAAGGTCACCGCCGACCACCTGGCCCGCTTCGGCCGGCTCGCCGACATCGACACCTTCATCACCGACACGGGCATCGACGAGCGCACCGCCGCCGAGATCGAGTCGTGCGGCCCGAGGGTGGTGCGCGCATGATCGTCACGCTCACGCTCAATCCCAGCCTGGATCGCACGATCGAGATCGCGCGGCTCTCCCGGGGCGACATGACGCGGGCCACCGGCACCCGGCTCGACCCGGGTGGCAAGGGCGTCAACGTGTCCCGCGCGCTGGCCGCGCACAAGCTCGCCACCCGCGCGGTCGTACCCGTCGGCGGCCCGGAGGGCCACCAGCTGACCGCCCTGCTCGAGCTCGAGGGCATCGACGTGTGCGCGGTGCCGGTCGCCGGGCACACCCGCTCCAACGTCAGCCTGGTCGAGCCGGACGGCACGGTCACGAAGGTCAACGAGCCGGGCGGGTCCCTCGCGGACGACGACCTGGAGCGGATCGTCGCGGCGACGTTGACCGCGGCGGCCGGGGCGGAGTGGGTGGTGGCGAGCGGCAGCCTGCCGCCTGGCGTGCCGGACTCGTTCTACGGCCGGCTCGGTGCCCGCCTGGTCGAGTCCGGCGTGCGGTTCGCGGTGGACACGTCCGGTCCGGCGCTGGCCGCGGCGCTCGGCTGCGGGCCGGCGCTGGTGAAGCCGAACCGGGACGAGCTCGCCGAGTCGGTGGGGTACCGGATCGACACGCTCGGCGACGCGGTGCGCGCGGCGGAGGCCGTGCGCGCGGCGGGGGCGGCGGCGGTGCTGGCGAGCCTCGGCGCGGACGGCGCCGTACTGGTCGACGGGCACGGGGTGCGCTACGGCGAGTCCCCTGTGGACCGTGGGCGCAGCGCGGTCGGGGCGGGAGACGCGATGCTGGCCGGGTTCCTCGCGGCCGGTGTCTCGAGTGGTGATCCATTGGTTGAGGCGTTGTCGTGGGGTGCGGCGGCGTTCCGGTTTCCGGGTTCCCGGATGCCCGGACCGTCCGATGTGGAACGTGGTGCCGTGCTCGTGCACGCCACCGCGGATCTCTCGCGGCCGTTGCGTGGGCCGCACCAAGCGCACGGGATGGAGCAGATTCGATGACGAATGTTGCCATGGCCGACCTGAAGCATTTACAGGGCAACAGTTTCCGCGCCAGGGTGCAGCGCTTCGGCGGCAACCTGGCCGGCATGATCATGCCGAACATCGGCGCGTTCATCGCCTGGGGCCTGATCACCGCCCTGTTCATCCCGACCGGCTGGCTGCCGAACGAGACACTCGGTGCGCTGGTCGGCCCGATGATCACGTACCTGCTGCCGATCCTGATCGGTTACACCGGCGGGCGCATGGTGCACGGCCAGCGCGGCGCGGTGATCGGCGCGATCGCCACGATGGGCGTGATCGTCGGCACCGACGTGCCGATGTTCCTCGGCGCGATGATCATCGGCCCGCTCGCCGCGCTGCTGATCAAGTACTTCGACCGGACGATCGAGGGCAAGATCAGGGCCGGCTTCGAGATGCTGGTCAACAACTTCTCGGTCGGCATCCTCGGCGGCGGCATGGCGTTGCTCGGCACGGTCGTCATCGGCCCGGTCGTCGAGGCGCTGACCAACGCCGCCGGCCACGCCGTGGACTTCCTGGTGGACAACACGTTGCTGCCGCTGGTGTCGATCATCGTCGAGCCGGCGAAGGTGCTGTTCCTCAACAACGCCATCAACCACGGGGTCTTCGGCCCGCTCGGGGTGGACCAGGCGACCCAGAACGGCCAGTCGATCCTGTTCATGATCGAGACGAACCCCGGGCCGGGCTTCGGCATCCTGCTCGCGTTCCTCCTGTTCGGACCGCGGCGCATCCGGGCGACCGTGCCCGGCGCGATGATCATCCAGTTCCTCGGCGGCATCCACGAGATCTACTTCCCGTACGTGCTGATGAAGCCGATGCATGATCCTGGCCGCGATCGCCGGCGGCATGGCGGGCGTGACCACCGCGCTCGTCACGCACTCGGGCCTGCTGGCCACCCCGGCCCCGGGCAGCATCTTCGCCTACCTGGCGGTCACCCCGCGCGGCGGCTACATCAGCGTGCTGCTGTCCATCGTGGCCGCGGCCGCGGTGTCGTTCATCGTCGGCGCGGCGCTGATGAAGTTCGGCCGCGGCGCGGATGCCGCGGACGCCGACGACGGTGCCGGACGCCGCGGTGCCGGGCGAAGAAGACGAGACGGATGCCGAGACGGATGCCGAGCCCGCGACCAGCGGCACGCCGGTTGGCACGCAGCGCGAACGGCGCGGTGGCCGCACCCGCCCGGCCGGTGATCTCCGGCAAGGACGTCAAGTCGCTCGTGGTCGCCTGCGACGCCGGCATGGGCAGCAGCGTGATGCTGGCGAGCCAGATGCGCACCCGGCTCAAGCCGTACGGCGTGACCGTGGAGCACATGTCGGTCAACAACATCCCGGCGGACACGCGGCTCGTGCTGACCCACGCCGACCTCGCCGAACGGGCCAGGGCGACCGTGCCGCACGCGGTGGTCGTGGAGTTCCAGATGTTCCTCGGCGACCCGGTGTTCGACCAGGTCGAGAACGCGATCAAGGAAGGCAGCGAGATCCGTGGCTGACAACGCCGGCAACACCGCCGTGCTGGGCAGGGAAGGCATCCGGCTGGCACTGACCGCGACCGACAAGTGGGACGCGATCCGCCAGTCGGGGGCCCTGCTCGCCGAGCTCGGCGCGGTCGAGGACGGCTATCCGGAGGCGATGCTCGAACGGGAACGCTCGGTGTCGACCTTCATCGGCGAGGGCGTCGCGATTCCACATGGGACGGACGCGAGCCGCGCGCTGGTCCGCCGCACCACGCTGGGCGTGCTGCAGTTCCCGGACGGCGTGGACTGGGACGGCAAGCCGGTGACGATCTGCGTGGCCATCGCGGCCAAGGGCGACGAGCACGTCACCGTGCTGTCCTCCCTCGCGCAGATCCTGATGGACCCGGACCAGGCGCGGCGGCTGCGCGAGTCGTCGAGCGTCGACGAGGTGCACGAGCTCCTGTCCGGCATCGGGGAAGGGATCGAAGTATGAAGGTGGCGCGTTTCTACGCCCCTGGAGACATCCGGCTCGAGGACGCCGACGAGCCGCGGCCGGGCCCGGACGAGGTGAAGATCCGGGTCCGCCAGTGCTCGACGTGCGGCACCGACGTGAAGATCTTCAACCACGGCCACCACCACCTGGTGCCGCCGCGGGTGATCGGTCACGAGATCGCCGGCGAGGTCGTCGAGGTCGGCGCGGAGGTCGGCGGCTGGGCGGCGGGCGACAAGGTCCAGGTGATCGCCGCGATCCCGTGCGGCACCTGCGCCGAGTGCACCCGCGGCCGGATGACCGTGTGCCCCAACCAGACCTCGATGGGCTACCACTACGACGGCGGGTTCGCCGAGTACATGGTGGTGCCGAAGACGGTGCTGGCGGTCGACGGGCTGAACCGGATCCCGGACGGGGTGAGCTTCGCCGAGGCGTCGGTCGCCGAGCCGCTGGCCTGCGTGGTCAACGGGCAGGAGATCGCCGGGGTCGGCGAGCGGCGACGACGTCGTCGTGGTCGGCGCCGGGCCCATCGGCTGCCTGCACGTCCGGCTGGCCCGCGCGCACGGCGCCCGCCGGGTGTTCCTGGTGGAGCTGAACCGGTCCCGGCTGGACATGTCGGCGGCCGCGGTCGAGCCGGACGCGGCGATCTGCGGGGCCGAGTCGGACGCCGTGGACGAGGTGCGCAAGCTGACCGACGGCCGCGGCGTGGACGTGGTGATCACCGCGGCGGCGTCCGGGGCGGCGCAGCAGGACGCGCTGCAGATGGCCGCGCGCAGCGGGCGGATCAGCTTCTTCGGCGGCCTGCCCAAGGACAAGCCGACGATCTCGCTGGACTCGAACCTGGTGCACTACCGGGAGCTGACGATCTTCGGCGCCAACGGGTCCAGCCCGGCACACAACAAGCGGGCGCTGGAGCTGATCGCGTCCGGCCAGGTGCCGGTGGACGACCTGATCACCCACCGCCTGCGGCTGTCCCAGCTGCACGACGCGATCGACCTCGTGGCGTCGGGCGGCGCGATCAAGGTGACGATCGAACCATGATGGAGGAGTGATGGCCAGCAAGGACGTCGTCATCGGATCGCGCATCGGCCTGCACGGCAGGCCCGCCGCCATCGTCGTGAAGACGGCGGCGGCCCAGGCGGTCAGGATCAAGATCGGCAAGGGGGACAAGCCACCGGTGGACGCCAGCAGCATCATCGCGGTGCTCGCGCTCGGCGCCCACGGCGGTGACACGGTCACCATCTCCGCCGACGGCGAGGGCGCCGAGGCCGCGCTGGACGCGCTGGCCGAGGTGCTCGCCCGCGACCTCGACGCCGAGACCGAGGCACCCGCCGATGCCTGACCTGGCGGGCCTCGGGGTCAGCCCGGGCCGGACGGCGGGGCCGGTGTACCGGATGTCCCCGCCGCCGACGCTGCCCGCGTCGCCGCCCGAGGTTACCGATCCCGGGGCCGAGCGCGAGGCGGCGACCGCGGCGCTGAAGTTCGTGTCCGACGAGCTCACCACGCTGTCCGGCCAGGTCGGGGGCACGGCGGCGGAGGTGCTGGACACCGAGTCGATGATGGCCGTCGACCCGACGCTCGCCGACGCGGTGGCCCGGCTCGTCGAGGACGGCCGGGCCGCGGCGTGGGCGGTCACCGACGCGATCGCCGAGCAGCAGGCGGCGTTCGCGGAGATCGGCGGCTACTTCGCCGAACGGGCCGCCGACCTCGCCGACATCCGCGACCGCGCGGTGGCGCGGCTGCTCGGCGAGCCGATGCCGGGGCTGCCGATGCCCGGCGAGCCGTACGTGCTCGTCGCCGACGACCTGTCCCCGGCGGACACCGCGCTGCTCGACCCGACGGCCGTGCTCGCGATCGTCACCCGGCGCGGCGGGCCGACGAGCCACACCGCGATCCTGGCGAAGGCCCGCGGCCTGCCGGCGGTCGTCGGCTGCGCGGACGTGCTGGAACTTGCCGACGGGACAACGGTTTCCGTCGACGGCACGACCGGCGAAGTGTCCACTGTGGACGTCGTCGGCCGCCGGGGAGATCCGGGCGGCCGCGGACCGCGAGCGGGCGCGGCTGAGTGCCGTCACCGGCCCGGGCGCCACCGCCGACGGGCACCCGGTGCCGCTGCTGCTCAACGTCGGCGGCGCGGGCGACCTGACCCCCGACGCGGAGGGCGTCGGCCTGTTCCGCACGGAGTTCCTGTTCCTGGGCCGCACGACCGCGCCGTCGGTCGAGGAGCAGGAGCGGGCCTACGCCGAGGTGTTCGGCGCGCTCGGCGACGGCAAGATCGTGCTGCGCACGCTGGACGCCGGCGCGGACAAGCCGCTGCCGTTCCTCGGCCTGGCCGAGGAGGAGAACCCGGCGCTGGGGGTGCGCGGCCTGCGCATCGCCCGCGACCACCCGGAGGTGCTCACCGACCAGCTGACCGCGGTGGCCCGCGCGGCGACCGCGACCGGCGCCGACGTGTGGGTGATGGCCCCGATGGTGGCCACCGCCGCCGAGGCCGACGCGTTCGCCGCCGAGGTCCGCAAGGCGGGCCTGCCCACGGCGGGCGTGATGATCGAGGTCCCGGCCGCGGCGCTGCGGGCGGCCCGGCTGCTGGAGGTCGTCGACTTCGTCAGCATCGGCACCAACGACCTGAGCCAGTACACGATGGCGTCGGACCGGATGAACGGCGATCTCGCGGACCTGCTGGACCCGTGGCAGCCGGCCGTGCTGGAGCTCGTCGCCGGGGTGGCGAGCGCCGGCCGCGACGTGGGCAAGCCGGTCGGCGTGTGCGGCGAGTCGGCCGGGGATCCGTTGCTGGCACTGGTGTTCACCGGCTTGGGCGTGACGACGCTGTCGATGTCCGGCTCGGTGCTGCCGGCGGTGCGCGCCTCCCTGGCGGCCCACACGCTGGCCGACTGCGAGCGCCTGGCCCTCCTCGCCCTCGACGCTCCCGACGCGGTGTCCGCCCGCCAGTCGGTCGCGGCCGAGGTCAGTCGGACGGGGGGAGGGCCGGGCTGAACAGCCAGGCCGTGAACAGCGGCGCGAGGTCGGTTTCGGTGTGGCGCTGGGCGATCGCGACGAAGTCGTCCGTCGTCGCGATCGCGTGGTGGTAGGTCTGGGTCCACTCGCGCACGGTCGCGAAGAACGCCCGGTCCCCGACCCGCTCGCGCAGCGCGTGCAGCGTCAGCGCGCCGCGCTGGTACACCCGGTCGTCGAACATGTCCCGTGCCGGCGGGTCGCCGATCACCAGGTCCTGCGGCTCGCCGGCCAGGTGCGCGCGGGACGACGCCGCGAGCGCCGACGCCGGCCGGCCGCCGGAGCGCTCCGACCACAGCCACTCCGCGTACGCGGCGAAGCCCTCGTTGAGCCAGATGTGCCGCCAGTCCGCCAGTCCCACACTGTTGCCGAACCACTGGTGCGCCAGCTCGTGGGCGACCAGCCGCTCGAAGGAACGCCTGCCGTCCACGTGGTTCGCGCCGAAGATCGACAGGCCCTGCGCCTCCACCGGCACCTCGAGCTCGTCGTCGGTCACCACGACGCCGTAGTCCTCGAACGGGTACGGCCCGAACAGGTCGGTGAACAGGGCCATCATCTCCGGCTGCCGCGCGAAGTCGTGCCGGAAGGCACGTAACCGGGCCCGGGGCACGGCCGCGTGCTGGCCCTCCGCGAGCCGGACCGACTCGTACCGTCCGATTTGGACAGTCGCGAGGTAGGGGGCGGTCGGCGCGTCCTGGACGAACTCCCACCGCGTCGTGCTGCCCGACGACGTCCGCGACGCCAGCACGCCGGCGGCCAGCACCGTGTAGTCGCTCGGCACGGTCAGCACGATGCGGAACGCCGCCTTGTCCGCCACCCGGTCGTTGCACGGGAACCACGACGGCGCACCGACCGGCTGGCTCGCCACGATCGCGCCGTCGGCCAGCTCGTCCCAGCCGACCTCGCCCCAGTGCCGCGTGCGCACCGGCGCCGGGCGCCCCGCGTACCGCACCCGCACGGTGAACAGCGACCCGCGCGGGATCGTCCGGCCGACACGCACCCGCAGCTTGCCGCCGCGGTGCGTCCACTTCGCGGGCGTGTCGTCGACGGTCAGCCGGTCGACGGTGAACGGCCCGAGGTCGAGCGCGAACGCGGGCAGCGCCTCCCCGCGCCACCGCGGACACCGTCGCCGTCCCCGACAGCCGGCCCGTCGACGGCTTGTAGGCCAGCTCGAGGTCGTAGCGCCACACGCGGTAGCCGGGGTTGCCGTGCCCCAGCAGGTCGGCGTCCCGGATCGGCATCGTGATACCCCGGGCTACTGCCAGGCCGTGACCGGGTTGCCGAGCCAGCGCGTCCCGTCCGGCACCTTCTCGCCACGCATCACCAGCGACGCGGGCCCGATGCTCGCGTGCGCGCCGATCGTGGTGCCGGGCAGGACGATCCCGTGCGGCCCGAGGCTCGCCCCGGCCGCCAGCGTCACCTGGTCCATACGCAAGATCCGATCATGGAACAGGTGGGTCTGCACGACGCAGCCCCGGTTCACCGTCGCGCCGTCGCCCAGCGACACCAGGTCCGCCTCCGGCAGCCAGTACGACTCGCACCACACGCCACGCCCGACCTTCGCGCCGAGCGCCCGCAGCCACAGCGACATCGCGGGCGTCCCGCCGACACCGCCGACCAGCCACGGCACCGCGAGGACCTCGACGAACGTGTCCGCCAGCTCGTTGCGCCACACGAACCCGCTCCACAGCGGGTACTCCCGCGCCCGGAACCGGCCGACCAGCGCCCACTTCGCGGCCGCCGCGAGCACGCTCGCCGCGAGCCCGCCGCCCAGCAGCAGCACGCCGCCGAGCAGCGCGCCCAGCCAGAAGCCGAGTGCGGAGAACGCGGCCAGCACCAGCACGGCCAGGGCCACCGAGCACATCACCGGCACCACCCGGCACAGCTCCACCAGCCCGCGCGCCACGACCAGCCGGCGCGGCGGCGCGAACGTGCGGCTCTGGTCGCCGGCCTCGGCCGCGCGGGGCAGCTTCATCGGCGGCATGCCCAGGTACGAGCTGCCGCTCTTGGCCCGCTTCGGGGTCGAGGACAGCACGCCGACGAGCCCGCGCTTGGGCACCGCCCGCCCGGCGGCCGTCATGCCGGAGTTGCCGAGGAACGCGCGCTTGCCGACCCGCGCGTGCGCCAGCCGCAGCCAGCCGCCGCCCAGCTCGTAGGAGGCGACCATCGTGTCGTCGGCGAGGAACGCGCCGTCGCCGACCGTCGTCATCGCGGGCAGCGCGACGACCGTCGAGGCCTCCACGCCGCGGCCGACCTTCATGCCGAGCGCGCGCAGCCACACCGGCGTCAGCAGGCTGGCGTACAACGGGAACAGCCACGCGCGGGCGGAGTCCATCAACCGCAGCGCGGCCCACGCCTGCCACGCGACGCGCCCGCGCACCGGGTGGTGGCCTTCGCGCAGGCCGAGGCCGAGCAGCCGGACGGCGACGAGGATCAGCAGCGCGTGCGTGCCGAGCCAGGCGAGCGTGGCGAGCGGGACCGCGAGCAGCGCGCCGCCCAGCGCCGCGCCGAGCGTGGGCGCGCCGCCGACGAACAGGCTCACCAGGTAGAGCGCCGGCAGCGCGGAGATCGCCGGCAGCAGGCCGAGCAGCACGGCGGTCACGTCGTAGGCGAACGACCAGCGGCGGGGGCGGGGCGGGCGCCGGCCGGGCCAGGTCCGGGATGCCTTGCCCTGCCTGGCGGCCGGCACGCCGGACCAGCGCTGGCCGGTGGGTACCGAGCCGCGCACGCCGGACCCGGGTGCGATCTCGGCCCGCTTGCCGACCCGCGCGCCGGGGAACAGCGTGCTGCGCGCGCCGACCACCGCGCCCGCGCCGACCCGGATCCGGCCGAGGTGCACGACGTCGCCGTCGACCCACCAGCCGGACAGGTCGACCTCGGGCTCGATGGCCGCGCCCTTGCCGAGCTTGAGCATGCCGGTGACCGGCGGCAGTGAGTGCAGGTCCACGCCCGGGGCGACCCGCGCGCCGAGCGCCCGCGCGTAGTGCACGACCCACGAGCCGGTCAGGTCGCTCGCGCCGCTGCGCTCGGCGAGCTGCTCGGCCAGCCACAGTCGCATGTGGACGGAGCCGCCGCGCGGATGCTCGCCGGGGCGGACGCCGCGCAGCAGCAGCCGGGCGCCACCCGCGGCGATCGCGAGGCGGCCGGGCGGGCTGTACAGCACGAGCCAGCCCGCGCCGACGAGCCACCAGGACACCGGGGGCGCCCACGGCACCCCCAGCAGGTTGCCGACCGCGGCGAGCGCGACGCTCCAGCGCAGTCCGACGAGCGTGAACAGGGGGACCAGCAGCGCGGTCTGCAGCAGGCCGGTGCGGCGCGGGACCGGCGTGACGACGTGGGCCGGGCGGTGCGTGCCGGCGAGCGCGTCCAGCCGCGCGGCCAGCGCGGCGAGGGTGGCGTGGTGGTAGACGTCGCCGACGGAGACCGTCGGGTACTCGCGGCGCACCAGCGACACCAGCCGGGCGGCGGCGAGGCTGCCGCCACCGCTGGCGAAGAAGTCGGCGGACGGTCCGGCGGGCGCGCTGCCGAGGATCTCGGTCCACTGGTCGCCGAGCCACTTCTGGGTGCCGTGCAGCTCGATCCGGTCGGCTTCGGTGACCGAGGGCAGCGGCCAGGGCAGCGCGTTCCGGTCGACCTTGCCGGACGTGCGGGTCGGCAGCGTGTCGACCGCGGCGAGGAGGGGGACCAGTGCGGCCGGCAGCGACTCGGCGAGCCGGTCGCGGGCGGCCGCGGCGTCGATGTCGCCCACCACGTACCCGACCAGCAGCTGCGTGCCGGCGGCCGTGGTCCGCACCGCGGCGGCTGCCCCGGTCACGCCCGGCAGCGCCAGCAGGGCCGCGTCGATCTCGCCCAGCTCGATGCGCCGGCCGCCGACCTTGACCTGCTCGTCGGCCCGCCCGAGGAACACCAGCCCCTCGGGCTCGGCACGCACGAGATCCCCGCTGCGGTAGGCGCGCGGCCAGTCCAGCGCGGGCGCGTACTTCGCCGCGTCCTTGACCGGGTCGAGGTAGCGGGCCAGGCCCACGCCGCCGATCACCAGCTCGCCGGATTCGCCCATGGCCACCGGCTCGCCGGCCGCGTCCACTACCGCGAGGTCCCAGCCGTCCAGCGGCAGCCCGATCCGCACGGGACCCGCGCCGGTCAGCCGCGCCGCACAGGCCACGACCGTCGCCTCGGTGGGACCGTAGGTGTTCCACACCTCGCGACCGTCCTGCGCGAGCCGCGCGGCCAGCTCCGGCGGGCACGCCTCGCCGCCGAGGATCAGCAGCCGGACGTCGTCGAGCGCCTCGGCCGGCCACAGCTGGACCAGCGTCGGCACCGTCGAGACGATCGTGATCTCCTGCTCGACCAGCCACGGCCCGAGGTCCATCCCGGTGCGCACCAGCCAGCGCGGCGCCGGGACCAGGCACGCGCCGTACCGCCACGCGAGCCACATCTCCTCGCAGGACGCGTCGAACGCGACGGACAGGCCGGCGAGCACGCGGTCGTCCGGCCCGATCGGGTGGTCGGCCAGGAACAGCCGGGCCTCGGCGTCCACGAACGCGGCCGCGGCCCGGTGCGTGACCGCCACGCCCTTCGGGGCGCCGGTCGAGCCGGAGGTGAAGATGATCCACGCGTCGTCGTCGAGCTCGGGGGTGCCCGGCAGGCCGCCGGCGACCCCGCGCATGGCGACCTCGCGGCCCGCGCCGAGCACCGCGCACACGCCGGCCTCGCCGAACACCAGCTCGGCGCGCTCGTCCGGGTCGTCGGCGTCGACCGGCACGTAGGCCGCCCCGGCCGCGAGGACGCCGAGGATCGACACGTACAGGTCGGCGGTGCCGGACGGGACCCGCACGCCGACCCGGTCGCCGGTGCCGACGCCGTCCGCGGCGAGCTTCTGGCGCAGCTCGTCGACCTGTTCGCGCAGCTCGGCGTAGGTGAGGGTGACCGCGCCGTCGTCGAGCGCCGGGGCCAGCGGGTGGCGCGCGGCGGTCTCGGCGAGGACGTCGACGAGGGTGCGTGGTGGCGTGGCGGAGCCGGTGGTGAAGCGGGCGACCGCGGTCCGTTCGAGCACGGCGGTCATCGAGCGTCACCGAGGGAGAGCAGGCGCAACTCGTTCTCCATGTCGTGGGAGCTGCGCCGTTCGCGGTTCGCAGCGCGGCCGAGCGCCCCCGAGCGTCCGGCCGACCTGCGAGTTTACCGTGTCGTGACCAACATCGACTCATCCGGTGGGGTGGGCTTGGCCACTCGTCCGCGGGCCAGCACGCAAGCACCCAGCGTGACGAGCACGCAGAGCCACGCGAACCAGTCGCCGAGCCGGCTGTACGGGGTGGCGCCCGGCCCGTCGGGCACGCTCGCCACGGCGACCGTCAGGCCGGGACCGTCGGTGGTCGCCGCCTGGGCCAGTGGGCGGCCCAGCCCGTCGGCGAGCAGCGAGGTGCCGAGCTGCGCGGACCAGGCCACCGCGAAGCCGTACTCGACCCCGCGCAGCAGCCCCTGACGGCTGTGCTGCCAGCCGTTGAGGTCGCCGTCGGCCGCCGGGATCGCGACGAGCCGGGCGCCGGCGCGCGCGTAGTCGCGGGACGGGTCGGCGAAGTTCACGTCGAGGCAGTTCAGCAGGCCGGTGCCGGGGCCGACGAAGGCGAGCTCGTGGCCGGCGGTGAGCGGCGAACCCTGGCCGATGTGCCACTTGCGGTACGCCACGGGCTTCCCGCCGTTCGCGGGGATCGCGAGCGAGACGTTGTACCGCTTCCCACCCGTGTGCAGGATGACCCCGGCCACGATGTCGGCGCCGCCGCGTCGCGCCGCGTCCGCCAGCGGCGCCACCAGGTCGGGCAGGCTCTTCTCGTCCGCGTCGAAGTTCCCCTCCGGCAGTACCACCATGTCCACATCGGACAGCGTGCCGATACGGTCCACATAGGACTCGATCAGCGCGCGGCCGTCCGGCCCGGTCACGTCGAGCGCCCAGTGCGGCACGTTGTCGGCCACCGTCGCGACGCGCCGCTCGCGGCCGGGGTCGTTCGTGGCGAGCCGCACCACGCCGAAGCCGAGCGCGGCCACGACCAGGACGGCCGCCACGGCCGCGGCGGGCAGCCGGCGCACCCCGGGCGCGGTGACCGCGGCGATCGCCGACGGCACGAACAGCACCAGGAACTCCACCCCGAAGCCGCCGGTCAGCGCCGCGGTCTGGGTGACCACCGGCAGGTCGCTGGCCGAGATGGCGAGCTGGTACTGCAGGCCGACCGGGCTCGCGAACGACACCAGGTACAGCACCGCGCACCACACCGCGCCCGGCGCCGCCGCGGCGAGCAGCACCCGGCCGCGCGCGGTCAACGCACGCAGCAGCAGGGCGCCGAGCCCGAGCAGTGCCGAACAGCCGACGATGATCGACAGCGCGGCGGGCAGCGGTATGTCGATCGAGTGGAAGTAGTACGCCCAGGTCCCGGCCGAGCCGATCAGGTAGCCGGCGAACCCGGCGCCGAACGCGAGCGGGCCGCGCACCCGCGGCGCCGCGAGCAGCACCGGCAGCGGTGCCAGGAACACCAGGCCGGGCACGGGGTGGAACCCGTTGCCGAAGCCGAACAGCACGGCCGAGCACAACGCCGCCACGGCGGCGATCGTCAGTTCACGTCGTGATCCCAGTCGTGATCCCAGTCGTGATCCCAGTCTTAATCCCATCGAGAATCCTCCCCAGACAGCGAGCGCAGAGCTCGCGGAACTCCGACTCCGGCAGGCCGATCCGGCCGGCGAGGTAGAGCAGGACGAGGCCCTGGGTCTGCGCGGTGAACGTGAGCGTCACCTCGAGCGGGTCGTCCGCGCGCAGGTGGCCGGCGTCCATCGCGTCCCGCACCGCGACCACGACCTCGCCGAACGCGGGCGAGGCGCCGTCGCGGAAGTCGTCGGGGAACCGCCGCGCGTCCTGCTGCCGGTCGGTCATCAGGAACGTGTAGAGGTGCGGCGACCCGAGCGCGAAGTCGAGGAAGTCGCCCAACAGCGCGAAGATCCGCTCGCGCGGGTCGGCGATGTCGGCGCGGCGCCCCCAGTCCTTGCCCAGCTCGGCCGAGCAGGCGTCGGCGACCTCGCGCAGCAGCGTCTCGCGGTTCGGGAAGTGCCGGTAGGTCGCCATCGTCGAGACGCCGGCGTCCTTGGCCACCCGCCGCATGTTCACCGCGTCGGCTCCCTCGGCGAGCAGGATCGCCCGTGCCGCCGTCGCCAGCCGCTCCTTCGTGCTCATGTGTACAACGTACACTCAGATGTGTACGGCGTACACGTGTCGATGGTGCCAAGACGACGACGCGGCCGCCCGGGAAGCCCGGACGGCCGCGTCGTTGTGGTGAAAGCCTCAGGAGGTGGCGTTCTCGCTCTCGCCGGTCTTGTCGTCCGACGCGGTCTCGGCGACGAGCTTCTCCTCCTCGTCGCGGTTCGCGCGGTACTGGCGGATCGAGTAGGCCAGCGCCGCCGCCCAGACCACGTAGATGACCGCGTAGACCGGCCAGCGGACGCTGTCGCTCGCGTCGACCCAGTCGCTCTTCAGCAGCGTGCGGACGTTGGTCAGGATGATGATGCCGCCGACCGCCGAGCCGAGCACGCGCGGCGGGATGATGCGGACGAGCCAGGCGGCCACCGGGGCGGCGATCACGCCGCCGACCAGCAGGGCGAGCACCCAGGAGTAGTTGATGCCCTGCGAGCCGATGCCGAACAGGAACCCGAGGCTCGCGGCGATGGCGACGAGGAACTCGCTGGTGTCGATGGAGCCGATGGTCTTGCGCGGCTCCAGCCGGCCGCTCGCGAGGATCGCGGGCGTGCCGACCGGGCCCCAGCCGCCGCCACCGGTCGCGTCGACGAAGCCGGCGACCAGGCCGAGCGGGCCGAGGAAGCGCTTGCGCAGCGGCTTGCCGAGGTTGTGCCGCGGCAGGCCGAACGTGGTGAACCGGACCAGGATGTAGACGCCGAGCGTCAGCAGCAGCAGCGACATCACGGGTTCGGCGGTGTCGGTGGAGAGGCTGGAGAGGAACGTGGCTCCCGCGAAGGCCCCGACCGCGCCGGGGATGCCGATCTTCGCGACCACCTTCCAGTCGACGTTGCCGAACCGCCAGTGGGACAGGCCCGAGGCCAGGGTCGTGCCGATCTCGGCCAGGTGCACCGTCGCGGACGCGGCCGCGGGGTTGGTGCCGATCGCCAGAAGCAGGGTGGTTGACGTCACGCCGTAGGCCATGCCCAGGCTGCCGTCGACGAGTTGGGCCCCTAAGCCCACCAGAGCGAGCAAGACCAGTTGTCGCATCTCGCCATCCATTCGGTCGGTCGGATCTCATTGCATCCTGCGGATCGGACCGGGCGATAGCCAACCCGGTCCACATGCCGGAACGTCCCGTGGGAAGTTGGCCGGGCAGCCTTGCGCAACCGGCGGTCGGACGCTAACAGCACACCCAGGGTCACCCCGACCGACTCTCGTCCCGTTGCCCAATGAGTTCGTGAATAACCGGCGAGTTTCATTTCCTTGAAGAGTCAAGTATTCAACGTGGCGCTGGGTAGTGGTAAGTCCGTACTCTGCGTGACGTCAATTCATCGTGCGGGGCCCGCGGGAATTCTCGGTTCCGGCGGAAAACCCGCCCTCTGGGGGTGGCATCACCCATGACCGTGCTCGTTCGAAGAATTCGGTCCGCGATCCTTCCCGTCCAGTTCGACGACTCGTGGCCGCGGCTGCTGGTCTACGGCCTGTTCTGGGTCTCGACCGCGCTGCTCGCAACGGTTCTGCTCGTCGCCGACCCGGTCTTCGGGTCGTTCGTGGTCGGTATCCCGCTTTTCGTGGTGGTGCTCGTGCGGGAACGCGGCCTCGACGCAATCTCGCCCCTCCTGCTGGGCGCGGCGATCGGCACGTCGTTGGTGTTCAGCATATTTCTCGGCCAGAACCGCGGAGTTTTCACCGACGGCCTGTTGATCGCCGGATTCGCGATCTTCGTGGTCTGGGTGACCATTTATCCGATCATGGTTCGGCAGATGAACCGCCAGCACGACCGCGAGCGGGCGGCGTCCGCCGACGAGGCGCCGCGCGACCCGGCCGCGCGACTCTACGTGGTCCGGGTGTGGATGATGTTGCTCGCGGGAGCCGTGGTCGTCGCGGCGAACGCCCATGATCTCCTCGGCACCTGACTGACCTGGGCCTATGTCTTCTTGATCGGTTTCTCCATCCCGCTGGGCAACGTTTGTCGTCGCAACGGCGTCTAGACGGTCGAGTGGGGGGCTGACCAGATGGAGGCCTGGGGTGTTGACGCGTGTCCTGACGATCGTCGGTGTGGTGGTCTTAGCCGGCGCCGTGGTGAGCTCGTGCGGCTCGCCCGCCCCGGAGGAGGAGAACCCGGAGCTGGCGCCGCGCGGCACGGCGATGACCACGGCGACCCCCAGCCGCCAGGACCTCACCAACACGGTGAGCCTGTCGGGCAAGGTCACGATGAACCCGGTGTTCGGGATCGTGGCGCCGGTGGCGGGCCAGGTCCGCTACCTGACGGTCAAGGCGCCCGACCACACGCCGACCAAGCCGACCAGGGTGGGCTCGGTGTGGAAGGACGGCGTGCCGCACTGGTTCGAGGTACCCGCGGGTGCCACGTTCGCCGGCCGGCTCGTCGACGACCGGGCCACGGTCACCGCCGGCATGCCGGTCGTGTCGGCCAAGCTCGCCGGGTACGGCATCGTGGCGGAGATCGACGGCAAGCAGGCCTACCAGATCTCCGACAACCTCACCGCGGTCCAGGCGCAGATCGACGACGGGCCCGGCCCGTTCCCGTGCCGGGCGCTCGGCACGATCGCCGCGCTGCCCGCCGGCACGGTCCCCGAACCGCCGCCGCCCGCCGCACCGCCGGCCGCCGCGCCGCCCGCGTCGGGCGAGGTGGCGCCGCCGCCCCCGGCCGAGCCCGAGCCGCCGGCCGACGAGGGTGGCGCGAGCGGCTCCGAGCCGACCGGCCTGCGCCTGGTCTGCACGGCCCCGCCGCGCACCCGCCTGATCAACGGCGCGAGCGCCACGCTCGAGGTCACCACCGCGCACGCGAAGAACGCGCTCGTCGTGCCGGTCGAGGCGGTCGCGGGCAGCCAGGGCCGCGGCAAGGTCGAGGTCGTCGAGTCCGGCGGCGGGCGGCGCGTGGTCGACGTCGTCCTCGGGCTGACTGACGGCAAGGTCATCGAGGTGAAGTCCGGCCTGACGGGCACCGAGACGCTGTCCGTGCCGGGCCCGGACCTGCCGCCCGCCCCACCCGCGCAGGGCGACCCGTCGGCCCCCGCGGGGTCGAAATGACGCCGCTGATCCAGCTCACCGGGATCACGAAGACCCTCAAGGGCCAGGAGCAGGCCAGGACGATCCTGTCCGGCGTCGACCTGACGCTGCAGGCCGGCGAGAGCGTCGCGGTGCTCGGCCGGTCCGGGTCGGGCAAGAGCACGCTGCTGAGCCTGATCGGGCTGTTCGACCGCGCCGACGGCGGCCAGTACCTGTTGGGGGACCAGGACATCACCCGGCTGCCCGAGCGCCGGGCGGCCGCGTTGCGCAGCGCGGAGTTCGGCTTCGTGTTCCAGCGGTTCTTCCTGCTCAAGCACCTCACCGCGGTGCAGAACGTGTCGATGGCCCTGGTCAACGGCCAGGGCTGGCTGCCCCGGCGCAAGCGCCGGGCGCGGGCGATGGCGGCGCTGGACCAGGTCGGCATCGCCCACCTGGCCAAGCACAAGCCGCCGCGGCTGTCCGGCGGCGAGCAGCAGCGGGTGGCGATCGCCCGCGCGCTCGTGCGCGAGCCGCGGATCCTGCTGGCCGACGAGCCGACCGGCGCGCTGGACACCGAGACCGGCAACCTCGTCGTCGAGGCGCTGCGCGCGGCGACCGACCAGGGCTGCGGGCTCGTCCTGGTCACCCACGACCACGACCACGCGGCGAAGATGGGCCGCGTCCTGCACCTGGCCGACGGCGTGCTCGCACCCGCGGGGGTGCGCGCGTGATCGGGTTCTCCGGGCGGCTGCGCTCGTCGCTGATCATCGGCGGGCAGGGCATCCGGGCCCGCAAGCTGCGCACGTTCCTGTCCATGGTCAGCCTGTTCCTCGGCGTGCTCGCGGTCGTCACCGTGCAGGCGGGGTCGGTGATCGCGCAGCGGGCCCTGCTGTCGGACCTCGAGATGACGGCCGGCAAGGACGGCACGCTGCAGGTGTACCTGCCCTCGGACGCCGACTCGGCGCCGGTGGCGATCGACACCGTGCGCGGCCGGCCGGACGCGGTCGCGATGACCACCAGCCGCGCGATCATCGGCGAGCCGGACGTCAAGCCGGTCAACGAGGGCGGCGGCCCGATCGACGACGCCAGTGGCGCCTACTCCGCGGGGCCCGCGATGAGCTGCGACGCGTCCGGGGCGTGCATGCCGGTCGACGACCCGAACGGCGACGCGCCGCGCGGGCAGGCGGTCGAGCTGACCCTGCAGGGGCTCTCCGGCGACGTCCGGCAGTTCCGGCCGTTCCGCCAGAAGTCGGGGGAGTGGCTGGACTTCGAGTCCGCGCCGTCGCTCGCGCCGCGGATCGTGGTCAACACCAAGGCGGCGGAGGCGTTCCGGCGCTACCCGGTGCCCGCGGAGATGCGGGTGGACGGCGCGGTCGCGAACCTGACGCCACGGATCGTCGGTGTCGTCGACGACGGCGGCTGGGGCCCCGCGGCCTACGTGCGCACCGACGAGCTGCTGAACTGGATGCCGGTGGGCGGCGCTGTCCGACCCGAACTTCGGCGGCGTGCAGCTGATGATGGCGCCGGCCGCGACCGACCTCGAGCAGATCCTGCGCAGCCGCCTCGCCGCGGCGGGCGCGAACCTCGACGAGCTGGCCGTGCAGCCGGTCGACTCGCTGGAGCAGATGGCCGACCAGCTCTCGCTGATGCGCTGGATCTTCCTGGGCATGGCGGCGCTGGTGCTGCTGATCGGCGTCGCCGGGATCCTCAACGTCGGCCTCGCGACGGTCGGCGAGCGCGTCGAGGAGTTCGCGCTGCGCCGGGCGGTGGGCACGCCGCGCCTGCTGCTCGCCGGCATCGTGCTGGCGGAGACGTTGCTGACCGGCCTGCTGACCGCGCTGCTCGCGATCGGTGCCGGCGTCGTCGGGCTGCAGGGCGCGTCGTGGCTGTTCGCGTCGGAGGAACCGTTCCTCGCCGACGTCGCCTTCCCGTGGCAGGCAGGCGTCGCGGGCGTGATCGCCGGCCTCGTCGCCGGCGTGCTGGGCGGCCTGATCCCGGCCGTGCGGGCGGCACGCATCCCGATCGCCACGGTCATGCGGGCTTGACCACGAGCGCGGCGGCCGCGTCGCGGAGCCGTGTCACGCCGGCACGGAGGCGGGGATCAGGCGGCGCAGGGTCGTTTCCAGCCACTCGCCGTACTCGGTCAGGGTGTAGCCGTGCATGCGGGTGCACAGCAGGAAGGTGTCGGCGGCGCTCAGCGTCGCGGTGGTGCGGGCCAGCCACTCGACGTCCGCGCCGGCGGGCAGCAGGCCGTCTTTGTCCATTGTGGACCAGAAGGTGCGGATGTTCCCGAGCGTGGCCTCCCGGCCCGCCTGGGACGCCGCGGCGATGAGCGGCTCGGACGGCTCCGCCTGCTGCGCGACCGCGAGCACGCCGCCCGCGCGGGCCATGATGTCCCGGTTCACCGCGGCGGCCGCCGCGACGCGTTCGCCGGCGGTCGGCGCGGTCAGCGTCACCGCGTACCAGTCCCGGCCGGCCAGGTCGACCAGTTCGGTGTCGCCGACGATGGCCACGTCCACCACCCGTTTCAGCAGCGCGGCCTTCGTGCCGAACCGCACGTACACGGTGCGCGCGCCGACGCCGGCCGCCTCGGCGACCGCGGCGAGCGTCGTGGCCGCGTAGCCGCCCGCCACGAACAGCTCGGTCGCGGCGCGCACGATGCGCTCCTCGGTGTCGGCCACGCGGGCCGCTCGTAAATCGGGTTTGACACTGCCGTCCATACGATGCAGTATAACTGCAATGTTGCAGTCGGGGTGCATCCACTAGGAGGTCGTCATGACCGAAGCTCCACGACTGGCCGGAGTCCACCACCTCAAGCTGCCCGTGTCCGACCTCGAACGCTCCCGCGCCTGGTACGAGAGCCGGCTCGGCTACGCGCTCCAGATCGAGTTCGTCGAGCAGGGCACGCTGATGGGCGTCGGGCTCTCCCACCTGAACGGCGGCCCGTACCTCGCGCTGCGGCTGGACCCGGCGCGGGCCGCCGCGGCCGCCGGGTTCGACTACTTCGCCATCGGCGTGCCGGACCAGGCCACGATCGAGGCACTCGCCGAGCGGCTGACCGCGCTGGGTGAGGAGCACGCGGGCGTCCACCAGGCCAGCGCCGGCTGGATCCTGCCGATGCTGCACGACCCGGACGGGCACGAGGTCCGCTTCTACACGATCGAGCACCACACGGACTACACGCCGGACTCGGTCGCCACCGTGCACGACCCGCGCGAGAACGCGGAGCGCCAGGAGGCCGCGGCCCGCGGCTGAGCCGTACGCCGTCGAGCACGGCGGCCCGGCCGGGCTACCGTGCTCGACATGCAGCTACGCGCCATCGGCCGGGTCTCGTCGTCGCTGGTGGACCGGGACGCCGCGCCCCGGCAGGGTGACGAGGGCGCGCCGGAGGCCTGGCTGGTCTTCGAGGCCGGGGTGGCCGACGGCCTGCGCGATCTCGAGCCCGGCACGGAGATGCTGCTGCTGACCTGGCTCGACCGCGCCGACCGCGACGTGCTCGTCACCCACCCGCGCAACGACCGCACCCGCCCGCCGACGGGCGTGTTCTCCACCCGCTCGCCGGACCGCCCGAACCCGATCGGCCTGCACCGGGTCCGGATCGTCGAGGTCGACGGCCTGCGCGTGCGGGTGGCCGACCTCGAGGCGCTGGACGGCACCCCGATCGTCGACCTCAAGCCGGTGCTGGGCCCGGAGCGCTAGGCGGTGCGGGTGAGGTCCATGACCCAGTTCGTCTCCCAGGTGTCCCCGCCGTCGGGGGAGAACGCCTGCGCCCAGCGGGCCGTGGTCGCGGTGATGTTGTCCCACAGGTAACGCACGCGGACCGGCCGGCCCTCGAACTCCTCGTCGGCGTGAAAGGCGCCCGTGCCGTCCGGGCCGAAGCGGCCGACCACCGGGGGCAGGCCCAGCAGGCCGTCGCGGGAGCTCGCCCAGTACAGCGACCACTCGTCGCGGGCCACGTCGTGCAGGCGCAGGGTCAGGCCGCGGTATCCCTTGGTGGGGAACACGATCTGGTCGAAGTTCGCGGCCCCGCCCCACACCTCGACGCACGTCGACTCGCCCGGGAACTCCTCCCAGTCGTCGCTGCCGACGAGCCGCTTGGTGAGCCGGCGGTTCGCCACCTGCCAGGTGCCGACGAGGAAGTCGAAGTCGTTCTTCATGTGCCGCAACGTATCGGCCTTCCCTGACAGCCGATGTCAGCTAAGTTGGCCGGTGTGCGCGCCGCCCGGATCGTGTCGTTGTTGCTGCTGTTGCAGGCGCGCGGCCGGCTGACCGCGGCGGAGCTCGCCGCCGAGCTCGAGGTGTCGGTGCGGACCGTGTACCGCGACGTCGAGGCGTTGCACGCGGCCGGCGTGCCGCTGTACGGGTCGGCCGGGCACGCGGGCGGGTACCGGCTCGTCGACGGGTACCGGACGCGGCTGACCGGGCTGACCGCGCCGGAGGCGCAGTCGCTGTTCCTCACCTCGCTGCCCGGCGCCGCGCGCGACCTCGGGCTGGGCGCGGAGGTCGCGGGGGCGTGGCTGAAGCTGACCGCGTCGCTGCCGCCCGCGCTGCGCGACCGGGCCTCGGTGATCCGCGAGCGGTTCCACCTCGATGCCACCGGCTGGTACACCGACCCCGACCTGCCGCCGGCGCTGGCCGCGGCGGCGGACGCGGTGTGGCGGGAGCGGCGGATCCGGGTGGCCTACCGGCGGTGGGCGGCTCCGCAGGAGGTCACCCGCGTGCTCGACCCGTACGGCCTGGTGCTCAAGGCGGGCCGCTGGTACCTGGTGGCCGGTCCGCGGCCGCGGACCTACCGGGTGTCCCAGATCGGTTCGCTGACCGTCCTCGACGAGGACTTCGCCCGGCCGCCCGGCTTCGACCTGGCCGCGCACTGGCAGTCCTACGTGGACTCCTTTGACGCGCGGCGCCACGTCGGGCACGCCACGATCCGCCTGGCGCCCGCGGTGCTGGCGCGCCTGCCGGACCTGGCGGAGGCGGCCGTGTCCCGCGCGGTGGCCGCCACGGGCGTGCCCGGCGAGGACGGCTGGACCCACGCCACAATCCCGGTCGAGGACGACGAGCAGGCCTGCCGGGACCTGCTGCGGCTGGGCGCCGAGGTGGAGGTGCTGGGCCCGGAACCGTTGCGCCGCCGCATGTCCGCGACCGTGGCGGCGCTGGCGGGGGTGTACGCCTAGTTCTGTTCGGTCAGGGCGTTGCCCGTCCAGATGGCGTGGGTACACGCGATGCCCCGGCCGCCCTTCGGGCGCAGGACGTCGTAGATGTGCATCCGCGGGATCTTCTCCGACAGGCCCCACCCGCTCGGCCACGTGATGATCCAGTCCATGTCCAGGTCCACCAGCAGCCCGAGCATCCGCGCGATCGTCGGCTCGTCCAGCCGCTCGAACGCCTCGTCCAGCAGCACCAGCCGCACCGGCGGGCGCTCCGCGCCGGCGCTCACCGCGTCGTAGAACGCCGACGCGGCGGCGAACAGCGTCACGTACGAGATCAGCCGCGTCTCGCCGGAGGAGAGCTGGCGCATGCGGCGGGTGCGCGGCTGCCCGTCCGGGCCGTTGTCCCGCACCCGCACGGTGAACCGGTACCAGGACCGGTAGTCCAGCGCCCGGCCCAGCACCTCCGCGTAGTCGCCGGAGTGGCCGTCGCGCTCGGTGGTGATCCGGTCGGTGAGCGCCTTGCGCAGCCGCTCGTCCTCACCGGCGCCGCGCTTCGCGAACGGGGTGCGGATCAGCGACATCGCCTGGCGCATCTCGTCGTCCAGGTCCGGTGCGGGCTGCCACTCCAGCTGGACGTGCACGCCCTGGCTGGAGCGGGCGACGTCCAGCGTGTCGTTCATCCGCCGGCACAGGTCGTCGGCGACCGCGATCTGCGCGGCCAGTTTGTCGGCCAGGTCGCGCAGCATGAACGCGTCGAAGATCTGCTGGTACTCCTCGCTCAGCAGCTCCCGTTGCGTGGCAAGGCGGCCGGCCACCTCGCGGGCCGCGACCGCCACCGGCTGCGGCCCGTGCGCGCCGGTCACGGTGACCGTCAGGATGTCCGCGGACCGCTGCGCCACGATGTCGTGGCTGCCCGCGAGCGCGGCCTGCAACGCCTGCAGGCTGGACAGCACCGCGTCCTCGCCGACCGCCTCCCGCGACACGGCGGTCAGCGCCTCGTACGCGTCGGCCGGGTCCTCGGGCAGGGGCGCGTCGACCGCGGCCGACCACACGCCGTCCGCGGCCAGCGCGGCCGAGAACCGTTGCCGCGCAAAGGTCTCCTTCTCGGCCAGCTCGTCGATCCGGCCCTCGCGGGTGTCGATCTGCGTCTGCGTCTTGCCGGCCTTGACCCGCGCGTCGGTGGCCTGCTGGCGCGCGCCGGGCAGCCGCTGCCGTACGCCGGTCCGCTCCTCCTCGGCCGACGCGAGGTCGCGCTCCAGCTGCTCGGCCGCCCCGCCGATCGACCGCACGCGCTCGGCGTACCCGGCCGACTCGTTCGCGAAGTCCAGGCACGCCCGCTCCGCGCCGGCCGACACCTCGGCCAGCTCACCGGCCGCCTTCCCGTGGTGGGCCACGGCCTTGGCCAGCGTGTCGACCGCGCCCGCGCAGCGCCGGGTGAGCGCCGAGACGAGCGCCTCGGCCGCCGACCGCGCGTCCTGCGCCGAGGCCCGCGCCCGCTGCAGCGAGTCGGCGGAGGCGTCCAGTCCGGCCGCCCGCGCGTCGGCGATCAGCGCGTCCTGGCGCGAGCGGTGCCGGTCGGCCGCCGCGGTGTGCGCCTCGCGGCCGGAGATGGCCCGGCCGGCCGCGTCGTCGGCGGTCGCGGCGGCGCCGCGCACCGTGACGTGCGCGGTCAGCAGCGCGCGGTCGTCGGGGTGGCCGTCGATGTGCCGCTCCCATGCGGCGGCCTGCTCGCGCGCGGTGGCGAGCGCCGCGTCGGCCAGGTCGCGCTCGCCGGTGAGCCCGCCGACGGTCTCGACCAGCTCGGCGATCCGGCGCTCCCGCGCCGACTCCCGCGCGCCCGCGCCGACGAACTCCGCCGCCGGCTTGGCCATCGCACCGGCCAGCACGCCGGCCCGCCAGCGGCCGTCGGTCCAGATGCCCAGGCCAGGGCCGTCGCCCAGCGCGACCCGGTCGAGCAGCTTCGCCACGACGTCGGGTGACACGGGGGAGTCCGGCGGCACCGCGGGCACCAGCACCGAGGCCAGCGTCTCGCCGTCGGGCACCGGCCCGTCCGCGGCGGCGGTGAGATCGGGCGTGGCCACGCCGGCGAGCGTGCCGTCCGCGGTGACCCACGCGGTGAGCAGGCCCGACGACTCCAGCGCCGCCTCGCAGCCGGCGCGGGCCGCGTCGTCCACATCGGACGCGAAGTCCACGAGCCGGTAGAACGCCGCCCCGGCCGCGGGATCCCGCTCCGCGGTGGCGAACGCCGGCCGGTCCGGGTGTGTGTCCACACCGGACCGCAGCGCGGTGAGCTCGTCGGTGGCGGCGGCGAGCCGGTGGTCCAGGTCGTCGACGAGGTGCTTGGTGCGCCCGACCTCGGCGTGCAGTGCCGGCAGGCGGCCGCGCAGCCACGCGTGCGCCCGCTCGGTGGCCAGCCGCGCCGCGTCCTGGTCGGCCACCAGCTCGGCGGGGGAGGGCGGCTGGATCTCGGTGTTGGTGTCGCTGTTGGTGTCCCCTGTGGACTCGGTGACCGGGATGCCGGCCGCCCACTTGGTGACCCGGTCGTGCCAGGTGTAGGCCATGTCGTCGAGCTGCTGGGCCGCCTCGTTGCGCCGGCCGGCCGCCTCGGTGGCGGCGAGCTGCGCCGCGCGGGCCTCCTGCTGGCGCCGGACCAGGTCGTGCTGCTCGGCCTCCAGCTCGCGGGCACGTTCCGCGAGCGACAGCGTCACCGCGGCCCGCTCGCCGAGCGCGCTCGCCCCCCGCGACGCCTGCTCCGCCGCCACGCGCAGCGCCTCGTGCAGCGCGTCCGGGTCGAGCTCGGGCGGCACCCGCCGGGTCAGCTCGACCGGCGCGGCCTCGGGGTCGAGCGTGGCGCGGGCGGTCTCGTGCACCTCGGTCGCCTCGAGCGCGGGCACCTCGGGCACGGCGGGCGACAGCGCGGGGTCGAGGCCGGCCTCGCGCATCCGGTCGCGGATGGTCGCGGCGAGCTCGGTGGCCTGCGCGGTGTCGTCGGCGAAGCGGACGAGCTCGGCGAGCACCGAGTCGACGAGCTGCTCGGTGTGGTCGCGCTGGGTGCGCAGCTGGCGCAGCGCGCTGACCGCGGCCTGCCGGGCGGCGGTCACGACCCGCTTGCGGTCGGCGAGGTCGCGCACGCTGTCGTAGAGCGGGCTGGACTTGAGGTCGTCGATGCGGCCCTCGAGCGTGATCTCCCGCTCCTCCAGCGTCGCGACCTCGGCCTCGGCCTTCTCCGCCGCGGCCTCCTCGTCGCGCAGCCGGGTGGTGAGCCGGGTGATCTCCGTGCGTGCGGTGCCCAGCTCCTTGGCGGCGTCGGCGCTGCGGCGGCCCGCGGTGCGCAGCGCGCCGTAGGCGTAGCCCGCGTAGCCGGTGAGGAACCGGCCGAGCGCGGTGTCGGCCGTCGCGAGCGCGCGGATGTTGTCCCGGATGGACTCGAGGTCCTCGAAGGACTGGGCGAGCTGGTCGACGACGGCCGGGTCGAGCGGCGGCAGCGAGTCGGACAGGATCTGCTCGAGCTGGCCCTCCAGCACCTTGAGCCCGACGTCGGGGTTGCGCAGTGTCCTTTGTAGATGGAGCAGGTCGGCGTAGCGGGCGGCCGGGATGCCGTAGACCAGCTCGGCGATGGTGGCGCGGAACGGTTCCTCGTCGTGCAGGCAGTCCGCGCCGAGGAGGTCGCGCAGCTGGGTGGCGCCCAGCGGGGTGCCGTCGGCGACGAGCTCGAAGTCGTGCCCCACGCGCCGGTCGGTGACGAATCGCCAGGAGTCGTTGATCTGCTGGGAGGTCGCGGACGCCTTGATGCCGATGCCGGAGGTCAGGTACTCGGCGCGGCCGTCGGTCTCGCGGCACAGCTCGATCCACGCGTAGCCCACGCGGTTGGGGCCGCCGGTGTAGTCGTCGAGCATGAGCCGGCGCATGCTGACCGTGTCGTAGCCCTTGGAGCCGATCTGGTGCAGGTCGCCGTCCAGGCACAGCGGCAGCAGCAGCTCGAGCGTGCGCGACTTGCCGGACCCGTTGGTGCCCTGGAAGATCGCGCGCCCGCCGGACAGGTCGAACTCCTCGACCGAGTACTGCCAGACGTTGACGACTCCGCCGCGGTGCAACCGCCACCTCATGAAGGCTCCCCCTCAGCGTTCACGTCGGTGCCTATCTCACCGAACAACGACCACCCGGGCACCAGCGGCTCGGGTTCCTCCTCGGCTACGGCCTCGGGCTGGCGTGGTGTGGCGTCGGGCTCGGGCTGCCAGCGGTGCGCGGCCGGGCTGAGCAGCCAGCCGCTTTCCTCCCGCCGGGCCAGGCCGAGCGCGGCCAGCAGGTGCGTCACGTCGTCGGCCAGCCGTGCCGTGCTGGCCACGACCTGCTTGGACCACGCCGCAGGGTAGGCGTCGACCAGCTCCTGGCAGACCTCGGCGACCCGCTCGGCCGTGGCCGGCACCCAGCCGTCCGCGCGCGGCGGGGCGGCGAGGAGCTCGGGCAGGGCGAGCAGCGCGATGCGCGAGACCGTCGACTGGCCGGGGAAGGCGATGTCGGTGAGGTAGTCCTCCGGGTCGGTGACCGCGATGCCCTCCAGCCGCGACTCGGCGGCCAGGCCGAAGCAGCGCTCCAGCAGCCGGGCCTCCACGCGAGCGCGCCGGCGCAGCCACGCGGCCTCCTCGTCGGTGAGGTCGGCGTAGTGGGTGACCGGGTGCTCGACGAGCCGGCGGCGCAGCGTGTGCTCGATGCCGCGCGGGCCGGGCCGTTGCGCGAGCGCGACCAGCTCGGTCGCGGATCCGGCGGTGCCGATCGGGCCGGTGACGAGCTGGCCGAGGAGCGAGGTGTCGATGGTGAGCAGGGCCTCGTCCTCGACGACGGTGCCCTCGGTCTCGGTGATCACCCCGAGCGAGACCAGGTAGCGCAGCGCGGACGCGATCGCGCGCAGGTCGGCGAGGTCGTCGGTGACCTCGATGCCGGCCTGGGTCGCGGCCGCGCGGATGTCGGTGACCAGGCGGGACAGCAGGGTCTGGCGGCCGACGGTGGTGAGCGCGGCCATCGACAGGGCGACGTAGGCGTAGCCGCGCGGGCTCAGCGTGGTCTCGCCGCGGGTCGGGTCGTGGCCGGGGCCTGCCTTGTAGAGCCGGGCGAAGCGGCGCTCCACGACGAGCCGGTAGCCGAGCACGCCGGCGAAGAGCTCGGTCAGCGTGGCGCGGTGGCGGTGGACGAGGGGGAGGAGCTCGGCCTCGGGCCCGCCGGCGCGCAGCAGCGGGCGGCGCAGCAGCACCCGGGCGCAGCGCACGACGTCGGCCTGGTCGATCTCGCCGAGCCGGTCGAGGACGTCAGCGGTCACGAAGTGACCTCGACCGTCGTGTCCCGCAGCTCCAGCACGCCGCCGGTGGTGCGGATGGTCTGCGTGTGGCCCTTCTCCGGGCGGATCGTGAGGGTCAGGCCGCCGACGGGGTCGCCGGACTCGCCGGGGTCGGTGGCGCGCTCGCGCTGGGCCATCGCGTCGGTGAGCAGGCCGCACAGGGTGCCGAGCGCGCCGGGGGAGAGCGTGACCTCGCCGAGCCGTCCGGTCGCCGACGCCAGCTCGGCCAGCGAGCCGGCGTGCCGGGCGTCGGCGTCGCGGGCCTCGGCGAGGAGCTGCTCGCGGCCGAGCGGGTCGTCGAGGATGCGGGAGGTGCGGCCGCGGGCGCCGCGGTCGCCCCGGCCGCGGACGCTGACGGTGATGTCGAGGACCGGGCCGTCGGCCCACGGGGTGCGCTCGTCGTCGCCGTCGTACTCCGGGGCGGGCAGGAGGTTGCGGGCGGAGTAGAGCCCGAAGGCGGCGGCCGCGAGCGTGTGCGCCTGGTCGGGGGTGGCCTCGTCGAACCATGTCGCGAGCCGCAGCAGCTCCGCGCGCCTGCCCGGCTCGGGCCCGCCGCCGGACGTGGCGCGCTTGACGGTGGCGAGCAGGGTGCCGATCGCGCGGGCGGTGGCCTCGCGCAGGGCGGTGACCTGGCTGGGGCGGCCGGGCCGGTCGACGAACCAGTCGGTCAGCTCGGTCCAGTCGTCGAGGCGGCGCCCGCGCGAGCGCTCGACGTCGGCGCCGAGCGAGCCGGTGGGGCTCAGCAGGCCGAGGAGCTGGCGGATCGCGCCGCCGAACTCCTGGCGCGTCAGCACTTCGGCGATGGCGGGGGTGTAGCGCAGCACGTCCTCGACGACCATCTGGATGTACTCGACGAGCAGGTTGCGGAAGCCGGAGATCTCGTCGGCCATGAGGTGGTAGCGGGTGACGACCTGGCCGAGGTAGGCGTAGAAGTCGCGGACGGTGGCGGCGAGCTCGCCGTGCTGGAGGAAGAGCGTGGTGACCTGTTCGGCGAGGCGCTCGGTGGCGCGCTGGGCGGCCTTGGCGCCCGGGTCGCGGCCGTGTTCGAGGCTGGCCTTGGCGAGCCGGTCGAGGAGCTCGTCGAGCCCGCTCGCGATGGCCGGGAGGAGCTCGCGGGAGACCTCGCGGGCGCCCTCGGCGGTGCGCAGCAGGTCGTCGACCGAGCGCTGGACGCGGATGCCGAGCTTGCTGACCTGGTAGCGGACGCTGCCGTGCTGGAACTCGGCGATGCTGGAGGCGACGACCTCGCGGCGGCCGGGGACGAGGTTGCCCCACTCCACGAGCTGCTTGAGCCGCGCGATGACCGTCTCGACGCGCGACTCGCCCTCGGCGACCTCGCCGCGCCGCTCCACCCGGGCGACGGCCGCGGACACCTCACCCGCGGACAGGTCGGCGAGCAGCGTCGACGCGAACAGCCGCATGATCGCCAGGTAGGTCCGCCGGTGCTCCCGGGCGTCCAGATAGGCATACAGCTTGAGCCGACGCGCCTCGTCCACCGCTTCGGGCGCCTCCCGTGACTCGGCTGCTGACATGAGCCAGCACCCTACCCGCGGCCCCCGACCCGGGCCCCTCGCACGGATCCCGCCCGGGTTGTCCCCAAACGGCGCGGTTGTCCACAGCTCACCCGACGCCGGCCCGCTCCCCGGCCAGCACCGATACGATTGACCCAATCGGGGTGCCCCCGGAGAGGGCGGGGGCTCCGTTCCACGAGGGCGCGTGTGCGTGTGTGCGTGTCGCGCGCGAGTGCACGCGGCTTCGAGCTCTGCGACATCGACCGCTACCTGAAGGTTATGGAGAGCCGTCTGGTCCTGGCGGTGAGCCGGATGATGCGGACGCCGGCTACTCGCCGGCGTCGTTCGACCAGCAGGCGACCTCGGTCGTCGACCGCCGGAGTGGCAGCTTGATCTCCACGAACACTCGTAGTGCGGCGTGGTGCCGGCGATCGAAAAAAGCCGCGCTCGAGTGGGACTGTCCGGCGGTCGATCGTCGAACGGGACGGAGAGGGTGGCGCTCCGTTCCACGAGGGCGCGTGCGAGCGGGGCGTGGCACCGGCGAGCGCTTGCGGCACTCGCCGCGTCTCGAGTGTCGGGTGGCGCCCGCCGGCGTTCGCGGCTACCGGTCGGTGGGGATGGCGATCTCGCCTTCCTCCTTCATCAGGCGCGCCAGGACGTCGTCCGGGAGCCAGACCCGGTGCGGGTAGGTCGTGCCCCACGAGTTGAGCACCGGCACGGCGTTCAGCTCGTCCGCGCGCGGGTTGCCCAGCGTCTGGTGCACCTCGTCCACCGAGGTCGCCCAGCGGAACACCTTCAGGCCGTCAGCGGCGTCCGCCTTGTAGGCCTCGCGCTTGACGTAGTCGTCCTCGGTGTAGTCCGGCTGCCAGTCGACGTGGCCGGACTTCACCAGGATCTCCGCCGCCGCGCGCACGGACGTGCCGTTGTTGTCACCCGGCTTCGTCTCGTCCCACTCGTCGGTCTCCTTCGCGCGGTCCCACAGCCACCGCGCCGCGTACTCCTGCCCGCTGTTGAGGATCGTCATGCACCGCGACCAGCCGAAGCCGACGCACGCGCCTTCCTGGCCCTGGTCGTAGAACTTCTGCCAGTCCAGCTGGTCCGGCTCGCCACCCGGCTCCAGACACACGCAGTGCCCACCCCGCACCGTGGTCAGCGACTTCGCCCCGCCCCGCGCGATGAAGAACTCGCCGCTCTTCTCGTCCTTCTGCGGGTCGTCCATCTCGCTGTACCAGTTGATGCCGATCACCACCGGCGTGCGGGTCGGCCGGTCGGCCGCGGCCAGTGCGGTGATCGGGTACCGGTCGACGTGCTGCCAGTCGTCCGGGATGAAGCGGCCGAGGCGCAGGTCGTCGGGCTCGCCGTCGATGGGGCGGTAGCGCATGTCAGCTCCTGTCTGATCCGGGGGCGCGACCGCGCGCCCATCTAGTAACTCGCGGTGACGGGCCCGGAAGTTAGGGGCTCAGCTCGGTCAACATCGCGACGAGCGCGGCCAGCGCCGGGGTGAACGCGTTCCGCGCGGTCGCCCCGTAGCCGACGACGATGCCGCCCGGCTCCTCGACCGGGCTCATCCACAAGGGACTCAGCCGTTCCACCGCCACCGAGTGCCGGCGGGCCGCGGCCGGCAACCGCGCCTCGACCGCGGCCGGCACGCGCAGCACCAGATGCAGGCCGGCCGAGATGCCTTCCGGCGTCAGGCTCGGCGGCAGCGCGGCCACCAGCCGGTCGCGCCGCGACCGGTACTCCAGCCGGCACCGGCGCACGTGCCGGTCGTACGCGCCGGAGCTGATCAGGTCCGCCAGCACCAGCTGCGGCACCAGCGGCGCGATCGCGCCGGTCGCGGTCAGCGCGGCGATCACCGGGTCCACGAGGAACCTCGGCAGCACCAGCCACGCCAGCCGCAACGACGGGGCCAGGCTCTTACTGGCCGTGCCCGCGTAGATCACTCGTTCGGGTGCCAGCGCCTGGAGTGCGCCGACCTGCTGGCGGTCGAAGCGGAACTCGCCGTCGTAGTCGTCCTCGATGACCAGCGCGCCCGAGCCGGTCAGCGCGGTGCGCCGGGCCGGCGCCATCGTCACGCCGAGCGGGTACTGGTGCGCCGGCGTCACCACCACGGCCGGACTGTCCAACTGGGACACGACGAGGCCGGCGCCGTCGACCGGCACGCCCACGATCCGCTGGCCGGCCGCCTCGCAGACGCCGCGGAACCGGTCCAGCGAAGGGTTCTCGAACGCCGTCTCGGTGATACCCAGGCCGGCCAGCGCGCGGCCGAGCACGTTCATCGCGTGGTGGAACCCGGAGCAGATGACGATCCGTGCGGGGTCGGCCAGCACGCCGCGGGACCGCCCGAGGTAGGCCGACAGCGTCGCGCGCAGCACGCTCGAGCCGTGCGACTCGCCGTAGTCGAATACCTGGTTGGGTGCATGGGAAAGCACCCGCTTGGTGGCGGCGAGCCACTGGTCGCGCGGGAACATCGACGGGTCCGGCCGGCCCGGCAGGAACGACCACCGGCGCGCCGTCTCGGGCGTGCCCGCCGACCCGGGCGGCGCCGACAGCGGCGACGCGCCCGCGGTGGCCACCCTGGTCGGCGCGCCCTGGCTGGTGTGCAGGTATCCCTCGGCGGCCAGGTCGGCGTACACGCGGGTGACCGTGCCTCGGGCAACGCCCAGGTCGTGCGCGAGCGCGCGGGTCGAGGGCACCACCGCGCCCGGCCGCCACCGCCCCTCGCGGATCGCCGCGCGCACCGCCGCGGCCAGCCCGGTGCGCCCCGAGCCGGGTGACCAGTCCAGGTGCGCGTCCACGGAACTGGACCACGATTCCGCCATGAAACTGGACCATACCCGTGGACAGGTGAGGACTAGCGTCGATGACATGACACGAAGAGTCCAGGTGATCAAGCAGACCCCGGCGGCCACCGACGCCTTCCGCGCGTTCGCCGAGACCGTCGCGAAGGCCGCCGAGAGCGCGGGCGTCGACCCGCTGCTCCTGGAGCTGGTGAAGCTGCGAGCCTCGCAGCTCAACGGCTGCGCGTACTGCCTCGACATGCACTCCGCCGACGCGCTCGAGCTCGGCGAGGACCCGCGCCGGCTGTACGTGCTCGCCGCGTGGCGCGAGACCGACCTCTACACCGAGCAGGAGCGGGCCGCGCTCGACCTGACCGAGGCCGTCACGCGCCTCGCCGAGACCCAGGGGGTGCCCGACGACGTGTACGAGCGGGCCACCGCAGCGTTCACCGACGACCAGTACAGCGCGCTCCTGTGGCAGATCCAGGCGATCAACGGCTGGAACCGGGTGAGCGTGCCGAGCCACACGCCACTACCGCGGCGCGCGCGGTGACCGCCGCCCGGTTGCGCGCCCTGCACGTCCCCGGCACGCCGCTGCTGCTGCCCAACGTCTGGGACGCGGCCTCCGCGCGGCTGGTCGAGGCGGCCGGTTTCCCCGTCGTGGCAACGGGTTCCGCCGCGGTCGCCGAGTCCCTCGGCTACCCCGACCACGAGGGCGCGCCGGCCGAGGAGATGTTCGCCGCCGCGGCGCGCATCGCCGGCGCGGTGGACGTACCGGTGACCGTCGACGTCGAGGCCGGCTACGGCTTGTCCCCGGCCGCGCTCGCCACCCGGCTGGCCGACGCGGGCGCGGTCGGCTGCAACCTGGAGGACACCGACCACGCCACCGGCGGGCTCGCCGACCCGGCCCGGCAGGCGAACCGGATCGCCGCGCTGCGGGTCGCCGCCCCGGACCTGGTGATCAACGCGCGGGTCGACGTGTTCCTGCATGCCGGCGACCAGCACGCGGTGCTCAAGGAGGGGATCGCCCGCGCCGAGGCCTACCTCGCGGCCGGCGCCGACTGCGTGTACCCGATCCTCGTCCGCGAGACCGACGTGCTCGCCACGTTCGTCGACGCCCTGCGCCCGGCCGCGGTCAACGCCCTGTACCTGCCGGCCGGCCCGGACCTCGACACGCTCGGCACGCTCGGCGTGGCACGGATCTCGCTCGGCGCCGGGCTGTGGCGGTTCACCCAGTCGTTCGTGGCGAAGTCACTTCGCCGGCTGGCCGGCGGCGTGGCACCGTACTGACATGACCCGGATCGTGATCGTCGGCGGCGGTTTCGCCGGTTTCCACGCCGCGAAGACGCTGCGCAAGGTCCTGCCGGACCGGGACGCCGAGATCGTGCTCGTCAACCGGACCGACTACTTCCTCTACCTGCCGCTGCTGCCCGAGGTGGCCGCCGCGGTGGTCGACCCGCGGCGGGTGACGGTGTCGCTGCCGGCCGCCCTGCCGGGGGTGCGGCTCGCGCAGGGCGACGTCACGGCGGTGTCGTTGGCGGACCGCACGGTCACGTACACGGACCCCGAGGGAGAGGTGCGCGAGCTCGGCTACGACCGGTTGGTGCTGGCGGCGGGCAGTGTGAACAAGCTGCTGCCGATCCCCGGCGTGGCCGAGCACGCGCACGGGTTCCGTGGCGTGCCCGAGGCGCTGTACCTGCGTGACCACGTGATCCGGCAGGTCGAGCTGGCCGCCGCGACCGACGACCCGGCGGAGCGGGCGCAGCGGTGCACGTTCGTGGTCGTCGGCGCCGGCTACACCGGCACGGAGGTCGCCGCGCAGGGCCCGCTGCTCACCGACGCGATCGTGCGCCGCCACCACGTGCTGCGCGACCAGAAGGTGCGCTGGCTGCTGGTCGACGTCGCGCCGCGGGTGCTGCCGGAGCTGGACAAGCGGCTGTCGCGGGCGGCGGACCGGGTGCTGCGGCGGCGCGGCGTCGAGGTGCTGACCGGGACGTCGGTGCGCGAGGCGACCCATACCGGCGTCGAGCTGACGAACGGGGACAAGGTGGCGTCGCGGACGCTGGTGTGGTGCGTCGGCGTGCGGCCGGACCCGCTGGTGTCCGCCACGGGCCTCGAGACGATGAAGGGCCGGCTGGTGGTGGAGCCGACGCTGATGGTGCCGGGCCACCCGGAGGTCTTCGCGTGCGGCGACGCCGCGGCGGTGCCGGACCTGACCCGCAAGGGCGAGGTGACGGCGATGACCGCGCAGCACGCGCAGCGCCAGGGCGTGCTCGCCGGGCGCAACGTGGCGGCGTCGCTCGGGTTCGGCACGGTGCGCCGGTACAAGCACCACGACCTTGGCTTCGTGGTCGACCTCGGCGGCACCCAGGCGGCGGCGAACCCGCTGCGGATCCCGCTGTCGGGCATCGTCGCGAAGGCGGTGACCCGCGCGTACCACCTGCTCGCGATGCCGGGCAACCGCACGCGCACGGCGGTGGACTGGCTGCTGGACGCGGTGCTCGGTCGCCAGTCCGTCCAGTTGGGACTGGTCCGCTCGGCGGCGGTGCCGCTGGAGACCAAGGACGTCTGAGCGAGGATCAGCGCACGGAGTGCGTCGAGAGGAGCTCGAGGGTCCGCCGCCGGGCGTGGTCGGCGGCCGCGCGCAGCACGTCGCGGTCGCGTTCCAGGCGCGACGGTTCCGGCGCCTCGGGCGCGGGCGCGACGACCAGCACGTGCGGCGGCCCGGACTCACCGGCCGCCACCAGCGAGCGGATCATCTCCTGGACCCGCGCGTCCCGCGTGCGGTACGCCGTGACCAGCCCCGGGTTGAGCGCCCGCAGCCGGCGCTCGACGATCCGGTCGGCGAACCCGCCGGGCGGCGGCGGGACCACGCCCAGCGCGCGGGTGAGCAGGACCAGCAGGTGGGTCGCGCCCGCCGCGAGCGCGGTCGGCACCGGGACCGGCTCGGTGAGCCCGCCGTCGAGCCAGCGCCCGCCGCGGAACTCGACCGGCTGCCCGCCGACCCACGGCAGCCGGCTGGTGGCGAGCAGCGCGGACCGCAGCTCGTCCAATGTGGACATACCGGTCAGCGCCGCGGGGGCGGCGGTGGCGACCTCGGTTGCCACGCAATGGAGTTCGACGTCGCTGGCGAGCGCCCGGGCGTGCCGGTCCGCGTCCAGTCCCGCGGAGCTGTAGTCCAGCGTGAACTCGACGTTCACCGCCGGGCGGCCGAGCAGCAGCCGCGCGGGATTGATGAACTCGCGGCCCGCGAACCCCTCGGCGTACTCGCGGGTGCACCCGTCCGCGACGCCGGCGAGCAACGCGGCACCGTTGAGCGCGCCCGCCGACGTGCCGACGACGAGGTCGAAGCTCGCGGCCAGGCCGAGGTCCTCGAGCGCCGCGGTCATCGCCGCCGACACCACGCCGCGCATGCCGCCACCCTCGACGACCAGCGCCAGCCGGTGCCCGTCGGCGCGCGTGCCCGCCGCGGCGCGGGCCGACAGCAGCGCTGCGACCGGGTGCGTCACGGTTGGAGGATCAGCCGGATCGGGTTGCCGGTCTTCGCGACGAGCTGGGCCACCGCGTCCGCCGCGTCGGCCAGCGGAAGGGTGCCGGAGATCGACCCGCGCAGGTCCAGCCGGCCGAAGCGGGCGAGCGTGATCAGCTGCTCGACGGACTCGGGCCCGCCGCCGTAGGAGCCGAGGATCTGCTTGCCGCGGAAGGAAAGGCCGATGCTGTCGCTGATCGTCAGCGGCTCCGGGGTCAGCCCGACCAGCACGAGGCGCCCGCCGAGCCCGAGGCAGCGGACCGCCTGCTCGCGCACCGCGCCGACGCCGGCCATGTCGTAGGCGACGTCCAGGCCGCCGGTCAGCGCGAGCACGAGGTCGCGCAGGTCCGGCGCGGCCGGGTCGAACGCGGCGTCCGCGCCGAGCTCGAGCGCGCGCTCGCGGGCCGCCGGCAGCGGGTCGACAGCCACGATCGGCGCGGCGCCGACGATGCGCAGCAGCTGGATGGCATGCGCGCCGAGGCCACCGACACCCCAGACGCCGGCAGGCCGCCCGGCCACCGCGGCGCGGCCCGGGCCGGTGATCGCGCCCCACGGCGTGGACACCGCGTCCGGCACGATCGCGGCCTGGTCGAACGGCATGTCGTCGGGGATCGCGACGAGGGTGTGGTGGCTCGCGAGGGTGTACTCCGCCCAGCCGCCGTCGTAGTCGACGCCGCGGGTGCGCACCGCCAGGCACGGGCGGAACCGCAGGCAGTTGACGCACTGCCCGCACAGCTCGCCGGCCTGCAGCGTGACCCGCTGCCCGGCCTCCCACGGGCCGGGCACGTCCGGCCCGAGCGTGTCGATCTCGCCGGCGACCTCGTGACCGAGCGTCACCTCGTCACCGGCGAGGAACGGCGGGGTGAGGGTGCCGTCGATCAGGTGGACGTCGGACAGGCACACGCCCGCCGCGCGGACCCGGACCCGCACCTGGCCGGGCCCTGGTTCGGGCACCGGCACCTCGCGGACCTCGAACTTCCGGGTGGGGATCTCCAGCCGTCCGGCGAGCATCCGCGTCTCCTTCGTCGTCCGGTGCGCGTCGGCGCGATCGTAGTGACCGGACGGGTCGGGAGCTACGCGGTGGCGTGCAGCCGGTCGAACTCGGGGCTGGGGGCGTAGTCCGCGAGCCGCTCCGCGAGGTCGTCCTCGGCGTCGGCGGCACGGAACGCCGGCGGCGCGGCCTGCCCGGGGCCGGAGCCGGCGATCAGCTCGAGGGCGAACGAGGACACCACGCGGGGCGGCGGGAGCACGTCGGAGCCCAGGTAGGACAGCACGATGAGGTCCTCGCCGGACGCGGTCTCGATCGCGCCGCACCAGCCGTGCCGCTCGTCCCACAGGAGTGCGACGTCCCGGCCGGGGAAGGCAGGCATCCGCTCGTCGAGCGGGATGTAGCCGTACGCCGGTGCCTCGGTCTGCACATGGAACGCGTGCCCGGTGTAGCCGAGCGCCTCGGTCACCAACGCGATGTAGCGCCGAAGGCCTCGCGACGACCGGCTGCGCGGCTCGAGCTCCATGTGCTTCGTCCCTCCTGTGCGGATTGCGTGACCGTCTCAGCGCCGGCCGACACCGGGAATACCCACAATCGGGGCTTCGACACCCGTTCGTGGTGGGAATCAGTGGGCGTCTCGGTGGGCGTCTCAGTGGGCGTCGAGGAGGGTGGCGGCCGCGGCGCGGGCCTGCCCGGCGGGGGCGGGGGAGCCGGTGATCGCGGCGATCGACATCGCGCCCTCGGCGAGCAGCAGCAGGTGGTCGGCGAGCGGCAGCGGCCGGCCGGCGTCGGCCACCAGCGTGCGGAGGTACTCGCGCAGCGCGTTCTTGTGCTCACGTGCGAGGTCGCGGACCGCGGGCGAGGTGGCGCCGAGCTCGCCGAACGAGTTGACCCACGCGCAACCCCGGAAGCCCGGCTCGCGGAACCATTCGTGCAGCCAGTCGAACACCGCGAGCAACCGTGCGTCGGGGTCGGCGGCGCGGGACACGTGCGCCGCGAGCGCGGCGCGCCAGCGGACGTCGCGTCGCTGCAGGAACGCCGTGACGAGCCGCTCCTTGTTGGGGAACAGCTGGTACAGCCGCTTGAGCGAGACGCCGGCCGCGTCCCGGACGTCGTCCATGCCGACCGCGTGGATTCCCTTGCCGTAGAACAGCTTCTCGGCCGCGTCCAGGGTGCGCTCGGTGGCGACCTCGGCATCCATCGGCGGTTCCTCAGCGATTCCTCTGGCGGTTCCTTGACTGGGAGAACGATCGTTCTCTACGTTAGCAGTCGCCCGCCGAGGAGGTCGCGATGACCGAGAGCCGCCCGCCGCTGCCGCCGTTCACCCGCGAGACCGCGCTCAAGAAGGTCCAGGCCGCGGAGGACGCGTGGAACACCCGCGACCCGGACCGGGTCGCGAAGGCGTACACGGCGGACTCGGTGTGGCGCAACAGGGACACGTTCGTCACTGGCCGCGACGAGATCGTCGAGTTCCTCACCCGGAAGTGGACGCGCGAGCTGGACTACGCCCTGCGCAAGAACCTCTGGGCCTTCGACGGCAACCGCATAGGCGTGCGTTTCCAGTACGAGTGCCGCGACGCGGACGGCCGGTGGTTCCGCAGCTACGGCAACGAACTGTGGGAGTTCGCCGACAACGGCCTGATGGCCCGCCGCGAAGCCAGCATCAACGACCTGCCCATCGACGAGAGCGACCGCCGCATCTTCGGCCCACGCCCCGAGTCCGAGCACGGCGTGGAGTTCCCGCTCCGGTAGTCGCAGACGCAGTATGAAATCGCCGACTCAGGACAGCTGATAGCCGTTGTCGAGCACCACGAATGATCCCGGCTGGACCTGGCAAGTGAAGCTGAATGCGGTGGCGAAGCCGTAGTCGCCATCGAACCGCGCGGTGCCCGTCCCCGTCACGGCATAGGCATAAGGTGTCGGCGCTTCGGCCTTTGCCGTCTCCCACAGCACCTCGGCACCGCTGAACGGTGAGTCGTAGTCGGTGAGCCGATACTCGATCGCCTCCTGGCAGGCGGTCACAGCCTTCTGCTGGCAAGCGGTAACAGCTTCGACTCGGCAGTCGATCACGGCCTCCTGAGTCGAATCGGCGATCTGAGTGGTGGATGGCGTCTCGATCGCCAGATGGGGAGTCGTTGGCGCCGGTTCGTCGTTCGTTGTGAAGTAGTAGACCGCCCCGGCGGTAATCACAAGCACGGGAATGAACGCCCATTTGACCAGCTTCACAGCGCTGTCGGGAACGTCGAAGGTGATTCTCATCGGATTCCCGTCAAAGGCTTCAGTGGGCGTCGGAGGAACCTCAGCGTCAGGTCGGCGTCACTCATGTCTGACATCGAGAAAAGCTGATCGGCGTTTCACCGGCCGGAAAGCGTCATCATTTCGGGGTACGGCGTTGTGCGACTCGCGTGCGACGGCCGATCCCACGGCCGATTTGCGGCATCGCGAGCCGCAATGCCGTGGTGCTCGCGTGGTCAGTGCGACTCGCGGGCCACCTCGTGGCCGCTGGCGCCTACCAGGAAGTCCAGGTCCGCGCCCGTGTCCGCGCCGGTCACGGTGTTGACGTAGAGCTGCTCCCAGCCCCGGCGCGGTGACGCGAGTGCCGCCGTCATGGCCGGGGACGGCTCGCGGGCGGCCAGTTCCTCGTCCGGTACGTCGACGTCGATGCGGCGGGCGGCCACGTCCAGCGTGATCATGTCGCCCGTGCGGACGCGGGCCAGCGGCCCGCCGGCGGCGGCCTCCGGGGCGACGTGCAGCACGACCGTGCCGTACGCGGTGCCGCTCATCCGGCCGTCGCAGACGCGGACCATGTCGCGGACGCCCTGGCGCAGCAGCTTCGGCGGCAGCGGCAGGTTCGCCACCTCCGGCATCCCCGGGTAGCCGCGCGGCCCGCAGCCGCGCAGCACCAGCACCGAGTCCGCGTCGACGTCCAGCTCCGGGTCGTCGATGCGCGCGTGCAGGTCCTCGACCGAGTCGAACACCAGCGCGCGGCCGCGGTGGGACAGCAGGTGCGCCGACGCCGCGGCCGGCTTGATGATCGCGCCGTCCGGGGCCAGGTTGCCGCGCAGCACGGCGATCCCGGCGTGCGGCTGCAGCGCCGCGTCCCGGGTGCGGATCACCTCGGCGTCCCAGATCTGCGTGTCGGCCAGGTGGTCGACGAGCGTGCCGGCCGGTGACCGTCAGCGCGGCCGGGTCGAGCAGGTCCGCGACCTGGCCGAGCACCGCGTGCAGGCCGCCCGCGCGGTGCAGGTCCTCCATCAGGAACCGGCCGGCCGGCTGCAGGTCGACGAGCAGCGGCACGTCGGCGCCGATGCGGTCGAAGTCGTCCAGCGACAGCTCGACGCCGAGCCGGCCGGCGATCGCGAGCAGGTGCACGACCGCGTTGGTGGACCCGCCGAGCGCGGCCAGCGCCACGATCGCGTTGTGGAACGAGCCCGCGCGACAGCAGCGTGCTCGGCCGCCGGTCCTGCGGCGACCATCTCGACGGCCAGCCGGCCGGTCTCGTGCGCGCGCCGCGAGCAGCCGGCTGTCCGCGGCCGGGGTGCCGGCCGTGCCGGGCAGCGTGGTGCCGAGCGCCTCGGCGAGCAGGCCCATGGTCGACGCGGTGCCCATCGTGTTGCAGTGCCCGCGGCTGCGGATCATCGACGACTCGGACCGCATGAAGTCCTCGTTCGACAGGGTGCCGGCGCGGACCTCCTCGGACAGGCGCCACACGTCGGTGCCGCAGCCGAGCGGGCGGCCGCGGAACGTGCCGGTGAGCATCGGGCCGCCGGGCACCACGACCGCCGGCAGGTCGACCGACGCGGCGGCCATCAGCAGCGACGGGATCGTCTTGTCGCAGCCGCCGAGCAGCACGACGCCGTCGATCGGGTTGGCGCGCAGCATCTCCTCGGTCGCCATCGCGGCCATGTTGCGCCAGAGCATCGCGGTCGGCCGCACGTTCGTCTCGCCGAGCGAGACCACCGGCAGGTTCAGCGGGACGCCGCCCGCGGCCCAGACGCCCTGCTGGACGCTGTCGGCGACCTCGTTCAGGTGGCTGTTGCACGGGGTCAGGTCCGAGGCGGTGTTGGCGATGGCGATCTGCGGCCGCCCGGCGAACGCGTCGTCGGGCGCGCCGCGGCGCATCCAGGCGCGGTGGATGTAGGCGTTGCGGTCCTGTCCGGCGTACCACGCGTCGCTGCGAAGGGGCATGGCCGTTCCGCCTCCCCGGAATTCGTACTCTTGGTTGCGTATCGTCGCGACCATCCTGTTGATCGCGTACTTGTGGCTGAGTTGCGTCGCGGTCCCCTTGGGTGCGGTTGGGGAGGACTCGCTTTGCGATCATTCAGATTCTAGGACGGGAGGAGCGGTCGTGCCCCTTGCCTTCGTGATCACCGGTCCAGGGCGCGCCGAAGTGCGCGACGTGCCGGACCCGGTCGCCGGGCCGGGCGAGGTCGTGGTGGACGTCGAGCGGTGCGGGGTGTGCGGCACCGACGCGGAGTTCTTCTCCGGCGAGATGACCTACCTGCACACCGGCGAGGCGGCCTACCCGATGCGGATCGGGCACGAGTGGGCGGGCGTGGTCGGCGCCGTCGGGTCCGGAGTGGACGGTTCGTGGGTGGGCCGGCGGGTCACCGGCGACACGATGCTCGGCTGCGGCCGGTGCGCGCGCTGCCTCGGCGGACGGCAGCACCTGTGCGCCGACCGGTACGAGATCGGCATCCGGAACGGCTGGCCAGGCGCGCTCGCGACCCGGCTGCCGGTGCCGGTCCGGGCCCTGCGCGAGCTGCCGGTGGACGCGCAGCTGGGCGCGCTCGTCGAGCCGGGGGCGAACGCGGTGCGGGCCGTGCGCGCGGCGCATGCCAGCCGAGCGGCTGCTCGTGCTGGGGCCGGGGACGATCGGACTGCTGTGCGCGCTGGTCGCGGCGGCCGACGGGATCGAGACGCACCTGCTCGGCGTGACGCCGGCGTCGCTGGAGTTCGCGCGGTCACTGGGTTTCCCGGCGTGGACCGCCGCGGAGCTGCCGGCGCTGCGGTTCGACGCGGTGATCGACGCGTCCAACGCGGCGGAGTCGCCGCAGCGGGCGGTGACGCTGGTCGAGCCGGGCGGGCGGGTCGTGTTCATCGGCATCGCGGGCGAGCCGAGCCTGGTGGACAGCCGGACCCTGGCGCTGAAGGACGCCACCGCGGTCGGGGTGCTGAGCGGGTCGGGCGGGCTCGAGGGCGCGATCACGCGGTACGCCTCCGGCGCGGTGGACCCGCGCCCACTGGTCGCGGCGACCGTCGGGCTGGACGAGGTCGCCGACGTGCTCGCCGGGCGGCGCCGCCCGGAATGGGGCGCGGCCCCCAAGATCCACGTGGACCCGCGGCGCTAGGCCGCGATCGGGACCAGCGGGATCGGGCTGGTGGGTGGGTGGAAGGCGTTGTCGACGACCACCGCCGTCGCGTTGTCGGTTGTGCCCGCTTCGCGTGCGGCGGCCACCAGGGCGGTGGCCGGATTCGGTGCGTAGCGGACGATGTCGGTCATCTCCGCGCGGGTCAGGCGTTTGTGGACGCCGTCGCTGGTGAGCAGCAGGCGGGTCGGGATGGCCAGCGACGCCAGGCCGTACCGAAACGGCTCCGCGGTGCGCACGCTGGTCAGCACCTGGTGCTCCATCGCGGGGGTCGGCGTGGTGCCGCGGTCGCGGAAGTACTGGGCCAGCGTGTGGTCCGTCGTCAGCTGCAGCAGGCCCGAACCGTGCCACGCGTACGCCCGCACGTCGCCGACCCAGGCGAGCCGGTAGCCGAGCCCGGACGGCTGCGCCACGACGAGCACGCAGTCGCCCGCCTCGGGGTCGGCCTCGACGGCACGCCGCGCGGCGGCCAGCGCGGCCACCGGCCCGTCCGCCGCGGGCACCGCCACCGCGGCGGTCGCCGCCAGCAGCGCGGCCCGCGCGGCGCCGCGGTCGTCCCCGACGCCGTCGGCCAGCGCGACGACGAGGCCGCCGCTCACCGGGTCGGCGCTGCGAGGCGACCGCGTCCGCGTTGACCGTCCGGGTGCCCTGGAAGCCGGCGGTGTGCCAGGTGCTCGAGAGCGTGGCTAGCGCGTCCATCGTGATCTCCTCCCCGTTGGGCCAAGCGTGCGCCCGCTACCTGTGCTTTTCCTGTGGCCGGCATGAGCACGGCCTGAGGGTCGGTGTGTCACTCGATAGGGCCCTGCTGGACGCGGACGCGTTTGATGGTCCAATGTGGAGGGAATCACACCGCTACCGATCGAACGCTTCAAAGGAGAGGCTTGGATCATGGCAATCCAGGACGCGAGGCCGGACATCCGGCCGAGGGCCGGACACGATTTGCTCGTGGGCATTGAACGCGTACTGCCGAGACCTCGACGACGCCGAGGATCCCGCCGAACTGGCCGAGTACCTGATGACCGCCCTGGTGCGCTGCGCCGCCTGCGGGGACATCTCCAGAGTCCGCGCGCAGGCCGACGACATCCGCCGCGCCGCCGCCCTCCTGCGTGGCGAGGACCCGGTGCTGGCCGCCCCGGTCCTGCGCCAGGCCAGAGCCGCGCTGCTCACCTTCGCCCCGTTCGCCTGACCGGCGAGAGCCCGCGAGCCGCCCCCTCGGTGGCTCGCGGGCTCCGCACGATCACTCGTCGGCGAGCGGTTCCGCGCGCACCCGCCGCAGCGCCGGCGTGCACACCGACGCCGCCAGCAGGGCGACCAGCGCGCCCAGTGCGACCGGCGCGGCGAGCCACGGGCTGAACGTCGGCAGGCTCTCCGACACCATGCCGAACAGCCCGACGCCGACGGCGGTGCCGAGCGCGCCCGCGCCCACGGTCGCGACCAGTGCCGGCAGCGCGGCCTCGGTCCGCAGCGCGCGGGACAGCGTGCGCACCGGCGTGCCCGCGGCCATCAGCGCGCCGAACGTGCGCCGCCGGTCGAGCACCGAGACCGCCGTCGCGATGGCCGCGCTCAGTCCACCCAGGACGGACGCGGTGACCAGGCCGATGATCGTCACCCGGCGCAGGTCGGCCAGCTGCGTGTCCTGGTCGCCGAGCTTCATCTCCTTGCTGATCACCTGCTGGCCCCCGGCCGCCGCGAGCATCGCGGTCCGCACGGTCTCCCGCGTCGCGTCGGTCGCCGCGATCGCGACGTCGACGCTCAGCAGCGGCACGTCCTTCGGCCACAGCGCCGGATCCACGATCACCACGCCCGGCGCGCCACCGGTGACCACCGGCGCGTTCGCCGGCAGCGGCACCGGTCGGGTGGTGTCCGTCCCGTCCGACGCGCCGAGCCCGGACAGCGGCACGGTCGAGTCGAGGTAGATCGCGGGCTTCGGCCGGCAGCTGATCGCGTCCGCACCGGGCAGCACCCGCTTCGCCGACGCGCAGTCGGCCACGATCGCGGTGAAGTACTGGTCCCCGGCCCGCAGCTCGCCCTGGCCGATGTGCACCGCGCGCTCGCCGACCCCGTACTTCGCCAGCCGGTCGTCGACCGCGGCGACCGCGGCCTGCTCCCGCGACGGGTCGGTCCCGAAGTACAGCACCGAGTCGCGGTACTGGCTGTAGTACCCGGCCTCCGACTCCAGGCTCGGCATCAGCGTGAGCGCCATCGAGCCGGCGAACACCGCGAGCACCACCCCGGCGGACGCGCGGTACGCGGCCTTCGGGTCGTCGCGCAGCCGCCGCCCGGCCAGCAGCGAGGCCGGCCGGCGCCAGGCCTTCACGAACAGCCCGCCCAGCGCCGAGGTGACCCACGGCCCGACGATCGTCGGCGACCACATGAGGATGCCGAGCGACACCAGGATCGGCAGCAGCATGCCGTCCCCGTCCTGGGACAGCGACAGGAAGAACAGCCCGGCCGCGGCCGGCACGAACAGCAGCCGCACCCCCGACAGCGGCTTGCGGGTGTGCCCGCCGGTCGCGGTCAGCGGCCGGCTCACGACCCGGCGCAGGCCCGCGACCGCCGCGCCGACCACGAGGGCGGGGATCGTCAGCGCGACGAGGACGACCGGCATCACCGGGAGCGAGAAGTCGCCGGCGAACCAGGTTCCGCCGTCCCACGCCACGAACGTCGCGAGCCGGTGCAGCAGCGGGCCGGCCGCCACGCCCAGCACCGCGCCGCCGAGCGCGGCGAACCCGGTCTCCGCGGCGACCATCGCCATCACCTGCGCGGGCGTGGCGCCGGCCAGCCGCAGCGCCGCGAGCCGCCGTTCGCGGCGCGCCGCGGTC
Source organism: uncultured Actinomycetota bacterium (assembly GCA_963841395.1). Classification (GTDB taxonomy): domain Bacteria; phylum Actinomycetota; class Actinomycetes; order Mycobacteriales; family Pseudonocardiaceae; genus Actinophytocola. The sequence continues at coordinate 412,016 of CAWJCX010000048.1, forward strand.
AGCCTGGACGCCGACGCGACGAGCACCAGGCTCGGCACCAGCAGGACCACCACGCCGACCCCGGACAGCAAGGACAGCAACGGGTCCACCCCCGCGTGCCCGGAGTTGAGCGTCGGGCGCAGCAGCGCGTTGGCGGGCATGGTGTCCGGCGTGTGTCCGACGAGGACGACCAGCTGCTCGGGGAAGCGCAGCGCGCCGTCGCCGAGCAGGCCGGCGGACTTCGCGTCGAACCGGTCGGCGAGCTGGTTGGCCGGGCGGCTGTGCACGAGTGCGGCGAGGTCGGGCGAGAGCAGCATCTCGCCGGGGCCGGGCAGCCGGTCGATGCCGTCGGGGAGCTGGACGGTCGAGGCCTCGACGAGCGGGGCGACGTCGACGCGGGTGATCTGCCGGCCGTCGATCTCGTCGGTGGCCGAGCTCCAGGCGACCTCGGCCGGGCCGTCGCCGGCGGAGTCGGGTGTCTGCCACAGGGTGCGCTCGGCGCGGGCCTGGGTCGCGAACGGCAGGCTGACGAGCAGCAGCACCAGGCCGGTGGCGACGGCGACGCCGAGCGCGGTGAGCAGGGTGGAGATCTGCGTGCGCCGGTCGGCCCGCAGCACGCGCAGGGCCAGCTGGACGGGGTTCATGCGACCGGCACCTGCCCCATCGGCGCCGGCGACTCGATACTCGATCCGGCCGTCCCGGATGGACACCGTGCGCGGGACGGCGGCCGCGAGCTCGCGGTCGTGCGTCACGATGATCACCGCGGCGCCGGTCGAGCGGGCGGAGTCGATCAGCGCGTGCACGGTCGCGTGCCCGGTCTTCGTGTCCAGCGCGCCGGTCGGCTCGTCGGCGAAGATCACCTTCGGCCGGTGCGCGATCGCCCGGGCGATCGCGACCCGCTGCGCCTCGCCGCCGGAGAGCTCCCCGGGCCGGCGCCGCTCCTTGCCCGCGAGCCCGAGCCGGCCGAGCCAGTCGCGCGCGGTGGCCGTCGAGTCGGGCCGGCCGGCGCCGCCGAGCAGCAGCGGCAGGGCGACGTTCTCCTCGGCCGTCAGCTCGCCGACGAGCATCCCCTGCTGGAAGACGAACCCGAACTCCGAGCGGCGCAGCTCGCTGCGCTTGGTCTCGGACAGCTGGTCGATCCGTTGCCCGGCAAGGGCGATCTGCCCCTCGTCGGCGCGCAGGATGCCGGCCAGCACGTGCAGCAGCGAGGTCTTGCCCGAGCCAGAAGGGCCGACGATGGCCAGTACCTCGCCGGGGTGGATGTCGATGTCGACGCCGGCCAGGGCGTACTGCTGGCCGTACTTCTTCACCAGGCCCCGCCCCGACAGCAGCGGTGTCGTGTTGTCGTGCACCGGATCTCCCCTTGGATGGTGGTTGTGATGTCGCGGCACAGCCTGGGGGAGCGGGAGGTCCGGCCACTTCGGGCAGATGGCCATGGCCGCGCCTGGCACCATCGGCCGATCGGCCGATGGTGCACCAGCCGATCGGCTTGCGGCCGAATTTGCGTCATGTAGTACTGAACATGCGTACTTTCATGGACTTCTTGCAGTGACCGGGGCTACGCTCTCGGTGATCGTCGGCTGACCACCCCTGCAGAAGCCGGAGTTCGCCATGTCGCGCTTTCTTCCGTTCGCGCTCCTCGCCCTGTTCGCCGCCCTGCTGGTCGCTCCCGCCCCCGTGGCCGCGGCGCCCGTCGCTCCCGCGGTCGCGCTCTCGCCGAACGTCCACCTCTTCTACTACCCGTGGTACGGCAGCCCGCGGTCACGGCGGCTACCGGCACTGGCCGCAGGGCGGCCACACCCCGCCGAACGACATCGGCGCGGACCTCTACCCGGTGCTCGGCGCCTACGACTCCGGCGACTTCACCGGCGCGGTGGACCAGCACATGCGCTGGGTCGAGCAGTCCGGCGCCGGTGTCATCGTGTACAGCTGGTGGGGTCAGGGGTCCTATGAGGACGGTCTGGTCGGCCGGCGTGCTCGACGCGGCGAACCGGTACGGCATCAAGGTCGCCTGGCACCTCGAGCCCTACGGCGGCCGCACCGCGGCGTCCACTGTGGACGACATCCGGTACATCAACGCGCGCTACGGCGGCCACCCGGCGTTCTACCGGTCGGCCGAGCACGGGAACAAGGGCGCGTTCTACGTGTTCGAGAGCCTGTCCATCCCCGACGCCGACTGGGCCGCGCTGGACGCGGTGACCGGCGACAGCATCGTGCTCGCGCAGACCACCGACACGTCGCGGATCGCCCACTTCTCCGGCCTGTACACCTACGACGGGATCGCCGGCGCGACCGCGCCGGGCTGGGAGAACGCGGGGGAGTACGCGAAGGCGAACGGGCTGATCTGGGCGCCGTCGGTCGCGCCGGGCTACATCGACGACCGCGCGGTGCCCGGCAACACGACGCCGACGCTCGGCCGCGCGAACGGCGCCACCTACGACCAGGAGTGGGGCAACGCGCTCGACCCGGCGAAGGGCGGCGTGCCGACGTGGGTGTCGGTGACGTCGTTCAACGAGTGGCACGAGGGTTCGGTGATCGAGCCGGCCCGCAGCAGCCCGCCGGCGGGTTCGGGTACCAGACGTTCAACGGCGCCTACGGCCGCACCGGCGCCGCGGCGGAGACCGCCTACCTCGACCGGACCGCGTACTGGGCGGCGGAGTTCGAGGCGCGGCGCGGCACGTCGCCCGCGGTCAACCTGGCGCTGCACAAGCCGGCCACCGCCGACAGCTCCTGCAACGCGAACGAGGGCGCGGCCAAGGCGGTCAACGGCAGCGTGTCCGGTGGCAACTGCGACAAGTGGTGCTCGCTCGGCGCGTCGAAGTGGCTGCGGGTGGACCTCGGTACACAGGCGACGGTCGGCCGGTTCGTGCTGCGGCACGCCGGCGCCGGGGGTGAGCCGGCCCGGTTCGACACGCAGGGACTTCGACATCCAGGTCAGTACGAACGGGACGGACTGGACGACTGTCGTGAGCGCGCGCGGCAACACCGCCGACGTGTCGACGCACCCGATCGGCCCGGTGACCGCCCGGTATGTGCGGGTCGACGTGCTCGTGCCGACCAGGACACCGATCCCGCCGCTCGGATCTACGAGCTGGAGGCGTATTCGGCCTAGTCCGCGCGTTTCAAGGTCGTCATCGTGGGTACCCGCTCTGCGGTAGCTGTCCGGCCGGCCGGCCGGACCCGGAGTCGGGGAGGCACAACATGGCGCAAGGAGTCGGACGGGGCGGCGGAACCCGCGGCGCCCGACCAGAAAACACTGCGCCGGGCGATCGCCGCGTCCGCGATCGGCAACATGACCGAGTGGTTCGACTACGGCGTCTACGCCTACACGGCGATCTACATCGGTGAGGCGTTCTTCCCCAGCGACAACCCGACGGCGTCCACTCTGGGCAGCCTGCTGGTGTTCGCGGTGTCGTTCCTGATCCGGCCGATCGGCGGGATGGTGTGGGGGCCGCTCGGTGACCGCCTCGGCCGGCAGCGGGTGCTCGCGACGACCATCCTGCTGATGGCCGGCGCGACGTTCTGCGTCGGCATGCTGCCCGGTTACGTCGACGCTGGGCATCCTCGCGCCGATCGGCCTGATCCTGCTGCGGATGATCCAGGGCTTCTCGACCGGCGGCGAGTACGGCGGCGCGGCGACGTTCATGGCCGAGTACGCGCCGGACCGCAAGCGCGGCCGGTTCGGCAGCTTCCTGGAGTTCGGCACGCTCGCCGGGTTCACCCTCGGTGCCGCGCTGGCGCTGATCATCGAGCACGATCGTCGGCGCGGACGCGATGGCGGAGTGGGGCTGGCGGGTGCCGTTCCTGGTCGCCGCGCCGCTGGGCCTGATCGGGCTGTACCTGCGGAGCAAGCTCGAGGACACGCCGGTGTTCCGCGAGTGCGCGGCCGAGGGCAAGATCGACGAGAAGGCCAAGACGCACCTGCGCGACCTGCTGAAGTTCTGGAAGCCGCTGGTGCTGCTCATGGGCCTGGTCGTGACGCTGAACATCGTGAACTACACGCTGCTCGCGTACATGCCGACCTACCTGGAGAACGAGATCGGCCTGACGTCGACCAGCTCGCTGATCCTGATCATCATCGGCCAGCTCGCGATGATGGTGCTGCTGCCGTTCTCCGGCGCGTGGTCGGACCGGGTGGGCCGCAAGACGCTGTGGTGGATCTCGATCGTCGGCCTGTTCGTGATGGCGATCCCGATGTTCATGTTGATGTCGCAGGGCTTCGTGGGTGCGGTGATCGCGTTCGCGGTGCTGGGCCTGCTGTACGTGCCGCAGCTGTCGACGATCTCGGCGATGTTCCCGGCGATGTTCCCGACGCACGTGCGGTACGCGGGCTTCGCGATCGCCTACAACGTCTCGACGTCACTGTTCGGCGGCACGGCCCCGGCGATCAACCAGGGCCTGATCAACGCCAGCGGCGACAAGCTGTTCCCGGCGTACTACATGATGGGCGCCTGCGTGGTCGGCGCGATCGCGCTGTACTTCGTCCCGGAGACGCGGGCGTGCTCGATCCGCGGGCGCGGGATTCCGGGCATGGACACCAAGCCACAGCTGGAACCGGTCTCCGTCTCCTGACCCGTGGCATCGCGACGCCCCCCGCCGGCCGGCGGGGGCGTCGCTTTTGTTCAGGCCACGTCGGGGTACATCGTCGCCAGCGGGGCGGAGAGGTTGGCCCGCACCGTCTGCGAGATCTCGTCCGCGACGATCTCGGGTGCGCCCGACTCCAGGGCGTCCAGCGCCAGCGCGGCGATCTTCGCCGGGTCACTCTTCGGACCGTCCACATGGGACGCCATGTCCGTGTCCATGTAACCCACGTGCAGGCCGGTCACCTGCGTGCCCGGCAGCTCCAGGCGCAGCGCGTTCGTCAGCGACCACTCCGCCGCCTTCGCCGCGCTGTACGCGCCCGACCCGGGCAGGGTGATCCACGACAGCACCGACAGCACGTTCAGCATCCCGTCGAGCCCGTGGGCGAACGCCCGCGCGACCGCCAGCGTGCCGAAGAAGTGGGTGTCCATCTCGAGGCGGATGTCCGCCGGCGACCCGGTCAGCAACGACGCGCCGGTCGACGAGCCGGCGTTGTTGATCAGCAGGGTGACGTCGTCGGCGAGCTCCGCGGCGGCGGCGACCGACGCCGGGTCGGTGACGTCCAGGCGCAGGGGGACCACGCCGTCGAGCGTGACGGCCGCCGGGTTGCGGGCCGCGGCGTAGACCTTCGCGGCGCCGCGGTCGAGCAGGGACCGGGCGAAGTGGCGGCCGAGGCCGCGGTTGGCCCCGGTGACCAGGGCGACGGAACCGGCGATCTGCATGAGAACCTCCGACGACGAGCTAAGTTGGAGATTCCAAGTTAGCATGAGTTGGGATCGCCAAGCCAGGGTATGATGAGCGTCATGACAAGCCCGTGCTCGATCGCCCGCAGCCTGGCGGTGCTGGGGGAGAAGTGGACGTTCCTCGTGATCCGCGAGGCGCTGTCCGGCGTCACCCGGTTCGCCGACTTCCGCGCCACGCTCGGCATCGCGCCCGACGTGCTCACCGCGCGGCTGGGCACGCTCGTCGAGGCCGGTGTCCTCGAGAAGGTGCCCTACCAGGAACCGGGCGCCCGCCAGCGCTTCGCCTACCACCTCACCGACGCCGGCCGCGAGCTCCAGGTCGTGCTCGGCGCGCTGCAACAGTGGGGCGACACGCACCGCCCCTACCCGGCCGGCCCCACGCTCGTCCGCCGCTCGTCGGGCGGGCGGCCGCTGTCCGTCGCCTTCGTGGACGACGAGGACCGCGCGGTGCCCCTGGACGACGTGCGCTTCGTCAAGACCGCGGCCTACCCGACGTAGCCGCCTACACGTCCGGCAACGCCAGCCACTCCGGCCAGCTGATCTCCGCGCCGACGAAACGCGGCCGCTCGAACGGCCACGCCTTCGCGATCCAGCGCGGCACGAACAGGTCCAGTGCTTCGGCGAGGTCGGTGCCCACCCGGTCGTCGACGACCCACCACGAGACCTCTGCGTCCGCGCCCGCCTTCTCCGGCGGGTCGATGTAGACGCAGCCCAGCAGCACGGTCTCCTCGCCGTCCAGCAGCGCGTAGTTGAACGACTCGTGCGCCGCGATCTCCCGCTCGTGCCGGGCCAGGTCCGCGCGGTCGTGCTCGTAGCTCATGTCTTCCGGCGGCCAGCCCCACGCCGGCCCGAACATCGACCACAGCCGCTCGCGCGAGCCCATCACCGCCGGGTAGTCGATGGGAGTGTCCGCCTCGCGGATGGGTCGCAGGTGGTACCCGTCGAGGAGTGGGACGGTCTCCGGGTGCGTGAAGTCGTCGGGCAGCCAGGCCATGCGGCCACGCTACCGGCGCGGCCGGGCCCGGACGTGCATCCGCTCGCCCTGCTTGCCGAACAGGCTGAGGACCTCCACCGCCCGCCCGCCCGCCGCGCCGAACCAGTGCGGCAGCCGGGTGTCGAACTCCGCCGCCTCGCCCTGGACGAGCTCGACGTCCTGGTCGGCCAGCACCAGCCGCAGCCGGCCGGACAGCACGTACAGCCACTCGTAGCCCTCGTGCGTGCGCGGCTCGGGCTCCTCGCCGGTGAACGGGATGACCATCTTGAAGGCCTGCGGGCTGCCGGGCTGGCGGGTCAGCGGCACGACGGTCCGGTCGCCGTACCGCTTCGGCTCGAGCCGGACCCGCGGGTCGCCCACCTGCGGCGCGCCGACCAGCTCGTCCAGCGGCACCTGGTGGGCCGCCGAGATCGGCAGCAGCAGCTCCAGGCTCGGCTTGCGCTGGCCGGACTCCAGGCGGGACAGCGTGCTCTTCGAGATGCCCGTGACCTCGGCGAGCTCGGCGAGCGTGACGCCCCGCTGCCGGCGGACGCGGCGCAGCCGCGGGCCGACGTCGGCCAGTGCGGCGGTGATGGTCATGTTCCCAGTATCGGCAACAAAGGTTGTCGCCGCAGGAACGCCGCGCGCACTGTGGCGCCATGGAGGTGGTTGACATGTACGACGTGGTCATCATCGGTGGCGGCGCGGCCGGTCTGTCGGCGGCGCTGGTGCTGGGCCGGGCCCGGCGGCGGGTCGCGGTGGTCGACGCGGGCGAGCCGCGCAACGCACGGGCCGGCGAGCTGCACGGTTACCTGGGCCGGGACGGGCTGGCGCCGGCCGAGCTGCTCGCCACCGGCCGCCGCGAGATCGCCGGCTACGGGGTCGAGCTGGTCGAGGACAAGGTGCTCGCGGCCGAGCCGGGGGAGCCCGGGTTCGGCGTCCGGCTGGCCGGCGGGCGCACACTGGCCACACGGCAGCTGCTGGTCACGACCGGCCTGCGCGACGAGCTGCCGGACATCCCCGGCCTCGCCGAGCGCTGGGGCCGCGACGTGGTGGTGTGCCCGTACTGCCACGGCTACGAGGTGCGCGACCAGCCGCTCGGCGTCATCGCGACCGGCACGGGGGGCGTGCTGAAGGCCCTGCTGGTCCGCAACTGGTCGCCCGACGTGGTGCTGTTCGCCGGCCCGGAGCCGGTCGAGGACGAGCGGCTGGCCGCACGCGGCATCGAGGTCGTGGCGGGCGAGGTCACCCGCGTGGTCAGCAGCGCCGACGCCGACGGCGACCGGCTCACCGGCGTCGAGGTGGACGGCCGGGTCGTGGCGCGCTCGGCGGTGTTCGTGAACCCGGACTTCGTGCCGACCGACGACCTGCTCACCGGGCTGGGCTGCGAGGTCGACGAGAACGGCTGGGTCCGCACCGACGCGGCCGGCCGCACGAGCGTGCCGGGCGTGTGGGCGGCCGGCAACGTCGTGGACCCGCACAGCCAACTGATCACCGCGGCCGGCGCCGGAGCGTTCGCCGCGGCCCAGCTGAACAACGAGCTGGTACTCAGCGCTTAGTACTCGGGCGCCTAGTACTCGTCGTGGAACCGCAGGCCGGGGTTGCCGGCGCCTGCGCCGAGGCCCGTGGTGCGGCCCGGCGGCTGCTCCCACTCCTCCTGCCGGCCGAGCGCGGTCAGGTCGAGGTAGGCGCTGGTGCCGCCCGGCTGCTCGAGCCCGCGCGCGAACGTCGAGTACGTGTGGAACACCTGGTCGCCGTCGCGCAGGAACGTGCTGATGCCCGGGTAGTCGCCGCGCCGGGCCGGTCCCCACTCGAAGCCGACGCCGGCAAGTTCGTCCTCGGTGCGGTAGTTGAGCAGCACCGGCGCGACGCGCTCGTCGACGGTCGCGTGGAAGTCGTGGTTGAAGTCGCTGCCGGCCGAGGAGTACCAGGGGAACGTCCAGCCCATGCGGGCCCGGAACGGGCCGATGTAGGACTGCGGCACCCGGGAGACGGCCACGAGCGTGGTCGCCCGCGCGTGCAGGTGGGCGAGGTGGCCGATGTTGTCCGCGGTCGCCGAGCAGCTCGGGCAGCCGATGTCCTTCGGCACCTCGGTCCCGTCGGCGAGGACGTCGTAGTTCCACATGAAGTGGTGCACGATCAGCTGCCGCCGCCCGTCGAACAGGTCGAGCAGGCTCGCCTTCCCGTCCGGCCCCTCGAACTCGTACGGCTTGTCGACCCGCACCATCGGCAGCCGGCGGCGCTCGGCGTTGAGCTCGTCGCGGGCCTTGGTCGCGGCCTTCTCCTTGGCCAGCAACGCCTTGCGCGCCGCCAGCCACTCGTCCCTCGTCACGACGTCCGGCAACGACAAGGTTCCTCCCGTGTCCACAGTGTCCATGTCCATACGAGAACAGACCGGCGCGACGGGCGAAACTCATCGGCGCCCGGCTATTCGGCGGCGCCGACGTCCCCGGTCTCGGTCACCCGGTGGGCCAGCTCGCGCAGCTTCACGTTGCGTGTCTGGGACTCCTTGCGCAGCAGGTCGAACGCCTGCTGCTCGGTGACCTTGTGGCGCTCCATGATGATGCCGACGGCCTCGCCGATGTCCTGCCGCGTGCTGATCGCGTCGCGCAGCTGCGCGTCGTTGCGGGCGCTGGCGAACGCCACCGCCGCGTGCGAGGCCAGCAGCCAGCCGACGTGCTCGGTCCGCGTGCCGAACGCGCCCGGCCGCGAGGAGTACAGGTTCAGCGCACCGAGGTTCTCCTCCTCGGTGAACAGCAGGAACCCCATGGCGCTGCCGATGCCCAGCTCGCGCGCGGCCGGCGCGTACCGCGGCCACTTGTCGGCCGCGGCGGTCATGTCGGGGATCCGGAAGACCTGCTCCGTGTCGAGCATCGCGTTCAGGCACGGCCCCTCGCCGAGCTCGCCTTGGATCCGGTCGGACTCCCGCGCCAGTGCGTGCGTCGCCGCGATCGTGTGGACCTTGCCGTCGCGGATGACGAGGATGCCCGCGGCCTCGCACCCGTCGACGAGCTCCACCGCGTGCCCCACGACGTGGTCGAGGGTCTGCTGCACGGTGGGCTGCGCGAGCAGGTCCCGCGCCATGGCGGCCAGCGCGGCGGCCAGGTGCCCGGGATCCGTCACATCTGCCACAAGGCCGCCTTTCCCACCACGCCCCCGACGGACTCACCGGACACCACATGGTGGCATGTCGCGGGCGCGGTCACCCCTCCCGCAGGAACTCCGTCACCACCGGTGCGGTCACGGCCGGTTCGATCGTGTGGTGCATCCCGCCCGGCACCTCGACGTGGCGGCCCTTGGGCAGCTCCGCCGCGGTCCGCGCGGCCGCCCGGGCCAGCGCCGGCCAGGTCTGCGCACCGTGCACGACCAGCGTCGGCGTCGCCAGCGTGGCGGGCGGGGTCGCGCCGGTGGTGATCGCCGAGTCGTAGACGACGCTCTGCGCCATCGCCTCGAGCGCCGGGAACATCGGCGAGCGCCGGTTCGTCGCCACGACCTCCGGCGGCAGCCCGATGGCCTCGGTCTGGAACAGCTCGACCGCGTCGCCCGGCCGTCCCGCGCCGACCAGCGCGCCGAGCCGGGCGGGCAGGTCGGCCGCGTTGCCCTCGCCGAACGGGTAGGGCGGCTCGTAGCAGACCACCCGGGCGATGGCCGAGCCGCGCGCGGCCGCGTGCAGCGCGAGGATCGCGCCGGAGGAGAAGCCGAACACGTGGGCGCTGCCGCCGGCCTCGGCGATCAGCGCGTCCAGGTCCTCGGCCTCGCGGTCGATCGACCACGGCTCGGTGTTCCCGCTGTCGCCGCGGGCCCGCCGGTCGTAGGTGATCGCGGTGAAGTCGCCGGCCAGCGCCTCGGCGAGCGGGGCGAGCGTGGCGCGGTCGTTGAAGGCGCCGGCGACGAGGACGACGGCCGGGCCGGTGCCGGTCCGCTCGTAGGCGATGGTGGTGCCGTCCGCGGAGGTGATCGTGTGCATGGTCATGTCCTCCCGACGAACGTCGTCCCGGCGGATCGACACTCTCACAAAAGCGAGCCGCCGCGACCCGGAAGGGTCGCGGCGGCTCGCGGATGCCGATGTCAGCCGGTCAGGGCCGCGGCACGAACCGCGGCCACCGCGTCCGGCACCGTGTCATAGGTCGGCAGGGTGTCACGCAGGCCGAGAACCTCGAGGGGCCGCAGGACCGGCCTGGTGTTGGCGACGACCGCCCACGCCAGGTTGTCCCGGAGCACCCGCCGATCCGCGTCGGCCAGCACCGTGAGACCCGCGGCGGCCAGGAAGTCGACCCTGCTGAGGTCGAGCACCAGGCCGTCACCGTTGTCGACGTTCTCCTCGACGCACTGGCGAAGCTCGGGCGCGGTCAAGAGGTCGACGGCACCGAAGACGCGGGCGATGACCGGATGCTCCGGCTGCCGCTCCAGCTCGATGTCGAACACCCGGCCCTGCAGTGACACGCTGTCACCAGGGGCTCTGGGCAGTGGCGCAGCGAAGTCGTTGCTGGTCCACAAGGGGGTGTTGTGCACGATGTACGCCTCTTCTCGTTGGCTACGAGTAGCGAAGTACCGAGCGCACTAAAGGTAAGTGGATGACGCAATGCTGTACCAATACGCCGTTCACCGCTGAGGCACGCTCTGCCTCCAGATACGGCTGGTTGCTCAACCGCGCACTCTCAACCGTAGGCCCATGCCGGTGTGACCACAAGTCCGCCACGCTGCGCGAAGCCCATTGAGCGACAACGCGAACGCGCGCAGTAATCGGGTCCACAGAGGACTAGGAAACGCCGTTTGCGGTGGTCCGGTCGGCTTCCGCGAGTGCCGCGACCACGCCCGCCACGACGTCGGGATGGCCGAGTGGCAACGGAGCTTCGACGCGGTCGTCGTCCCCGCCGGTGCTGCGGGCCACGACGTGGGCGATCGCCGAGGATGGCGTGTCGGGCGGCGGGTCCACCAGCAGCACCGAGCGCACCACGCCGTCGAACCGGCCGGCGAGCGCGACCGCCGCCGCGCACACCGTGCCGGCGGCCACCACGTCGACCCGTGCCTGCCGGTCGGCCATCGTCTCCAGCACGTCCTCGACGTCCTCGATGCTGTCCCGGCTCGCCGGCACGCGGCACCACGCGATCTGATGGTCGGCGGCCAGCTCGTGCCAGGTGGCCGGCACGTCGTCGTGCCTGGCGGCGCCGGACGGGTCGACCACCACCAGGGCGGGGCCGAGCTCCGGGCCGGCCCACACCACCGGCGGTCCCTCGGCGCGCGGACCCTCGTCGTCGAACTCACGCACGGTGCCTCATCTCGTCTCCCGGACCACGTCCGTGGCCGGCTTGTCGGTCCGGACGCCGGCGAACCGCGGGTGGCGTAATCGCCCGTCCCGCGTCCACTCCGCGAACCCGACCTGGATCACCATCTCCGGCCGCACCCAGTGCGCGGTCGGCTCGGTGACCTCGTCGGCGAACGGGCTGGCCGGCTGGGCCATGCCGTCCATGCGCGTGCGGAGCTCCCGCAGGGTCGCGTTGTCGTAGCCGGTGCCGACCTTGCCGGCGTACCGGAGCCGTGCTCCCTCGTGGTACCCGATCAGCAGCGAGCCGAACCCGACCCGCGCGCCCTGCGGGTCGGTGAACCCGCCGACCACGAACCCCTGGTCGCGCACGCAGGTGAACTTGAGCCAGTCCGTGGACGGGCCCGCGTGGTAGTGCGAGTCGGCCCGCTTGGCGATCAGCCCCTCCCAGCCCTGCGCGCACGCGTGCCGGAAGTACTCCTCGCCGAACCGGTCCCGATGCTCGCTGTAGCGCAGCGGGTCGCGGTAGTCGGAAGGCGTTGTGCAGCATGCGTTTGCGCTGCCGCAGCGGCAGCCGGGTCAGTCGGCGCCGTCGAGGGAGAGCAGGTCGAACACGAAGTAGTAGACGTCCACATCGGACTTCCCGGGCGGGCCGCCGTTGCGCAGGCGGCTCTGCAGCCGGGAGAGGCTGGTCGCCCGGCCGTCGAACGCGACGAGCTCGCCGTCCGCGACGAACCGCGAGCCGCCGAGCTCGGCGAGCGCGTCGACCACCTCCGGGAAGCAGCCGTCGACCCGGCGCCGGCCGCGGGTCCACAGCTGGGGTCGCCAGCCGTCGCGGATGGACAGTGTGCGGATCCCGTCCAGCTTGCGCTCGAAGATCCAGTTCTCGTCGGAGAAGCGGCGGTCGGTCAGCGTGGCGAGCATCGGAGTCGGCCAGCTGTTCATTCCCGCCGACCTACCCTGTCGATCTCGGGATCAAACGTCTTCCCGCGAAGTGGGAGCGGCCCACCGGGCTCAGACCGGGTCGGCCGAGCTGATGCCCGGGATCTGGCCGCCGCGGAAGGCGTCCACGAACAGCCGGTGGTCGACGCGGGTGCGCTCGGCGTAGGCCAGGCGCGAACGCGGTCAGCTCGCGCACGAACACGTCCTCGTCGTCGATCGCCGTCGCCGATCGCCTCCTCCACCTGGAAGTCGACGAGTGACTGCTCGGAGTCGGAGTCGGACACGCAGTGCATCTTCGCGGTGGCCCGGCCGAGGTAGTCGAGCACCGGGTCCATCTCGTGCGGCTCGGTGAGCTCGGACCAGTCGAGGTCGCTCGCGTACGGCGACAGCTCGGCGACCACGAACCCGACCCCGTCGACCTCGCGTGTGCCCGAGCCACGGGTCCGCGTGCGCCTGCAGGGCCCGCTGCGACACCGCGGTCCGGTGGCCCTCGTGGTCGAAGTACTCGCGGATCCGCCCGTCGTCGACGATCCGGCTCGGCGCGGCGACGTTGCCCTGCTTCATCGACAGCACCACGTCGTTCTCCAGCGCCTGCGTGCGGCCCTCGACCAGCACGTTGTAGGCCGGCAGGCCCGGCCGACCCGATGCCGAAGCCGGAGCGGCCCGACGACGTCCTTGACGTGGTAGGTGCTGCCCGCGAACCGCTTGCCCTGCCGGAATGGTGTCCAAATAGGACTCGAACGCGCGCAGCACGACCGCGCGCTCGTCGTCGTCGAGCTCGCGCACGCCGAGCCGGCGGGTGAACCGGCGCTCGTAGTCGGTGACACGGTGGTCAGCGTGTCCAGCAGGTCGATCCGGGTGCGCATCCGGGCCTTCAGCAGCACGTCGTGCACCACGCCCTCGGTGCTGTCGAGCTGCAGCCGCACCAGCTCGTCGCCCGGGTTCGCCGCGAAGTCGCGGACCTGGCGGACGTAGGAGCGCAGGTAGGTGCCCACGAGCGCGGCGATGTCGTCGTCGGAGATGGCCTTGCTCCACGCCATCAGCGCGACGCTCGCGGCCAGCCGCTTGAGGTCCCAGGTGAAGCAGCCGAGGTAGGCCTCGTCGAAGTCGTTGACGTCGAACACCAGCGTGCCGGAGGCGTCCATGTAGGTGCCGAAGTTCTCCGCGTGCAGGTCGCCCTGGATCCACACCCGGCTGGTCCGCTCGTCCGACCACGGGTCGTGATCGTGGGCCATGTCGGAGTAGAACAGGCACGCGGTGCCGCGGTAGAACGCGAACGGCTCCGCCGCCATCTTGCGGAACTTGCGCCGGAACGCCACCGGGTCGGCCCGCATCAGCTCGTCGAACGCGCCGACGAGCACGCCGACGATCTCCTTCACCCGCTCGTCCTCGCCGCGTTCCCGGATCCGTTCGACCGCGCCGCCCATATCCCCACCTTGCCACCGAACCGGGCCTGCCACCGGTCGAGCGGCGGGCTAGGTGACGGCGTCCTCGGTGGCGCCGTGCAGGTGACCGAGGTCCTCGACGGTCGGCGCGGCGAGCAGCGCGCCGGTGGCCAGGTGGTTCTGCAGCACGCGCAGGTCCTCGGCCATCTCGGCGAGGGTCTCGCGGGGCTGCCAGTGCCCGCCGCGGCCGTCGACGAGGCGTGTCGGGGTCCAGCGCGGACACCTGCTCGGCGAGCCGGCCCCACGTGGCGGCCAGCTCGGTGGTCTGCTCCACCGCCCGGCGCAGCTCCGCGGCGAGCTCGGCGAGGCTCGCGGCCGGCCCGCCGGACCGCCGCGGACGCCGGGCAGCGCGTCGGCGAGCGAGTCACGCACGTCGAGCGCCGACCGCCGGCCGGTGACCTCCAGCACCGCAGCACGGTCCGGTCGGCCGTCACCACCCGCAGCGCCGCGCCGCGCGCGACCAGCTCGCGCTGCGCGTCGAGCAGGACTGACAGGCCCGAGCACGCCAGGAACGTCGTCGCGGACAGGTCGCACACCAGCAGCCGGGTGGCCGGGTCGGCGGTCGGCGGGCCGAGTGCGGCGGCGAGCGCGTCCCGGTTCGCCAGGTCGATCTCGCCCTCGGCGGAGACGATGACGACCCCGGCGCCCGGCGCGTAGGTACGCAGCGCGAGCAAGGTGTCGGGGGACGCGCAGCCGGTGGCGCGCCGCGTCCGCCGTGTGGCGCGGCGCAGGAATCGGTTCAGCCATTCGGGCCTCCGGTGGGGTCGAGGCGCACGGCTGACTGCGTAACCGTGAAGTCGCGATCACCCTAGCTCTCGGCGCTGCCGGGGGGAAGACTCGGGCGATGGCCGACGACATCATCACCATCGCCACCGAGCTCATCGAGGTCACCCGCCTCGTGGAGGCCGACGACTTCGGGTCCACGCTGGACCGTTTCGTCGGCCGGGTCGTGCGCACCATCCCGGGCTGCGACGCCGCCACCATCACCGTCCGCTCGACGGCCGCGGTGGAGACCGTGGTGGGCGGCGCCGACCTCGGCTTCGACCCGCTGGCGCCCGGACCGGTCGTCGAGGCGGTGACCTTCGACGAGCCGCGCCGGCTGGCCGACGCCACGTCCGACCAGCGCTGGCCGGCGTTCAGCGCGCACCTGATCAACGGCGGGTTCCACGGCTGCCTCGCGCTGCCGCTCGCCATCCACGGCGACGAGAACGCCGTGCTGACGCTGTTCTCCCGGGAGGCGGACCAGTTCGACGAACTCGCCTACGACGTGGTCCTGCTGCTCACCCTCAACGCCGGCGTCGCGTTCGACAACGCCTCGCTCTACCACGACAGCAACCGCCTGGTCGGGCAGCTGCAGATGGCGCTGCACACCCGCTCGCTGGTCGGGCGCGCGCAGGGCCTGCTGATGCGCCACCTGTCCCAGGACTCCGAGCAGGCGTTCGACACGCTGCGGCGCGCGTCCCAGAACAGCAACACCAAGCTCCGCGACCTCGCGGCCCTGGTGGTGCGCGCGCACGAGGACGGCCGGTTCGAGGAGGAGGTCGAACGGCTGGCGGTATCCGCGGCGAACTCGGCCTGACGCAATACCGCATCGGCGCCAGCGCCGCCAGCGAGCTCCACCCGGTCTCGAGATCCTTGAGAGCGCGCGGACCTAGCGTCGGTGGGACACGCCGTCCACGGAGGCCGCCATGGGATCGACCCGGCACGTGCTGTTCCTCAGCCGTCCCGACGAGGACCACCTGTACCGCACGCTCGCGGTCGCCGAGGAGCTCGGCCGCCGCGGCCACCGGGTCACGTTCGCGACGAGCGACCCGTTCGCCGAGGAGGACGCCGAGTCCGGCGCGCTGCTGGTCCGCTACGGGCGCGACGTGGCGAACCTGCGCGGGATGCCGGCGTTCACCGCGCGGGTGCGGACCGACCCGGTCGACCTGGTCGTGTGCGACCAGCGGACCCAGGACGAGGCGGCCGCGCTGGGCCGCGAGTGGGGTGTGGAGGTCGTGGTCGCGCACGCCGTCCCCGCCGGTCCCGACCATCTCTACGTGCACCCGGGCGGGCGCGGCACGGTGTTCGGCGAGTGGACGCCCGCGGACAGCCGGCCCGTGCTGGCCGTCTCGCCCGGCGTGGTGCCGGCGGGGCTGCTCGCGGCGGCGTTCGGCGAGCGGGACTGGCAGGTGGTGGTGCTGGGTGACGAGCCGGCTTCGGCGGCGAACGTCCGCCACGCCGTGCTCGAGCACGCCGACGTCGTCCTCACCGACGGGGAGCTGACCTCGGCCGCGCTGCGCCACGCGACGCCGGTCGTCCTGGCGCCGCGCACGCCCGCCCAGCTCCGGCAGGCCATGCGGCTCGTCACGCTGGGGCTCGGTGTCGTGTTGCCGGCCGGCCCCGACGCCGCGGCGCTGCGCCGCACGGTGTCGCGGCTCGCCGTCGACGAGCCCGCCCGCGCCGCGGCCCGCCGGGCGCGGGAGCTGGTCCGCGCGGCCGGGTCGCCCGCCCGCGCGTCGGACGCCCTCGAGGCGCGGCTGGCCGAGGAGCAGCGCAAAGCGGCCTGACCCGCTCGTCGCTCATTAGGGTCGGGGTATGCGGCGGCTGCTGGACTGGACGGTGCTCGTTCCCCTGCTCGCCATCGTCGCGCTGGCGCTGACGTGGGGGCGTGACGTCGGGGTCGTGCTGGTCGTGTTCGTCGCGGTGCTGCTGGCCGCGGCGGTGCTGGCGGCCGTGCACCACGCGGAGGTCGTCGCGCACCGGGTGGGGGAGCCGTTCGGCTCGCTGGTGCTCGCGGTCGCGGTGACCGTCATCGAGGTGGGCCTGATCGTCACGCTGATGATCTCCGGCGGGCCCGGGGCCGCCACGCTCGCGCGCGACACCGTGTTCGCCGCGGTCATGCTCACCACCACCGGCATCGTCGGGCTCTCGCTGCTCGTCGGCGCCCGCCGCTACGGGATGATCATGTTCCACGCGGAGGGCAGCGGCGCCGCGCTGGCCACCGTCGCGACGCTGGCCACGCTGAGCCTCGTGCTGCCGACGTTCACCACGAGCCAGCCCGGCCCCGAGTTCTCACCCGGCCAGCTCACCTTCGCCGCCCTCGCCTCGCTCGTGCTGTACGGCACCTTCGTGCTCACCCAGACCGTCCGCCACCGCGACTTCTTCCTCCCGGTCGCCCAGGAGGGCGCCGACGACGAGGTACACGCCGACCCGCCGACCAACCGCGCGGCGCTGACGAGCCTCGGGTTGCTGATGGTCGCGCTGGTCGCGGTCGTCGGGCTCGCCAAGATCGAGTCGCCGGCCATCGAGGAGGGCGTCGCGCTGGCCGGGTTCCCGCCGTCGTTCGTCGGCGTGGTGATCGCGATGCTGGTGCTGGCGCCGGAGACGCTCGCCGCCGTCCGCGCCGCCCAGCGCGGCCGGATCCAGATCAGCCTCAACCTCGCCTACGGCTCCTCGATCGCGAGCATCGGCCTCACGATCCCGACGATCGCGCTGGCCTCGGTGTGGCTCGACGGCCCGCTTGTGCTCGGCCTCGGCCCGACCCAGATGGTCCTGCTCGCGCTGACCGTCGTGGTCAGCGTGCTGACGGTCGTGCCCGGCCGGGCCACCCGGCTGCAGGGCGGCGTGCACCTGGTGCTGCTGGCCGCCTTCGTGTTCCTCGCGATCAATCCCTGACCGGTTGACGGTTCTGGTGGACACTGGGCGGATGGCGCAGCTCGTCCGGCGGGACGTCCGGGTGGAAGGGGTCGTGCAGGGCGTCGGCTACCGGCCGTTCGTCTACGCGCTCGCCACCGGGCTGGGGCTCGCCGGCCGGGTCGGCAACGACCTCCACGGCGTGTTCATCGAGGTCGAGGGCCCGGCGGCCACCGTCGAGGACTTCGTGGCCGCGCTCGAGCGGGACGCGCCGCCGCTGGCCGCCGTGGAGCGGGTCACCGCGGTGCCGGCGCCGCCCGCCGGGCTCGCGGGGTTCACGATCGTCGAGAGCGACGGGCACGGGGCGCGGCACACGCTCGTCTCCGCGGACAGCGCGACGTGCGAGGACTGCTTGCGCGAGCTGGCCGACCCGGACGACCGCCGGTTCGGCTACCCGTTCGTCAACTGCACCAACTGCGGCCCGCGGTTCACGATCGTGCGGGACGTGCCCTACGACCGGCCGCTCACCACGATGGCCGGCTTCGCCATGTGCGCCGAGTGCGCGGCGGAGTACCACGATCCCGCCGACCGCCGCTTCCACGCCCAGCCGACCTGCTGCCCGGCCTGCGGCCCGCGGCTGCGCCTGGTGCGCGACGGCGCCGAGCAGCCCGGTGACCCGGTCGCGGAGGCGGCCGCGCTGCTGCACGCGGGGCGGATCGTCGCGATCAAGGGCCTGGGCGGGTACCACCTCGCGGTGCTCGCCGAGCACGAGCCGGCCGCGGCGCGCCTGCGCGGGCGCAAGCACCGCGAGGACAAGCCGTTCGCGGTCATGGTGTCCGATGTGGACGTCGCACGTGGACTGTGCGAGGTGGACGACGTGGCCGCCGGTCTGCTCGCCGGCCGGCGCCGCCCGATCGTGCTGCTCGACCGGCGCCCGGGCGCGCCGGTCGCCGCCGCGGTCGCGCCGGGCAACCGGCAGCTCGGCGTCCTGCTGCCCTACACGCCGCTGCACCACCTGCTGCTGCACGCGGTCGGCGCGCCCCTCGTGCTCACCAGCGGCAACGTCTCCGACGAGCCGATCGCCTACCGCGACGAGGACGCCGCCGACCGCCTCGCCGGCATCGCGGACGCGTTCCTCACCCACGACCGGCCGATCCACGTCCGCACCGACGACTCGGTGGTGCGCCCGCTGGCCGGCCGCGGCGTGGTGCTGCGGCGCTCCCGCGGGTACGTGCCCGAGCCGGTGCCGCTGCGCACGCCGCGGCCGGTCCTGGCGTGCGGCGCGGAGCTGAAGAACACGTTCTGCCTCGCGAAGGAGCGCCACGCGTTCGTCTCCCACCACATCGGCGACCTGGAGAACTACGAGACGCTGCGGTCGTTCACCGAGGGCATCGCGCACTTCGGCCGGCTGTTCGACATCGAGCCCGAGCTCGTCGCGCACGACCTGCACCCGGAGTACCTGTCCACCAAGTACGCGCTGGAACTGTCCGATGTGGAGCTGGTCGGCGTGCAGCACCACCACGCGCACATCGCCGCGTGCCTCGCGGACAACGGCGAGGCGGGACCGGTGCTCGGGGTGGCGCTCGACGGGCTCGGCTACGGCACCGACGGCACGATCTGGGGCGGCGAGCTGCTCGTCGCCGACCTCACCTCGGCGCGGCGGGCCGGGCACCTGGCGGCGGTCCCGCTGCCCGGCGGCACCGCGGCGATCCGGCAGCCGTGGCGGATGGCGGTGTCCTACCTGGACGCCGCGTTCGACACCATGCCGGAGGGGCTGGGCGTGTTGCGGCGCAACCAGTCCTGGCGCTCGGTGCGGTCGATCGCGCGCGCCGGCACCAACTCGCCGCCGACCTCCAGCGCGGGCCGGTTGTTCGACGCGGTGTCGGCCCTGCTCGGCCTGCGGGACACGATCAACTACGAGGGGCAGGCGGCCGTCGAGCTGGAGCAGCTGGCCGACCCGCACGAGCGCGGCGGCTACCTCGCGACCGTCACCGACGACACCGTCGTGGTCGGCGCCGACCTGGTCCGCGCCGCCGCGGAGGACCTGCTCGCCGGCGTCGCGCCGCCGGTCATCGCGGCCCGCTTCCACAACGGCGTGGTCGACGCGGTCGTGCGGGCCTGCCTGTCGCTGCGCGACGACACCGGCCTCGCCGACGTCGCGCTGTCCGGCGGCGTGTTCCAGAACCTCCTGCTGCTCACCCGGGTCGTGGATCGCCTGTCCGTCAACGGTTTCCGGGTGCTGACCCACTCGCGGGTGCCGACCAACGACGGCGGCATCAGCCTCGGCCAGGCCGCGGTGGCCGCCGCGCGCGCCCGGGCGGGCTAGTCTGCTGCCGTGCCGACCTATGTGGCGTTGTTGCGCGGGATCAACCTGGCCGGGAAGCGGCGGGTGGCGATGGCCGACCTGCGGTCGTGGCTGGCCGAGCTGGGCTACGACGACGTGCGCACGCTGCTGCAGAGCGGCAACGCCGTCTTCCGCTCGGCGAAGCGGGCCGCCACGGTCGAGCGCGAGCTGGAGGCGCACCTGGCGGAACGTTCCGGGTTCTCGATCGACTGCGTCGTCGTCACGGCCGACGAGCTGCGCGCGGTGGTCGAGGCCGACCCGCTCGGCTCGGTCGCCGACAACGGCTCGCGCTACCTCGTGTCGTTCCTGCGTGCGGAGCCGAAGCAGCCCGACTTCGCCGCGGACGCCTTCGCCCCGGAGCTGTTCCACCTCGGCGGACGCGAGATCTACTTCTGGGTCCCCGACGGCTCCCAGAACTCCAAGGTGCTGGCCGCGTTTCCCACGCGGAAGGGTGAGGTGGCCACCGTGCGCAACTGGAACACGGTCACCAAGCTGCTCGCGATGACCGAAACCTGAGCCGACACCGCGCTGAGTGTCCACTTCGGCGCGCAGAGTGGTCGACCGGCTAGGAGCCCGGTCGATCACCACCTCTACCATCGGCCTCATGTCCGGCCTCAGCCTGATGACCTTCAACATTGGCAGCCCCTCGGAGGAGCGTGCCCACCGCCAGCTGGCGTGGCTCGCCACCCGGCACGAGGACGTCTTCGTGCTCACCGAGACCAGGGCGTCCGACGGCTGCCGCCACCTGGCCGACGCCTTCCGCACGGCCGGCTGGGCCGTCGTCTACCCCAAGCCGGGGCCGACCGAGTACGGCGTGATGGTGGTCAGCAGGCTCCCCGTACAGGTCGACCCGATCGGGGCACAGCTGTCGTTCCTACCCGGACGGGTGGCGGGTGTGATGATCTCCACTCGGATGGGGCTGGTCCGCGTGCTCGGCGCGTACGCCCCCACCCGCGACGCCACGGCCGAGCGCACCGAGCGCAAGCGCCGTTGGCTCTCGGAGTTCTCCACCGCTCTCGGCGTCAACGGCCTCACCGACTCCGGCGCGGAGACCGTGCTGCTCGGCGACCTCAACGTGATCGAGCCCGCCCACGAGCCGAGCTACACGACGTTCCGCTGGTTCGAGTACGACTTCTACCGCGGGCTGACCGACAAGCACGCCCTCGTCGACGCGTTCCGGCACACCGAGCCCGACGCGGTCGAGCACAGCTGGATCGGCCGCACCGGCGACGGCTACCGCTACGACCACGCGCACTGCTCGAAGAAGCTCGCCGCGGAGATCGAGGAGTGCGAGTACGTGCACGAGCCGCGCACCACCCGGCTCTCGGACCACTCGGCGCTGTCGCTGACGTTCTCGTGCCTGCCGACGTCCGAACTGAACACAATGGACCCGTTCGAGGCCGCGAGCCCGCCCACCCTGTTCTGACGGCACGCACGGAGTTCCATACCGTGCGGGGGTATAGTACGCTGCGCGCAGACAGAAGAAACGAGCAGCGGGAGACGTCGTGACGACCTCCACCTTCACGGTGACCGGAATGACCTGCGAACACTGCGTCGGCGCGGTGCGCGAGGAGCTGGGGCGCATCCCCGGCGTCGCCGACGTCATGGTGGACCTGCCGACCGGGCGGGTGACCGTCACCAGCGAGACTCCGGTCACGCTCGAGGCAGTGCGCGCCATGGTCGACGAGGCCGGCTACGAGCTGGCCGGCTGACATGCCCGGCACGGCCCGCCGGCTCGCCGCCTTCGGCCTGGCCCTGGTCGCGGTGTTCGCCGCCGCGTACGGGGTCGGCCAGGCGGTCGGCCCGGTCGCGGCCGGGCCGGAGCCCGCCGCCGCGGAACACGGCGAGATGGGCACGAGCCCGGGGGAGGGGTCCGGTGGCGGTCACGGCGCCATGCACGAGGTTCCGCGTGGCGCCGTGACCGCTGAGGTCCCCGCGGGCCTGCAGGTCTCCGCCGACGGCCTAACGCTCGACGTGTCGGCCGTGCCGCGGGCCGGGGTCCGCGCCGACTTCGCGTTCCGCGTGCTCGACGACCACGGCGCGCCCGTGACCCGCTACACGCCCACCCACGACAAGCCGCTGCACCTCGTGGTCGTCCGCCGCGACCTGTCCGGCTTCCGCCACGTGCACCCCGTGCTCGCCGCGGACGGCACCTGGCACACGCCGCTGACCTTCGCCACGGCCGGCGACTACCGCGTGTTCGCCGACTTCCAGGCCACCGGGCACGACGGCGTCACGCTCGGCGCGGACGTCGCGGTGGCCGGCACCTACCGGCCGGTGCCGCTGCCCGCCCCGGCCGCCACCGCGACCGTGGACGGCTACACCGTCTCGCTCGCCGGCACGCTGGTGCCGGGCACCACGAGCGCGCTCACGCTGTCCGTCGCGAAGGACGGCCGGCCGGTCACCGACCTGCAGCCCTACCTCGCCGCGTACGGCCACCTCATCGCGCTGCGCCAGGGCGACCTCGCCTACCTGCACGTCCACCCGCAGGGCGGGCCCGGTGACGGGACCACGAGGCCGGGCCCGGCGATCACGTTCGGCGCGGAGGTACCGTCGGCGGGTACCTACCGGCTGTACCTGGACTTCCGGCACGACGGCGTGGTCCGCACGGCCGAGTTCACCGCGGTCGCCGCACCGCACGAGGAGAAGTGATGCCGGGTCAGGTGGAGCTCGCGATCGGCGGCATGACCTGCGCGTCGTGCGCCGCCCGCATCGAGAAGAAGCTGAACCGGCTGGACAGCGTCGAGGCCAGCGTCAACTACGCGACCGAGAAGGCCGTCGTGTCCGCGCCGGCCGCGGTGACGGCCGAGATCCTGATCGGCGTCGTGGAGAAGCTGGGCTACACGGCCACGCTGCCGCACCCCGAGCCGGCGGCCGACGAGCCAGGGCCCCGGGACCGGGAGGTCCGCGAGCTGCGCACCCGGCTGCTGGTGAGCCTCGTGCTGTCGGTGCCGGTGGTCGCGATGGCGATGTCGCCGTTGCTGCAGTTCGAGTATTGGCAGTGGGCGTCGCTGGTCCTCGCCGCGCCGGTCGTGGTGTGGGGCGCGCTGCCATTCCACCGGGCCGCATGGCTGAACCTGCGGCACGGCTCGGCGACCATGGACACGCTGATCTCGATCGGCACGCTGGCCGCCTTCACCTGGTCGCTGTACGCGCTGTTCCTCGGCACCGCGGGCACGCCCGGCATGACGCACCCGTTCCGGTTGACGATCGAGCGGGCCGGCGGCGACGCCAACATCTACCTCGAGGTCGCGGCCGGCGTCACGACGTTCATCCTCGCCGGCCGCTACTTCGAGGCACGGGCCAAGCACCGGGCCGGCTCGGCGCTGCGCGCGCTGCTGTCGTTGGGTGCCAAGGACGTCGCGGTGCTGCGCGGCGGGCTGGAGACCCGGGTGCCGGTCGAGCGGCTCGCGGTCGGCGACCTGTTCGTGGTGCGGCCGGGGGAGAAGGTGGCCACCGACGGCGTGGTCGAGGACGGCTCGTCGGCGGTGGACGAGAGCTTGCTGACCGGCGAGTCGGTGCCGGTCGAGGTCGGCCCGGCCGCGCGGGTGGTGGGCGCGACCGTGAACGTCGGCGGCCGGCTCGTGGTGCGGGCGACCAGGGTCGGATCGGACACGCAGCTCGCGCGGATGGCCGCGCTGGTCGAGCAGGCGCAGGCCGGCAAGGCGGCGGTGCAGCGGCTCGCCGACCGGGTGTCGGCGGTGTTCGTGCCGGTCGTGATCGGGCTCTCCCTTGCCGCGCTGGGGTTCTGGCTCGGCGCGGGCGCGTCGCCGTCGGCGGCGTTCACCGCGGCCGTGGCCGTGCTGATCATCGCCTGCCCGTGCGCGCTCGGCCTCGCCACGCCGACCGCGCTGCTGGTCGGCACCGGCCGGGGCGCGCAGCTCGGCATCCTGATCAAGGGCCCGGAGGTGCTGGAGTCGACCCGCCGGGTGGACACGATCGTGCTCGACAAGACCGGCACCGTCACCACCGGCCGGATGGCCCTCGTGGACGTCGTGCCGGCCGAGGGGGTGTCCGCCGAGACGCTCCTGCGCCTGGCGGGCGCGCTCGAGGACGCCTCCGCACACCCGATCGCCCGCGCGGTCGCCGACGCGGCCCGCGAGCGGGGCGGCGCGCTGCCGCCCGTCACCGGCTTCGCCTCGGTCGACGGGCTCGGCGTGCGCGGCGAGGTCGAGGGCCACGCCGTCGCCGCCGGCCGCGTCCACGCGACCGACGAGCTAGCCGACGACTGGCTGCCCGCGCTGCCGGAGCCGCTGGCCGCGGCGAAGGCCGCCGCCGAGGGGCTCGGCCGGACCGCGGTCACCGTCGCCTGGGACGGCGCGGCCCGCGGCCTGCTGGTGGTGGCCGACACGGTGCGGCCGACCAGCGCGGCCGCCGTGGCGCAGCTGCGCGCGCTCGGCCTGACGCCGGTGATGCTGACCGGCGACCACGAGGCGGTCGCCCGCGCGGTGGCCGCCGAGGTCGGCATCGACGACGTGGTGGCCGGCGTGCTGCCGGCCGGCAAGGTCGACGAGGTGCGCCGGCTGCAGGCGCGGGGCCGGGTGGTCGCGATGGTCGGCGACGGCGTGAACGACGCGGCCGCGCTCGCCCAGGCCGACCTCGGGCTCGCGATGGGCACCGGCACGGACGCGGCCATCGAGTCGAGCGACCTGACCCTGGTGCGCGGCGACCTGCGCGCCGCCGCCGACGCCATCCGGCTGTCCCGGCGCACGCTGAACACCATCAAGGGCAACCTGTTCTGGGCGTTCGCGTACAACGTGGCGACCGTGCCGCTGGCCGCGGCCGGCCTGCTCAACCCGATGCTCGCGGGTGCGGTGATGGCGTTCAGCTCGGTGTTCGTCGTGTCGAACAGCCTGCGGCTGCGTGGTTTCCGGGTGCTACCCGGCAACGACGCGGCCCCGGAAGAGGCCGTGCCGGCGCCTACGCGCTCACTGGTCGACGCCGCTTAATCGGTTGTCCAGCAACACGTTCCACCGTTCGACCGTGCGGGTGGCGAGGACGCCGTCGCGCATCCACGGATCGGGAGCCAGGCGTGCACGCACCGCCGCGATGGTCGGCAGGGCGACGACGAGGAGTGCGTCCTCGCCGTCGCCCTCGCCCACCGGGCCGCCCAGCACGACGACACCGTCGTCGGTCAGGCCGTCCATGAACGTCGCGTGCTCGTCCCACCCGCGCTGCTCACGTCGCGGGCGGGTGTGGTCCCAGGCAGGTCCCTTGGCGTTGCGGACCAGGAAGTATTCCGTCACACCGCCAAGCTAGCCCGGGGCACCGACAATTCTGGATCACGGCCGTCCGGGCAGCCGGTAGTTCGGACCGAGGACGGTGCCGCGGTCCGGCTTGTACAGGTCGAACCCGCGCGGGTCGCACTGCAGGCCGCCGTTGATGCAGTGGCTCACCAGCGCGGCGAGCGTCGGCTCGTCCCAGGCGTTGAAGAAGTCGTAGTGCCAGGAGTAGCCGTGCCCGCTCGCCAGCCGCACGTGGGAGGTGTCGCCGTCGACCGGGAACGCGATCTTGAACTCGAGCATCGGCACCGGCTTCGGGTGGCTCGACGGGCAGACGCCGTTGACCGGGTAGGCCATGTGGCTCTTGTGGTCGGCCGAGTCCAGGTGCACGCCGTCCCAGCAGCTCGGGGCCTGGTACCGGATGTTCATCTGGGTGCCCGCCGGGCAGTTGGTCGGGAAGTCCCAGTTGAACGAGCTGTTCCCGCACTCCCAGCCCTCGACGTGGCCCGGCGCGGTGCGGAAGTCGTCGAGTGTCGCTTGTGGACTGCCGACCACGTAGCGCAGGCCGGGCGGGAACGGGCGCACGGCCTGGTAGTCGATGATGCCGGACTTGTAGTAGATGACCTGCTTGAAGTTCGGGATCACCGGGGTGTCGCCGTTGAACATCGTCGGGAACCAGTACGCGGACAGGTCGTCCGGCGCGAGGCAGGACGTGGCGCCCACGCCCGCGCCGCGCAGCGAGTCCAGCGTGGTCTGCGCGTTGGTGGTGGCGTTCCCGGTGAAGCTGTGCTCGTGCGACGCCCCGGGCAGGCCCGGGAAGACGATCGGGTCGTCGGGCAGCCGGTGGTTGACGTCGCAGTTGACCTGGAACTCGTGGTGGGTCACCAGGTCGTCGGCGTGCGCGGGTGCGGGCGTGAGCAACGCGGCCACGGCGATGCCGCACGCCAGCGCGAGATGTCGTTTCATGGACTCCTCCTCGGCAGGGATCGAGGGAGAGCGCTCTCCCAGCAGCGTGGCCGAGACGGCGCGAACTGTCAACACCGGGCCTTGACATGGCCCAACGGGACCGAGACACTCGGAACGCGAGTGGGAGAGCGCTCTCCGAGCCCACTCGACCCTGCTGAGGAGACCGCGATGACGCGCGCTCGTCCCGTTTCGTTCCTCGCCGTGCTGGCGGTGCTGCTCGCCGGCGTGGTGGCCACCGCCACTCCCGCCCGCGCCGCGCCGAGCGTCGTGCGCGTCACCGGCGGCCAGGGCAACTGGCAGCTGACCGTCGACGGCGCGCCCTACACGGTGAAGGGGCTGACCTGGGGACCGCCGGTCGGCGAGGCGGCGGCCCGGATGCCCGACGTGCGCGCGATGGGCGTGAACACCGTGCGCACCTGGGGCACCGACGGCACGACCCGCCCGCTGCTCGACGCGGCCGCGGCCAACGGGATCCGGGTGATCAACGGGTTCTGGCTGCAGCCCGGCGGCGGCCCGGGCAGCGGCGGCTGCGTCGACTACGTCACCGACACGACCTACAAGCAGAACTCGCAGACCGAGTTCCTGCGCTGGGTCGACGAGTACAAGAGCCACCCCGGCGTGCTGATGTGGAACGTCGGCAACGAGTCCATCCTCGGGATGCAGAACTGCTTCGGTGGCGCGGAGCTGGAGAACCAGCGGGTCGCCTACGTCCGTTTCGTCAACGACGTCGCGCGTGCCATCCACGCCGCCGACCCCGACCACCCGGTCACCTCGACCGACGCGTGGACCGGTGCCTGGCCCTACCTGAAGGCGAACGCGCCGGACCTGGACCTGTACGCGGTCAACTCCTACGGCGCGGTGTGCAACATCCGCCAGGACTGGCAGAACGGCGGCTACACCAAGCCCTACATCCTCACCGAGGGCGGCCCGCCCGGCGAGTGGGAGATGGCCGACGACGCCAACGGCGTCCCCCGCGAGCCGCCCGACCTCGAGAAGCAGGACGGCTACCCGGCCGCGTGGAACTGCCTGATGTCCCACCACGGCGTCGCGCTCGGCGGCACGCTGTTCCACTACGGCACCGAGCAGGACTTCGGCGGCGTGTGGTTCAACCTGTTGCCGGGCAACGAGAGGCGGCTGTCGTACTACTCGGTGGCGCGGCTCTACGGCGGCAACCCGGGGGCGAACACGCCGCCGGTGATCTCGTCGATGTCCTCGCCCGGCGACGTGCCCGCGGGCGCGACGTTCACCCTGAACGTGTCCGCGAGCGACCCGAACGGCGACCCGATCGCCTACGACGTGCGGCTGAACGGCAAGTACGTCGACAACTCCGGCGCGCTCGCGCCGGCGAGCTTCACCGGCTCCGGCCCGTTCACGGTCCGCGCGCCGGACCGGCTCGGGGTGTGGAAGGTGTACGTGCTCGCCCGCGACGGTCACGGCAACGTCGGCATCGAGTCACGCTCGTTCCGGGTCGTGCCGCCGACCGTGCCGGGGGAGAACATCGCCCGCGGCCGGCCCGCCACGGCGTCGTCCTACCAGCAGCAGGGCGACGGCGCGCCGTTCCCGCCGGGCCTGGCCACCGACGGCTCGCTGACGTCGCGCTGGGCCAGCGACTGGAGCGATCCACAGTGGATCCAGGTGGACCTCGGCGCGGTGACGTCGTTCGACCACGTGCAGCTGGTGTGGGAGTCGGCGTACGCGCGGGCCTACGAGATCCAGGTGTCGGACAACGGAACCGACTGGCACGCGGTGTACTCGACGGGCGCCGGTGACGGCGGCGTCGACGACCTCGCGGTCGGCGGCTCGGGCCGGTACGTCCGGGTGTACGCCACCCAGCGCGGCACCGGCTGGGGCTACTCGCTCTACGAGCTGGGCGTCTACCGCTGAGCCTCGCGGACCGCGTCGGCGCACCGCGCGTGCGCCTTCGCGGCCGCGGCCACCGGGTCGGGCTCCGCGACGATCGCGTCGAGGTCGCCGAGCCCGGCCCGGGACAGCAGCGTCTTCTCGTTGGTCACCCACTCGCCGCGCGCGGCCAGCACGGCGTGCGCGGCCATGGTGGCGGCCTGCACGACCAGCCCGGTGCTCTGCGCGTGGCGGCCGTGCTCGGCGTGGCCGGTCCGCGCGTAGCCGAACACCAGCTCGGCGGTGCGCCACCAGACCCGCGGCGCCGCGGCGCGCAGCGCGTCGGGGTAGCCGGGCCGGGGCAGCTCGCCGCGCAGCACCCGGTTGATCGCCAGCTCGCCGACGACGAGGTAGGTGGGAATGCCGGCGAGGTGGAACAGCAACGGCTCGACGCGGAACCGGCCGGCGCGGGCCTGCGCCAGCTCGTGCTCGACGACATCGAGGTCGCGGTAGTGCACGTCGACCCGGTGGCCCTCGATCCGCAGCCAGGCGCCGCCGTTGAACACGCCGCCGCCCCAGCCGCCGAGCTCGGACACCTCGCCGTCCCAGCCGATGTCCCGCAGTGACTGGGGGTCGAACGTGCCGCGGTAGTAGACCGCCAGGTCCCAGTCGCTGTCCGGCCGGTGGGTCCCTTGTGCGCGGGACCCACCGAGCGAGACAGCACGTACCCCCGCCAGTCCGGCCAGCCGGTCGGCCACGCCGTCCAGGAAGGTCATGCCAGCAGGCTAGCGATCCCGGGCGCGGCGGATCGTGTCGCGGTACCAGAGGGCGCTCTGCTTCGGGGTGCGGACCTGGGTCGTCGTAGTCCACGTGCACCAGGCCGAACCGCTTCGCGTAGCCGTAGGACCACTCGAAGTTGTCCAGCAGCGACCAGGCGAAGTAGCCGCGCACGTCCGCGCCCCGCTGCCGCGCCGCCGCCACCGCGGCGATGTGCGAGGACAGGTACGCCGTGCGGTCCGCGTCGGCCACGTAGCCGGACGCGTCCGCCTCGTCGTCGAACGCCGCGCCGTTCTCGGTGATCACCATCGGCACGCCCGGGTAGTCCTGCGACAGCCGCACCAGCAGGTCGGTGAACCCCTCCGGCACGATCTCCCAGTCCATCGCCGTGACCGGCCGTCCCATCGGCACGGTCTGGGACACCGGGTTCCCGTCCGCGTCCTCGGTGCGGCCGGCGGAGTCCACACCGGACAGCAGGTGGCTCGAGTAGTAGTTCACCCCGAGCACGTCGATGGGCTCACTGATGATCGCGAGGTCGCCGTCGACCACCGGCAGCTTCACCCCGCGCGCCGACAGGTCGTCGACGATGTCACCCGGGTACTGCCCGCGCAGCAGGGGATCCAGGTAGATCCGCGCGCCCAGCCCGTCCGCCCGGCGCGCCGCCTCCTGGTCGGCCATCGACCGGGTGGCCGGCATCGACCTGCCCATGTTCAGCGTGATGCCCAGCTCGACCGGCGTCCGCGCCGCGGCCCGCATCCGCTGCGCGGCCAGGCCGTGGCCGAGCAGCAGGTGGTGCACGGCGTCCATGGCGTCGGCGAAGTTCTGCCGCCCCGGCGCCTGGCGCCCCTCGTAGTAGCCGAGCATCGCCGAGCACCACGGCTCGTTCAGCGTCGTCCACGTGCGCACCCGGTCCTGCAGCGCGTCGAACACGTGCATCGCGTAGTCCGCGAACCGGTAGGCCGTGTCGCGGGCGGGCCAGCCACCGGCGTCCTCGAGCTCCTGGGGCAGGTCCCAGTGGTACAGCGTCACCCACGGGTCCACGCCCGCGCCGAGCAGTTCGTCCACCAGCCGGTCGTAGAACGCGAGGCCGGGGGCGTTGACCGGCCCGCGCCCGCCCGGCTGCACCCGCGGCCAGGACACCGAGAACCGGTAGGTGTCCACGCTCAGCGACTTGATCAGCGCGACATCGGTCGGCATCCGGTGGTAGTGGTCGCACGCCAGGTCACCGTTGTCGCCGCCGTCCACCATGCCCGGCGTCCGGCAGTAGGTGTCCCAGATGGACGGTGTGCGCCCGTCCTCGGCGGCCGCCCCCTCGATCTGGTACGCCGAGGTCGCCACGCCCCACCGGAAGTCCGCGGGCAGGCTCTCGATCAGCTCGAGCTCCTGCGCGGGTTCCACCACAGCGGCAGTCGTCGTGTCCAAGATCCATCCTCCTGTGTCGATTCGCTCCCGGTCAGGTCCTGACCCGTTCCGCGGTGTGCAACCAGCACGCCACCGTGCGGTCGTCGTGTGACGGTGGGGCGGCCAGCACCGGCGACGTGCCGGCGCACGGCTCGAACGCCTTGGGGCAGCGGGGATGGAACGCGCATCCCGTCGGCATCGCGCGCAGGTCCGGCGGCGAACCGGGGATGCCGGTCAGCTCGCGGCGCGGGCCGCGCAGCGCGGGGAACGAGTGCAGCAGGCCGTCGCTGTAGGGGTGCAGCGGCGTGCGGTACAGCTCGGCGGCCGGCGCCGACTCGACGATCCGCCCGCCGTACATGATCGCGATCCGGTCGGAGAACTCCACGAGCAGCGACAGGTCGTGGGTGATGAACAGGACCGAGAACCCGATCCGCTCGCGCAGCTCGACCAGCTGGGCGAGGATCTGCCGCTGCATCACCACGTCCAGGGCGGTGGTCGGCTCGTCCATCACCACCACCCGCGGCTCGAGCGCGAGCGCCATCGCGATCATCACGCGCTGCCGCATGCCGCCGGAGAGCTGGTGGGGATAGCTGCCCAGCCGGTCGGCGTTGATGCCGACGAGACCGAGCAGCTCGACCGCCCGCGCCCGCCGGGCCGCCGCGGTGGTCCGCGGCTCGTGCGCGGCGATCACGTCGCCCAGCTGCGCCGCGACCGTGTGCACCGGGTTCAGCGAGTTCATCGCGCCCTGGAAGACGATCGCGATCTCCGCCCAGCGGAAGCGGCGCAGCCGCGAGCGGGACAGCGTCATCAGGTCGACCGGCTCGCCGCCGGCCGGGTGGTAGGTGACCTGCCCGCCGGCGATCACCCCGGGCGGCGGCAGCAGCCGCAGCATCCCGTAGGCCAATGTGGACTTGCCGCTGCCGCTCTCGCCGGCGAGGCCGAGCACCTCGCCGCGGTGCAGCGTCAGGTCGACGTCGCGGACCGCGTGCACGGCGTCCTCGCCGAGCCCGTAGTCCACCGACAGCCCCCGGATGTCCAGCACCGGCTCGGTCATGACCGGCCCTCCTGCCGCAGCACCGGGGTGTACCCGACCCGCATCTTCACCCCGCGCACCTTCTGCGGGCCGCTCCGCAGCCGCGGGTTGACGTACTCGTCGATGCCGAAGTTGAGCAGCGCGAGACCCGGTGCCCAGCAACGCGATCGCGAGCCCGGCCGGCACGAACCACCACCACGCGCCCTGCGCGAGTGCCTGCTGGCTCTGCGCCCAGAACAGGATCGCGCCCCAGTTCCACTCGCTCACCCCGGGCACGCCGATGAACGCCAGCGTGATCTCCGAGAGCACCGCGAAGATCACCGTGGACACGAAGCTCGCCGCGATCACCGCGGTCAGGTTCGGCAGGATCTCGAAGCCGAGGATCCGCCACGTCGACTCGCCGGTGGCGCGCGCGGCCTCCACGTAGTCGCGGCGGCGCAGTGACAGCGTCTGCGCCCGCAGCTGCCGCGCGCCCCACGCCCACGACGTGAACCCGATGACCAGCGCGATCGTGACGTCGTTGGTGTCCGGCAGGGCCAGCGTGATGATCAGGATCAGCGGCAGCGCGGGGATCACCAGGAACACGTTGGACACCGCGGACAGGCCCTCGCCGCCGAACCCGCCGAAGTAGCCGGACGTGACGCCGAACAGGATCGCGAGCACGGTCGCCACCGCACCCGCGCCGAGCCCGACCAGCATCACGCTGCGGGTGCCGTCGAGGATCTGGCTCAGGATGTCCTGGCCGAGGTGCGTGGTGCCGAACCAGTGCGCGGACCCCGGCCCGACGAGCAGGTCGTCGCTGCGCGCGCCCGGGTCGTACGGCTCGAGCCACGGCCCGACGATCGCGAACACCAGGAGCACGGTGAGGACCACGAGCCCGGTCACCGCCTTGCCGTTGGACAGGAACGCCGACCGGCGCCGCCGCCGCGCGACTCCAGCCACGGCGGGCACGGCCGCCAGGTCGGTCGTGGGCATCGCCACGGCTCAGCCCTCCTTCCGGGTCCGCGGGTCGAGCACCAGGTACACGAGGTCGGCGAACAGGTTGGCCACCAGCACCGACAGCGTGATGATCAGGAAGATGCCCTGCATCAGCGGGTAGTCCTTCGCGCCCACCGCGGCGAACAGCTGGAAGCCTACGCCGGGGTAGGAGAACACGATCTCCACCAGGAACGTGCCGCCGACGATCAGGCCGAGCGCCAGCGCGAACCCGGACACGTTGGGCAGCAACGCGTTGCGGGCCGCGTAGCTCACCATGACCCGCCGCTCGGACAGGCCCTTGGCGTGCGCGACGGTGATGTAGTCCTCACTGGACACCGTGAGCATCATGTTGCGCATCGACAGCACCCAGCCGCTCATCGACGTCACCAGGATCGTCATCGCGGGCAGGATGCTGTGGTAGACGGCGCTGCCGATGAAGTCCCAGTCCCAGCCCGGCACCACGCCCGGGTCGAAGCCGCCCGACGACGGGAACGCGCCGCCCTGGTCGGCGAACAGCGTGATCGCGATCAGGCCGAGCCAGAAGTACGGGATGGACGACAGGAACGTCGTCACCGGCATCACGACGTCCACCCAGGACCCGCGCCACCACCCGGCCGCCATGCCCAGCGTGGTGCCGAGCAGGAAGCTGATCACCGTGGTGAACCCGACGAGCGCGAGCGTCCACGGCAGGCTGTCGGCGAGCACCTCGGAGACCGGGGTGGGGAAGAACGTGAACGACAGCCCCAGGTCGCCGCGCAGCAGCTGGCCCCAGTAGTCGACGTACTGCGACACGAGGCTCTGCTGGTCGTCGAGTCCGAAGAGGATGTACAGCGACTGGATCGCCTGCGTGTCCAGCATGCCGTGCGCCTTGGCGATCAGTGCCTGGACGGGGTCGCCCGGGATCGCGCGCGGCAGGAAGAAGTTGATGGTGATCGCGGCCCACGCGGTGAACACGTAGAACCCGAGGCGGCGCAGGACGTACCTCATGAGGCGCCCTCACTCGCCGCCACGGTCTCGGCGTCGTAGAGCCAGCACGCGGCCCAGTGCCCGGACCCGTTGCCGTCCACCGAGAGCCGCGGCGGCGCCTCGGCCGAGCAGCGCGCCATCGCGTGCGGGCAGCGCGGGTGGAACCGGCAGCCGGACGGCGGCGTGATCAGCGAGGGCGGCTCGCCGCGCGCCTCCGGCTCCTCGCCGTCCGTGTCGCCGGCGATCCGGTCGGGGTCGGGCGCGGAGGCGATCAGCAGCTGCGTGTACGGGTGCGCGGCGTGCTGGGTGACCGCCTCGCCGTCACCGCCCTCGACGACCTGGCCCGCGTACATCACCAGCACCTCGTCGGCGAAGTAGCGGGCGGAGGCGATGTCGTGGGTGATGTAGAGGATCGCGAGGTCGAGCCGGTCGCGCAGGTCCCGCAACAGGTTCAGCACGCCGAGCCGGATCGAGACGTCCAACATGGACACCGGCTCGTCGGCGAGCAGCGCCTCCGGCCCGGCGGCCAGCGCCCGCGCGATCGCCACCCGCTGGCGCTGCCCGCCGGACAGCTCGTGCGGGTACTTCGACAGGAACCGCTCCGGCGGGGTCAGCTGCACGCGGTTGAGCAGGTCGTCCAGCGCGGCCGGCAGGTCGTCGGTGCGCTTGTGGATCCGCAGCGCGCGGGTCAGGTGGTAGCGCACGGTGTGCACCGGGTTGAGCGAGGCGAACGGGTCCTGGAAGACCATCTGGACCTGCCGGCAGTACGCCCGGAACGCGCGCCCGCGGGCGGCCCGCACCACCGTGTCGCGCAGCCGGATCTCGCCCGCGGTCTGCCCGACGAGCTGCGCGAGCAGCCGGGCCACCGTGGACTTGCCGGAGCCGGACTCGCCGACCATGGCGGTGACGCGCCCGCGCCGCAGCACGAGGCTCACGTCGTCCACCGCGCGGACGCCGCGCCGCTCGCGCGAGGCCAGGTCGCGGACCCGCCGCCGCACGGGGAAGTGCTTGGTGAGGCCCACCGCCTCCAGCACCACGTCGGTGCCGGAGGCGGTGGGCGGCGCGCACCGTCACGCCGCCGTCACTTCGCGGGCTTGAGGTGCAGGACCACGTCGAGCGAGTTGATCAGCGTCGGCTGCGCCGGCGCGTACTGGTCGCTCCTCGTCCGGCCAGCCGACCCAGTTCTTCGTGCTGTACTCGCCGCCCGCGTTCGCCGCCGAGGTCACGATCACCGGCACCTCGTCGACGAAGATCTGCTGCAGCTCGTCCATCGCCGCGTTGCGGGAGGCGTCGTCGGCGGCGTTGGCGTACGTGGTCGAGCGCGTCGGTGGCCTTGTCGTTCTTGAAGCGGCCCCAGTTGCCGTTGACGCCCGCCTCGCCGGTCGGCTTGTACAGCGCGCCGTCCATCATGCCCTGGTAGAGGTCGTACGGGGTCGCGCCGCCGTTGGTCCAGTGCATGGCCGCCTCGAAGTCGCCGGTGTCGACGTTCGTGGTCCAGGCGTCGGTGTTCGCCTTGTCCACTGTGGCCTGCGATGCCGATGTCGGAGAGGTTGTCCTTGATGATCTCCAGGTCGGTGATGTAGTCCGACCAGCCGGCCGGGTTGGACAGCGTGAGCTTCACCGGCTTGCCGGACTTGTCGAGCAGGGTGTCGCCGTCGAGCTTGTAGCCGGCCTCGGTGAGCTCCTGCTTCGCGCCGTCGACGTCGACCTCGTGCTTCTGGGTCTTGTACTCGTCGGCGATGAACGGGTCACCGGCGGGGGTCGGGATGCCGGTCGGGCTCGTCACCTGCGGGTAGAAGTAGCCGGCCTCACCCTGGTTGAAGATGTCCTCGCGGTCGACGACCATGTTCATCGCGCGGCGCAGCGCCGGGTCGTCGAACGGCTTGTGCTGCGGTGTTGAGGAACAGGCCGTGGATGGCGAGCGTCGGCGGGAACCACAGCTTGTGGTGCGCGGGGTCCTTGTCGACGTAGACCGCCTTGTAGTTCGAGATGAACGTGAACGCCCACTCCGACGAGCCGTTGGCGAGCGCGGTGGTCTGCGCGTTGTTGTCGTTGTACGAGGTGTAGCGCAGCTCCTTGACCTGCGGGCAGGTCCTGCCAGTACTCGTCGCGCCGGGTCAGCGTCACGGTCTGCGGCGTGAACGTCTTCAGCTCGTACGGGCCCGGTGCCGATCGGGTTCTTCACGGTGTCGGTGCGCCGGGTCCTTGAACGTCGACCAATGGTGCTCGGGCACCACGACGGTGCGTGAGGATGTCGACCTGGTTGACGAACTGCGGCGCGGTGAACGTCATGGTCACCTGGTTGCCGCTCGGCGGTGATGTCGCCGAACGGGATGGCGTTGATGTTCAGCGCCGGGGTCTTCTTGAGCAGGTCGAAGGTGTACGCGACGTCCTCGGCGGTCATCGGCTTGCCGTCGGACCACTTGACGTCGTCGCGGATGGTCAGCACGAGCTTCTGGAAGTTGTCCGACCACTCCCACTTGGTGGCGAGCCAGGGCTTGCCCTCCTCGGTCGGCTTCACCTGGTTCGTCATCACCAGCGGCTCGTAGATCACGAACCGGTAGCCCAGCGACGCCCCGGACGACGACGGCAGGAACGGGTTGTGGTTCTCCGTCTGCGGTCCGTTCGGCATGCCGATGTTGAGCACCCCGGCCGCGTCGCCCGCCGAGCCGGAGTCGCTGCCGCAGGCAGCCGCACCGGACAACGTCAAGGTGAGCGCGGCGACCAACGCGGCAGTGCGCCTGAGTCGCATGGGAGTCCTCCTCGGGGACAGGGGAGAGGGGAGCAGCGCATCGAGTCAAGCCGGGTGACGGCGGTCACGTCAATAACGTGCAGGTAACGAATTTAGTCTAATTTTAAGTTACGAAATAAGTCTCCCGATGAACTATCGTCGGTTGCGGTTAGGCTGCTCGTGGCGGGGGTCGGGAGGGGACGAGTTTCATGGAGGCGAAGCGCGCCACGGTCCGGGACCTGCGGCGGCGCAACCGCTCGACGCTGCTGTCGACGCTGTTCTTCGAGGGGCCGCTGAGCCGCTTCGAGCTGGGCCACCGCACGGGCCTGTCCGCGGCGACCGTCAGCAACGTGGTCGCCGAGATGGTCGAGGACGGGCTGGTGGTCGAGGCCGGGCTGGTCGAGTCCGACGGCGGCCGCCCGCGCGTGCTGCTGCGGGTGAACCCGGCCTACGGCGACGTGATCGGCGTCGACGTCGGCGAGACCGGCGTGACGATGGAGCTGTTCGACCTCGGCATGAACCGGCGGGCCGCGGTCGAGCGCCCGCTGCCGCCGCCGCAGCCGGACCCGGCACTCGTCGGCCCGCTCATCGCGGCCGGCCTCGAGGAGCTGCTCGGCAAGGCCGGGGTGGCCGAGGCCGACGTGCTCGGGGTCGGCATCGGCGTGCCGGGCACGGTCGAGCAGGGCGACGACGGTCCGGGTGCACGCGCAGGCCATCGGCTGGGACGGGATCGCGCTCGCGGACCTGGTGCGCGAGGCGGGCGTCGGCGCGCCGCTGTTCGTGGAGAACGGCGCGAAGACCCAGGGACAGGCGGAGATGTGGTTCGGCGCCGGCCGCGGGGCCCGGCACGCGGTGATCGCGCTGATCGGCTCCGGCGTGGGCGCCACGGTGATCGCCGACGGCACCACCTACCGCGGGTCCACGAGCAGCGCGGGGGAGTGGGGGCACACGACGCTGGTGTACGGCGGGCGGACGTGCCGGTGCGGCGCGCGGGGCTGCCTGGAGGCCTACGTGGGCGCGGAGGGGATCCTCGACCGCTTCCGCCGGGCACGCGGCGGGCGGGCGGTGCCCCGGCCGGACGAGCAGTCGCAGCTGGACTTCCTGCTCGCCTCGGCCGACCGGTCGGCCACCGCGGCGGCCGTGCTCGACGAGACCGTCGGCTACCTCGGCGCCGGCATCGCGAACCTGGTCAACCTGTTCAACCCGGAGCGGATCGTGCTCGGCGGCTGGGCGGGGCTGGCGCTGGGCACCCGGCTGCTGCCGGAGATCCGCCGGGCGACCGCGGCGCACGCGTTGCGGCACGCCTACGAGCAGACGTCGATCGAGCTGTGCCAGCTCGGGCCGGACGCCGTTGCGGTCGGTGCGGCCACGCTGCCGGTCGAGGCACTGCTGACCCTGGGCGCGGACGCGCGGCGGCCCGCGCGCCCGGCCATGACCTGAGAGGTGGCGGCGGTGGGGATGGAAGAGCTGCGACGCCTCGTCGGCAAGCTGACGCTCGAGCAGAAGGTCCGGCTGCTGACCGGTGCGACACCGTGGCGGCTGCCCGCCGAGCCAGCGATCGGGCTGCGCGCGGTGGTCATGTCGGACGGTCCGGTCGGCGTGCGCGGCGAGCGGTGGGACGAGCGGGACACCTCGCTGGTGCTGCCGTCGCCGACCGCGCTCGCGGCGACCTGGTCCACCGCGCTCGTCGAGCGGCTGGGCGGGCTGCTCGCGGCGGAGGCGCGGCGCAAGGGCGTGGACGTGCTGCTCGCGCCGACGCTGAACCTGCACCGCTCGCCGGTGGGCGGCCGGCATTTCGAGTGCTACAGCGAGGATCCGTGGCTGACCGCGTGGATCGGCGCGGCCTACGTCCGCGGCGTGCAGGCCGGCGGGGTGGCCGCGACCGCGAAGCACTACGTGGCCAACGACTCGGAGACCGAGCGGATGACGCTCGACGCCCGGGTGGCCGAGCGGGTGCTGCGCGAGGTGTACCTCGTGCCGTTCGAGGCCGCCGTGGCCGCCGGCGTCCGGGTGGTGATGTCGGCCTACAACGGGGTGAACGGCACGCCGATGTCGGAGAGCCCGCTGCTCGCGTCCCCGCTGAAGGGGGAGTGGGGCTTCAGCGGGCCGGTGGTGTCGGACTGGGGCGCGGTGCGCACCACGGTGCCGTCCGCGCGCGCCGCGCAGGACCTCGTGATGCCCGGGCCGCGCGGACCGTGGGGCGCCGCGCTGGCCGAAGCCGTGCGCGACGGGTCCGTCCCCGAGTCCGCTGTGGACGACAAGGTGCTGCGGCTGCTGCGTCTGGCCGGGCAGGTCGGCGCGCTCGGCTCCCTGGAACCATCCACTGTGGACGCCGTGCCCGGTCCGGCGGCGTTGCTGCGCGAGGCGGTGTCGGCGAGCGCGGTGCTGGTGCGCAACACCGGCGTGCTGCCGCTCGACCCGACGGCGCTGCGCCGGGTCGCCGTGCTGGGCTGGAACGCCGTCACCGCACGGATCCAGGGCGGCGGCAGCGCGGGCGTGTACCCGGCCGCGCCGGTCTCGCCGCTGGACGGCATCCGGGCCGCGCTGGCCGGCACCGCGGACGTCGTGCACACGGTCGGCGCGTACCCGACCGAGCTGCCGACCCCGCTGCACCCGTCGGCCACCCGCGACCCGCGTTCCGGCGAGCCGGGGGTGCTGGTGCGGCTGCTCGACGCCGACGGCGCGGAGCTGCACGCGGAGCGGCGGCTGTCCGGGCGGATCCTCGAGCCGGCCCACGTCGCGGGCGCGGCCACCGTCGAGATCGAGGCCCTGCTGCGGCCCGCGGAGAGCGGTGAGTGGCGGCTGACCGTCGGCGGGTGGGGCCCGGTGTCGCTGACCGCGGACGGCCGCCCACTCGTCGACGAGGACATCGCGGTCGACACGGACGACCCGGCGACCGTGCACCTCGCCCCGGCGTTCCGGTCCGGGATGCTGCGCGTCACCGAGGGCACCGACGTGCACCTGGTCGCGCGCCGCGCGCTGGTGCCCGGCACCGGCGTCGCGACCCTGCTGGCCGCCGACCCGCCCCGGCGGCGCGCGGTCGACGAGCTCGAGGCGGCGGTCGAGCTGGCCCGGAGCAGCGACGTGGCGGTCGTGGTCGTCGGCACCACCGACGAGATCGAGAGCGAGGGCTTCGACCGGACCACGCTGGCGCTGCCGGGCGGGCAGGACGAGCTGGTCCGCGCCGTCGCGGCGGTGAACCCGGCCACCGTGGTGATCGTCAACTCCGGCGGGCCGGTGCTGCTGCCGTGGCGCGACGAGGTGCCGGCGGTGCTGCTGAGCTGGTTCCCGGGCGAGCAGGCCGGGCACGGCCTCGCGGACGTGCTGTTCGGCGCGGCCGAGCCGGCCGGGCGCCTGCCGACCACGTGGCCCGCCGCCGCGGCCGACGCGCCGGTGCCCAGCGCGCGGCCGGTCGACGGCGTGCTGGACTACGCCGAAGGCCTCGACATCGGCTACCGCGGCTGGCTCGCGTCCGGCGTCGAGCCTGCCTACTGGTTCGGCCACGGCCTCGGCTACACCACCTGGTCCTATGAGGACATCTCGGTGTCCGAACCGGACGGTCACCACTGCTCGGTGCGGGTTCGGTTGCGCAACAACGGGTCCCGGGACGGCCGCGAGGTCGTGCAGGTGTACCTGTCCCGCCCGGACGGCGCCGTCGGCTACCCGGCGCGCTGGCTGGCCGGGTTCGCGGCCGTCACCGTCCCGGCCGGCGGGGTGGTGGACGCGGTGGTCGACGTCGCGCCCCGGATGGTCGAGCACTGGACGGCCGGCGGCTGGGCGGTCGAGCCGGGGACGTTCACGGTGCACGCGGGACGGTCGGCCGGCGACCTGCCGCTGTCCGCGTCGGTGACGGTCTCGACCCTCGTCTGACCCTCGGCTCGGAGAGCGCTCTCCCGTAGCATGGGGAGCCATGAGTAGTGGTGGTGCGCCGACGCTGGAGGACGTGGCCAGGGTGGCGGGCGTGTCCCGGGCGACGGTCTCCCGGGTGATCAACGGCATCCGCAACGTGGACACCGAGATCCAGAAGGTGGTCCGGCGGGCCATCGAGGAGACCGGCTACGCGCCCAACCGGGTGGCGCGCTCGCTGGTCACCCGGCGGACCGGGGCGGTCGCGCTGGTCGTGTCCGGCGACCGGCGACGGTCCGGCCGGCCCGCGGGTGTTCGGCGACCCGTTCTTCGGCCGCGTGGTCGGCGGGATCGTCGACTTCCTGCGCGGGCACGCGATGCACCCGCTGCTGATGCTGGCCGACACCGAGCACGGCCCGCGCGGACGTGGTTGCCCACCTGCGGCAGGGCGGCGCGGACGGCGCGCTGCTGGTGTCGACGCACGCCGAGGACCCGCTGCCCGGCATGTGTGTGCGGGCCGGGCTCGCTGCGGTGCTGTTCGCGCGGCCGACCCCGGCGGTGCCGATCAGCTACGTCGACGTCGCGCACCGGGCCGGTGCCGAGCTCGCGGCCGACCACCTCGCGGCGCGCGGCTGCCGGCGGGTGGCGACGATCTCCGGGCCGCTGGACGTGCCGGCGAGCCGGGAACGCCTGGCCGGCTTCCGCGACGCGATGGCCCGGCACGGGGTCGCGCGGGTGCCGAACGAGGCGGGCAACTTCACCCACGAGAGCGGCGAGGCCGCGATGACCCGGCTGCTGGCCGCCGAGGCGGACGTCGACGGCGTGTTCGCGGCCAACGACCTGATGGCGCAGGGCGCGTTGGGCGTGCTGCACCACGCCGGCCGGCGCGTGCCCGCCGACGTGGCCGTGGTCGGCTTCGACGACAGCAGCGCCGCCCGGTCGTGCCGCCCACGGCTGACGACCGTGCGCCAGCCGGTGGAGGACATGGGTGCGGAGATGGCGCGGCTGCTGCTCGCGCACATCGAGGATCCGGCGGGCCCGCCGCGCTCGGTGATCTTCGACCCTACGCTGGTGGTCCGGGAGTCCGCCTAGGAAAGGGGAAACCGTGGGAGAGCAGAAGGAACGCATGCTGGCCGGCGAGCTCTACCTCGCCGACGACCCGGATCTCGGCGCGGACTACCGCCGCTGCGAGGCGGCCCTGGTCCGCTACAACGCCACCACCGACCGCGCCGTGCAGGCCGCGATCCTGGCCGAGGTGCTCGCCGAGGTCGGCGAGCGCGTCTGCGTCCGGCCGCCGTTCCGCCTCGAGTACGGCTACCAGACCCGCATCGGTGACCGCACGTTCGTCAACTTCGGCGCGGTGTTCCTCGACGTCGGGAAGATCACCGTGGGCGCGGACGTCCAGATGGGACCGAACGTCCAGCTGCTGACCGCGACCCACCCGATCGAACCCGGTCCCCGCCGCGACAAGTGGGAGTCGTCCGACCCGATCACGATCGAGGACAACGTGTGGCTCGGCGGCGGCGTGATCGTCTGCCCCGGCGTGACGATCGGCGAGAACACCGTGGTCGGCGCGGGCGCGGTCGTCCCACGTGACCTGCCCCCGAACGTCGTCGCGGTCGGCAACCCGGCCCGGATCGTCAAGCAGATCTGAGGGCGGGGGCGCCGCGGGCAGGACCGCGACGCCCCCGGGTCTCACCTACGGGTAGTTCGCGACGTAGCTCACCTGGTGCGGCAGGTTCGCCACCTCTCCCGTGTCGTTGATGACGCGGTTGATCGTCCCGACGCCACCCAGTGAGACCGTGACCAGGCCGTGGAAACGCACCCCGGACCGGTTGGGCACCTCGAACCCACGGCTGGCCACGACGGAGTTGTTGGTGTTGAAGAAGCAGTACACGCCCACACCCCACGCCTCGTGGTTGGTCACCGAGTCGGCGACCTTGTAGGACGCCCAGCCCTGCGCGCCGCCGCCGGAGCTGCCCCACGCCGCGTTGCTCGGCGGGTCGTAGGGCATCTCGTTCTGGTAGAAGAACGTCCGGCCGCCCTCGCCGTTCCAGATCACGTTGTACTGCTGGAAATGCTCGACGAACAGGCCGTACATCGTCACGTTCGCGCCGTTGACGACCAGGCCGTTCCGCGCGGTGTTCGTGGTCCAGCCGACCCCGGTGCCGTGGTCGCCGCGCCACAGCCACATGTGGTCGCCGATCACGTCGTTGCTGTTGACCTGCAAGGAAACCGTGGCCTTGCCGACGTGCGCGCCGCCGATCCGGAAGAACACGTCGTGCAGCGAGGTCGGGTTCGCCGAGTGGTTCGCCGACGACCCGGACGGGCCGATCTCCACGAGCACCGGCGAGTTCTGCGCACCGGCGTCGACGAGCAGCCCGGCCAGCTTCACACCGTCCACATCGGATACCTGGATGGCCGCCTGGCCGGTGTCCGGGGTGAGCGTGGCGAGCCCGAGGCCGAGCACGATCGTGTTCGGGTTTGTCACGCGCAGCGCCTGGTCGAGGTGGTGCACGCCCGGGGTGAACAGCAGGTGCTTGCCCTCCGCAAGCGCGGCATTGATCGTCGCCGCCGGCGTGCCGGTCTGCACGACGTAGAAGTCCGCCAGCGACACCGAAGTCCCCTGCGGCGCACCGGATCCCCACGACGTCCCGCTCGTGTTCTGCCGCAGCGCCGGCACGAACACCCGGTACTCACCGACGGAGGTGATGTAGAGGAACGGCTTCTCGCGGACCTTCGGCGTGCTCGCCACGACCGTGTGCGACGGGTTCGGGAAGTGCTGGCCCGGCGCCCCGGCCGTGCCGGTGAACACCATGTTCCACACCGAGCCCGACCAGCCGCCGCGCAGGTCGCTGTTGCGGGTGAAGAACTGCTGCTGCGAGCCGGACTCCACGACCCCGTCGATGCGCGAGTCGGCGATCAGGCCGCCGGACGCCCAGCCGTCGCCGCCGTTCCACAGCTGGACCTGGCCGCGCAGGTGCATCCGCCGGTACGGCGCCGCCTGCGAGACCGCCCACCGCTCGATCTGCCCGGCGGGCAGCGTCACGGACAGGTTCTCCGCGGAGCGCCAGAAGTTCTGCGTGGCGTTGCCCAGGTTGTTCGGGTTGTCGCCCTGCTGGAGCCAGTCCGCCTCGACGCGCACGTGGCCGTTGAGGTTCACGTCGTCCGGCGACAGGCCGAGCCCGGCGACCTGGGTGTAGAAGCGCAGGTTGACGTCGGCGTTGTACGTGCCGGGCTTGAACAGCACGGCGTAGCGCTCGGTGCCGAACTGGTTGGTCTTCATCTGCGTGGCGATCGAGTTCAGCCGGCTCTGGATGGTGCCGGCGGGCGTCGACGGGTCGTAGACGAAGGTGTTCGGCCCGAGGTTGGGGTGGAACGGATCGGTGCCCGGCACGCTCGTCCCACCGGTCCCGAACGCCTGCAGCTCCCAGAGCGAGTAGCCGTACTGCGTGGCCCGGGCGGTGCCGTTCATGCGCACGTAGCGGCCGGAGCCGGTGACGTCGATCGACTGGTTGCCGCCGGTGCTGGTGGTGGTCGAGTAGACGGTGTTCCAGCTGGACCCGTTGTCCGACAGCTGGATCTGGAACGCGCGGCCGTACGCGGCCTCCCAGTTGAGCCCGACCCGGCAGACGGCCTGCGTGCTGCCGAGGTCGACCTGGATCCACTGTGGATCGGCGAAGGCGCTCGACCAGCGGGTGCCGGTGTTGCCGTCGACGGCCGCGCTCGCGGGGGTGCCGCCGTTCTCCGTGGAGGAGGCCGTGGCGGTGCGGCCCTGGGCGAGGTTGGTGGTGGCACACGCGGCGGCCGCCGCCGGCGTGCTGGCGGAGAGCGCGGCGACGGTCGCGAGGACGGTCGCGCCGACCGCGAGCAGGGCGGTCGGTCTGCCGCGCGTGCGTACGCGGGGAAGAAGTCTCATGGCGATCCTCACTGGCTGCAGGGGGTGGATCGATCCAGTCTGGAAGAAATCGGTTCCGGAACCGGTTTCGGAGACATGTGAT
Source organism: uncultured Actinomycetota bacterium (assembly GCA_963841395.1). Taxonomy (GTDB): domain Bacteria; phylum Actinomycetota; class Actinomycetes; order Mycobacteriales; family Pseudonocardiaceae; genus Actinophytocola. The sequence goes on from CAWJCX010000048.1 coordinate 455,661, forward strand.
GCATTTAACAGGCAGGCAATCTGCCCGTCAAGAACCCGCCCAGCCCAACCCGCGAGCCCCCGCGAATCCGAGGCTGAGGCCTCGCGAGATCAGATCCGCGGGCCGCAGACCGGCGGAGCCGGAAGGCGGACTCGCGGGTTGGCGAGAACGGCGGACACGCGGGTCGGAGGCAGCGAACTCGCCGGTTCGGAGCGGGATTCGCGCGCTGGGGCGGGGACTCGCTCGGTGGGGCGGAGACACGCGCGCTGAAGCGAGGACTTGCTTGGGTCAGGCGGGGGCGGAGTCGCGGATGACCAGGGACGTCGGGACTATGTGCGGGTCCGCCGGGAGTTCGGTGCCGTTGAGGTTGTCGAGCAGCATCGTGGCTGCGGCTTCGCCCATCTCGCGGGACGGCTGGCGCACCGTGGTCAGCGCGGGGCGGGTGTGCGCGGCGATGGAGATGTCGTCGAAGCCGATCACCGCCACGTCGCCGGGGACGGCGCGCCCGGCCGCCCGCAGGCCGTCGAGCACGCCGACCGCCATGAGGTCGTTGTGTGCGAACACCGCGTCGAACGCCCCGTCGCCGTCCGCGGCCAGCAGCTCCGTGACCGCGGCCTGCCCGCCCGCCCGGGTGAAGTCGCCCTCCACCTGCAGCCGCGGGTCCAGCTCGACGCCCGCGTCGGCCAGCCGGTCGCGCAGGCCCGCGGTCCGGTCGCGGGTGCAGCCGAACTCGGCCGGGCCGGTGACCATCGCGATCCGCCGCCGCCCCGTGCCGAGCAGGTGCGCGGCGGCGTCCGCGGCGCCCGCGTGGTTGCTGGTGGCCACGGACGGGAAGCCGGGGTGGTGGCCGCGGTCGTCGATCATCACGACCGGCAGGCCCGACTCGTGCAGGGACGTGATGTAGGACAGCGTGTCCGGCGGCTCCACCAGCAGCAGCCCGTCGAACGCGTTGGCCGACACGTGCCGGGCGAACTGGGCCAGCGAGTCCTCGCCGCGGTTCATCGTGTTCAGCAGCAGCCCGTACCCGCGCGCCTCGAGCACGTCGGCCACGCCCTGCAGCACGTCGCCCATCCACGGCCACGTCAGCCCGGGCACGAGCATGCCGACGGTCTGGGTACGGCCACGGGCCAGGCCGACCGCACCCGCGCTCGGCGTGTAGCCCGTGGCCGCGATGACCTCGCGAACCCGGATCGCGGTGCTGGCGTCCACGTCGCCCTTGTTGTTGAGCACGCGGGACACCGTGGTCTTGCTGACCCTGGCCCGCCGTGCGACTTCGGCGATCGTGACGCGCATGTTCCCGCCTCGGAGTTCGGCTGCGAGGCTCAGAATACGGTCAGCCCGCGACGCGCAGCACGATCTTGCCGCGTGTCCGCCCCGCCTCGCCGAGCCGGTGCGCCTCGGCCGCCTCCGGCAGCGGCAGCACCCGGGCCACCTCGACCCGCAGCCGGCCGGCCTCGACGAGCGCGGTGAGCCCCTCGAGCCCGCGCGTGGTCCGGCTCGACCATCAGCGCGGCGACGCGCACCTTCGCGGCCGCGGCGGCCGCGAGCGCCTCGTCGGACGCACCGCCCCGGATGGACACGAGCAGCCCGCCCGCCGCGAGCGTCGCGATCGAGCGGGTCGTGTACTCGCCGCCGATCGAGTCCAGCACCACGTCGACGTCGCGGACCGCCGCGGCGAAGTCCGTGGTGCGGTAGTCGATCGGCTCGTCCACGCCGAGCTCGCGCAGGAAGTCGTGGTTGCCCGCGCTCGCCGTGCCGATCACGTACGCGCCGCGGGCCTTCGCGATCTGCACGGCCAGGTGGCCGACCCCGCCGGCGGCCGCGTGCACGAGAACCCGTTGTCCCGCCTGGACGTCCGCGGTGTCGACGAGCGCCTGCCACGCGGTCAGCCCGGCCAGCGGCAGCGCGGCGGCGTGCTCGTGGTCGAGCGTGCGCGGCTTGCGGGCGAGGTGGCGCGAGGGCGCGGTGACGTACTCGGCGTAGGCCCGCGCGGGGTGCGGGAAGCGCGGCATGCCGTACACCTCGTCGCCGGCGGCGAACCGGGTCACGCCGGGGCCGGCCTCCTCGACCACGCCCGAGACGTCCCAGCCGACGACGGCGGGGACGGACATGGCCACGCCGCCGCCGGCGCGGGTCTTCCAGTCGACCGGGTTGACCGAGGTCGCGTGCACCCGCACCAGGACCTCGGTGGGTCCCGGCACCGGCCGGTCGATCTTCGCCGGTACCAGCACCTCCGGTCCGCCGAAGCCGTCCTGGGTGATCGCGAGCATCTCCATGAATGTGTCCTTTCCTTCGCTCGTGCACTACTCTTCCGCTGTTGGTCACTCATTGCAATCAGGCACAATTTCGTGCTATAGGTACCTAATGGAAACCAGCGGTGACGTGCAGGAACTCGACCCGCGCGACGTGTACCTCCGGAACTGTCCGTGCCGAGGCGTGCTGGACCTGCTGGCGAACAAGTGGACGGCGCTCGCGATCGGCGCGCTGGAGGACGGCCCGCGCCGCTTCGGCGAGCTGCGCCGCCGGCTCGAGGGCGTCAGCCAGAAGATGCTCACCCAGACGCTGCGCGACCTGGAGCGCGACGGCCTCCTCACGCGCACGGTGTACCCGGTCGTGCCGCTGCGGGTGGACTACGAGCTGACCGACCTCGGGCACAGCGTCGCGGAGCCGCTCGCGGCCATCCGGCGCTGGTCGGAGGTCAACATCGGCCGCGTCCTGGACTCCCGCGCCGCGTACGCCGCCCGCGCCACCGAACCGGTCGGGGTGCCGGGGTGAGCACCGCGTTCCAGCGCGCCCGGCGCCCGGAGCAGGTGGCCGCGCGCCGCGCGGCGATCCTGGCCGCGGCGGCGGAGATGCTGCGCGAGCGGCAGGTGCAGGACATCTCGCTGCGGGAGCTGGCCGACCGGGTGGGGCTCGCGAAGTCCAACGTGCTGCGGTACTTCGACAGCCGCGAGGCGATCTTCCTCGAGGTGCTCGACCGGACGTGGACCACCTGGCTCGACGGGCTCACGCTCGACCCCGGGCGGGCGCGGGCCGCGTACGCGCGGGAGACCCGGGTGGCCACCGCGATCGCGGCCTCGCTGACCGCCGAGCCGCTGCTGTGCGACCTGTTCAGCGCGATGGCCGCGGTGCTGGAGCGCAACATCTCGCTCGACGTGGCGCGTGACTTCAAGACCCGCTTCACCGCCAGCACCGCCCGGCTCGCGGCGCTGGTCCGCGCGGCCGTGCCGACCCTCGACGAGCCGGCCGCGACGCACTTCGCGAGCGCGGTGGTGGTGCTCGTCGCCGGCCTGTGGCCCTACGCCAACCCGACCGACGTCGTGGCGACCGCCTCCGCGGAGCTCGGCTACCCGTGCGGCGCCGACCTGTTCGCCGGCGGGCTCACCGAGGGTCTGGTGAACCAGCTCGTGGGCCTGTCCGCCCGCGCGGGCCGGGAGTAGCGGGCCCGAGGGCCCGGCTCGGTCGCGCTTCTCGCCCGGATTCGGCGGGCTTGGCGAGGGTCTGCCTCGGTGGCGCTGTCGCTTGGTTTCGGCGGGTTTGCAAGTCCGGTGAACCAGCGCGCGGGCCTGTCGGCCCGCGCGCGGGTTAGGCGAGGGCTCGGCTCGGTGGCGCTGTCGCTTGGTTTCGGCGGGCTCGCGAGTCCGCCGAACCGGCTCGTGGGCCTGCCCGTCCGAGCGAGCCAGGACGAGGCCCGGCTCGTCGCGCTTCTCGCCCGGCCCGCCCGCGGCTCGCCGCGGGACTGGCGGATCAACTCGGTGGCGCCGTCCACCCGCGCGAGCCGACGGTAAGGGCCCGCCCGGACCCGCTTCCCCGATGATGAGAATCATCGCGGGTCCGGGCGGGGTCTCAGGTGAGGCCGGTGCCCAGCTCGACCGCGACCCGGTGGGTCAGCGGCGCGAGGTGGCCGTCCTCCAGCAGCCCGTGGTCGGCGAGCCGGCGCACGACCGCGGGCGCGAGGTCGTCGGTGGTGACGCCGTCGGTCCCCAGGTACTGGAACGCCGCCGCGGCCACCTGGTCCACAGTGGACATCTCGCGGTAGCGGGCCAGCAGGCGGGCGCGCGGGTCCAGGTCGTCGACGGCCAGCTCGTCGAGGATCGTCTCGGCCGTCAGGCGGGCGGCGAGCTCGGCGAGGCCCAGCCGCGGGTCGGCGATCAGCACGGCCGCGGCCGCGCGGACGGCGAGCGGGAGGTGGTCGCAGCCGCCCGACGAGGTCCGCGGCCGCCCAGTCCGGGGTGACCCGCGAGCGGCCGACCAGCCTGCCGAGCATCGCCACGGCCGCCGGGGTGGACAGCCGCCCGACGCGGCACCCGGCGCGGTGGCGTCGACCGCGGCGAGCGGGGTGTCGGCGGTGACGAGGAAGCCGCAGCCGGGCTCGGCGACCAGCAACGGCCGCAGCCGCGCGGCCGAGGTGCAGTGGTCGACGACCACGAGCTCGCGCCGGCCGGCCAGCGTCGAGCGCCAGTGCGCGGTGTCGAGGGCGGTGTCGAGCCCGGTGTCGAGTCCGTGCCGGTCAGGTCGACGTAGCGCTGGCCGTCCGGATAGCACCACGCCGCCTGGTGCGCGGCCCGCAGCGCGACCGCGGACTTGCCGGCCCCGGCCGGCCCGTGCACGACGACCACGCGCGCGCCCTCGTCGTCCGGCGTGCACAGCGCGGACACGATCGCGCGGACCTCCTGCGCGCGGTTCACCAGCGTCACCTGGCGCGGCAGCTCGCAGCGCGTGCCGCCACCGGCGATGTGCGCGGTCGTCGCGGGCCGGTCCAGCAGCGCCGGGTCGCGGTTGAGCATCGCCTGGTGCAGCTGCTGCAGCCGCGGCCCCGGCTCCAGCCCGAGCCCCTCGACGAGCCGGTTGCGTGCCTCGGTGAACGCCTCGAGCGCGGCGGCCACGTCCCCGCCCCGGTACAGCGCGAGCATCAGCGCCGCCCAGCCCCGCTCGCGCAGCGGGTGCTCGGTGACGAGCCGGCGCGCGGTGCCGACGAGCTCGGTCGTGGCACCGACCGCGAGCTCGGCCTCCAGCAGGTCCTCCTCGACCAGCAGCCGCTGCTCGGCCAGCGCGTCCAGCTGCCCGGCGAGCGCCCGGCGCGGTGGCAGGCCCTCCGCCGGGTGGCCGCGCCACAGCGCGAGCGCCTGGCGCAGGTGGGTGCGCGCGCTCGCCGGCTCCCCGTCGGCGAGCGCGCGCCGGCCGATGTCGGCGAGCCGGCTGAACACCTGGACGTCGAGCTCCTCGGGGTCGGTGCTGAGCAGGTAGCCGCCGCCGCGGGAGACCAGGCGGTTGCGGCAGCCGCGGTCGAGCACGCGGCGCAGCGTCGTCGCGTAGGTGCGCACGTTGGACCGGGCCGACGGCGGCGCGCCGCGCTCCCAGAGCACCTGGCCCAGCTGGTCGAACGAGACGACGGTGTTCGGTGCGAGCGCCAGCGCGGTGAGCATCAGACGGACCTTCGTCGACGACAGGTCGACGGCCTCCCCTTCGTGGTAGAGCTCCACCGGCCCGAGCAGGCGGTAGCGGATGCCCTCGAACGTCTCCATGTGACAAGACTGGGCAATCCCGCTAACAACTCCCTAATCGACCCCAGCGTGATGACCTGGTCATCGTGCGTGTGCCCCGCCGTGTCATTGATCGCGGACCGGTCGGCCGCCTACCGTCGGGACTGTGATCGTGGACGTGGTGCTCGCGGCGGGGGCGCGGTTGGGCGAGGGACCGTTGTGGGATCCGCGCGCGGCGGCGCTGCGGTGGGTCGACATCCTGCCGGGCCTGGTGCACCGGTTCGACCCGGCGTCCGGCGAGGACACCTCGTTCGAGGTCGGCGAGCCGGTCGGCACGGTCGCCGTGCGGCGCGACGGCGGGCTGGTGCTGGCCACCGCGTCGGGCATCTCGACGTGCGCCGAGGACGGGTCGGACCGCGACCCGGCTGCACGAGGTGGCGACCGACCCGCCGGGCGGCCGGTTCAACGACGGCAAGGCCGACCGGTGGGGCCGGTTCTGGGCCGGCACGATGCTCGACGGCACCGACGGCGCGGGCGCGTTCTACCGGCTCGACCCGGACGGCTCGCTGCACACGGTGCTCACCGGGGTGTCGGTGTCCAACGGTCTCGGCTGGTCGCCGGACGGGCGCGACGATGTACTACGTGGACACCCCGACCGGCGGCGTGGACGCGTTCGACCACGACCCGGACACCGGCGAGCTCACCAACCGGCGCCGGCTCGTCGACATCGAGCGGGGCTGGCCGGACGGGCTGACCGTGGACGCCGAGGGCGACCTGTGGGTGGCGCTGTGGGACGGCTGGGCGGTGCGCCGCTACACCCCGGACGGGCCGGCTGCGTCGACACGGTGGAGCTGCCGGCGCAGCGGGTCACGAGCTGCGCGTTCGGCGGCGCCGATCTGTCCACTTTGTACCTGACGTCGGCGCGGGCGGGGCTGTCCGAGGCGGCGCTGGCCCGCCAGCCGCACGCGGGCTCGCTGTTCGCCCTGGACGCCGGGGTGGCGCGGGCAGGCGCCGGGGGAGTGGGCCGGGTGACCCGGTGGTCGTGCCCGCGCTGCGGGAGACCGGTGCGGACCCGGACCCGAGGTTCAGCTTCGCCAACGAGCGGACGTTCCTGGCGTGGGTCCGCACGGCGCTCGCGCTGATGGCGGCCGGCATCGGGCTGGAGGCGTTCGCCCCGGCGCTCGCCGTGCCGGGGCTGCGGCAGGTGCTCGCCGCGCTGCTGGTGCTGGCCGGAATCGCGACGAGCGCGATGGCGTTCCGCCGGTGGCTGCGCAGCGAGCAGGCGATGCGCGAGGGCCGCTCGCTGCCGCCGCCCACGGTCGCGCCGTGGCTGTCCTACGGGGTGGCCGCGGTGGCGCTCGCGGTGTTCGTACTCGTCGTGCTGGCGAACCTGTGACAGGTCCGGCGCAGGGCGTGCAGAACGAGCGCACCTCGCTGTCCTGGGTGCGCACCGGGCTCGGGCTCGCCGGCTGCGCGCTGCTGGCCGGGCGGCTCGCGCTGCTCCGGGACACGCCGTGGGCGGTGGGCGCGGCGGTGGCCGCGGCGGCGCTCGGCTTCGGGGTGCTCGGCTGGTCGCACGACCGCTACCGGCGGGCCGCGCGGGCGATGCGCGAGGACCGCCCGGTGGACCGGGTGCTGTCCGCGCTCGCGATCACGCTCGCCGCCTGCCTGGTCGGCGTGCTCGCCCTGCTCCTGATCGTCCTCTGAGGACGGTCAGGGCCGGGTCAGGCGGAACTGCCAGACGTCGAGGTAGTGCGCGCGGAAACCGGCCTCGCAGTAGGCCAGGTAGTACTCCCAGACGCGGCGGAACGTCTCGTCGAAGCCCAGCTCGGTCACCCGCTCCGCGGCCGCGGTGAACCGTTCGCGCCACAGCCGCAGCGTGTGCGCGTAGTGCTCGCCGAGCCCGCGCCGGGCGGTGATCGTGAGGCCGGCGGCGCCCGCCTGCTGCTCGATCGCCGGCACGGACAGCAGCTGGCCGCCGGGGAAGATGTACTTGGTGATCCACGTCTGCGTGCGGCGGGTGGCCACCAGCCGGTCGTGCGGCATGGTGATCGCCTGCAGGCCGACCCGCCCGCCGGGCGCCAGCAGCCGGTTCAGCGTGGCGAAGTAGGCCGGCCAGTACTCCTCGCCGACCGCCTCGATCATCTCCACCGACACGACCGCGTCGTAGCTGCCGGTCGCGTCGCGGTAGTCGCGCAGCTGCACGTCCACCCGGTCGGCCACGCCGGCCGCGGCGATCCGCCGCACCGCGAGGTCGCGCTGCTCGGCCGAGATCGTCAGCGTGGTGACGGTGGCGCCGCGCCGCGCGGCCCGGATGGCGAGCGCGCCCCAGCCGGTGCCGATCTCCAGCACCCGGCTGCCCGGCCCGACGCCGGCGTCGTCGAGCACGCCGTCGATCTTGCGCAGCTGCGCGGCGTGCAGGTCGTCGCCCGGCTCGAACCAGGCCGAGGAGTAGGACATCGACTCGTCGAGGAACGTCGCGAACAGGTCGTTGGACAGGTCGTAGTGGCGGTGGATGTTGGCCCGCGCGCCTTCCGGGGTGTTGCGGTCGGTGGCCGGGCGGCGCGCGTCGACGAAGCGGCGCAGCGCCTGCAGCGGCCGGGGCACCAGCGTGGCGAGCCGGGCGGCGAACGGCGTGAGCACGGCGGCCGGGTCGGGGCTGGTCCAGTCGCCGGCCAGGAACGCCTCGCCGAAGCCGATCGTGGTCCGGGTGCCGAGCCGGTGGAAGAACGCGGGGCTCTCGACGCGCATCAGCGGCCCGCCGCGGCCGATGTGCTCGCCGCCGGGCAGGCGGACGAGCACGGGCAGCCGGGCGGCCGCGAGGCGGAACAGCCGCTCGGCGATCCACGCGCGGACGGGGGAGTGCGCGGGGGCGGCGAGCGCGGGCCACTGAGCCGGCTGGTGGCCGGTCCGGGTACTGGTCACTGCACTCCCTCCTGCGGGACGTGGGGCGGTCGCGGCACGATCGGGAGGCGGCGCAGCCACAGCGCCAGGCCGTGCCCCTGGATGAGGACGCGTACCCGCAACGCGGCGCCGGTGAACGTGTGCCGCAGCACGCGGCCGAGCGTGGCCGCCTCGCCGGCGAGCTCTCCGGTCAGCACGGCGGAGAACACCGGGCGGTCCGCGCGGTGCAGCACGACCGACAGCGACAGCGTCTCGCCGGGCGGTGGCAGCCGCATCCGGTACTCGCCGGTGACGTCGAAGAACGGCGAGACGTACAGCTCCTTCGCGGTGTCCGCGCGCCAGCCGGCGTCCGGGCGCAGCAGGTAGCAGTGCCGCTCGCCGTAGGTGTTGTGCACCTCGGCGACCACGCACACCGGCTCGCCGGCGGCGTCGTGGCACCAGTACACGGTCAGCGGGTTGAACGCGTAGCCGAGCGTGCGCGGCATCGCGAGCATGAGCACCCGGTGCGCGGTGATGCCGTGCCCGGCGAGCCAGTCGTCGAGGTTCTGCCGGATCGTGCCGTCCGGCCGGCCGAGGTGGTCGCGCGCCTCGAAGGTGGCGAACGGCGGCCGGTGCGGGAGGTCGTCGAGGTCGACGAGCCAGGGCCGCATCCGGTGGGTGAACCGGCGGGTCAGCTTCGCCCGCCGGACGTGCGTGAGCCGCGCGTCGTAGATCAGGCCCGCCGTCATGCCCACCCGGCTCCGAACTGCTCCGCGGCCCGGACGCCCGCCGCGCAGCCGTCCTCGTGAAAGCCCCAACCATGGTAGGCGCCGGCGAAGGCGGTGCGGGGTCCCGCGAGCTCGGGCAGCCGGCGCTGCGCGGCCACCGACTCCGGCGTGTACACCGGGTGCTCGTAGACCATCCGCGCCAGCACGGCGTTCTCGTCCACGTGGCCGGTTGCGCCGAGGGTGACCACGTACCGGTCGGCGGTGTCCAGCCGCATCAGCCGGTTCATGTCGTAGCTGACCAGCACCCGGTCCGCGCTCTCGGCGTCGCCGCCGCAGCCGGGCTTGAGGTAGTTCCAGGACGCGGCCGCGCCGCGGCTGCGCGGCAGCAGCGTCGGCGTCGGTGTGCAGCCAGGTCTCGTTGCGGGAGTAGGGGAACGCGCCGAGCACCGCGCGCTCGGCGGGGGTCGGGTCGGCGAGCAGCGCCAGCGCCTGGTCCGCGTGGGTCGCGAGCACGACCCGGTCCACGTGGTGCTCGGTGTCGGCGTCGTCGCGCACGGCCACCCCGTCGGCCAGCCGGCGCACGGACCGGACCGGGGTGGCGGCGTGCACCGCGGTGAGGTTCTTGACCGCCCGCTCGACGTAGCTCGCCGAGCCGCCGACGACGGTCTTCCACGGCGGCGAACCGGAGACGGCCAGCATGCCGTGGTGCTGCAGGAACGTGAACAGGTAACGCGCCGGGTACTCGCGGCTCACCCGCTCCGGCGCCGACCACACCGCGGAGACCACCGGCAGCAGGAAGTGCTCGACGAAGTAGCGCGAGTACCGCCCGGCCGCGACGAACTCGCCGAGCGTGCGGTCCGGTGCGCCGTCCGACCCGTGGGCCAGCTCGCGGCGGGCGTGCCGGTGGAACCTGGTGACCTCGGCCAGCATCCGCAGGTACCGCGGCCGGGCCAGGTTGCCCGGCCGCGGGAAGAGCCCCGCGAGGCGGCGCCCGCCCGCGTACTCCAGGCCGCAGCCGAGGCAGCGCACGCTCATCGACATGTCCGAGTCCTGGGTCTGCACGCCCAGTTCGGCGAAGAGCCGCAGTAGGTTCGGGTAGGTGCGCTCGTTGTGCACGATGAACCCGCTGTCGACGGCCAATGTCTGGCTGCCGGTGGCGATCTCGTGGGTGTGCGCGTGGCCGCCCAGGCGCGGCTCGGCCTCGAACAGGAGGACCTCATGGCGGCGTTGCAGCAGGTAGGCGGCGGTCAGCCCGGCCACCCCGGCCCCGATCACGGCGATGCGTTCGCTACTCACGACCGGTATTCGGTGCGGCCGGTCGCGCGGATGGGCCATCCGGGGCACTACCTGCTCCGAACCACGGATGGAGATCGGTGACCGGAGGGAGTGGTTCGGTGGGGAACGCGCAGCGGCTGGCCGCCGTCGTGGAGCGGGCGCTGGGCGGGCCGTTGCCGGTCGGCCTGCGGGCCTGGGACGGCAGCCGTGCCGGGCCGCCCGGCGATCCGACGGTGGTGCTGCACCGCCGCCGGGCGCTGTGGCACCTGGCGAGCCGGCCGGGGGAGCTGGGGCTCGCCCGCGCCTACGTGTCCGGCGACCTCGACGTGTCGGGCGATCTCAAGGAGGGGCTGCGGCGGTGCTGGGCGGCCGGGCGGTCCGGGTCGCTGCGGCCGCCGCGGCTGCGGGTGCCGTGGCCGGGCCGGCGGTCCGCGCAGGAGGCCCGGCTGCGCGGCCGGCTGCACGCTCCCGGCCGTGACCGCGCCGCCATCGCCCACCACTACGACCTGGGCAACGAGTTCTACCGGCTGATCCTGGACGACTCGATGGCCTACTCGTGCGGCTACTGGCGCAGCGCCGAGGACGGCTACGGCCTCGCCGACGCGCAGCACGACAAGCTGGAGCTGATCTGCCGCAAGCTCGACCTGCGGCCCGGGATGCGCCTGCTGGACGTCGGCTGCGGCTGGGGCTCGCTGGTGCTGCACGCGGCGCGCCACCACGGCGTGCACGCCACCGGGATCACCATCTCCGCGCAGCAGCGGGAGTTCGTGACCGCGCGGGTGGCCGAGCTGGGGCTCTCCTCGCTCGTGGACGTGCGGCTGACGGACTACCGCGAGTTTCGCCGGCGAGCCCTTCGACGCGGTCGCCTCCATCGAGATGGGCGAGCACGTCGGTGAGGCCAACTACCCGGCCTACGCCGCGACGCTGCGCCGCCAGCTGCGTCCCGGCGGCCGGCTGCTGCTCCAGCAGATGTCGCGCGGGGCGGTCGCGCCGGGCGGCGGGGCGTTCATCGAGTCCTACATCGCGCCGGACATGACCATGCGGCCGTTGTCGGCCACGCTCGGCCACCTGAGCGAGGCCGGGCTCGAGGTGCGCGACGTGGAGGCGATCCGGGAGCATTACGTGCGCACCATCGACGCGTGGGCGGCGACGCTCGAGGATCGGTGGGACGAGGTCGTCGCGACGGTCGGGGTCGGCTGGGCCCGGGTGTGGCGGCTCTACCTGGTGGGCGGCGCGCTCGCCTTCGAGGAGGACCGGATGGGCGTGGACCAGATCCTCGCGGTGCCGCGGGTCGCGGGCGGGCGCAGCGCCATGCCGGCCACCCGCGACTGGCTCGGCGCGGCGGCCGGCTGATGTGGCTCAACCTGGCCGCCACGGCGGTGCGTCGTACTCGTGGTCATGCTGGCGGCGTTCGGCGTCGCGCTGGCCCGCGGCCGGCACGACGGCGTCGACGTCGTGTGGGGGCTGGGCTTCGCGCTCGTCGCGGTGGCGACGCTCGTGCTCTCCGCCGGTGACGGGCCGGCCTGGCGGCGCTGGGTCGTCACCGTGCTGACCGCGGCGTGGGGGCTTCGGCTGGCCTGGCACATCGGGCGGCGCAACTGGGGCAAGCCGGAGGACCGGCGCTACGAGAAGCTGCTCGCGGCCGCGCCGGGGGATCCGCGGTGGTACGCGCTGCGCCGGATCTACCTGACCCAGGGCGTGATCCTGTGGCTGGTGTCGCTGCCCGTGCAGGTGGCGCAGTACGGCTTCGGCGGCAGCCGGCTCGTGGTGTTCGCGGGCATGGCGCTGTGGCTCGTCGGGTTCGTCTTCGAGTCCGTCGGTGACGCGCAGCTGCACCGGTTCACCGCCGACCCGGCCAACCGCGGCGAGGTGCTGGACACGGGCCTGTGGCGCTACACCCGGCACCCGAACTACTTCGGCGACGCGTGCGTCTGGTGGGGCCTGTTCCTGATGGCCTGCCACCACTGGATCGGGCTCGTCACGGTCGTTTCGCCGGTCGTGATGACCTTCCTGCTGGCGCGCGGCACCGGAAAACCGCTGCTGGAGAAATCGATCGCGAACCGCCGCCCGGCCTATGCCGCTTACGTCGAACGCACCAGTGGCTTCTTTCCGTTGCCACCCAAGAAGTAGCGTCAGGTTCGTCCACAATGGACGTACACATTCGGATGCCGTTGAATTCCGGGCGCCGAGGGTGAACCATCGATCACCCATCGCTAACATGACCTGGTGGCAGCTAATGGCGCGGGGGGCGCGGCGACGCCGCAGCGACCCGTCAGACGTGGGGACAAGGTGTCCGAGGCGATAGCCCGGGACATCGTTCGCCGGATCGGTGCCGAGGGTCTGGCGCCGGGTGCGCAGCTGCCCCCTGAGGCCAAGATGCTCGAGGAGTACCGCGTCGGGCGGGGTTCGCTGCGCGAGGCGTTGCGGATCCTCGAGGTCCACGGGCTGATCTCCATCAAGCCGGGACCGCGCGGCGGACCTACGGTGGACGAGGTGCAGACGCGCAACTTCGGACGCATGGCGTCGCTGTTCTTCCAGATGGACGGGGTGACCTTCCGCGAGCTGATCGAGGCGCGGCTGGCCATGGAGCCGATGCTGGCGCACCGCGCCGCCGAGCTGGTCGAGCCGCAGTTGCTCACCGAGCTCTCCCGCTTCGAGCAGGTGACCCGCGCGGACGAGGACTACCTGCGCCACGCCACCGATTTCCACCACCACGTCGCGATCATGTCCGGCAACCGGATCATCAGCATGTTCAGCCGGTCCCTCACGGACGTGGTGCTCGACCGGGTCACCGACTCGCTGTACCCGAAGTCGCGCCGCCGCGAGGTGATGACCACGCACGGCGCCATCGCCCGCGCGATCGCCGCCGGCGACGCGGATCTCGCCGAACGGTTGATGCGCGAGCACATGGAGGACTACGTGGCGCAGGCGAAGCGCCGCCATCCGGGTCTCATGCAGGAAGTCGTCGACTGGCGGTGACCGAGCGCGTATCGCGCTCGTGTCTGGCTCGTTCACCTGTCAACGGACGGCGCTTTTCGGGGGGTGCCAGCACGACGTGGGTGCGCGCACGCGCGCTGGCTCGAGAGGATGCCGGTGACCGAGGCACTGGAGCAGGTTCCCGATTCCGAGTTGATCGCGGCGGTGCGTGAAGGGGATGTCGCCGCGTTCGCCGTGTTGTACGAACGACATCTGGTGGCCGCCAAGCGCGCGGCCGCGTGTCTGGCGAACACACCCGCCGAGCGCGAGGATCTCGTCGCCGAGGCGTTCACCCGGGTGTTGCGGATGTTGCGGGAGGGCCGCGGCCCGGACGAGGAGTTCCGGCCGTACCTGCTCGTGACCCTGCGCAATACGGCGATCAGCGCCGCGACGCGCGGTGTGCCCGTGTCGCTGTACGCGGACGTGCCGGACGTGTTGCCGGCCGAGGGCGTGGACGACCCGGTGATCGACCGGTGGCACGCCTCGGTCGCCGCGGACGCGTTCGCGAGCCTGCCCGAGCGGTGGCGCGTCGTGTTGTGGCACACCGAGGTCGAGGAGTCCTCGCCCGCGGCGGTGGCGCCCCTGCTCGGCATGCGGCCCAACAGCGTCGCCGCGCTGGCCTACCGGGCGCGGGAAGGGCTGCGCCAGGCATACCTGCGGATGCACACGCCCGAGGCGCCGCGCCCCGAGTGCCGCACCACGGTCAACAAGCTCGCCGGCTACGTGCGGCACAGCCTGCCGCTGCCGCTGTCCCGCAGGATCAGCCGGCACCTCACCGAGTGCGCCGAGTGCCGCAGTCGCGTGGAGGCGCTGACCAACGTCAACGACGAGTTGCGTGGCCTGTTGAGCCCGATCGTGCTCGGCGCGCCGCTGGCCGCCTCGTACCTGCCGGTGTCGGCGGCCGCGGGCGGCGCCGCTGCCTCGGGTGCCGTGTCGGGTACGCTCGTGGCCGCCGCCTCGGAGGCCGTCACGTCGGCCGTGTCCGGGCTGCTCGCCGCGAAGGCCGCGGTCGTCCAGGTGGTCACCGCGCTGGCCGTCGCGACCACCGCGGTCAGCATGACCTCGTCCGCGCCGGCCCGTCCGGCACCCACCGACGCTGTTCCGGTCGCCGGGTTGCGCCTGCCTGTCACCGCGTACGACACCGCCGCGCTCGACGGCCAGGGCGCGTTTTCCCTGACGCGCGACGAACCGGCACACCAGGCCGGTACGCCGACCGCCACCGACGCCCCGGCGGGACTGTCCGCGGCCGCCGCGAACACGACCACCGGCACGGCCACCAGCACCGCGACGGACGTGTCGACAGGCACGGCGAACGGCGCCGCGGGCACGACCGCCAAGCAGGACAAGGCGGCCGCGAAACAGGCCCGCAAGGCGGCGAAGCAGGCCGCCCGGGCCGAGGCCACGACCAAGGCCGGTAGTGGGTCGGATACCCCTCCCGCGAAGTCGAAGAAAGCCAAGAAAGCCAAGAAAGCGAAGAAGGCCACCAAGAAGTAGCCCTCTGTCCACTCAGGACCAGATGGTTACGACGGGCGCGGGTCCTGGACCGTCCACGTGTTGCCGTCCGGGTCGGCGAAGAAGACGAAGGAGCCGCCCGGGCCGGTGGTGACCTCGCTGACCTCGACACCCCGCCCGGCCAGCTCCTGGCGGGCCGCGTGGATGTCGGTGACGACGAGCTGCAGGCCGCGTAAGGAACCCGCGGCGGAGTCGACGATGCCCACGCCCATCGAGATCGAGCACGCCGACCCCGGCGGGGTGAGCTGCACGAAACGCAGCTCGGGACTGATCGTGTGGTCGTGGTCGAGGGTGAAGCCGGCCTTGCCGGTGTAGAACGCGATGGCGCGGTCCACATCGGAGACCGGGACGGGCACGAGCTCCAGCTTGAAGTCCATGGTGCGCAAGCTACCCGCGACCACCGACAGAAACACGCTCCGCGCGGGAGAGCAGGTAGCGGCGTTCGGGCAGGCTCGTCGTACGGCGGGCCGCGGCCAGGTAGCAGCCGCGGGCGGCCGCCGCATCGCCCGCCTCCTCCAGCAGGTGCGCGCGCACGGCGTCGACGCGATGGCTGCCGGCCAGCCGCGGGTCGCCGGCCGCCTCCGCCAGCAATGCGAGCCCGGCCGCCGGGCCGTGCACCCTGGCCTCGGCGACCGCCTGGTTCAGCAGCACCACCGGCCCGTCCGCGACCCCGCGCAGCAGCCCGTACAGCGCCAGGATCTGCGGCCAGTCCGTCTCCGCGTCGCTCGCCGCCTCGTCGTGAACCGCGGCGATCGCGGCCTGCAGCTGGTAGGGCCCGAACCGCTCGGTCCGCGACAGCGCCGCGCTGACCAGCGCCACCCCCTCCGCGATCGCCGCGCGGTCCCAGCGCGTGCGGTCCTGCGCCGCCATCGGGACGAGCGCGCCGTCGGCCGTCGTGCGGGCCGGCCGCCGCGCGTCGGTCAGCAGCATCAGCGCGAGCAGGCCCGCCACCTCCTGGTCGGCGGGCAGCAGCCGGTGTACCGCACGGGTCAGCCGGATCGCCTCGGCGGTGAGGTCCACGCGCTGCAGGTCCGGCCCGGCGGTGCTCGCGTAGCCCTCGTTGAAGATCAGGTAGAGCACGTGCAGCACGGTGCCGAGCCGGGCCGCCGCCTCCGCCGCGGGCGGCGTCCGGAACCCCACGCCGGAGGCGGTGATCTTCTGCTTCGCCCGGGTGATCCGCTTGGCCATCGTCGCCTCGGGCACCAGGAACGCGCGGGCGATCTCCGCGGTGGTCAGCCCACCGACCGCCCGCAGCGTCAGCGGGATCTGCGCGCCCGGCGTCAGCGCCGGGTGGCAGCACAGGAACAGCAGGGTCAGGGTGTCGTCGGACTCTGGCGCGCGCGGCGCGTCCGCGGCGGGCGCCAGGTACTGGTCGCGCGGGATCCGGGTGCCGGCGGTGTCCTCGCGCCGCCGCCGGGCGATCTCGCCGCGCAGGTGGTCGGTCATCCGCCGGTGCGCGACCCGGATCAGCCAGCCGCGCGGGTTGTCCGGCAGGCCCTCGCGCGGCCACTGCAGGGCGGCGTCCAGCAACGCCTCCTGCACGGCGTCCTCGGCGGCACCGAAGTCGCCGAACCGCCGCACGAGCGCGCCGAGGACCTGCGGCGCCAGCGCGCGCAGCAGGTCCTCGGACACCGTCACAGCTCTGGCGCGCCGAAGGCGTCCATGATCGGGCGGATCTCGATCGTGTCGCCCACCGCGTCGGCCACCCGGGCGCCGATCTCCACGGCCCGGTCGTAGCTCTCGCAGTCGATGATCGCGTAGCTCGCCAGCACCTCCTTGACCTCGGCGTACGGCCCGTCGGTGACCTCCGGGGAGCCGCCGGCGCGCTTGCGGATCGTCTTCGTGTGCGTCGGGTCGGCCAACCCCTCGGTGGTCACGAACTCACCCGACTCGGTCAGCTCCTTGCCCAGCTGCTCGTAGAAGTCGCACGCCGCCGCCACGTCGGCCGGCATCGGCGCGCCGGGTGTCCAGTTGGCGATGGCGTCCTGCCAGGCGGTCGTGTTCGTGTAGGCCAGCATCAGGTACTTCATGATCACTCCTCGTGCGGCGGTGCCCCGGTGGCACGTTCGCGGAGACGTCGGAGCCGCCCGCCCCGAAAGGACATCGCCGACGAAAGAAATCTAGCCCGGTTTCGGTCGGACGATCCTGGTAGTAGTGGCGGTATGACAGAACGGATCCTGCTCACCGGCGCGGCCGGGGCCATCGGCACCATGCTCCGGCCACGCCTCGCGCGCGCCGGGCGGGTGTTGCGGCTGCTGGACATCGCCCCGCTGTCGGCCGGCCCCGACGAGGAGGTCGTGTCCGGCTCGGTGTCCGATATGGACACCATGGTCGCGGCGTGCGCCGGCGTGGCCGCCGTCGTCCACCTGGGCGGTCACAGCCGGGAGGCGCCGTGGTCGGAGATCCTCGCGCACAACATCGACGGCACGTACACCGTGCTGGACGCCGCGCGGCAGGCCGGCGTGCCGCGGGTGGTGTTCGCCAGCAGCAACCACGCGGTCGGGTTCCGGCCGGTCGACGAGGACGCGGGCGAGTACCTCTACCCGCGGCCGGACACCTTCTACGGGGTGAGCAAGGCGGCCGGCGAGGCGCTGGGCAGCCTGTACCACGACCGGTACGGCCTCGACGTGGTCTGCCTGCGGATCGGGTCGTGCGCCGAGCGGCCGGTGAACGAGCGGGCCCTCGCGACGTGGCTCTCGCCCGACGACTGCGGCCGGCTGGTGTCGGCGGCGCTCTCCGCGCCGGCGCCGGGTTTCCGTGTGGTGTGGGGGATCTCGGCCAACACGCGGGCCCGCTGGTCGCTGGCGGAGGCGCGGGCGCTGGGCTACGAACCACGCGACGACGCGGAGGCGTACGCCGCCGAGCTGCCCGCGTCGGACGGCCTGGAGAAGGTCTACCTCGGCGGCGACTTCTGCTCGCCCGACCTGGACGTCCCGTGAGGATCACGGGCCACGCCTACCCGTGGGACGTGCTCGGGGACGACCGGTTCACCGAGCGGGTCACGGCGCTCGGCGTGACCACGGTGGCGCTGGCGGCGGCGTACCACTCGACCCGCGCCGCGACGCCGCTGCATCCGGGCCGCCAGCTCGTCGACGCCCGGCACGCCGCGCTGTACCGGCCGGTGCGCGAGCGGGTGTGGTCGGGCCACCGGCTGCGGCCCGCGGCTCCCGACTGGATGTCCACATCGGACTCCTTCGGCGCGGCGGCGGACGTGCTGCGCGCCGCGGGGCTGCGCGTGTCGGCGTGGGTCGTGCTGACCCACAACAGCAGGCTGGGCAGGGAGTTCCCGGACGTGGCGGTGGTCAACTGCTTCGGCGAGCGGTACGCCTACGCGCTGTGCCCGTCGTGGCCCGAGGTCCGCGAGTACGCGGCGGCGCTGGCCCGCGAGGCCGCCGCGGACGCGGACGAGGTGTCGCTGGAGGCGTGCGGGCAGCTCGGCCTCGAACACGGCTCCCACCACGAGAAGACGAGCGGGGCGTGGACGTCGCAGGCCAGGCGGTGGCTGTCGGTGTGCTGCTGCCGGGCGTGCCAGGCCGGCTGGTCCGACCGCGGGCTGGACCCGGCCTGGGCGGTCTCCACGCTGCGCGACGCGGTCCGCGCGGAGGCGTCGGGCCTGATGGGTGGCGTGCCGTTCGACGACGCCCTGCTGGCCACCCGGCACGCGGCGGCCGACGAGCTGCGCGCGGCCGTCCTCGCGGAGCTGGACGTGCCGGTGACGCTGCACGCCCATCCCGACCCGTGGGTCACCGGCTCCTCGCCGGGCCTCACCGCCACCGCGCCCGCGTCGGTCGCCGCCCTGCTGGTGCCGGCCTGGCCGACGGCCCCCGAGACCGCCGACCTCGTCGTCCACGCCGTGCGCACCGGCCGGCCGGTCGACGCCTACGTCACCGTCCTGCCGCCGGTCGAGGCCACCGACCTGCCCGACCACGGCCGCCGCCTGCATGCCGCGGGCGCGACCGGCGTGAGCCTCTACCACCTCGGCCTGGCCTCGCGCCGGCGTCACCCGCTGCTGCGCGAGCTCGCGCGAATCGGGACTTGAACCGGACGTGGCGGGAGGTCCTAGCGTCGACGGCGTGATCGGAGATGACGGCAGGCGGTGGAGCATCGGGGAGCTCGCGCGGGCCAGCGGGACGACCGTGCGCGCGCTGCGGCACTACGACGAGATCGGGCTGCTGGCGGCGAGCGAGCGGACCGCGTCGGGGCACCGCCGCTACACCGGCGCCGACGTCCGGCGGCTGTACCGCATCCGCGCGCTGCGCGGGCTCGGGCTGGCGCTGGAGGAGATCGCGCGGGCGCTCGGCGACACGGACGTGCCGGCGATGCGCGAGCTGCTCGCCGCGCAGCTGCGTGACCTCGAGGCGCAGGCCCGGCAGGCCGCGCGGCTGCGCGATCAGCTCCACGGGCTGCTCGACCGGCTCGACCGCGCCGTCATGCCCGATCCGGCCGAGTTCATGACGACGCTGGAGATGATGACGATGTTCGAGACCTACTTCACCCAGGAACAGCGCGACCAGCTCGCGGAGCGGCGAGCAGCGCTCGGCGAGGCCGGGGTCGACGCCGCGAAGAACGACTTCCGCGAGATCGTGGAGGAAGGCCTGCGGCACCTGCGGGCCGGCACACCACCCGGCGACCCGCGGGTGCGCGAGCTCGTCGAGCGGTGGGACGCGGTCGGCACGCCGTTCCACAGCACCGACGACACGAAGCACGCCGCGCGCGCCGCCTGGGCGGACAACAGCGCGGACATCGCCGCCCGCCTCCCGTGGCCGGCCGACGAGTTCATCGAGCTGATGTCCTTCTGGGAACGAGCGCGCTCCGCGCGATGACGATCGTGGCGTCGAGTCCGGTGTCCCGCGCCAGCCGCGGGCGCAGGCCGGCCAGCCCGGCGGCGTCGAGCAGCAGCGGGGCCTGCGCCTCGCTGGTCTCGACGAGCAGGTGACCACCGGGGGCGAGCCAGCCGGGCGCGCCGGCGATCACCCGGCGCAGCACGTCGAGGCCGTCGGCGCCGCCGTCGAGTGCCACCCGGGGCTCGTGGAGGCGGGCCTCGGGTGGCATGAGGCCGATCGCCTCGGTGGGCACGTAGGGCGCGTTGGCCACAAGCACGTCGACCCGCCCGCGTAACGCCGCGGGCAGCGGTCCGTACAGGTCGCCCTCGTACACCCGGCCACCCGGGACGTTGCGGCGGGCGCAGCGCACCGCGGCCGGGTCGACGTCGGCGGCGTGCAGCTCGGCGTCCGGCGCGGTGGCGGCCACGGCGGCCGCCACCGCACCGGACCCGCAGCACAGGTCGACCACGACCGCGCCGGGAGCGGCGAGCTCGACGGCCTGCCGGGCGAGGAGCTCGGTACGCCGCCGCGGCACGAAGACGCCGGGGTCGAGCAGGACACGCAGCCCGCAGAACGAGGCCCAGCCGAGGACCTGCTCGAGAGGCACGCCGCCGGCGCGCCGGGCGACCAGGTCCGCCAGCTCGCCGGGGTCGGCGGCGGCTTCGGTCAGCAGGCGGGCCTCGTCCTCGGCGAAGACGCAGCCGGCGGCCCGGAGGGTGGCGACGATCTGGGCAGAGGTCATGGAGCGCCTTTCGGGACTACCGGGGCGCTCCCGGCCACCCAGCCGCGCCACGACGTCACGGCCACCACGATCACCGAGCCCGCGGGAGGGCGGGCGGCGTACTGCGGGTACTTCGCGACGAGCTCGCCGACCGGCCCGCCGTCGCGCAGCACCCGGGCGGTGCCGTCGGCGCGTGCCCACCACAGCAGGTCCCAGTCCTCGGCGTAGTGGTCGGCGAGCAGGCTCACCCGCGGGTCGGCCTCGATGTTGCGCAGCCGCTTGAGGTCGGTGGTGCGCTTGGGTTTGTGGTCGACCGCGATCACCACGGTGTCCCCGCGCACGGCGAACGTCACGGGCACCAGGTGCGGTGCTCCGCCGGCACCCACGGTGGCCAGCCGCGCGACACGCGCGGCCGCGAACCGCGCCCGGGCGTCCGCCTCGCTCAGCTCCACCGCCTGACGCTAGCTCACGACGCTGTCGGTGGGCTGTGCGATGCTCGCGACATGAGCAGGGCAGCGGTCGAGGCGGTGGATCTCGAGGCCTATCGGGGCGAGCTGACCGGGTACGCCTACCGCATGCTGGGGTCCGCCTTCGAGGCCGAGGACGCCGTGCAGGAGGCCTTCGTCCGGGCGTGGCGGGCCGGGTACGACGCCGCGCGCGGTCCGGCGCGGGCCTGGCTCTACGCCATCGCCGCCAACGTGTGCCTCGACATGCTGCGCAGTGCCCAGCGCCGCGCGCGTGCCATGGACCTCGGTCCCGCCGCCACACCCGGGCCCGACC
The DNA here is from genome assembly GCA_963841395.1 of uncultured Actinomycetota bacterium. Classification (GTDB taxonomy): domain Bacteria; phylum Actinomycetota; class Actinomycetes; order Mycobacteriales; family Pseudonocardiaceae; genus Actinophytocola. The sequence continues at coordinate 476,821 of CAWJCX010000048.1, forward strand.
TCGGCGCCCCGTTGCCGCCGACCGCGTGGGTGCAGCCCCTGCCCGACCGGCTCGTGGGTGACCCGGCCGAGGTCGCCGCGCAGCGCGACACCGTCCGGCTGGCGTTCGTGGCCGCCCTGCAGCAACTGCCGCCCCGCCAGCGCGCCGTGCTGATCCTGCGCGAGGTCCTCGCGTTCTCCGCCGCCGAGGTCGCCGGGCTGCTCGACACCACCGTCGCCTCCGCGAACAGCGCGCTGCAGCGGGCCCGCGCCACGATCCGCACGCTCGCGCCGTCCGAGCCGCTCGACGCCGAGCACCGCGAGCTGCTGGCCCGCTACGTCGAGGCGTTCGAGCGCTACGACGTCGCCGCGCTCACCGCCCTGCTGCACGAGGACGCCACCACCTCGATGCCGCCGTTCGCCTGGTGGCTGCGGGGCCGGGCCGACATCGCCACGGCGCTGGCGTACGCGGACGGCACGTGCGCGAACGCGCGGCTGCTGCCCACGTCGGTCAACGGGTCGCCCGCCTTCGGCCAGTACCGGTGGACCGGCGCGGGCCACGTGCCGATGGCGCTGGTGACATTCGAGGTGAGCCGGGCCGGGATCACGTCGGTCACCACGCACCTGGACCTGGCCGGCGAGTTCGCCTTCTACGGACTGCCCGCCACGCCGACCGATGAGTTTCGCGCGCCCGGTCCGTATGAGAGGCATGACTGAACCGACGGTGGCCGAGCGCCCCGAACAGCCCTACGTCGCCATTTCCATCCGCGCCACGCTGCGCGAGTGGGGCGAGGTCAACGCCCTGGTCCCCGAGGTCTTCGCGTGGCTGGCGAGCCGCGGGACCGCCCCGGCGGGCGCTCTGTTCTACCGCCACCGCGTGATCGGGAGCTTCGAGGAGAAGTTCACCGTGGAGGTCGGCGTCCCGGTCGCCGGGCCGGTCGACGGGGACGGCCGCGTCGTCGCGGGCGCGAAGCCCGCGGGCCGCTACGTCGTCGCCGTGCACCACGGGCACCCGGACGGCATCGCGAGGTCGCACGAGGCGCTCGTCGCATGGGCGGGCGAGCACGGCGTGCCGCTCGCCCGGGACGGCGCGGAGTGGGTCGGGTTGTTCGAGTCCTACCGCAGCGACCCCGCGGTCGAGCCGGACCCGGACAAGTGGGAGACGGAGCTGGCCTACCTGGTCAGCGACGGGCCGCCCGCTCGTTGATCTCCACGAGCGCCGTCGCGGCCTCGGCGGCGGCGCCCGCCAGCAGCGACGCGACCCGCGCGTCCCCGACGAGGTTGCGGTTGCCGTGCTCGGCGAGGCGGTCGGCGAGCACGGCGACCTCGCGGGCGGCCGCGGCGACCTCCCGCGGCACGTCGGTCGCCGTCCGCAGCGCGGCGGCGATCCGGTCGCGCCGCTGCGGATCGTCCGCGGGCAGCCGGTACGCGGCGAGCACCTCGGTGTAGGCGGCCGCGTCCGCGTCGGCCAGGGGCTCGAGCCGGGCCCGCAACGCCTCGGCGGGCCCGGCGGGCTCGTCGGCGAAGCGGGCCGCCATCGCGACCAGGGCGGCGGCCGAGGCGGCCGTCACCGCGGCGACCGCGCCACCGCCCGGGGCGGGCGTGCGCGCGGCCACCCGTTCCGTGAAGCCGCCGACCGACAGGTGGAGGAAGGAGGAGCTCACAAGCCGCTCAGGATAGGCCGACGATCTCCCCGTCCTGATCCAGGTCGATCCGCGTCGCCGCGGGGGCGGAGCCCAGGCCCGGCATCGTCCGCATGTCGCCGCAGATCGGGTAGACGAACCCGGCGCCGACCGACGCGCGGACCTCGCGCACCGGCAGCGTCCAGCCGGTCGGCGCGCCGAGCAGCTTCGGGTCCGACGAGATCGACAGGTGCGTCTTGGCCATGCACACCGGCAGCTCGCCGAAGCCGTTGCGCTCGTACTTGTCGAGCTGCTTGCGGGCCAGTGGGGTGTAGGAGACGCCGTCCGCGCCGTACACCCGGGTCGCGATCGTCTCGATCTTCTCCCGCAGCGGGGCCGACGACGGGTACAGCAGCTGGAACTCGGTCTTCTCCTCGGCGGCCTCGGCGACGGCCTCCGCGAGCTCGACCGCGCCCGCGCCGCCCTCGGCGAAGTGGGTGCTGACCGCGACCCGCGCGCCCATGGACTCGGCCACCTCGCGGATCGCCGCGTGCTCGGACGGGTGGTCGGTGGGGAACGCGTTGATGCAGACCACCGGCGAGACGCCGTGCATCCGGATGTTCTCGATCTGCTTGCGCAGGTTCGCCGCGCCCGCGTGCACGTCGTCCGGGTTCTCCGCGAGCAGGTCCTCGGGCAGCGGCCTGCCGGCCACGATCTTGAACTTGCCGGAGTGCGCCTTCAGCGCCCGCACGGTCGCCACGAGGACGGCCGCGTCGGGGGACTGGCCGGACACCCGGCACTTGATGTTGAAGAACCGCTCCGCGCCCATGTCGGCGCCGAAGCCGGCCTCGGTGATCAGGTAGTCCCCGGTCCGGATGCCGACCAGGTCGGCCACGACCGACGAGTTGCCGGTGGCGATGTTCCCGAAAGGTCCACAGTGGACCAGGACGGGGGTGTTCTCCAGCGTCTGCATCAGGTTCGGCTTGATCGCCTCGCGCAGCAGCACGGTCATCGCGCCCGCCGACCTCGAGCTCCTCGGCCGTCACCGGCTCGCCGGCCGGGGTGTAGCCGACCACGATCCGGCCCAGCCGGGTGCGCAGGTCGGACAGGCCCGTCGTCAGCGCGAGTGCGGCCATCACCTCGGACGCGGCGGTGATGTCGAACCCGGTCTGCCGGGTCACCCCGTCCGCCTTCGCGCCGAGCCCGACCACGATGTTGCGCAGCGAGCGGTCGTTCATGTCGATCACGCGGCGCCAGGTGATCTCGGACAGGTCCAGCCCGAGCGCGTTGCCCTGGTGCAGGTGGTTGTCGACCATCGCGGCGAGCAGGTTGTGCGCCGCGGTCACCGCGTGCATGTCACCGGTCAGGTGCAGGTTGAGCAGCTCCATCGGCACGACCTGGCTGTACCCGCCGCCGGCCGCGCCGCCCTTGATGCCCAGCGTCGGGCCCATCGACGGCTGCCGGATGGCCACCGTGGCCTGCTTGCCGAGGTGCTTGAAGCCCTGGCCGAGGCCGACGGTCGTGGTCGTCTTGCCCTCGCCGAGCGGCGTCGGGGTGATCGCGCTGACCAGGATGTACTTGGCCTTCGGCGCGTCGGCGAGCTCGTCGATGGCACCCAGGCCGATCTTCATCACGTCGCGGCCGTAGGGCTCGAGCATGCGCGAGGGCAGACCCATGTCGCCCGCGACGTCCTCGATGGGCTTGAGCTTCGCGCCCCTGGCGATCTCCAGGTCGGACGGAAAGGCCATGGGATGGCTCCTTCTTCGGGACGGCGCGGGGTGGCCGCAGCCGGGTACCGGTACAGACAGGCAGACGCTACTCCCGTGTTGCACGAAGTGCGATGAGTTGCTTATCGCGCAACAGCTGCGCTCACCCGCGTTTCACCGGTAACAACGCATTTCTACGCGTGTTGGTTCGCGACCGGGGCCGTCGTCCAGGTCGCGGTCCAGTCCGGCTCCAGGCCGGGTCGTCTTCGGTCAGGCCGGCTGGCGGAGCTGTTCGGCCGCCGCGGCCGCCATCGGGTCGAGGTCCGCGCCGCCGGCGTCGACGTGGTCGAGCAGCAGCCGGCGCATGCGCGGGTCCCAGAAGGAGCGGATGTGCTTGGCGATCGCGGCCACCGCGTCCTCCCGCGGCACGTGGGTGAACTGGACCGCGATCTCGTTGGCCAGCCGCACGTGCGGTGGGAGCGTCATACCCGCCGACACTAGTTGCCCGCCACCGGCACCGGGGGCGCCTCGGCCCGATGTGCCACCGGGTGCTGGCCGGTGACGAGGCCGACCTGGACCGCGGTCACCTTGTACTCCGGGCAGTTCGTCGCCCAGTCGGAGTGCTCGGTGGTCACCACGTTGGCACCCGTCACCGGATGGTGGAACGTCGTGTACACGACACCCACAGGCATCCGGTCCGACAGTTTCGCCCGCAGCGACGTCCGGCCGACCCGCGACGCCAGCGACACGGTGTCGCCGTCGTTGATGCCGCGCACCTCGGCGTCGTGCGGGTGGATCTCCAGGATGTCCTCCGGGTGCCAGGTCACGTTCGCCGTGCGCCGGGTCTGCGCGCCCACGTTGTACTGCGACAGGATCCGCCCGGTCGTGAGGATCAGCGGGTACTTGCGCGTGCTGCGCTCCTTCGTCGGCACGTAGTTGGTCGGCATGAACCGGCCCTTGCCGCGGACGAACGCGTCCTTGTGCATGACCGGCGTGCCGTTCGGCGCGTTCTCGTTGCACGGCCACTGCACGCTGCCGACCTTGTCCAGCAGCTCGAACGACACCCCGGAGAACGTCGGCGTGGTCAGCGCGACCTCGTCCATGATCTGGCTGGTGTTGTCGTAGTGCATCGGGTAGCCCATCGCCTGCGCGATCTCGCAGACGATCTCCCACTCGTGCTTGCCGGTCTTCGGCTTCATCACCGGGCGCACCCGGTTGATGCGCCGCTCGGCGTTGGTGAACGTGCCGTCCTTCTCCAGGAACGACGTGCCGGGCAGGAACACGTGCGCGAACTTGGCCGTCTCGTTGAGGAACAGGTCCTGCACGACCACGAGCTCCAGCGCCGACAGCGCCGCCTGCACGTGCTGGGTGTTCGGGTCGGACTGCGCGATGTCCTCGCCCTGCACGAACAGCGCCTTGAACGAGCCGTCGATGGCCGAGTCGAACATGTTCGGGATCCGCAGGCCCGGCTCGGGCAGGATCGGCGTGCCCCACAGCTTCTCGTAGATGTCGCGCACGTCGTCGTCGGACACGTGCCGGTAGCCGGGCAGCTCGTGCGGGAACGAGCCCATGTCGCACGAGCCCTGCACGTTGTTCTGCCCGCGCAGCGGGTTCACGCCGACGCCGTCGCGGCCGATGTTGCCGGTGGCCATCGCGAGGTTCGCCATGCCCATCACCATCGTCGAGCCCTGGCTGTGCTCGGTGACGCCGAGGCCGTAGTAGATCGCCGAGTTCGGGCCCGCGGCGTACATGCGGGCCGCGGCGCGCACCTCGGCGGCCGGCACGCCGGTGACCTCCTCCAGCGCCTCCGGGCTGTTCTCCGGCTGGGCGATGAACGACGCCCACTCCTCGAAGTCCTCGCACCGCTCCGCGACGAAGTCCTCGTCCACCAGGCCCTCGGTGACGACCACGTGCGCGAACGCGTTGATGATCGCGACGTTGGTGCCCGGCGCCAGCTTCAGGTGGTGCTGGGCCTCGATGTGCGGCGAGCGGACCAGGTCGATCCGCCGCGGGTCGAGCACGATGAGCTTCGCGCCCTCGCGCAGCCGCTGCTTCATCCGCGACGCGAACACCGGGTGCGCGTCGGTCGGGTTCGCGCCGATCACCATGATCACGTCGGCGTCGTCGACGGACTTGAAGTCCTGCGTGCCGGCCGAGGTGCCGAAGGTCTGCTTGAGGCCGTAGCCGGTGGGGGAGTGGCAGACCCGCGCGCACGTGTCCACGTTGTTGTTGCCGAACGCGGCGCGCACCATCTTCTGCACCACGTAGACCTCTTCGTTGGTGCACCGCGACGACGTGATGCCGCCGATCGAGCCCGCGCCGTGCCGCTCCTGGATGTCGCGCATCCCGGTGGCGACGCGGCCGATGGCCTCCTCCCAGGAGACCTCGCGCCACTCGTCGGTGATCGACTCGCGCACCATCGGGTTCAGCTGTCGGTCCGGGTGGGTGGCGTAGCCGAACGCGAAGCGGCCCTTCACGCAGCAGTGGCCCTCGTTCGCGCCGCCGTCCTTGTACGGCACCATCCGGACCAGCTCGTCGCCGCGCAGCTCGGCCTTGAACGAGCAGCCGACGCCGCAGTAGGCGCAGGTGGTGATCACCGAGCGGGTCGGCATGCCGAGGTCGACGACGGTCTTCTCCTCCAGCGTCGCGGTCGGGCAGGCCTGCACGCAGGCGCCGCAGGACACGCACTCGGAGTCGAGGAACATCTCGTCGGCGCCGGGGGAGACCTTCGAGTCGAAGCCGCGGCCGGCGATCGTCAGCGCGAAGGTGCCCTGCACCTCGTCGCAGGCCCGCACGCAGCGCGAGCAGACGATGCACTTGCTGGCGTCGAAGTCGAAGTACGGGTTGGAGGTGTCGGTCGGCGCGTCGAGGTGGTTCTCGCCCTCGCCGACGCCGTAGCGGACGTCGCGCAGGCCGACCACGCCGGCCATGTCCTGCAGCTCGCAGTCGCCGTTGGCCGAGCAGGTGAGGCAGTCCAGCGGGTGGTCGGAGATGTAGAGCTCCATGACCCCGCGGCGCAGCTTCTCGAGCTTGGGCGACTGGGTGCGCACGTTCATGCCGGCGCGCACCGGCGTGGTGCACGACGCGGGCGTGCCCTTCACACCGTCGACTTCGACCAGACACAGGCGACACGAGCCGAACGCCTCGAGCGAGTCGGTGGCGCACAGCTTGGGGATGTCGACGCCGGCCAGTGCGGCGGCGCGCATGACCGAGGTGCCCTCGGGAACGGTGACCGCCAGCCCGTCGATCTCGACGTCGACGGTGGCCGCACCCTTGCGGGCCGGGGTTCCCAGGTCGGGCTCTTTGAGCAAACTCATGATCAGCTCCGGTTGGGTCCTACGGTTGGCATGGGCAGGGGCACCGGACTTCGCTGGAAGTCCTCGCCGAAGTGCTGCACCGCGCTCCGCACCGGCATCGGGGTCAGTCCGCCCATCGCGCACAGCGAGCCGTCGGTCATCAGCTCGCACAGGTCCTCGAGCAGCTCGAGGTTCGCCTCGCGGTCGACGCCCGCGATGATCTTGTCGATGGTCTCCTTGCCACGGACCGCGCCGACCCGGCACGGCGTGCACTTGCCGCACGACTCGACGGCGCAGAACTCCATGGCGAAGCGGGCCATCGCGGCCATGTCCACGGTGTCGTCGAAGACCACGACGCCGCCGTGCCCGACCATCGCGCCGGCCGCGGCGAACTCCTCGTAGTCCATCGGCAGGTCGAACCGCTCGACCGGCAGGTAGGCGCCGAGCGGGCCGCCGACCTGGACCGCGCGGATCGGCCGGCCGGTGCGGGTGCCGCCGCCGTAGCCGTTGACCAGCTCGCCGAGCGTGATGCCGAACGGCACCTCGACGATGCCGCCGCGGGCGATGTTGCCGGCGAGCTGGAACACCTGCGTGCCACGGGAACGCCCGACGCCGTAGGCCTGGTAGGCGGCCGCGCCGTCGGCCAGGACCATCGGCACCGCGGCGAGCGTGAGCACGTTGTTGACCACGGTCGGCTTGCCGAACAGGCCTTCCAGCGCGGGGATCGGCGGCTTGGCGCGGACCATCCCGCGCTTGCCCTCCAGGCTGTCCAGCATGGAGGTCTCCTCGCCGCAGATGTAGGCGCCGGCGCCGACCCGGATGTAGAGGTCGAACTTCAGCTCCGAGCCCAGCACGGCGTCGCCGAGCCAGTTGTGCGCGTAGGCGATCTCGATGGCCGAGCGCAGCGTGGCGATCGCGTCCGGGTACTCGGAGCGGATGTAGACGTAGCCCTCGGTGGCGCCGACGGCGTGCGCGGCGATCGTCATGCCCTCGATGAGCGTGAACGGGTCGCCCTCCATCAGCATCCGGTCGGCGAACGTGCCGCTGTCGCCCTCGTCGGCGTTGCAGCAGATGAACTTCACGTCCGCCTCGGCGCCCAGGACGGTCTTCCACTTGATGCCGGCGGGGAAGCCGGCGCCGCCGCGGCCGCGCAGGCCGGACTCGGTGACCTCCTCGACGACCTGGTCGGGCGCCTTCGCGAGGGCCGCGCGCAGGCCCGCGATGCCGCCGTGCCGCTCGTAGTCGGCGGCCGACAGCGGGTCGATCACGCCGACGCGCCGGAACGTCACCCGGTTCTGGTCGCGGAGCCAGGCGATGTCCTCGACCGGCCCGAGGCTGTGGTCGGTCTCCCGGCCGTCGAGCATCCCGGCCGCGACGAGGTCGTCGACCTCGTCGGCCTGGACCGGTCCGTAGGCGAGGCGGCCCTGCTCGGTCTCGACCTCGACCAGCGGCTCGAGCCACAGCATGCCGCGCGAGCCGTTGCGCACGACCGTGGCGCGGCCGGTCGCGGCGATCCGCTCGGCGACCTCGTCGGCGCCGACGCTGCGAGCCGCGCTGTCACGGGGGACGTAGACGGTGGTCACGGGCGCACCGCCTTCGCCGCGAGCTCGTCGAACCGCGCCGGGTCGACCCGGCCGTAGAGCTTCCCGCCGACCTCGACCGCCGGGCCCAGCGCGCAGTTGCCGAAGCAGAAGACCTGCTCGACGAGCACGCCCGGCGCCTGCTTCGCGTGTTCGTAGAGCGCCTCGGCGCCGTTGGCCTGGCACGCCTCCGCGCGGCAGACGCGCACGACGGTTCCGTGCGCGGGCTCCTCGCGGAAGTCGTGATAGAAGCTGAGCACTCCGTAAACGTCGGCGCGGGAGAGGTTGAGCTCGTCGGCGAGGATCGGCACGACGGACTTGTCCACGTAGCCGAACTCGGCCTGGATGTCGTGCAGGATCGGGAGCAGCGCACCGCGGTCGCCACGGTGCGCGGCAACTGCCGACCGCGCCCGCGCTGCCACGGGCGACCCGCCCGCCATTGGGCCGGTAGTCATGTATACAACACTCTCAAGCCCGAAACCGCAGGTCAATGCAGTAGCGATGATGACGTGAGAAACGCCGTTTATCGGTGGAGGTCGCGCAGCCGCTGCGCCACGTCCTCCGGGAGCACGTCGGTGATGAACGCGCCCATCGCCGCCTCCGAGCCCGCCAGGTACTTCAGCTTGTCGGCCGACCGCTGGATCGACGTGATCTGCAGGTGCAGGTACGCCTGCTCGCGGCCCGGCCCGGCCGGCGCCTGGTGCCAGGCCGCCACGAACGGCAGCGGCTGGTCGTAGAGCGCGTCCAGCCGGCCCAGCACGTCGAGGTAGAGCAGGACGAAGTCGTCGCGCTCCTCGCCGGTCAGCGCCGCGATGTCGGGCACCCGGCGGTGCGGGTACACGTGCACCTCGACCGGCCAGCGCGCGGCCGCCGGCACGAACGCGGTCCAGCAGTCCGACGACGCCACGATCCGCGCACCCGAGTCACGCTCGCCGGCGAGCACGTCGGCGAAGAGGTTGCGGCCCGTCCGCGACTCGTGGGCCACCGCGTTCCCCAGCATCTGCCGGGTCCGCGGCGTGACGAACGGGTAGGCGTAGATCTGCCCGTGCGGGTGCGCGAGGGTCACGCCGATCGCCGCGCCCCGGTTCTCGAAGGGGAAGACCTGCACGACGCCGGGGAGCTTCGACAGCGCCGCGGTCCGGTCCGCCCACGCGTCGACGACCAGCCGGGCGTGCTCGGGCTTCAAGGTCGCGAACGCCGCCGCGTGGTCGCTCGTGAAGCAGACGACCTCGCACCGCCCCACCGCCGGCGCGGAGTCGACGAGCGGCGGCAGGTCCGGCGTCGCGCCGCCGGCCGCGTGCATCGACAGGCTGGGGAAGCGGTTCTCGAACACCACGACGTCGTAGTCCGGCGACGGGACCTCGGTGTGCCGCTCGCCGCGCGACGGGCACAGCGGGCACTCGTCCGCGGGCGGCTTGTAGGTCCGGTTCTGCCGGTGCGAGGCCAGCATGACCCACTCGTCGAGTACCGGGTCGTGGCGCATCTGCGAGGCCGTAGACACCTCCTCCAGCTCGCGGGGGTCGTGCGGCTCGCGCGGCGGGGCGTCGTCGTGGTCGAAGTAGATGATCTCCCGGCCGTCGGCCAGCCAGGCGGTGGTCCTCTTCACGGGCTCGCCTCGCCGACGGGCACCAGCACGACCTCTTCGACCCGCTCGGCCAGCACCGCCTTCGCCTCGTCGGGCAGTCCGTCGTCGGAGATCACGATGTCCGCGTCCTCGAGGTGCGCGATCGTGGACAGCCCGACCGTGCCCCACTTGGTGTGGTCGGCGAGGACGACGAGCCGCCGGCCGGCCTTGACCAGTGCGCGGTCGGTGTCGGCCTCCAGCAGGTTCGGCGTGGTGAACCCGGCGGTCTCGGCCATCCCGTGCACGCCGAGGAACACCATGTCCAGGTGCAGCTGCGCGAGCGCGGACACCGCGATCGGGCCGACCAGCGCGTCCGACGGGGTGCGCACGCCGCCGACCACGACGACGTTCTGGTCGGTCGAGGGCCGGGCGTGCAGCACGTCCGCGATGCGCATCGAGTTCGTGACGATGGTGAGCCCGTCGACCGCGCGCAGCGCGTGCGCCAGCGCCCAGGTGGTGGTGCCGGCGGACAGGCCGACCGCGGTGCCCGGCGAGACGAGCTCGGCCGCGACCTTGGCGATGGCCTCCTTCTCCGGCTGCTGGCGCAAGGACTTCGCCTCGAACCCGGGCTCCTCCGTGCTCGCCGAACGGCGCGTGGCCCCGCCGTGCACCTTGTCCAGCAGGCCCTGCTGCGCGAGCGCGTCCAGGTCCCGCCGGATCGTCATGTCGGAGACGCCCAGCATCTGGGCGAACTCGATCACTCGAACGGCGCCCCGGCGGTGGATCTCCTCAACGATCCGGGCCTGCCTCTCCGCTGCCAGCATCGCCTCTCCCAACCCCTGGAGAACACCCGAATCGACCGACATTCAATCATAAACCAACTCAATCGAACATCCGGCTGTTGACAGTCCGCATTCCCGGGCTCAAGGTTGACGGTACGTCCGCTCGCGCTGACACACGGTCACACCGGTGTCCTCGCGGCCCCCTGCGCGGACCGAAGGAGTGTCCACAATGTACCGGATTGCGCGATGCGCCCTGCTCGCCGTTCTCGGCGTCGTATCGCTCCAGATCGGCACGATCTCCGCGAGCGGTGCGCCGGCTCCCGGAGCCACCGCGGACAAGCCGCCGCTTGCCGCGACCCCGCCGATGGGCTGGAACAGCTGGAACAAGTTCGGCTGCGACATCGACGAGGAGCTGATCCGCGAGACCGCCGACGCGATGGTGTCCTCCGGGATGGCCGCCGCCGGCTACACCTACGTCAACATCGACGACTGCTGGATGGCCCCCGAGCGCGACGCCGCCGGCCGGCTGCAGGCCGACCCGCAGCGCTTCCCCGGCGGCATCGCGGCGGTCGCCGACTACGTGCACGGCAAGGGCCTCAAGCTCGGCATCTACTCCTCGGCCGGCACCGCGACCTGCCAGGGCCTGCCCGCGAGCCTCGACCACGAGACGGCCGACGCGGCGAGCTTCGCCGAGTGGGGCGTGGACCTGCTCAAGTACGACAACTGCAACAACCAGGGCCGGCCCGCGGTCGAGCGGTACACCGCGATGGCCGAGGCCCTGGCCGCGTCCGGCCGCGACATCGTCTACTCGATCTGCGAGTGGGGCTCCAACCAGCCGTGGGAGTGGGCGGCGGAGGTCGGCGGACACTACTGGCGCACCACCGGCGACATCTCCGACAGCTGGGGCAGCATGGTGTCCATTGTGGACCAGCAGGTCGGCCTGGAGGCATTCTCCGGCCCGAACGCCTGGAACGACCCGGACATGCTCGAGGTCGGCAACGGCGGCATGACCACCGAGGAGTACCGCGCGCACCTGAGCCTGTGGAGCCTGCTCAACGCGCCGCTGATCGCCGGGAACGACCTGCGCTCGATGGACGCGACGACGCTGTCGCTGCTGACCGACCCGGACGTGCTCGCCGTGAACCAGGACTGGGCGGGCAGCCAGGGGCACAAGATCGCCGACGCCGGTGACCTGGAGGTCTGGGCGAAGCCGACCTCGGCCGGCGGTGCCGCGGTCGTGCTGTTCAACCGCGGCACGACCGGTGCCGAGATCGCCACCGCCGCGGCGGACCTCGGCCTGCCGGCCGCGCCCGCCTACGAGCTGCGTGACCTGTGGGCGGACACGACGACGGTGACCACGGGCGACGTGCGGGCGTCGGTGCCCGGGCACGGCGCGCGGATGTTCACGGTGGCGCCGGGGGAGAACGGCGCGCCCGCGGTGTCCGCCGCCGTCGGCACCGACACCGACGGCTACGTGCAGCCGGGCGAGGAGTTCACCGCGCGGGTCACCGTCCGCGACGACGGGCCGCGCCCGGTGACCGACGTCGGCGTGGCGCTGTCCGCGCCGCCGGACTGGCAGGTCACCCCGGCCGGGCCGGCGACCGTGCCCGAGATCGCGCCCGGGCAGAGCGCCACCGTCGAGTTCCGCGTGGTGGTCACCGCGCACGTGCCCAACGGGGTGTTCGCCCTGACGGCCGATGTGCGGCACGCGGCCGGGCAGGCCGCCGGGTACGGCGCGGTCACCGTCGCGATCGCCCCGGCCGGCACGCCGTGGCTGTCGGATCTCGGCCCGGTGAGCGCGCAGGTCGGCTGGGGCTCGCTCGGCCTGGACCGCAGCGTGGACGGCAACCCGCTGACGATCGCCGGCACCGTCCACGCGCGGGGCGTCGCGCCGCACGCGCCGTCGGAGCTGACGTACTACCTGGGCGGCAACTGCACGCGGTTCACGTCGCTGGCCGGAGTGGACGACGAGACCGGCGGCCGTGGCGCGGTGACGTTCACGGTCTCCGGCGACGGCCGGACGCTGGCCGAGACCGGCGTCGTGCGTGGCGGTGAGGCAGCGGTCGCGGTCGACGCGGACGTCACGGGCGTGACGGAGCTGGTGCTGGCGACCGGGACCGGCCCGGACGACGACAAGAACTACGACCACTCCGAGTGGGTGGATGCCGCGGTGACCTGCGCCGGATAGGCCGGCTCAACAGAAAGCCGCAAGTCCGAACACCGCGCCGTTCGCACGGTATTTGGACCGATGAGGTCCGACCCCTTGACAGGCCCACCTGTAGTAGACAAGGTTTCGATTCTGAGAGGTCGCGTTCACAACTGTTGAGTTTTTGCCGGTCCTTGAGGAGGCGCGACAATGATGAGCCCTCGTTCCTACGGCGCCGGCGGGGTGTCCGCCATGGCCATCGGACGACGAACCTTGTTGAAGGGGATGTTGGGCGCCGGCGCCTTGGCCGGTGTCCCCATCCTGTCCGCGTGCGGTGACGACTCGGGCAGCGGTGGCGGGGGGTCGGTGTCGTTCGGGTCGAACTGGTCCGACGACGTGCCCAAGAAGGGCATCCAGGCGATGATGGACGCCTACGGCAAGGGCAAGGTCGCCGTCAACACCGTCGAGCACAACTCCTTCCAGGAGAACATCAACAACTACCTGCAGGGCGGCCCGGACGACGTGTTCGGCTGGTTCGCCGGCAACCGCATGCAGTTCTTCGCCGAGCAGGGCCTCATCGGCGACATCAGCGACGTCTGGTCCGAGATCGGCGGCGGCTTCTCCGACGCGATGAAGAAGCAGTCGACGGGCAAGGACGGCAAGCAGTACTTCGTGCCGATCTACTACTACCCGTGGGCGGTCTTCTACCGGAAGAGCGTGTGGCAGGAGAAGGGCTACGAGGCACCGGCCACTTTGGACGAGTTCAAGACGCTGGCCGCGAAGATGAAGGCCGACGGGCTGAACCCGATCGCGTTCGGCGACTCCGACGGCTGGCCCGCGATGGGCACGTTCGACTACCTGAACATGCGCATCAACGGCTACGACTTCCACGCCGAGCTGATGGCCGGGGAGAAGGCGTGGAACTCCACCGAGGTCAAGACCGTCTTCGACACGTGGAAGGGCCTGCTGCCGCTGCACCAGCCGGACGCGCTCGGCCGCACCTGGCAGGAGGCCGCGCAGTCCCTGCTGAAGAAGGAAAGCGGGATGTACCTGCTCGGCATGTTCGTCGGCCAGCAGTTCCCCGAAGGGCGCCGACCGTGACGACCTCGACTTCTTCGCCTTCCCCGAGATCGACTCGGCCATCGGCACGGACGCGATCGAGGCGCCGATCGACGGCGTCATGATGGCGCCGCGCCCGCGCAACGAGGACGGCGCGAAGGCGCTGCTGAAGTACATCGGCTCGGCCAAGGCCGAGGACACCTACCTCAAGCTCGACCCGAACAACATCGGCGCCCACAACGACGCGGACACCAGCGGCTACAACGCGCTGCAGAAGAAGGGCGAGGAGCTGGTCAGCAACGCCAAGTCGATCTCGCAGTTCCTCGACCGGGACACCCGGCCGGACTTCGCGTCCACCGTGATGATCCCGTCGCTGCAGGAGTTCATCCGCGACCCGGACGACATCGACGGGCTGACCAAGAGCATCGAGGATCAGAAGGCCTCGATCTTCGGTGGCTGATGTGGCGGTCCGCGCGGCGGGGACGCGTGCCGCGCCCCCGCCGGCCGCGCGGCGTTCGCTCGCTGACCGGCACCGACCGGCTGGTCGTCGCGCTCATGGTGGCGGTCCCGACGCTGGTCGTCGTCGGGCTGGTGTGGGGGCCGGCGATCGCGACCGTGCTGCTGTCGTTCACGGACTGGAACGGCATCGGCAACATCGGCGACATCAACGTCGTCGGCCTGGAGAACTACCGCGAACGTCACCGACGAACTACCCGCCGTTCCTGCCGGCCATCCAGCACAACGTGATCTGGCTGGTGGTGTTCTTCCTCGGCCCGACGCTGCTCGGCATGCTGCTCGCCGTCATGCTCGACCGCGAGCTGCGCGGCAGCCGGATCTACCAGAGCATCTTCTTCATGCCGGTCGTGCTCTCGCTCGCGCTGGTCGGCTTCATCTGGCAGCTGATCTACTCGCGCGACCAGGGCCTGCTCAACGAGGTGCTCGGCACGCAGATCGACTGGTTCGGCGACCCGGACATCAACCTGTGGGCGGTGCTGGTCGCGGCCGGCTGGCGGCACACCGGCTACATCATGCTGCTGTACCTGGCCGGGCTGAAGTCCGTCGACCCCGCGCTGCGCGAGGCGGCGGCGGTCGACGGGGCCGGTGAGGTGCGGACGTTCCTGCGGGTCATCTGGCCGGTGATGCGCCCGGTGAACATCATCATCGTGGTGATCACGGTGATCGAGTCGCTGCGCGCGTTCGACATCGCGTGGGTGATCAACAAGGGCCGCAACGGCCTGGAGCTGATCTCGACGCTGGTGACGCAGAACGTGATCGGTGAGGCGAGCCGGGTCGGGTTCGGCTCGGCGCTGGCCACCATCATGATCGTCATCTCGACCGTGTTCATCGTGATCTACCTGATCCAGGTGATGCGGGAGCAACGCCGATGACCACGACACGTCCCGAGATCGTCCACACCGGACAGGCGACGCCCCGGCGGCCGCCGCCGCCGAAGAAGAAGCCGGTTACCACCGCCCGGGTCGTGCTGCGCGTGTTCCTGACCGTGATGGCGGTCGGGTGGCTCTTCCCGATCGCCTGGGCGGTGTACGCCTCGCTGCGCGACTACAACTACACCTCGACCCACGGCTACTTCTCCTTCGGCGGCTTCACGCTGGAGAACTACGTGCACGCGTGGGCGCGCGGCAACTTCGCCCAGACGTTCACCAACACCGCGATCATCGTGATCCCGTCGGTGCTGATCACGCTGCTGCTCGCGTCGTCGCGTGGCGTTCGTGCTGGCCCGGTTCACCTTCCGGTTCAACCTCACGCTGCTGGCGCTGTTCACCGCGGCGAACCTGCTGCCGCAGCAGGCGTTGCTGGTGCCGCTGTTCCGGCTGTTCCTCAACATCGAGGTGCCGTTCTGGTTCAGCGACTCCGGCACGCTCTACGACACCTACTATCGCGGTGATCGCGGTGAACATCGCGTTCCAGACCGGGTTCTGCACGTTCGTGCTGAGCAACTACATGAAGACGCTGCCCCGCGAGCTGTACGAGTCGGCGCAGGTCGACGGCGCCGGGGTGATCCGGCAGTACTGGCAGATCGTGCTGCCGCTGTGCCGCCCGGCACTGGCGGCGCTGACGGTCCTGCAGGTCACCTGGGTCTACAACGACTTCTTCTGGGCCGTCGCGTTCATGCGCACCGGTGACAAGCTGCCGGTCACGAGCTCGCTGCAGAACCTGCGCGGCCAGTTCTTCACCGACTACAACCTGCTCTCCGCGGGCTCGGTGATCGTCGCGATCCCCACGCTGGTGATCTTCTTCGTGCTGCAGCGGCACCTGCGGGCCGGCCTCACCCTCGGGGCGACGAAGGGATGATCCACCACCTGTCCACCGACACCACGAGCCTCGTGCTGGACGGCCGGGGCGGTGGCCTGCCGGTGGTCGTGCACTGGGGCGCCCCGCTCGGCGCGCTGTCGGACGAGGACCTCGAGGTGCTCGCGGACACGGTGGTGCCGCCGAGCGCGAACAGCACGCCGGACGCACCGGTGCCGGTGGCGCTGCTGCCGGAGGCCGCCCGCGGCTACCAGGGCCGGCCCGGCCTGCGCGGCCACCGGTCCGGCACCGCGTGGGTGACCTCGTTCCGGGTGTCGGACCTGCGGGCCGCCGGCTCGTCGGTGGAGATCGTCGCGGAGGACCCGGACGCGCTGCTGCACCTGGAGATCACCGTCGAGCTGACCCCGTCCGGGGTGCTGCGGCTGCGCTCGCGGGTGACCAACGACGGTGCCGAACCGTACACTGTGGACGGTCTGGAGGCCGCGCTGCCGCTGCCCGCGCAGGCGACCGAGCTGCTCGACCTGGGCGGGCACTGGGCCCGGGAGCGCCACCCGCAACGGCGGCCGTTCGACCTCGGCACGTGGGCGCGGGAGAACCGCCGCGGCCGCACCGGACACGACGCGACGCTGGCGCTGCTGGCCGGCACGCCGGGGTTCGGCTTCCGCCACGGCGAGGTGTGGGGCCTGCACGTGGCGTGGAGCGGCAACCACGTCACCTACGCCGAGCGCGTGCTGGAGGGCACCGCGACGCTGGGCGGCGGCGAGCTGCTGGCCTCCGGCGAGGTGATCCTGGCGCCGGGGGAGGAGTACGCGTCGCCGTGGCTGTACGCGGCGTACAGCGCGCGCGGGATCGACGGGCTCTCCGCGGCGTTCCACACCTGGCTGCGCGCCCGGCCCGGGCACCCGGTCACGCCGCGGCCGGTCGTGCTGAACACCTGGGAGGCCGTCTACTTCGACCACGACCTCGCCCGGCTGCGCGCGCTGGCGGACGTGGCCGCGCGGATCGGCGTGGAGCGGTTCGTGCTCGACGACGGCTGGTTCCGGCACCGCCGCGACGACACGGCGGGCCTCGGCGACTGGTACGTGGACGAGACCGTGTGGCCCGGCGGGCTCCGTCCGCTGATCGACCACGTGACCGGGCTCGGCCTGCGGTTCGGCATCTGGGTCGAGCCGGAGATGATCAACGAGGACTCCGACCTGTACCGCGCGCACCCGGACTGGGTGCTCGGCCCGGGCGCGGGCGTGCTGCCGCCGCGGGCGCGCCACCAGCAGGTGCTGGACCTGAACGTGCCGTCGGCGTACTCCTACCTCCTCGAACGTCTCGACGAGCTGTTGAGCGGCAACGACATCGCGTTCCTCAAGTGGGACCACAACCGCGACCTCGTCGCGGCCGGCCACGACGGACGGTCCGGCGTGCACGGCCAGACGCTCGCCGTCTACCGGCTGCTCGACGAGCTGCGGGCGCGCCACCCGGCGGTCGAGATCGAGAGCTGCTCGTCCGGCGGCGCGCGGGTGGACCTGGAGATCCTGGCCCGCACCGACCGGGTGTGGGCCAGCGACTCGAACGACGCCCTGGAGCGGCAGACGATCCAGCGGTGGACCGCGCTGCTGCTGTCGCCGGAGCTCATCGGCGCGCACGTCGGCCCGCCGACCGTGCACTCTTCCGGCCGCACCCAGCACCTGCCGTTCCGGTTCGCCACGGCGCTGTTCGGCCACTTCGGCATCGAGTGGGACATCGCGTCCGCGAGCCCCGCGGAGCTGGCTGCACTGGCCGCGGGAATCGCGTACTACAAGGACAAGCGGGCCGTGCTGCACACCGGCGAGCTGGTCCGCGCCGACCACCCGGACCCGGCCGCCCTCGTGCACGGCGTGGTGGCGGCGGACCGCTCGGCGGCCGTGTTCGCCTACGTCGCGCTGCACACCTCGGCCCGCGGCGTGCCCGCCCCGATGCGCCTGCCCGGACTCGACCCGGACCGCGCCTACCGCGTGGACGTCGTCGAGCCGGCCGGTGCGCCGATGACGCTGGGGACGGCCCAGCCGTGGTCGTCGCGGGTGCTCACCGGCAAGGTGCTCGCCGAGGTGGGCCTGCGCCCGCCGATCCTCGCGCCCGAGCAGGCCTGGCTCGTCGAGGTCACGGCGCAGGCGTAGCCACGTCCACGTCTGCCGGGCTGACCAGCGTGGTCCACGCGCGCCAGTGGCTGCGCGCCTCGCGGACGGTGTATGCGGCGGCGAGAACAGCGACGACCCAGCTCGCGGTCCCGCTCGGCATCGCCGTGCTGCCGTCCGGCGCGCTGACGTAGCCGAACAGGTAGCTGCTCGCGAGGTATACGAAGCCGAGCCAGGGTTGCGAACCGCGGTCCATGATGTTCAGGCAGGTCGCCGCCGCGGTCAGGAAGCCGGCGAGCAGGACGACGGCGCTCACCTTCTGTTCGCCCGCGGCACCCATCGCCAGCGCCACGAGGACGAGGCCGAAGGCCGCGAGCGAGGACGGCTGGCGCAGCGCGTCGAACGCCGACCGCTGGGTCGGCCGGAGTAGCAGCATGGCCACGAGCAGGACGAAGCTGATGATCGCCGGGCCGCCGACGACCATGACGACTCCCCGCACGAGCTCCTGCTCGGTCGGCCGTTCGCCCTCGATCAGGCGTGGTACCAGGACGCCGGCGAAGAACAGGCCCTCGATCACCGCGCCGCGCAGCCACATCAGGCTCCGCAGTTTGATGGCCTGCGCCTTCGGCAGCCGCTGCGGTGGCTGCACCAGCCTGACCACGCCCTCTTTCTCGAGCGGAGCGATTTCGTTGCGGCGGCGGAACCTCCACGAGTAGTACCCGGCGGTCCCGAGCACCGCGACCCCAGCAGTCACGAACTGCCCCGGCAGCGAGTAGCCGGCGAGGTAGTCCTGGTAGGTGCCCTCCCGCGGGTTGTCGACCGTCGCGGCGACGACGAGCATGCCGCCCGCCAGCCCGCCCGCCGTGCCGGCCAGCAGCCAGGCGACGAGCGTGTAGGCAAACGCCGCCGAGCGCCCCGGCCGGCCGCGGCGGATCGAGGTCTCGACGTAGCGCCGGGACGCCGCAGCCCGCAGTGCAAGGCACGCCAGGAAACCGGCGGCCGCCACAGGTACCGCGATCAGCACCGGTGTCCAGTCGAGGTCGGCACGTCGTTCCGCGTGCCGCCCGATGAGCACGGTGGCCGGCACCGTGCAGAAGTAGATCGCCACGAGACCCGCGAACAGCTTTAGTCCATTGATCCGACGTACAAATTCATTGATCTCACGCATCACGCCCCCAGAGCGGATCGGAGTTCCCCAGTCACTCTCCGAACAGGATAACGTGCCCTCTAGGATCCTTTGGCGTGCGTACTGGCCAGCTGATCGCCGACCGTTACCGCCTGGTGGAGCTGATCGGCTCCGGGGGCGCGGGACTGGTGTGGCTCGCCGAGGACCAGGTCGAGCAGCGCGAGGTGGCGCTCAAGCGGCCGCACTCGGCCGACGGCGGGGCCGTGCGCGCGGAGCTGGAGCGCGAGGCCGCCGTCGCCGCGCGGGTGCGGCACCCGAACGCGATCCGGGTGCTCGAGGTGGTCGGCGACGGGCCCGACGCGTGGCTCGTGATGGAGTACTTCCCGGCCCGCAACCTCGCCACCGTCCTGCGCGAGCGCGGCCCGCTCGACCCCGGCGAGGTCGCCCGGATCGGCGTCCAGGTCGCGGCCGCGCTCGCCGCCATCCACGACGCCGACGTGGTGCACCGCGACGTCACGCCGAACAACATCCTCGTCGACGCCGAGGGCACCGCGAAGGTCACCGACTACGGCATCTCCGCACACCGCGCGCAGACGATGACCAGCAGCGGCAAGATCAGCGGCACGGCCGTCTACGTCTCGCCCGAGGTCGCCAACGGCAGCGGGGCGAAGGCGCCGTCGGACGTCTTCTCCCTCGGCGCGAGCCTGTTCGCCGCGGTCGAGGGCGCGCCGCCGTTCGGGTTCGGCGACCCGGACACGATCCTCGCCCGCATCCGCGCCGGCCACCGCGAGCCCCTCCACCACGCCGGGCCGCTCGCGCCGGTCATCGAGGCCATGCTGCGCACCGAACGCGACGCGCGCCCGACGGCCGCCGAGGCCCAGGAGCTGCTGGCGCAGGTCGTGCGGGGCGAGCCGGTGGAGCTGCGGGAGCCGCCCGCGCCCGCCGAACCGCGCAACTGGCGGCTGCTCGCCGCCGCCGGTGCGGTCGTCGTGGTCGTGCTCGGCCTCGTCGTGTGGTCGCCGTGGCACACCTCGACCGGCGACCCGGCCGGCGCGCCGGCGCCGCCCGCCGGTCCACTGCGGACGGTCCTCGGCGACTCGCACACCGCCGACCCGTGCGCGCTGCTCGACCCGGAGTCGTTCGAGCGGTACGGCCCGGCCATCGAGGACCCGGCCTACGGCAACTTCAACCGCTGCGACGTCCTCATCGACCTCGGCGACGGCACCGAGCTGGACATCGACCTGGAGCTGCTGGCGAAGGTCGACCCGGAGGTCGAGCCGCCGAACAACGCGAAGGTCGAGCTGGAGCCCGCGGAGCCCGACGACGACGGTGGCTGCGACGTGACCATCACGCTCGCCGACCTCACCCGCATCGACGTCAACGCCCGCCCGCACGGAGACGTGAAACTCGACCCGTGCGAGGTGGCGCAGGTGGCCGGCGACCGCGCGTACGACCTGCTCCCGCGCCGCGAGCTGGCCAGGCGCGCCGAGCCGTTCGACCCCGACTCGCTCGCCCGCGTCGACGGCTGCGCGCTCGTCGACCGGGCGGCGCTGGCGACCGCGATCCCCGGCGCGGAGAAGGAGCCGTCGGTCGCGTACGGCCGGTGGACCTGCGAGTGGACCGGCCCCGAGGCGACGATGACCGCGTCGATCTGGTTCAACCAGAACACCACGCTCGACGCCTCCGACGGGCAGCTGCTCACCCTCGCCGGGCACCACGTGTTCCTGGCCGAGGGCGAGGACGGTGAGCAGGAGTGCGTCGCGCAGGTCGTGCACCGCCCCGTGCACCTGGACAACGGCGACGACATCGACGAGATCGTGATCGTCGACGTGGCCGGCGACGAGCCGATGCCGACGCTGTGCGCCTCGGTGAAGCGCGTCGCGCGGTCGGTGGCCGAGCACCTGCCGCCCGCCTCGTCCTGACCCGGGAGGGGTCCCCGGCCCCCGGCCTACCGTGGCCCGATGGTTCACGACGAGATGAGCGCGCTGCCGCCGGGGCACCACAGCCTCGCGTACGGCGGGGACGCGGTGCCCGGCGGTCTGCTCGTCCTGTCGGTCTGCGGCGGCGTCCGGGTTCCGCCGGGGGAGGGGCGTTCGGTCTACTTCGGACGCAACTTCGAGGAGGTGCACGTGGGCATCGGCGTGGACGACCGCCGGGTCAGCCGCCGGCAGGGGGTGCTCACCTGCCGGGACGGGCGCTGGTGGGTGACCAACACCGGCAACCGGCCGATCCGGCTGACGGACTCGCGGTGGCTGAGCCGGGGCGGGATGGCGGTGCCGCTGGAAGCGGGGTACACGCCGTTGTACGTGCCGGGTTCCGGCGCCCGCGATCACCTGCTGGAGCTGTACGTGGCCGAGGGCCCGCGGGACAGTGGTGGGCCGTGATCGATAATCGGGGTCGTGGGACCAACGATCCGAGCGTTCCGGCCGGGTGACGAGCGGGCGCTGTACGACATCTGCCTGCTCACCGGCGCGAGCGGCGAGGACGCGACGGCCATGTACCGCGACCCGGGCCTGCTGGGCGAGATCTACGTCGGGCCGTACCTGCGGCTGGCGCCGTCGCTGGCGCTGGTCGGCGAGGACGAGGCGGGCGTGGCGGGGTACGTGCTGGGTGTGGCCGACACCCGCGCGTTCGAGCTGGCGTGCGAACGCGAGTGGTGGCCGCCGTTGCGCTCGCGCCACCCGCTGGGCACGTATCCGCCGGGCAGCCCGGACGACCGTCTGGTCCGCATGATCCACCAACCCCCACAGACGAGCGACGACGTGGTGGAGCGCTACCCGGCGCACCTGCACATCGACCTGCTGCCGCGCCTGCAGGGCCGCGGCTACGGCCGCCGCCTGCTGGAGTCACTGTTCGACGGGCTGCGGGCGGCGGGCGCGGAGTCGGTCCACCTGGGCGTGGGCCTGGCCAACCAGCGCGCGATCGCCTTCTACGAGCACCTGGGCTTCACCGTGGTGCACCGCTACACCGGCTCCCAGATCATGGCGCGTTCGCTGTAGGCGGCCACCGGTAGGTGGTGGGCGGTCCGGCTGCGTGTCCGCAGGGGGGTCGGGGCCGTCGGCGGATTTTACGGGCGGCCACTCACGCGTCCAGGGCGCCTTCGGCGTCGGCTTCGCCGATTCCGCTTCGCTCCACCCCGGACCCGCGAGCCTCCGCCGCCCTGGGTCAGGGCATTGCGGGCAGGGCTGGCGCCCTGCCCTCCACGTGTCCCGCCGACGGCCCCGACCCTCTTTCCGCTCGTCGCTGGCGCATCACGGTGCGCCAGCGGAACGCCGCTACAGACCCAGTTCCCTTGCGAGGGCGTCGGTGTGGGTGTCGGCGTCGCCCCAGGTTGTGGCGGAGGCTATGGCGTGGCGGGTGTGGTAGTGCAGGTCGTGTTCGGCGGTGAAGCCGATCGCGCCGTGGATCTGGTGGCCCAGGGCGCACACGCGTTCGTAGGCCTCGCTCACCCACGACTTCGCGACCGCCACCTCCACCGACGCGTCCAGGCCGCGGGACAGCCGCCAGATCGCCTCGTACGCGATGAACCGCGCGCCCAGCACGTCGATCGCCATGTTCGCGCAGTGATGCTGCACCGCCTGGAACGTGCCGATCGGCTTGCCGAACTGCTCGCGTTGCTTCGCGTACTCCACCGTCGCGTCCAGCACCGCCTGCGCGCCGCCGACCATCTCCGCGCACGTCGCCGCCGCGCCGAAGGCATCGACGAGGGCCGGCGCGACGTCGACGGGCGTACCGGGTGCGGCGAACCGCACCCGGTACTTCGGATCCAGGCCGACCACGTCCTGCCGCGTGACCTCCGCGGCCTCGGGCACGACCGTCACCGAGTCGCCGGTGGCGACCACGAAACCGTACGCCGACGCGGCGTACGGGACCAGGTCGGCCACACCGTCCACAGCGGACGCGAACGTGTACACGGCGCCCGCCGCGATCTCCTCGCGCAGCGACTCGACCGCCATCCCGCAGGTCAGCGTCGTCACGAACGGCGCCGGCACCGCGAAGCGGCCGAACTCCTCGGCCAGCAGGCACGCCTCGAGGAAGCCCATCGACTCGTCGAACGCCACGCCGGTCCAGCCGAGCTCGACGATCTCCTTCCACATCGCCCCCGAGTACCCCGCCGGGTCCGCGGCGACGGCCCGGGCCGACGCCGCCGGGGTGCGCGGCCAGGAACTCCCGCGCCGTGCGCTGGATCAGCTCCTGGTCCTCGGTGAGCGTGAGGTCCATCAGCGCGTCACCGGCGGGATCTTGTCCGACCGCACCCACACGCCCGGCCGCTGCTCCCAGAACAGCTGCACCAGCACGCCGCCGGTCTGCTTGGGGTGGATGAACGTGTGCCGCCACCGCGCGCCGTCGGTGACGCCCTCCTCGGTGTCGAACGTCGGGACGTCGTGGTGCTCGCAGGCGGCGAGCGCGGTGTCCCAGTCGGCGACCTGGAAGGTCACGTGGTGCGCGGCGGCACCGTTGCGGGCGAGGAACTTGTCGATGAACGAGTCCTCGCCGCGCGACATGATGACCTCCCAGCAGATGCTCGACCCCGGCACGTTCAGCACCAGGTCGGCCATGTCGGGATGCTCGTCGTCGGCCGTGCGCCACACCTGGACGAAGCCCGCGAGGTCGGCGTACCAGCGGGCCAGCTCGTCGCGGTCGGGGAACGCCTGGCAGATGTGGTCCAGCGCCACCACGCCCAGCGTCGGTCCGTCCACAGTGGACGGCTGGACGGCGACCTGGTCGTCGTCGCCGCACATCGCCAGGGTGCCGGGGCCGCGGAGGCGGAACAGCACGCCGGGGCCGTGCTCCGGCGGCGACAGCGACGCCTCCACCCACTTGCCCGCCACGCCGTCGGTCGGCTTGATGCCGCGCTCCTCCAGCT
Organism: uncultured Actinomycetota bacterium; assembly: GCA_963841395.1. Taxonomy (GTDB): domain Bacteria; phylum Actinomycetota; class Actinomycetes; order Mycobacteriales; family Pseudonocardiaceae; genus Actinophytocola. The sequence continues at coordinate 500,923 of CAWJCX010000048.1, forward strand.
CGGCGACCGCCGCGTCGAGGTCGGGCACCTCGACGCCGACGTGGTGCAGGCCGGGCCGCCCGCCGTGCTCGTCGAGCCACGTCTGCAGCGGCGAGGACGCGTCGGTGGGGGAGAGCACCATCCAGGAGTGCCCCCAGCTGCCGTGCACCTCGAGCCGGACGCCGCGGGTGCCGGCCTCCGGGTTGTCCCACCGGGAGGTGGGGCGGAACCCGAACACGTTCTCCAGCAGGGAGACCTGCGCGTCGAGGTCGGGCACCACCTGGGCGACGTGGTCGATTCGGTAGATACGCAAGGGGACTCCTCAGCTCGGGTGGGGCTCGATCCAGTCGTACTCGTTGTCCACGAGCTCCTTGACCAGGCGCAGGTTGTAGCGGTTCATCGCGGCGATCCGCTCGGCCAGCTCGCCGACCCGCTTGTCGAACTCCTCCGCCGGGAACACGCTGTTCACCAGGCCGAACTCGAGCGCGCGGTCGGCGTCGAGCCGGACGCCAGTGAACAGCATCTCCTTGGCGCGGGCCTTGCCGACCCGCTTCGGCAGCCGCTTCACGCCACCCCAGCCGGGTGCCGACCCGCCGAACTCCGGCTGGTCGGGGTCGGGCTCGCCGTTCATGAACTTCGGCTGGTAGGGCGGGCGCGCCGACAGCGTGATCTCGACCAGGCCCAGCTTCGCGTTGTCCGACGCGACGATGAAGTCGGCCGCGAGGGCCAGCTCCAGCCCGCCGCCGACCGCGTAGCCGTGCACCGCCGCGATCACCGGCACCGAGGTCCGCTCGATGAGCGAGAACGTCTTCTCACCGAGCCTGCCCTGCTCGATGCGCTCCCGCGGGGTCAGCCCCTCGGACCACTTCACGTCCATGCCCGCGCAGAACGCCCGGTCCCCGGCCCCGCGCAGCACCGCGACGCACACGTCCTCGTCGTCGTCGATCTCGGTGAAGACCGCGCGCAGCTCCTTCATCGAGTCCGGGGTCAGCGCGTTCAGCTTGTCCGCCCGGTCGAGCGTGATCCAGGCGATGCGGTCTTCGATCCGCACGTCAAGAGTTTCGTATGCCATGTTCTCCATCTTCCGGCAGGTTCACTTTCTGGGCAGGCCGAGCCCGCGGGTCGCGATCACGTTGCGCTGGATTTCCGTTGTGCCGCCGAGGAAGGTGGCGGCGATCGAGTCGAGCCGCAGGTGCGTGAACGCGGCGCCGAGCGGCCCGTCCGCCCGGTCCCACAGCTGCGCGTAGGGCCCGAACGCGTCCGCGCCGGTGCGCGCGAGCCGCCCGGCGAGCTCCGCGCCGAACAGCTGGTTCACCGACGCCTCGTAGCCCGGCACCTCGCCGCGGGCCTGCTTGGACACCGTGTAGCGGGCGAGGTTGTACAGCACCCGGACCTCGGCGTAGCGCCGGGCGATCTCGCGCCGCAGCCGGTCGCGGTCGCCGCGCAGGTGCGGCCCGTTCTCCTTCACGTAGGTGACCAAAGTGGACAGTGCCTGCTCGAACTTGACGGTCGCGCCGATGCCGGCCCGCTCGAAGCTCAGCGCGTCCATCGCGACGTACCAGCCGCCGTTCTCGTCCCGACCCGGTTGGCCACCGGGATCCGCGCGTCTTCGAAGAAGACCTCGGCGAACGGCACGTCGCCGCGGATGTCGGTGATCGGGCGTACGGTCACGCCCGGCGTCGCGGTGTCCACCAGCAGGAACGTGATGCCCTTGTGCCGCGGCGCGTCCGGGTCGGTGCGCACGAGCACGAACAGCCAGTCCGCCTGCACCCCGAGGGAGGTCCACACCTTCTGGCCGTTGACGACGTAGTCGTCGCCGTCGAGCACGGCCTTCGTGCGGATCGAGGCCAGGTCCGAGCCGGACCCGGGCTCGGAGAAGCCCTGCGCCCAGGTCCGCTCGCCCCGCGCGATCGGCGGCAGGTGCTCGGCCTTCTGCTCGTCGGTGCCGTGCGCGAGCAGCGTCGGGCCGAGCAGGAACGCGCCGATCCCGTTCACGGTCGGCACCCGCGCCCGCATCATCTCCTCCTGCAGGATGAACTCCCGCAGGGCGGACAGCCCCGCGCCGCCGTACTCGGCCGGCCAGTGCGGGGTGATCCAGCCGCGCTCGGCCAGGGCGGCGGCCCACCGGTGCGCGCCCTCGCGGCGCACCGGATCGGCGCTGGCCCGGTCGGCGGGCCAGTTGTAGCCCCACACGTCCTCGGGTTCGAGGCTGTGCTCGGCGAGCGTGTCCGGCACGTACTCGGCCGGGAACCGCTCGGCGACGAACGCGCGCACCTCCTCGCGGAACGCGGCCTCCTCGGGAGTGTCCTCCCAGTTCATGACCCTCCTATCCCGCTGCCTGCTCGGTCGTCGTCGTTGTCGTCGCCGGTCCGGCCTCGCGGTCCCATGTGGACGGTGTGATGCCGCGGTCGCCCTCGGCCCGCAGCCGGTACTTCGCGACCTTGTCGGTCGGCGTGCGCGGCAGCGTGTCGAGGAACTCGACGTAGCGCGGCACCATGAACTTCGGCAGCCGCTCGGTGCAGAAGTCGATCAGCTCGCCTGGCGAGAGGTCCATGCCGGGCCGCAGCACGACCGCGAGCTTCACGTCCTCGTCCTCCAGCTCGGAGGGCACGCCGATCGCCGCGCTCTCCAGGATCGCCGGGTGCAGGTTGACCTCGCCCTCGAGGTCGAAGGCCGAGATGTTCTCGCCGCGGCGGCGGATCGAGTCCTTCATGCGGTCGAGGAAGTAGTAGTAGCCGTCCTCGTCGCGCCAGACCTTGTCGCCGGTGTGGAACCACAGGTTGCGGAACGTCTCCGCGGTCGCCTCGGGCGTGCCGTAGTAGCCGCTGGTGATCACCCACGGCTGCTTGGGCCGGAGCACGAGCTCGCCCGGTTCGCCGGGGCCGACCTCGCGGTCGTGCTCGTCGACCACCGCCGCGTGGAACCGTTCGTCGTGGACCGTGCCGCACGAGCCGAGCCGCCACTCGCCGTACGGGCTGCCGGTGGCGATGCCGGCCTCGGTGGAGGTGTAGGTCTCCACCGCGCGCACCCCGAACCGCTCGCGCAGCGGCGCGTCGAGCACGGACTTGCCCATGTAGAACATCTCGAGCGGGTGGTTCTTGTCGTCCGGCGACGGCTCGCGGCCCAGCAGGATCGGGATCATCGAGAACACGCTCATCGCGACCTTGGCGTCGAAGCGCGCGGACGTCGTCCCAGAACCGGGAGGCGCTGAACCGCTCGACGACCGCGAGCGCGCCGCCGCCGAGCAGGGCGGACATCATCCCGTCCCACAGGCCGGCGGCGTGGAACAGCGGCAGCGGGCAGTAGATCGTCTTGCCCCACCGGTCGAGGAAGTTGAGGGAGTCGTAGGCGCAGGTCAGGGCCAGCGCGTGGGAGCACATGGCGCCCTTGGAGGGGCCGGTGGTGCCGGAGGTGTACATGATCGCCTGGAGGTCGGAGAACCGGATGCCCGCGCGGGGCTCCTCGTCGCCGTGGCCCTCCAGGCTCGCGAGCGAGACGGCCGGCTTCCCGAGCGCGGCGAGGCCGTCACCGTCGCGCACGACGAGGCCGGTCAGCCCGGGTAACCGGTCCGCGACCGGCGGTATTCTGTCCACATAGGACGCGTCGATGACCAGCAGGGTGCTGTCGGAGCTGTAGAGGACGTGGCGCAGCAGCTCGCCGCGGTGCGCGGTGTTGACCGGCACGGCCACCGCGCCGATCCGCGCCAGCGCGAACACCACGGGCACGAACTCCGGGCAGTTGGGCAGCATGATCGCGACGTGGTCGCCCTTGCCGACGCCGAGCGCGAGGAAGCCCTGCGCGAGCCGGTTGGCCTGCGCGTGGACCTCGCCGAAGGTCAGCTCGCCGTCGCGGAACTTCAGGAACGGCTCGGTCCGGTGACTGTCCGCCCTGGACCGGAGTACGTCGCCGAGAACGAAACTCTCCAACGTCTCCTTGCGCATCACACCTCCGCTGGCGCCTCGGAGTCGGCCGGGGGACGGCAAGGAAGTGCACCGTCCCCGCGCTCACGAGGCTCGCACCGTTGGTTCCATCCGAACACGAATCGGACGCGGGCGCCACCCTCGGGTGATCTCCGCCTCGTACCTGGAGAGTGATCGCCGCAGGTCAGCGCTCTGCGCGGCGGCCCAGAGCTCCTACGGTCAGCCAGGTGTAGTCGACGAACGACGGGTTCGCGTACGCGGCGTAGGCGGCGTGGAGCACCTCGGCGGTCACCGCGCCGCTCGCCACCGCGGGCTCCTCGATCAGCCGGTGCGTCGCCGCCAGCCAGCGCGCCATGGGCGAGCCGCCGCGGGCGGGCACCACCTTCGCCTCCGCCGTGCAGTCGACGAGGCCCGCCGCCTCCAGCGGCAGCGGCAGCACGCGGGCCCAGTCCGTGTCCGTGCCCACCGACGCCGACATCAGCGTCCGCAGCCCCGCCAGCGCCCGTCCCACGTCCGGGTCGCTCGACAGCTCCGGCACCGGCGTGCCGCACTCCACGATCAGCACGCCACCCGGCTTGAGCCACGACGCCATCCGCTTCAGCGCGTCGTCGCGCCGCGTCACGTGCTCCAGCACGAACCGCGAGTGGATCAGGTCGAACTCGCCGGGCGGCTCGTCCACGGCCACGTCGTGGTACATCACCCGGATCCCGGTGGAGGCGAGCGGCTCGAGGAAGTCGGTGCTCATGTCGGTCGCGGTCACGTTCGCCGGGCCGGCCCGGTCGGCCAGCATCCGCGCCACCGACCCGGCGCCCGCGCCGACCTCGAGGCACTGCCAGCCGGGTTCGATGCCCACGCGGTCGAGCAGCTGCGCGCTGAACGGGTCGAAGACCTCCTGCAGCAGCCGCAGCCGGTCGTGCTCGACCTGCGCCTTGGTGTCGACGTACGAGGTCCAGCCCAGGGAGTCCGACATGGATCGGGATCGTACGTCACAAGTGGACTGAATAGTGCTCCGACGTATCGGCGAACGACGTGGAGATCGACGTGCCGAGAGGTCACCGGATCGCCGGTTTACATCGGATGTCTGGCTCCCTAGAGTCCGGCCTAGAGTGTTCTCCTGACGAGTCAGATCGGAGCTTTGCCTTGCGGCTCATGCGGGTGGGCGCCCCCGGCGCCGAGCGGCCGGTGGTCCTGGACGACCAGGACCGGGCCTTCGACCCCGGCCAGGAGATCGACGGGGCGTTTCTCGCCGGCGGCGGCATCGCCCGGACGCGGGCCGCGCTGGCCGCGAACGAGCTGGCGGGCGTGGACATCGCCGGGCAGCGGATCGGTCCGCCGGTCGCCCGCCCCGCGGCGGTCGTCTGCGTCGGGATGAACTACGCCGCGCACGCGGCCGAGTCGGGCGGGTCCCCGCCGGCGGCGCCGGTCGTGTTCCTCAAGCACCCCAACACGGTCGTCGGCCCCGACGACGACGTGCTGATGCCGCGCGGCGCGACCAAGGTCGACTGGGAGGTCGAGCTCGGCGTGGTGATCGGCCGCCGGGCCCGCTACCTGGAGTCGGCCGACGAGGCGCTCGGGTACGTGGCCGGGTACGTGCTGTCCAACGACGTGTCGGAGCGCGACCTCCAGCTCGACCCGTCCGTCTCGGGTGGACAGTGGTCGAAGGGCAAGTGCTGCGAGACGTTCAACCCGCTCGGCCCGTGGCTGGTGCCGGCCGACGAGGTCGCCGACCCGCAGGCACTCGGGCTGCGCTCGTTCGTCAACGGCGAGCCGCGGCAGGACTCGACGACCGCGGACATGCTGTTCGGCGTCGCGACGCTGGTCCACCAGCTCTCGCAGGTGATGGTCCTCGAGCCGGGCGACCTGCTGAACACCGGCACCCCGCAGGGCGTCGCGCTGTCGGGCCGGTTCCCGTACCTTTCGGTCGGCGACGTGATGGAAATCGAGGTCGACGGCCTCGGCCGGCAGCGGTCGGTGCTCGTCAAGGGTTGATCAGGAAGGGGATCGTTGACCACGCGGGTCGCGCTTATGGCCACGTGTCTGACCGACACGTTCTTCCCGGACACCGCGCGTGCCGTGGTCCGGCTGCTGGAGCGGCTGGGCTGCACGGTCGAGTTCCCCGCGGCGCAGACCTGCTGCGGCCAGATGCACTACAACACCGGCTACCGCAAGCAGGCCGCGGTCCTGGCCCGGCGCACCGCGAAGGCGTTCGACTCCTACGACGCGGTCGTCGCCCCGTCCGGCTCGTGCGTCGGCATGGTGCGCGACCTCTACCCGGGCCTGCACCGGTCGACCACCTCGGTGGCGACGCGCACCTACGAGCTGTCCGAGTTCCTCGTCGACGTGCTCGGCGTGACCGACGTCGGCGCGTACTTCCCGCACCGGGTCACCTACCACCCGACCTGCCACTCGCTGCGCATGCTCGGCGTGGGGGACAAGCCGCTGTCGCTGCTGCGCGCGGTGCGCGGGCTGGACCTGGTGGAGCTGGGCGCGGACCGGTCCTGCTGCGGGTTCGGCGGCACCTTCGCGGTGAAGAACGCCGACACCTCCACCGCGATGCTCGCCGACAAGATGCGCAACGTCCTCGACACCCGCGCGGAGATGGTGACCGCGGGGGACAACTCGTGCCTGATGCACATCGGCGGCGGCCTGTCCCGCCTCAACACCGGCGTGCGCGCCCTGCACCTCGCGGAGATCCTGGCCAGCACCGAGGAGGAGCCATGGCGGTGAGGCGTCGGCGAAAGGTGCGCGTCACCCGACCGCATCCAAGGGGAACGGGACGCAACCCAGCCACAAGTACGCGCCCGACCTCGGCATACGGACGCGAGGCGACCAACACCGTGAATCTCGGGGAGGCGGAACGGCCATGGTCCGCAACCCGGTGACTTGGCTGGGCAGCCCCACGTTCCCCGTCGCCGCCCGCGAGGCGCTCGCCGACACCCAGCTGCGCGGCAACCTCGCGCACGCCACCACGACGATCCGGCACAAGCGGGCCGCGGCGGTGGCCGAGCTGCCCGACTGGGAGCGGCTGCGCCGGGCCGGCGAGGCGATCAAGGACGACGTGCTTGCCCGGCTGGACGTCTACCTGGAGCGGCTGGAGGCGTCGGTCACCGCGCGCGGCGGCGTCGTGCACTGGGCCCGCGATGCCGCCGAGGCCAACGAGATCGTGCTCGGCCTCGTGCGTGACGCGGGCGCGCGCGAGGTGGTCAAGGTCAAGTCGATGGCCACCGCGGAGATCGGGCTGAACGAGGCGCTGGAGGCCGGCGGCGTCACCGCGATCGAGACCGACCTCGCGGAGCTGATCGTCCAGCTCGGCGACGACCGGCCATCGCACATCCTGGTGCCGGCCATCCACCGCAACCGCTCGGAGATCCGCGACATCTTCCGCGCGACGATGCCGCACGCCGCCGCGGTGTCCGACCGCCCGGCCGAGCTGGCCGAGGCCGCGCGGGTGCACCTGCGGCGGAAGTTCCTGTCCGCGAAGGTGGCGATCTCCGGCGCGAACTTCGCGGTGGCCGACACCGGGTCGGTCGTGGTCGTGGAGTCCGAGGGCAACGGGCGGATGTGCCTGACGCTGCCGGAGACGCTGATCACCGTGATGGGCATCGAGAAGCTCGTGCCGTCCTGGCGGGACCTCGAGGTGTTCCTGCAGCTGCTGCCGCGCTCGTCGACGGCGGAGCGGATGAACCCGTACACGTCGGTGTGGTCGGGCGTGACCCCCGGCGACGGGCCCCGCGCGTTCCACCTGGTGCTGCTGGACAACGGCCGCACGGCGACGCTCGCGGACCGGGTGGGCCGCCAGGCGCTGCGCTGCATCCGGTGCTCGGCGTGCCTGAACGTCTGCCCGGTCTACGAGCGCACCGGCGGGCAGGCCTACGGCTCGGTGTACCCGGGGCCGATCGGCGCGATCCTGACCCCGCAGCTGGGCGCGGGGTCGGGCGACCCGGAGACGGACGCGCTGCTGCGCTCCCTGCCGTTCGCGTCGTCGCTGTGCGGCGCGTGCTACGAGGTGTGCCCGGTGCGGATCGACATCCCCGAGGTGCTGGTGCACCTGCGCTGGCGGGCGGTGACGGAGAAGGGCCCGTACACGCCCGGAGGCGGTCGCGATGGCGGCGGCGGCGTGGGTGATGGCCGCCCCGGGCCGGTTCCGCGCTGGCGCAGCGGCTCGGCGTCGGCGCTGCGGCTGGTGGCCCGGCGCGGCCGGATCAAGCGGCTGCCGTGGCCGGGTTCGAAGTGGACGGACTCGCGGGACGTGCCGGCGCCGCCGAAGGAGTCGTTCTCGGCGTGGTGGCGGAGGACCCGTGGCTGACTCGCGCGACGTCGTGCTGGGCCGCATCCGGGCGGCGCTGGCGGACCGCCCGCGCCCGCCCGAGGTGCGCCGCGACTACGAGCTGGCCCGCCCGGTGGGCGGACGTGCCCGCGCTGTTCGCGTCGCGCGTGGCCGACTACCGCGCGGTGGTGCACCGGGTGGCCGAGGCGCTGCTGCCCGCGCGGATCGAGGAGTCGCTGCGCGTGCGGGGTGCCCGCAAGCTGGTCGCGCCGGTGGACCTGCCGGGCTGGTGGCGGGTGGGTGAGGTGGTGTGGTCGCTGGACGCGCCGGCACACCCGCTGCCGCGCGCGACGCTGGACCGCTCGGACGGCGTGCTGACCGGCTGCGCGGTGGCGATCGCCGAGACGGGCACGATCGTGCTCGACGCGGGCGAGGCGCAGGGCCGCCGCGCGCTGACCCTGCTGCCGGACTACCACCTGTGCGTGGTGCACGAGTCCCAGATCGTCGGCACCGTCCCGGAGGCGCTGGCCCGCCTGGACCCGCGCGCCCGCTGACGTTCATCAGCGGCCCGTCGGCCACGAGCGACATCGAGCTGGACCGCGTCGAGGGCGTCCACGGTCCCCGAAACCTGGAAGTGCTGGTCGTCGGTTAGTTAGCATGGCCGGGTTCTCGGCGTCGGGGCAGGGGCGCAGCAGGGGTGGGGCATGTCCGTTTCTTATTTCTCCGACCGGGTCGGGCTCGGCGAACTGACCGAGCGTGTCTACCGGGCGATCGTCCAGAACGGGCCGCGGGACCCGCGGGCGCTCGCGGACAGCATCGGCATCGGGGTCGACGCGCTCACCGTGGCGCTCGACGAGCTGACCGAGCTCGGCCTGCTCCAGGTCGACTCCGGGGCCATCGAGCCGCTGCCGCCGCGGCTGCCGCTCCAGGCGCTGGCCGACCACTACGACCGGGCGGCCGCCGCGGCGCGGGAGGCCTCGGACATGCTCGCCCAGCTCTGGGCGCGGCAGTCCTCGACGCCGGACTACATGGAGGTCCTCACCACCACCGACCGCGTCATGGCGGAGGCGACCCGGCTGCACGACGAGGCCGAGCACGAGGTCCTGGCCCTCTCGATCGGGCCGCGCGGCGACTCCGCGCCCCGCCCAACCGGCAGCCGGGCGCCTACGAGGCGCTGCGCCGCGGGGTCGGCTACCGGGTCGTGTACGGCGCGCAGATCCTGCGGCAGGTCGAGGTGATGGCGCTGGTGCAGGAGTCGGTCGAGGCGGGCGAGTCCGCGCGGGTGTTCCCCAACGTCCCGTGCAACCTCCAGATCGCCGACGGCAAGCGCGCGGTGCTCATCGCGCCGATGCCGGGGCCGGAACGGCTGCACGGGGTGATGTTCTTCGACGGCGGCTTCCTGGAGTCGCTCATCGGGATCTTCGAGACCTACTGGACCCTCGCCGTGCCGATCGCGGCGGGCCAGCTCGCGGCCGCGGGGGCCGGGCAGGGCCCCACCGACGACACCCGCCGGCTGCTGTCGCTGCTCGGCGCGGGCCTCACGGACGGGTCGATCGCGCGGGAGCTGGGGATCAGCGAGCGGACCGTCACCCGGCGGATCATGGCCCTGCAGGACGCGCTCGCCGCGCGCAGCCGCTTCCAGCTCGGCGTGCAGGCGGCCCGCCGCGGCTGGCTGTGAGACCAGCCGCGACGGGCGCGCGACTCACGCGGCCGGGCGGTTCTTCGCGTCCGGCTTCACCAGGTTGGGCAGCTTCTTCTCGAAGCGGTTGAACAGCGTGTCCGACGCCAGGATCGGGAACGGCGCGGCCTGCTTGGCGGCCTGGTCGGCACCCCAGATCGACGCCTTCAGGCGCTGGTTGGGCGTGCCGTGGTGGCCGTCGCTGTCGAACGAGCAGTCACCGACCTCGTAGAACGCCTGCTCCGCCTTGTGCAGGTTGGCGCCCTTCAGGTTCAGGCCACGCTGGTGCGACACGAAGTACGTGCCGAACGAGTCCGCCATGAGCTCGGTCCGCCGGGTGGCCTCCGGGCCGGTCAGCGGGCTGTCGAAGTAGCCCTGCTCGTACTGGACGTGGTGGGCCATCTCGTGGCCGATGACGCCCTTCGCCGCGGGAACGCCCAGGCCCAGCGCGTCGAGCGCGTTGCCGAGGCCCTCACCGAAGACCATCTTGTCCGGGATGCCCTGGAAGATCGGGTCGGTCTCGCCCTCCGCGCTGAACGCGAACGCGTTCAGCGTGAAGATCGGGTTCCGGCCGCCGTCGAGCGCGGGCGACTCGTTGAGGACCTCCTCGACGAGCGCGGCGGTCTCGTCGGCCTCGGCCTGGTCGACACCGAACAGGACGCCGATGACCCGCGACACGCGGGCGGTGTCGGTCAGCATGTCGTTCTGCATCGCGAGGGTCTTCACGTCGAACAGGTCGACGTCCCAGAACTTCTGGGAACCCTTGACCGCCTGGGTGACCGGAGCCTTGTAGCCCGCGGGCAGCCCGTAGTCCTCGGTGTTGTTCGGCTTGCCGAAGAACAGCGCGTCATAGGTCGGGTAGTCGAGCACGCCGAGGATCACGAGGATGAACAGCGTGCCGAGGTCGACGTCCGCGATGAGCGAGTCGACGTAGTTGCTGAACGCGGTCGGCTGGCACTCGTACTGCGTCGGGTCGATGGCGCCGGCCACGGCGCTCTCGGCGTTGGACTGCGGGACCCCCGACTGCGAGCGGAACCTTGCGAGCCGCTGCTGCCAGTCGGCCGGCAGGTGCGCGGTGATGGCGTCCAGCTTGGCCTGGTCGGCGGCGTCGAGCCGCATCGAGTTCAGGTGCAGGGGAGCGACGAAGCCGTCGGCGGCGGAGAGGGGGGTGGCCGCGGGAGCCGCGGCGGCCTGCCCTGGCACCAGCGCGACGGTGAGCGCGGCGACCGTCGCGATCATTAACGGAATTCTCGGTCTCATGGATGTGCCCTTCGTGGTGCGGCGTACTGATGCTTACGCCGAGCCCGCCCAGTATTTGTGCCGTGGATGCCGGGCACAGCCGCCAAAGGGTGGCCAACCTCCGCCATGGCGGACATCCGACACGTCCCCGCGCGGACGACTGATCGGATCAATCAGCGGTCGCGGTCCGCGCTGCTCTGGATTCCGCACCTCCGATCAGGTATACATCGGATGTCTGCTCGTTCGCTGCGGAAGGGGGACACCATGGCGCGCATCGTCGGCCTGGACGTGCGGGACATCCGGTTCCCCACCTCCCGCGAGCTCGACGGGTCCGACGCGATGAACCCCGACCCGGACTACTCGGCCGCCTACGTCGTCCTGCGCACCGACGAGGGGCCCGAGGGCTACGGCTTCGCGTTCACCATCGGGCGCGGCAACGACGTGCAGGCCGCCGGAATCCGGGCGCTGGCCGGCCTGGTCGTCGGCCGGTCCACTCCGGACACCGCGGCCGACCTCGCGATGCTGTCCCGCGATCTCGTCGGCGACTCGCAGCTGCGCTGGCTCGGCCCGGAGAAGGGCGTGGCGCACATGGCGATCGGCGCCGTCGTCAACGCCGCGTGGGACCTCGCCGCCCGCCGTGCCAACCGTCCACTGTGGAGCTTCCTGGCGGCCATGTCGCCCGAGGAGATCACCGGGCTCGTCGACTTCCGCTACCTGACCGACGCGCTCACCGAGGCCGAGGCGCTGGCCATCCTGCGCGCCGCCGAGCCCGGCCGCGCGGAGCGCGCGGCGCACCTGCGGGCCGCGGGCTACCGGGCGTACAGCACGAGTGCCGGCTGGCTCGGCTACTCAGACGAGAAGCTGGTGCGGCTGGCCAAGCAAGCGGTCGCGGACGGCTTCGACATGATCAAGCTGAAGGTCGGCGGCTCGCTCGACGACGACGTCCGCCGGCTGCGGCTGGCGCGCGACGCGGTCGGCCCGGACGTGCGGATCGCGGTCGACGCCAACCAGCGCTGGGACGTCGGCCCGGCCATCGAGTGGATGCGAGCGCTCGCGCCGTACGACCCGTACTGGATCGAGGAGCCGACCTCGCCCGACGACGTGCTCGGCCACCGCGCGATCGCCGAGGCCCTCGCACCGATCCGGGTGGCGACCGGCGAGCACGTGGCGAACCGCGTGGTGTTCAAACAGCTCCTGGCGGCCGGCGCGCTGTCGGTGTTGCAGCTCGACGCCGCGCGGGTCGGCGGCGTCAACGAGAACGTCGCGATCCTGTTGCTGGCGGCCAAGTTCGGCGTCCCGGTGTGCCCGCACGCGGGCGGCGTCGGGCTGTGCGAGCTGGTGCGCCACCTGTCGATGTTCGACTACGTGGCGGTGTCGGGCACCGACGAGGACCGCGTGATCGAGTGGGTCGACCACCTGCACGAGCACTTCACCGACCCGGCCGTGGTGCGCGGCGGGCGCTACCTCGCGCCGTCGCGGCCGGGCTTCTCGGCACGCATCCGCGATGAGAGCCTGGCGAGGTACGCCTATCCCGACGGTCCGGAGTGGAGTCCCACATGACCGATTTCGACGGCCTGCGCGCGGTGGTCACCGGTGGTGCGTCCGGCATCGGCCTGGCCACCGCCACGCTGCTCGCCGCGCGCGGCGCGAGCGTCGCCGTGCTCGACCTGAGCCCCACGGTGCCCGCCCCGCTGCGGGGTCTGCGCTGTGACGTGTCCGACGACGCGGCGGTCGTCTCCGCGGTCGCCGCGGCGGCCGACGCGCTGGGTGGCGTCGACGTGCTGGTGAACAACGCGGGCATCGGCGCGCAGGGCGACGTCACGGCGAACACGGACGACGAGTGGCACCGGGTGCTGGACGTGAACGTGGTCGGCATGGCGCGGGTGACCAGGGCCGCGCTGCCCCACCTGCGCGCGTCCTCGTCGGCGGCCGTGGTCAACACGTGCTCGATCGCGGCGTGGCAGGGCCTGCCGAACCGGGCGCTGTACTCGGCCAGCAAGGGTGCCGTGTACGGCCTGACCCTCGCGATGGCCACCGACCACCTCGACGACGGCATCCGCGTCAACTGCGTCTGCCCCGGCACCGCGGACACCCCGTGGGTGGGCCGCCTGCTGGCCGCGGCCGACGACCCGGCCGCGGAGCGCGCCGCGCTCGCCGCCCGCCAGCCGATGGGCCGGCTGGTCACCGCGGAGGAGGTCGCCCACGCGATCGTCTACCTGGCGAGCCCGCTGTCCGCCTCGACCACCGGCACCGCCCTCGCCGTGGACGGCGGCATGTACGGCCTGCGCCCCCGCCCGAAGCCCTGACATGCCACTCGCACCGGCAACATGTCCACAGCCCGCGCCAACAAGCCCGGAACCGTCAGACCCCGCCCGTAGACTGGAAAACGGGGGGCCCCCGCGTGGCCGGGTGCGCATCGCGGGTTGTCCACAGGGGCCGTCGACGAGCCCGGAACCGTCGGACCCCGTCACTAGACTGGAATTCGGGGGCCCCCCGCGCGCCTGTCCACAAGCGACTCCAATTGCGCGGGAGCCGTCAGACCCCCGGAGTAGGCTGGAATTCGGGGGTCCCCGGGCCGCTGTCCACAAGTCGCGACGTTGTCCACAGATCCGCGGACGTGAGCCGGAATCGTCGGTCCCCGCGCGTAGGCTGGTAACCGGGGGCCGGAGGCCCTCAGACCTCGCCGTTGCCGTCGGCGGATCCCAGTGTCTTGCGCAGCCACTGCTCCACCCCGGCGATGTGGACGGTCGCCCACGAGCGGGCCAGCTCCGGCTCGTGCGCCGCGATCGCCTCGTAGATCGCGCGGTGCTGCTCGCGCGTCTTCGCCACCGCGCCCTCCTGCGTCAGCCCGCGCCAGATGCGCGCCCGGGTCGTCGGACCGGACAGGCTGTCGATCAGCGAGCACAGCACCGGGTTGCCCGAGCCCAGCGCGATCCGGCGGTGGAACTCCAGGTCGTTGGCCACCAGCGCCTCGACGGTCGGCGACTCGTCGAGTCCTTCCAGGAGGGTGGCCAGCTCGGCGATGTCCGCCTCGGTCATGCGCAGCGCCGCCATCGCGGTCGCCGCCGGCTCCAGGATCCGCCGCACCGCGAGGAAGTCCAGCACCGTGTCGTCGCGGTGGAAGTCCACGACGAACGTCATCGCGTCCAGCAGCAGCTTCGGCTCCAGGCTGGTCACGTAGGTGCCGTCGCCCTGCCGCACGTCGAGCACCCGGATCAGGCACAGCGCCTTGACGGCCTCGCGCAGCGAGCTGCGGGACAGGCCCAGCCGGGACGCGAGGTCGGCCTCCTTCGGCAGCCGGTCGCCGGGGGCCAGCTCGCCGGAGATGATCATGCCTTTGATCTTGTCGATCGCTTCGTCGGTGACCGGCATGGCGTGACCCTTCAGACCTCGGATGTTTCCCTCGCCAGCGTGCCACGAATGGAGGCCCGATGCGTGTTGCCCTGCACACTCGGCTGAAGCCGGGCAAGGAGGACGAGTACGAGCGCGTCCATGCCGTGATCCCCGCCGAGCTGGACATCGCCCTGCGCGAGGCGGGCGTTTCCGCCTGGCGCATCTGGCGTGACGAGCTGGACCTGTTCCACGTCCTGGAGGTCGACGACTACGCGGCCATGCGCGCGGCGCTGCGCGACCACCCGGCCAACGTCCCGTGGCAGGCCCGGATGGCCGGGCTGCTCGACGTCGAGGACGACTACTCCGGCGCCGACACGGGCCTGCGGCTGGTGTGGGAGCTGCCATGACGCTCGGCCTCGGCTGCGCGCAGCTGGGCAACCTCTACCGCGCGATATCCGACGAGACCGCGCGGGCGGTCGTCGACACCGCGTGGGCGCGCGGCATCCGCTACTTCGACACCGCGCCGCACTACGGCCTCGGCCTGTCCGAGCGCCGCCTCGGCGCGGCCCTGGCCGGGCGGCCGCGCGACGAATACGTCGTCTCCACCAAGGTCGGCCGGCTGCTCGTGGCCGACCCGGGCGGCGCGGGGGAGCGGGACACCGAGGGCTTCGACGTGCCGCGGGAGTTCGTACGCCGCCGCGACTACAGCCGCGACGGCGTGCTGCGCTCACTGGAGTCGAGCCTCGAGCGGCTGGGCACCGACCGGGTCGACATCGCGTTCGTGCACGACCCCGAGGACCACGTCGAGGAGGCGCTCGCCGGTGCGCTGCCCGCCCTCGTGGAGCTGCGCGAGCAGGGCGTGCTCCGCGAGATCGGGCTGGGCATGAACCTCGACGCGGTGCTCGCCGGGTTCGTCCGCCGCGCCGACGTGGACGTCGTGATGATCGCCGGCCGGTACACGCTGCTGGAACAGCCGGCGCTCGACGAGCTGCTGCCGCTGTGCGCCGAGCGTGGCGTGGCGGTGCTGGCGGCCGGCGTGTTCAACTCCGGCATCCTCGCCTCCCCGGCCCCGGGCGCCACGTACGACTACGCGCCGGCGCCCGCCACACTCCTGGCCCGCGCCCGGCGGATCGCCGAGGTCTGCGCGCGGTACGACGTCGAGCTGCCCCGGGCGGCGATCGCGCTCCCGGCCGCCCACCCGGCGGTGCGCGGCGTCGTGCTGGGCGCCAGCACTCCCGCGCAGGTCGACGCGAACGCCGACCGCGCGGCCGCCCCGGTGCCGCCCGCGCTCTGGGCCGATCTGATCGCCGAAGGCCTGCTGCGCCCGGACACGCCCGTCCCGCAGGAGGTCCCGTGATCGACGCGCACCACCACCTCTGGGACCCGGCCGTGCGGGACTACCCCTGGCTGGCGGGGCTCGACGCGATCCGTCGTCCGTACACAGTGGACGACCTGCGCCGGGTGTCCGGTGCGGATGCCACCGTGCTCGTCCAGACGGTGTCCGCGGCCGACGAGACCGAGGACTTCCTCGACCTCGCCGCGGCGAGTGGCGGGCTGGTCGTCGGCGTCGTCGGCTGGGTGGACCTGACCGCCCCCGACGTCGCCGACCGGCTGGCCGCGCTGCGCGAGCGGGGCCAGCTCGTCGGCATCCGCCACCAGGCCGAGAACGAGCCCGACGCGGGCTGGCTGCTGCGCGCCGACGTCCTGCGCGGGCTCGCCGCCGTGTCCGCCGCCGGTCTCGCCTACGACCTGCTCGTGAACCCGGCCCAGTACGCCGCGGCCGCCGAGGTCGCCGACCGGCTCCCCGGCGCCCGCCTCGTCCTCGACCACGCCGGCAAGCCACCGATCGCCGCGGGCGAGGTCGACGACTGGGCCGCCGCGATCACCGCGATCGCCCGGCGCCCCAACGTGTTCTGCAAACTCTCCGGCCTGGTCACCGAGGCCGACCGGACGTCGTGGACGGCGGCCGACCTCGCCCCGTACGCCGACCACGTGCTCGCGACCTTCGGTCCGGACCGCGTGCTGTTCGGCTCCGACTGGCCGGTCTGCGAACTGGCCGCCACCTACGACGAGGTGGTCACGACCGCCCGCACGCTGACCGCGGCCCTGTCGGACACCGAGCGAGAGGAGGTGTTCGACGGCACCGCGCGCCGCGTGTACGCCCTCTCGGCTGTAGGCCAAGGCCCCCCGAGTCGATAACCTGCGCTCGCAATCGGGTCGGGGCCGAAGTCACTGGGGGTTGGCCGTGCGGGCCCTGCTGTACGGAATCCTTGTCGCCGCGCTCACTGGTGCCCTCGCCGCGGCGTCGGCCACCACCGCCGGCCCGGCCGCGGCCGCCGACACCGGGTCGGCGTTCACGTCCGTCCCGCCGCTGCGGGTGCTCGACACCCGCTGGGGCACCGGCGGCATCACCGGCCCGGTCGGTCCCGCGCGGACGGTCGCGCTGAACCTGTCCGCGCAGCTCCCGGCGGACGCGACCGCGGTCGTGCTCAACGTGACCGGCGTGTCCCCGACGGCGTCGACCTACGTCACGGTCTTCCCGCACGGCACCGCGCGGCCGAACGCCTCGAACCTGAACCTCGTCGCCGGCGACATCCGGCCGAACCTGGTGACCGTCGCCGTGGGCACCGGGCGCACCGTCGACCTCTACAACAACTCCGGCAACGTGCAGCTGCTCGCCGACCTCGCCGGCTACTACCGGCCCGGCGCCGGCGACCGGTACACGCCACTGCCGCCGGCCCGCGTGCTGGAAACCACGAGCCCGCTCGATCCCGGCGCCACCCGCACGATCCCCTTGAACGGGCGGGTGCCCGCGTCCGCGACCTCGGTGACCTTGAGCGTCACCGGCGTGCGCCCGACCGCGTCGACGTTCGTCACGGCCTGGCCGACCGGGGCCACCCGCCCCGGCGCGTCGAACCTGAACCTGCCGGCCGGCAGCACCCGGTCGAACATGGTCACCGTCCCCGTCGGCGCCGGCCGGCAGGTGAGCCTCTTCAACAACAGCGGTCAGATCGACGTGCGGGTCGACCTGACCGGCTTCTACACCCGGGACTACGGCGCCCTGTTCGTGCCGGTCACCCCGCAGCGCGTGCTGGACACCCGCAACGGCATCGGTGCGTCGGGTGCGATCGGTACCGGACAGGAGATCCCGTTCTTCGTCGGTACGCCGAACCCGGCGACCGGCGTCCTGCTGAACGTCACGGGCGTGCAGCCCACGGCGGCCACGGGCGTGGGCGTGTGGTCGAGGCCTGTCGACTCCAACGCGATCCCGTCCACGCTGAGCCTTGCCCGGGGGGAGATCGCGGCGACGCTGGCCGCGGTGTCCCTGGACCCGGTCAACAGCGTCAGTGCCTACAACGCCCAGGGATCCGTGCACGCGATCGCCGACCTGTTCGGCTACTTCGTCCTCCCCGCCGCGACCTGCACGACGGCCTGCGCGTACGCCTGGGGTGACAACACGTACTGGCAGCTCGGCACCGGTCAGGCCAGGTCGCGCAGCTGGCCACTGCCCGCCAAGGTCGTCGGCCTGTCCGGCGTCAAGGCGGTCGTCGCCGGCGACCAGCAGAACCGCTACGCGCTGCGCACCGACGGCACGGTGTGGGCGTGGGGGAACAACAACGACGGCGAGCTGGGCAACGGTTGGACCGGCGGGCGTTCGGCGGTGCCGGTCCCGGTGGTCGGGCTGACGGGGGTGACCGCGCTCGCCGCCGACGGCGGTGGCGCCGTGGCACTGCGCACCGACGGCACGATGTGGGCCTGGGGCGGCAACAACTTCGGCGAGTTCGGCAACGGCACCCGCGTGGAGTCCCCGGCGCCGGTCCAGGTGCCCGGGATGTCCGGAGTCGCCGCGATCGCCATGAGCTCGAGCACCGTGTACGCGGTGCGCACCGACGGATCGCTGTGGGAATGGGGCAACGGCGCCACGGGCGGCTCCCTGGTCCCCGTGCGGGTGCCCGGCCCCGGCGTCACGTCCGTGGCGGCGGGCTGGCACGGACGCGCCGCCCTGCGCTCCGACGGCACGGTATGGACGTGGGGCTCGGTCGGTCTGACGCAGGTGCCCGGCATGACCGGCGCCACGTCCATCGCGGCCGGCGCGATCACCGGATACGCGGTGCGCGCCGACGGCACGGTGTGGGCGTGGGGGGACAACCGGGACGGCCAGCTCGGCAACGGCGTCACGTGCGTGCCGAGCACCGGCGCGGGCTGCCGGTCCGACACACCGGTACAGGTGTCGGGGCTGACCGGCGTGACCGCGGTGGCCTCCTACGACGAGGCCGGGTACGCCCTTCGCTCCGACGGCACCGTCTGGGCCTGGGGCCGCAACGACGAGGGGCTCGGCGACGGGCACACGGAACTCTCGACGGTCCCGGTGCGCGTGGCGTCGCTGACCGCGGCCACCGCCGTGGGGATTGCCAGCGCGGTCGGCTGAGTCAGGCGCCCCAGCCCGCCGCGCCGCCGCCCACCCTCTCGTCGCGGATCTTCTCGAAGTACCCGGAGCGTTTGTAGGCGGCGATCGGGTCCGGGTCGACGCCCATGTCCTCGCGCACCGAGGCGAGCAGCGGGCGCACGTCGGTGGCGAAGGCGTCGGTCAGCACCGCGTTCGCCGCCAGCACGTCGCCCTCGGCCTGGAAGCCGCGCAGCGCCTCGGCGTCGACCAGCAGCGCCTTCGCCGTGGCCTCCTGGACGTTGAGCACCGACCGGATCAGCGCGGGGATCTTCGGCTCGATGTTGTGGCACTGGTCGAGCATGAACGCGATCCCGGCCGCCTTGTCGAGCCCGCCGCCGAGCACGATCTCCACCATGATCCGGAACAGCTGGTACGGGTCGGCCGCGCCGACCATCAGGTCGTCGTCGGCGTAGAACCGCGAGTTGAAGTGGAAACCGCCCAGCCGCGCGCGGCCGAGCAGGAACGCCACGATGAACTCGATGTTCGTCCCGGGCGCGTGGTGCCCGGTGTCCACCAGGACCTTCGCCGCGGGCCCGAGGTCGAGGCAGTGGGCGTAGGACGTGCCCCAGTCCGGCACGTCCATCGTGTAGAACGCCGGCTCGAACAGCTTGTACTCCAGCAACATCCGCTGCTCGCCGCCCAGCCTGTCGTACACCGCCCGCAGCGCCGTGGACAGTCGCTCCTGCCGCGCGGCGATCGAGTCCTGGCCCGGGTAGTTCGTCCCGTCGGCGAACCACAGCGACAGGTCCGCCGACCCGGTGACGTCCATGATGTCGACGCACTCCAGCAGGTGGTCCAGCGCCTTGCGGCGCACCGCCGCGTCGGGGTGGCAGACGCTGCCGAGGCGGTAGTCGTCCTCCTGGAACACGTTCGGGTTGATCGCCCCGATGCCCACACCCTGCTCGCCGGCGTGCCGCGCGAGGTCGCCGTAGTCGGCCACCGCGTCCCACGGGATGTGCAGCGCGACGGTCGGCGCCACGCCGGTGAACCGGTGCACCTGCGCGGCGTCGTCGATCTTCTCGTAGGCGTTGCGCGGCACGCCCTCCTGCGCGAACACCTTGAACCGGGTGCCCGAGTTGCCGTACGCCCACGACGGCGTCTCGATGTGCTGCGCCCGCAGCGCCGCCCGCACGGTCGCCAGGTCAGTCATGAGTACTCCTAGTCGACATGGAAGATCTCGGCCAGCGGCACGATGCCCTCGTCGGCCGCGCCACCGTCGAGCTCCTCGAAGAACGGCGCCATCTCGGCCTGCCACCGGGCGTTCACGTCGGTCGCGGCCATGCCGGCGAGCGCCGCTTCCAGGTCGTCGGTCTCGAAGTAGCCGACCAGCAACCCGTCCGGCCGCAGGAACAGCGAGTAGTTCCGCCAGCCGGTCTCGCGCAGCGCCGCCAGCATGTCCGGCCAGACGGCCTCGTGCCGGCGGCGGTACTCCGCGAGGCGCGAGGCCCTGACCCGCAACAGGAAGCAGACCCGCATGGCGTCAGAAGTCGTAGTCGTCGATGTTGCCGGCCTTGAACACCGTCGGCGGGCCGAGGATGACCTCGCCGTCCTTGCCCACGGTGCGCTCGCCGAGCTTGCCGGCGGTGAACTTCTCGCCCTCCGCGCCGCTGATCTGCCCGGACGCCAGCGCCGCCGCCGCGTACGCGGCGAGGTAGCCGAGCTCGGCCGGGTCCCACAGCGCGAACTCCTTGACCGTGCCGTCCTTGACGAACTCGCGCATCTGGTTCGGCGTGCCGAGCCCGGTCAGCGCCACCTTGCCCTTGTACGGCGAGGACGACAGGTACCGCGCGGCCGCCGCGATGCCGACCGTGGTGGGGGAGATGATGCCCTTGAGGTCCGGGTTGGACCGCAGCAGCGCCTGCGCCTCCTGGAACGACTTCTGGTCGTCGTCGTCGCCGTAGACCGTCGGCAGCAGCTCGATCTTGCTGTACTCCGGCTTCTTCAGCTCGTCCTTCATGAACTCGATCCAGGTGTTCTGGTTCGTCGCGTTCGGCGTCGCGGACAGGATGGCGATCTTGCCGGCGCCGCCGATCTGGTCGGAGATCAGCTTGATCTGCGACCGGCCGATCTCCTCGGAGCTCGCCTGGTTGATGAACACGTCGCGGGCGTCCTTGGCCGCGTCGGAGTCCAGCGTCACGACCGCGATGTCCTTGCTCATCGCGTCCTTGAGCGCCGGCGCCACCGCGTTCGGGTCGTTCGCCGCGATCACGATCGCGTCCTGCTGCTGCTGGATCAGCGTGTTGATGTAGGACACCTGCGAGGAGGCCTGCGCGTCGGACGGGCCGACCGCCTTGCCGTCGCCCTTGAGCTCGGACACCGCGTCGGTGCCGCCCTTGTCCATGATCGTCATGTACGGGTTGTCGATCTCCTTGGGCAGGAAGGCGATCTTCAGCCCTTCCTTGATCTTCGCCTCGGGGTTCGCGCTGCGCTCGGTGGCGGCGTACCCGTCACCCGAGGCGGCGTCAGACCCCTTGGTGGTCCCGCCGCAGCCGGCCACCATCGTCAGC
Organism: uncultured Actinomycetota bacterium; assembly: GCA_963841395.1. GTDB lineage: Bacteria > Actinomycetota > Actinomycetes > Mycobacteriales > Pseudonocardiaceae > Actinophytocola. The sequence goes on from CAWJCX010000048.1 coordinate 522,293, forward strand.
GCCAGGCCGGCGCTCAGCGTCCACAGAAGACGGTTCGAGCGGAACATCCTTGGTCCTCCTCGGTTTGAACACGACCGGTACGAGCACGGAGCCGATGAGCAGCAACCCGGTGATCACGTTCTGGATCTCGTTGCTGACGTCGTCGAGGAACAGCACGTTGCGCAGGCCTGCCATGGCGAGCAGCGCCAGGGCCACGCCCGCGACCGTGCCGCGGCCGCCGAAGATCGAGACGCCGCCGAGCAGCACCGCGGCCACCGCGACGAGCTCCATCCCGTTGGCGTTGTCCGCGCGGGCGCTGTTGTAGCGCAGGGTGTAGACCAGCGAGGCGAGCGCCGCGAGCGCCCCGGAGAGCAGGTAGAGCGCCATCTTCACCCGGTCGACCCGGATGCCGGAGAACCGGGCGGTCTGCGCGCCGAGCCCGATGGCGAACAGCGACCGGCCGGCCGGCGTCACGTGCACGAGGGCCGCGACCAGCACGCCCACGACGAGAACGACGATCGTGGCGTAGGGCAGGAACCCGAGGCTCTCCGTCGCGAGTGGACGGTAGTTCTCCGGGAAGCCGGTGACCGCACGGTCACCGAGGACCACGTACGCGAGCCCCCGGTACAGGCCGAGCGTGCCGATCGTGACCGCCAGCGAGGGCAGCCCGAACCGCACGACCAGCACCGCGTTCACCGCGCCCAGCACGAGCCCGGCCAGGATCACCAGCGGCACGATCGACTCGAACGACATGCCCGCGTCCCACAGCGCGCCGGTCAGCGCCGAGCAGAAGCCGAGCACCGAGGCCACCGAGAGGTCGATCTCGCCGGTGAGGATGATCGGCACCAGGGCGAACGCGAGCAGCGCGACCTCGCTGGAGTCCAGCAGCAGGAAGCTGATGTTGCCCTGCTCGGCGAACCCGTCCGTGCTCGTCGTGCCGAACACGAACACCCCGACGCACAGCACGAACAGCACGCTTTCCCAGCGCAGCAACCTAGTCAGCACGGCGCACCGCCCTCTCGGCCCGCAGCCGGGCCGCGAGCCGGACCATCACCGCGCGGTCGAGCGAGATCGCCACGAGCAGGGCCGCGCCGTCCACCGCGCGCTGCCAGAACGCCGGCACGCCCAGCACCGGCAGCGCGCTCGTGATCGTGGTGAGCAGCAGCGCGCCGAGCGCTGCGCCGACGACCGTGCCGCTGCCGCCGAAGATCGCCACGCCGCCGACCACGACCGCGGCGACCACGGACAGCTCCTCGCCGGTGCCGACCGAGGCGTTGATCGTGCCGAAGTACGCCGCGTGCAGCACGCCGCCGAGCCCCACGAGCGCGCCGGAGATCACGAACGCCGACAGCACCCGCCGCCCGGTGGGGATGCCGGCCAGCCGCGCGGCGTCCGGGTTGGACCCGATCGCGTACAGCTCGCGGCCGGACCGGTAGTTGTGCAGCCCGTACGCGGCCACCGCGAGCACGACGAGCGCGATGATCGTCAGGTTCGGCACGCCCAGCACCGCGCCGCTGCCGAAGCTCAGGAACTCCGGCGACATCTGGTACGCGTTGACCTGCTGCACGTCGGTGGCCGACGCCCACGCGTAGTCGACGCCGCGGAACACGTACAGCGTGCCGAGCGTGACCACCAGCGCGGGCACCTTGGCGACCGCCACGAGCGCGCCGTTGACCGCCCCGCACAGCGCGCCCATGCCGATCCCGGCCAGCACCACGAGGATCACCGGCGTGCCCTGGTCGTGCAGGAAGATCTGTCCACTGAGGAACGCGGTCAGGCCCATCACCGAGCCGACGGACAGGTCGATGTTGCGGGTGATCACCAGCAGCGTCTGGCCGGTCGCCAGCAGCGCGATGATCGACGCGTTGAGGAAAAGGTCGTGCAGCCCCTGCCCGGACAGGAAACCGGGCCGCGCGACCGTGGCGGCCGCGACCACGGCGACCAACGCGATCACGATGCCCAACTGACGTCCCGTGGTGTTCACGCGGCACCCCCGGTCGCCGCCTGCATGACCGACTCCTCGGTCGCGTCGGCACCGGCCAGCTCGGCGGCGATCCGGCCTTCGTGCATGACGAGCACCCGGTCGGCCATGCCCAGCACCTCGGACAGCTCCGAGGAGATCATCAGCACCGCGATGCCCTCCCGCGCGAGGTCCGCGAGCAGCGCGTGCACCTCGACCTTCGCGCCGACGTCGATGCCGCGGGTCGGCTCGTCGACGATCAGCACGGCCGGCTTCGTGGCCAGCCACTTGCCGAGCACGACCTTCTGCTGGTTGCCGCCGGACAGCGTCGCCACCGGGTCGGTGAGCCGGCGCAGCCGCACGCCGAGCCGCCGCGACCACTCGCCGGCGACCGACCGCTCGCGCGCCCGGCTCATCACGCCCCACCGGGACACCGCCGACAGCCGGGGGAGCGTGGCGTTGCGCTCGATCGACAGGTCGAGGATCAGCCCCTGCTCGCGGCGGTCCTCGGGCACCATCGCGAGCCCCGCGGCGATCGCCGCGCGCGGGTCGCCGTGGCGCAGCGGGCGGCCGTCGACGAGGACCGTGCCGCGGTCGCGCTCGTCGACGCCGAAGATCGCCCGGGCCACCTCGGACCGGCCCGACCCGACCAGCCCGGCGAGCCCGACGATCTCGCCGCGCCGCACGTCGAACGACACGTCGTGGAAGACCCCGGTCCTGGTCAGCCCGTCGACGGACAGCGCAACGTCGCCCGGCTCGGCGGCCCGGTCGGGGAAGAGCACCTCGACCGCGCGGCCGACCATGCTGCGCACCAGGCCGTCCCGGTCGATCTCGGCCATCGGCGCGGTGGTGACGAGCGCGCCGTCGCGCAGCACCGTCACCCGCTCGCACAGCTCCTCCAGCTCTTCGAGCCGGTGGGAGATGAACAGCAGCGCCGCGCCGCCCTCGGCGAGCCGGCGCGCGACCCGGAACAGCCGCTCGGCCTCCACTGTGGACAGTGCGGCGGTCGGCTCGTCCATCACGATGATGCGCGCCCGCGCGGCCAGCGCCTTGGCGATCTCGATGATCTGCTGGTCGGCGATGGACAGGCCGCGGGTGACCCGGCCCGGGTCGAGCGGCACGCCGAGGGAGTCGAACAGCTCCGCGGTCCGGCGGCGCATCGCGGCGCGGTCGATGCGGCGGCCGGATCGCAGCGGTTGGCGGCCCATGAACACGTTCTCCGCGACCGTGAGGTCCGGGAACTGCGACGGCTCCTGGTGGATCACCGCGATCCCGTGCTGCTGGGCGTCGCGCGGACCGGCGAACCGGTGCGGCTCGCCGTCCAGCAGCAGCTCGCCCGCGTCCGGCTGGTGCTCGCCGCCGATGATGCGGACCACTGTGGACTTGCCGGCGCCGTTCTCCCCGGCGAGCGCGTGGACCTCGCCCGCGTGCAGCTCGAGGGAGACGCCGCGCAGGGCCCGCACCGCGTCGAAGGACTTGTGTACGTCGCGGAGCTCGAGCAGCGCTGTCACGAGCGTCTCCGTCCCGTCCGGGGCTCCGTCTGTGACGCCATCTGTTCGATGAAACGTTTCACAAGGCGTTGCAGGCAAGTTAGTCGAGGCTCGTGAGGACCGTCAAGGCTACGCCTTGAGACGTTTCAGATCCGTTGTCCTGCCTAGACTCGGCGAGGTGACGTTCCCGATCGGCGCCGGGATCACGCTCGACGACCTCGACGCGGACCCGCACCCGCACCTGCACCGGCTGCGCGCGGCCGAGCCGGTGTCGTGGCTGCCCGTGCTGAACGGCTGGCTGGTCACCAGGCACGACGTGGCGCTGCGGGTGATGCGCGACGCGGCGACGTTCACCGTGGACGACCCGCGGTTCTCCACGGCCCGGGTGGTCGGCCCGTCGATGCTGTCGACCGACGGCTCCGCGCACGCCCGCCACCGCGACCCGTTCGTGCCGCCGTTCCGGCCGGCGCCGGTGCGCGACCGGTTCGAGGGCGTCGTGGCCTCGTGCGCGGCCGGTCTCGTGTCGGGGTTCGTGGCGGACGGCGCGGTGGAGCTGCGGTCGGCGTTCGCCGGTCCGCTGGCGGTCGCGGTGGTCGCCGACGCGCTGGGCCTGGCCGGGGTGGACGCGGCCACGGTGCTGTCCTGGTACGAGACGATCGTCGAGTCGGTGTCGGTGGTGACCGGGGGTGGGGCGCCCACCGCCGACGGGTCGGCCGCGGTCGGCGCGCTGCGCACAAGCGTGTCGGCGACCCTGGCCGCGGGCGACGCGCGCTCGGTGCTCGTGGCCGCCGCACACGGGCTGACCGAGGACGAGGTGGTGTCGAACGCGGCGGTGCTGATGTTCGGCGGCATCGACACGACCGCCGGCATGATCACCAACCTGGTGCGCCACCTCCTGCTGGCCGGCCTTGGCGCCGGCGCCCTGCCGGACGCCATCGAGGAGTCCGTCCGCCTCGAACCGGCCGCCGCGGTGATAGACCGCTACGCGACGCACGATGTGACCCTGGCTGGCGCCCCCGTCCGCGGCGGCGACCTGGTGGTGGTGTCGATCGCGGGCGCCAACCGCGACCCGGCGGTGTTCACGGAGCCGGACCGCTTCGTCCCCGGACGGGTCGGCGCACGCCAGCACCTGGCCTTCGCGCAGGGTCCGCACTTCTGCCTGGGCGCCCGCCTGGCCCGGGCGGAGGCGGAAATCGCGGTCCGCACGTTGTTCGACCGCCTGCCGGGCCTGCGCCTGGACCCGTCCCGCCCGCACACGCCACGCGGCCTGGTGTTCCGCAAACCGCCGGAACTGCACCTGCACTGGGGTTAGCCACCCGCGAACACCTCGTTCTGCCTCGGGCGCCCGCACCGCCTCTCTGACCGCGCCCGAAAGCTAGCCCGGGTCGGCGCCGCGATGATTCGGCGGCGGCTGCGGATAGGCCGTAGCGCGCCGGGCACCTGCGCCGTCTGCGTGGCCGCGCCGAATGCCAAGTCAGCTGGGGCCGCGGGGTCGGCGCCGTAACGGTGTCGGCGATGGCTGCGGGCGGCCTGCGCCGTCGCGGCCGCGTCCGACTGGCGCGCCCGCCGGAGCTGCGGTGCCAGCACCGCAATGGCGTCGATGCAGCCCGCGAACAGGCTCAAGTTGTCTCGGTACCTGCGCCGCCTGCGTGCCCCGCGCCCGAATGTCAAAAGCAAGCGAGTCGTGGCGCCAGCGTCGACGCAGCCCGCAGACAGCCTTAGGCGGCCTCGGGTGTCGCGGACGCCTGCATGGCCGCGCGGAACAGGATCTGCTGGTTGCCCTCTACCCAGGACAGGCCCTGCGTGATCGCCCGGATGCGCCAGCCCGCGGGCGTGCGCGTGAGGCGGAAGTCGTACGTGCCGCCGACCGTCCACAGTGGAGAGCCGTGCGGGGTCGGCAGGCGGTGCACGCCCAGTACGTTCGCGGTCGCGGTCGCGGACGCCGCGTCGCCCGAGACGTCGACGAGGACGTTCGTGATCAGGTGCTGGGTCGCTTCGAGGCCGTCCATCGTGCGGCGCCACGAGCCCTGCGCGGACGTGCTCAGCAGCTCGTCGACCGGGCCCTCCTGCGGCTCGCCGCCCCACAGTGCCGTGTAGTCGGTGTACACCCGGTCGGTGAACAGGCCGCGCAGCCCGTCCCAGTCGCGCCGGTCGAGGTACCAGCCCATCCGCACCACCGTGTCGGTGATCGCCGCGCGGTCCGAGAGAACGTCCATGCGCGCAGCATGGGCCGCGCGAAGCAACGCACGCTCGAAGCCCGCTCAGTCCTCGGGCGTCCACGCCAGCAGCCGCACCTTGCTGACCGTCTGCACGTGCCGGCGCATCGCCGCCGCGGCGGCCTTCGGGTCGCCCGACCGGATCGCCTCGGCGATGCGGCGGTGCTGGGACAGCGAGCGGGGCGGGCGGCCGGGCTGGCGCAGCGACTCGTGGCGGCTCTCGGTGACCGCGTCGGCGATCGAGCGCATGAACTCCGCCAGCAGGCTGCTGTACGCGGCGGCGGTCACCGCGGCGTGGAAGCGCCGGTCGCCCTCCGCGCCGGAGCCGCCCGCCGCGACCTCGTCGGCCATGAGGTCCAGCGCCGCGTCGATCGCGTCCAGGTCGGCGGGCGTGCGGCGGGCCGCGGCCAGCTCCGCGAGCTTGGTCTCCAGCGCCTCGCGCGCCTCCAGCACGTCCGGCAGCCGCCGCCGGCGCGCGACCAGCTCTTCCACCGGCTCGACGTCCAGGTTGTCCCGCCGCAGGTACGTGCCGCCGCCGTGCCGCACGTCCAGCAGCCCCGCCACCTCCAGGACGACGATCGCCTGCTTCACCGACGTGCGGCTGACCCCGAGCCGTTCCGCGAGGTCACGCTCCGAGGGGAGCTTGTCGCCGGTGCGCAGTCCCGACTCGACGACGTGTGCCCGAATCCGGTCCACGACCTGCGCATACAGCTTCGACCGGCTCACCGGGCCCAGTGCGTCCGACACGCCGCAACCCTACCCCGCGAACCCGAAGTGGCTGAGCCACTTGACCAGTTCAGTGTTGACACCGGACGAGGCTTCGAGCAAAAGTGGCTGAGCCACTAGTCCACTCGAGGAGGACCCTCGTGTCCGCGGAGCTGATCTCGGTACTCGCCCTCGTGGTGATCTTCGTGCTGGCCACGACGCTGTCGGTGAACATGGGTGCGCTCGCGTTCGCCGGCGCGTTCCTGGTCGGCACCCTGGCCGGCGGCCTCGACGCAGACGGGATCTTCGCCGGCTTCCCCGGCGACATCTTCGTCGTGCTGGTCGGGGTCACCTACCTGTTCGCGATCGCGAGAGCCAACGGCACCACGGACTGGCTGGTGGCCGCCGCCGTGCGGCTCGTCGGCGGCCGGATCGCGCTGATCCCGTGGGTGATGTTCGTGGTCACCGGCGTGCTGACGGCGATCGGCGCGGTCAGCCCGGCGGCGTGCGCCATCGTGGCGCCGATCGCGCTGGGCTTCGCCGCGCAGTACAAGATCAGCCCGCTGCTGATGGGCGCGCTGGTCGTGCACGGCGCGCAGGCCGGCGGGTTCTCGCCGATCAGCGTGTACGGCTCGATCGTCAACGGCATCGTCGACCGCAACCACCTCGACGGCAGCCCGGTCTTTCTGTTCCTCGCGAGCCTGGTCATGAACACCGCGATCGCCGCGGTCCTGTTCGTCGTGCTCGGCGGCACCCGGCTCAGCCGCGCCCCGCAGCACGTCCCGGCCCGCACCGGCGCCGCCGGCGAGGGCGACGACGCGCCGCCCGACGACCCGTCCCGCGACGACGAGGAGCGCGAGCCTCTTCCGCACGAGCAGCGCATCCCGCTCGACGCACCCAAGATCGCCACGCTGCTGGGCCTGGTCGCACTCGTGGTCTGCACGCTGGTGTTCGACCTCGACGCCGGCCTCACCGCGATCACCGTCGCCGTGGTGCTGAGCGTGTTCTGGCCGGCCGGCAGCCGCAAGGCGGTCTCCGAGATCACCTGGCCGACCGTGCTGCTGATCTGCGGCGTGCTGACCTACGTCGGCGTGCTGCAGGAGATCGGCACGATCGACTACGTCGGCAACGCGGTCGGCGACGTCGGCGTCCCGCTGCTCGCCGCGCTGCTGCTCTGCTACATCGGCGGCATCGTCTCCGCGTTCGCGTCGTCGGTCGGCCTGATGGGTGCACTGATCCCGCTGGCCGTGCCGTTCCTCGCGCAGGGCTCGGTCGGGCCGGTGGGCATGATCGCCGCGCTCGCGGTGTCCGCCACGATGGTGGACGTGAGCCCCTTCTCCACCAACGGCGCGCTCGTGCTCGCGAACGCCAAGGACGTCGACCGCGAGCGGTTCTTCCGGCAGCTGATGGTCTACGGGGGCATCGTGGTGGCGGTGGCGCCACTGGTCACCTGGCTCGTGTTCGTCGTCCCTGGCTGGGGATAGAGCCCCGGCTGGGGATAGAGAGGAAGCGCCGTGCTGCTACCCGAACTGGCCACCGGCAGCGACCGGACCGCGTTGCGCTTCGGCGACGCGGCGCTGACCTACCGCGAGCTCGCCGGGCTCGCCGGTCACCTCGCCGAGGGGCTGCGGGGCCGGGAGCGGGTGGCGGTCTGGGCGACGCCGACCATGGAGACCTGCGTCGCGGTGGTCGGCGCGCTGCTCGCCGGGGTACCGGTGGTGCCGGTCAACCCGAAGATCGGCGAGCGGGAGCTGGCGCACATCCTCGCCGACAGCGCGCCGGACGTGGTGCTGTCGGCGCCGAACGTCGAGCTGCCCGGCCCGCTGGGCGACGTGCCGCGGCTGCCCGTCCAGCTGGCCCCGGCCGACGCGCCGCAGCCGGCGCTGCCCGCGGAGCCGGACGGCGAGACACCCGCGTTCGTCGTCTACACCTCGGGCACGACCGGTCCGCCGAAGGGCGTGGTGCTGCCGCGGCGCGCGGTCGCGACGAACCTCGACGCGCTGGCCGAGGCGTGGGAGTGGACCGGGCGACGACGTGCTCGTGCACGGGCTGCCGCTGTTCCACGTGCACGGCCTGATCCTCGGCGTCGTCGGCCCGCTGCGCCGCGGCGGCACGCTGCACCACCTCGGCCGGTTCTCCTCCGCGGGCGCCGGCGCGGAGCTGGCCCGCGACGCCACGATGCTGTTCGGCGTGCCGACCATGTACCACCGCCTCGCCGCGGACTGCGCCGACGACGCCCGGCTCGCCGCGGCGGTCGGCCGCGCGCGGCTGCTGGTGTCCGGCTCGGCCGCGCTGCCGGCCACCGACCACGAGCGGATCGCCACGCTCACCGGCCAGCGCGTGGTCGAGCGGTACGGGATGACCGAGACCCTGATGAACTGCAGCCGTCCGCGCGGACGGCGACCGCCGGCCGGGCTCGGTCGGCCTGCCGCTGCCGGGCGTCGGCCTGCGCCTCGTCGACGACGCCGGTGCCCCGCTCGACGTCATGGACGGCGAGACGGTCGGGGAGATCGAGGTGCGCGGGCCGAACCTGTTCCTCGGCTACCTGAACCGCCCGGACGCCACCGCGGAAGCCGTGCGCGACGGCTGGTTCCGCACCGGCGACATGGCCGTCCGCGACCCGGACGGCTACGTGCGCATCGTCGGCAGGCGCGCCACCGACCTGATCAAGAGCGGCGGCTACAAGATCGGCGCCGGCGAGATCGAGAACGCGCTGCTCGAGCATCCCGGCGGTGGCCGAGGCCGCGGTGACGGGCGAGCCGGACGAGGACCTGGGGGAGCGGATCGTGGCGTGGGTGGTGCCGGACGGCGAGGCGCCGAGCGCGGACGAGCTGGCCGACCACGTGGCCCGGCTGCTCGCGCCGCACAAGCGGCCGCGGGTGGTGCGGTTCCTGGAGTCGTTGCCGCGCAACGAGATGGGCAAGGTGCTGAAGCGGGCGCTGGATGCGCTGACGGTGCCCGCGCGGTGATCGCCGCGGTGGCGTCGGACTTCGGTGAGTTCGCGGTGGACGAGCCGCCGTACGGACCGGACGGCCCGCTGTCGTGGCCCGGCTACGAGAAGGCCCGTTTCGTCGCGGCGGAGCGGTCGGGCACGGCCGAGTCGGTCGTGTGCGGGCGCGGCACGGTCGGCGGGGTCGCGGCGGTGCTCGTCGCGTTCGACTTCCGGTTCCTCGGCGGCTCGGTCGGTTCGGGCACCGGGAAGCGGATCACGGACGCGTTCGCCCGGGCGCGCGCGGCCGGCCTGCCGGTGGTGTCGCTGATCGCGACCGGCGGCACCCGGATGCAGGAGGGCGTGGTCTCGCTGCGCCAGCTGCAGCTGATCGCCGGCGAGGCGGTGCGCACTCCGACGCCGCACGTCGCGGTGCTGCGCGACCCCACGACCGGCGGGGTCTGGGCGTCGCTGGGTGCCGGCGCGGACGTGGTGCTGGCGCAGCGGGACGCCCAGGTCGGGTTCGCCGGCCGGCGGGTGCGCCCCGCGGGCGACGCCGACGATCCCGCGTACACCGCGCGGAGCCAGTTCGCCGCGGGCAACGTGGACGAGCTGGTCGACGATCCGCGCGAGCCGCTGGCCGAATGGCTGGCGCTGCTGTCGGCCGGGTCGCCGGAACCGGCTCCCGTGCCGCGGGCGCTGGGTTCGCTGACGCCCGCGGACTCCGGCTGGGCGGCGGTGCGCCGGGCGCGCTCGGCCGCCCGCCCGCGGGCGGGCGCCTACCTCGACGACTACTTCACCGCGCGCCGGGCCATCCGCGGCGACCGTGCGGGTGGCGTCGACGAGGGCATGCTGTGCGGCATCGGCCGGCACGACGGCCGGTCCGTCGCGTACGCGGCGCAGGCCGGCACCGCCACGACGCCGGCGGGCTACCGGACCGCGAGCAGGCTGGTGCGGCTGGCCGACCGGCTGGGCATCCCGGTGCTGACGCTGGTCGACACGCCGGGCGCGGCCGCGGGCCCGGCCGCCGAACGGGCGGGTGCCGGTCCGGCGCTGGCGGACCTGTTCTCGGCGATCGCGTCCGCGCGGGTGCCGGTGACGACGCTGGTGATCGGCGAGGGCGGTTCGGGCGGCGCCCTGGCGCTGTGCTCGCCGGACCGGCTCTGGATCGCGCCGGACGCGTACTTCTCGGTAATCGCCCCGGAGCTGGCGGCCGCGATCCTCAAGCGGGCCCCGGCGGAGGTCCCGGCACTGGCCGGCCAGCTGAAGCTGCGCCCGGCGGAGCTGCTCGAACTGGGCGTGGTGGCGGGAATCGCATCCCGCTAGGCGCGCCTCTCAGTGCCTCCTCAGCAAACTCCGGGCACTATCGAAGGAGACCCGAGAGGACGGACGCGAGATGCGGCTCAGTGATGTGGTGCGGCGCTCGGCGCTGCTGGTTCCGGTGGGCGCCGGCGCGGCGATCATGCGGGCGGGGTGGCAGGTGCCGGCCGCGGTCGGCGGCAAGCCGGAGGGCGAGCGGCTGGCGCGGATGCGGCGCTCGCCCCACTTCCGCGACGGGCAGTTCCACAACGTGGTCCCGGCCAGCATCGCGCCGCCGTCGAGCGGTCCGGGCGTGATGAAGGAGATGCTGTTCGGCAAGGAGTTACGCAAGCCGACCCGTCCCGTGCCACTGGTGGTGCCCGATCTGTCGGCGCCACCGGTGGACGGGCTGCGCGTGACGTGGCTCGGCCACGCCACGGTCCTGGTCGAGCTCGAGGGCCGGCGGTTGCTGTTCGATCCCGTGTGGAGCGAACGCGTCTCGCCGTCCAGCGCGCTCGGCCCGCGGCGGCTGCACCCCGTGCCGGTGGCGCTGGAGGACCTGCCGCCGATCGACGCGGTGGTCATCTCGCACGACCACTACGACCACCTGGACATGACCACGATCCGGCGGATCGCCGCGTTGTGGCCGCAGACCAGGTTCGTGGTGCCGCTGGGCGTGGGCGCCCACCTGGAGCGGTGGCGCATCCCGTCGTCCCGGCTGGACGAGCTGGACTGGACCGAGCAGACGACGATCGGCGACGTGACGCTGACCGCGACGGCGGCGCGCCACTTCTCGGGCCGGCTGCGTCCGGGCGGCAACGGCACGCTGTGGGCGTCGTGGGTGGTGGCCGGCCGCGAGCGCCGGATCTTCTACACAGGCGACTCGGGCTACTTCGAGGCCTACCGCGAGATAGGCGAGGAACACGGCCCGTTCGACGCGACGTTCATCCAGATCGGCGCGTACTCCCCGTACTGGCCCGACATCCACATGACCCCGGAGGAGGGCGTGTCGACCCACGTGGCGGTGCGCGGAGGTCTGCTGGTGCCGGTGCACTGGGGCACCTTCAACCTGGCCCTGCACGCATGGTCCGAACCCGTCGAACGCCTCCTGACAGCAGCCAAGCCCCACGACGTCCAGGTAGCCGTACCCCGCCCCGGCCAGCCCCTGGACATAGCCACCCCACCCACCCCAGACCCCTGGTGGCGCGAGGTCGCCTGAACGACACTTCCGGAGGTTCGCACCGGTACGACCTGCTGCTTGTCGACGCATTGTCTGCGGCGTGCTCAGCTCGACATGCGCCCGCGGATCACCTTCCACTCGGTCACGGGGCCACGAGGTCGTGTCTTCAGGTCCCGGATCGCCTTCCGTCGCTCGCGCCGGACAGCGCACTCGCGACCGTGACGTTGCCGTTGTCGTTGAACTGGTCGCAGCCTGGGCGGGAGTACCGCCTCAGGGACCGGTCGGATCGTGCCCGCGTGTACGAGGCGGTGCTCCGGGAGGGCAGCGCGCACGACGTGCTCACCTACGTCGACGGGGCCCTGCTGGTCGACCTATGGGACGAGCTGGTGCTCCCACGTGATCTTCGCGCGGCGTGGGAATCGTCGATCTTGGAGCTGGTCCCCGCATAGTGACAACCAAGATTCCCCTTACTGACTTCCAGCTCGAGGTCGCCCGGTTCTTCTTCAGCCTGCCGCCAGCAACGGATTCATCCTCGCTGGCGGTGCTGCGCTCATCGCCCAGCAGAGGGTGGGGCCTTCTATCGCCTGCAGGTGACTGCCCCCGAAGACCTGCTGGTGGACATCGCCCTGGGCTCGCACCCAGGCTGGCCACCGACGATGAGCGTGGCCGGCCCGACATACGCACCACAGGAACTGGCCGGACGCAAGGTCGTAGCGTTGTTCGACCGGTCTGCGGCCCGCGATTTCGTGGACCCATAGTTCGCGGTGGCTTGGCTGGGCGCCTTTGGGAGGAATCGACCTGCGACACCTGCCTTTGACGGGCATTGCCCACTCGCCCATACCCTGGGGGAAAGGAGGAGGCTGCCATGACTGTGGACGGGTTCCGGCCCATCGCGGCGGTCACCGCCGACGAGCGCGCGAGGATCGCTTTCGGCAAGGTCGGCGTGCGCAGGGACGACCGCTACGCGATGTCCGTCAACGACGAGGGCGTCATCCTGCTCACGCCCGTGGCGACCATCCCGACGCGCGAGCTGCTGGTCTGGGAGAACGAGGACCTCAAGGCGTCCCTGTTCGGCGGCCTGGCCGACGCCGCCGAGGGCAAGGTCAGGCGCCTGGACTGGCTCACCGAGAACGACGACGAGTGAGCGCGCCGCCTTACATCGTGGCGAACAAACCCGCCGGGACTGCTCAGCCTCGGGCCGCTTCCAGGTGGCCGCGGGCCGCCTTCTCCAGGTGTGACAGGTCGGAGGCGATCGACGCGAAGGTGTAGCCCTCGGCCAGCCGCCGGGCCGCGGTGGCGCCGTCCGGGGTGTGGATGCCGGCCGCGATGCCTGCCTCGCGGGCGGACTCGCGGACGCGGGTCACCGCCGCCTCGAACTCCGTCGACACCGCCGGGTCCATCGGGAACGCGCCACCCACCGCCAGGCTCAGGTCGGACGGTCCCACATAGACACCGTCGAGCCCGGGCGTCGCACAGATGGCATCCACTTCGGACAGTGCGCCGGGTGTCTCGATCATCGCGATCACGACGTTCCTCGCGTTGGCCTCGGCCGGGCGCAGGCCCGACCGGTTGGACGCGAACGACCGGCGCCCCACCGGCGGGTACCTGACGGCGGCCACCGCGGCGGCCGCATCGGCGGGGCTCTCGATCAGCGGCACGATCACCCCGCACGCCCCGGCGTCGAGCGCCCGGCCGATCGGCGTGATGTCGTTGGCCTCCACCCGCACGATCCCGGCCGCCCCGCCGGCCGCGTCGATCGCGAGCAGCGACCCCAGCAAACCCGCGTACCCGAGGTATCCGTGCTGGCCGTCGAGGCACACGTAGTCGTAGCCCAGCCTGGCGATCCGCTCCGTCGCCACCGGCGCGTCGAGGGCCGACCAGTACCCGACCACCGCCTCCCGGGCACGCAACCTGGCGGCAAACCCAACAGCGGCGGACATCCGAACCTCCCGGCGACGACTGCCGGCCAGGCTAGTTGGCCTCCCCGGTCAGCGCGAACGAACGCAGCCGCTGCGTCGCGCCGACCGTGCCGACCACGATGAACACCACCGACATCACCAGCGCCGTACCGAGCGACACCGAGGAGTCCAGCAGCGGCGTGTTCCCCACCGTGTCGGCGAGGGTCGTCGCGTGCTCGCGGACGCTGAACACCTTCGCCCCGTCGACGAAGCCGACCAGCACGTTCTCCCACAGCATGATGTAGACCAACCCGACGGCGACCGGCCGCTTCGTCAGCACGCTCAGCGCCAGGAACAGCGCGGTGTAGGCCAGCGCCCCCAGCGCCGCACCCAGCACCAGCCCCACCGCGAGCGTCGTCGACCCGGCGATCAGCGCGGCGACCGCCAGGGGCACGCCCGTCGCGACCGTGGTGACCACCCACGCCACCGCCAGCTTCGACAGCACGATCTCGCTGCGCGGCAGGGGTTTCGTCAGCAGGTGCGTGATCGTGCCGTCGTCGATCTCCAGGCCCAGCACGCTGCTGCCGACGATCAGCGCGGTCAGCGGCAGGATCACGCTCAGCCCGAGGTTGCCGAACACCGCCGGCCCCCAGTCGCCTTCGGGCTCGCCGACGTTCGCGCCCAGCAGCGTCAGGCCGACGAGCACGAGGGGCATGGGCAGCAGCATCAAAACCCGGCGCCGCCCCAGCAGGGCCCGCACGGTGATACCGATGATCGTGAGGTTCATGTCGCCACCAGGTAGGAGAAGACCTTCTCGAGGGACTCGTCGGACGGCAGGACGCTCGTCAGCCGGATGCCGGACGCCTTCGCCTGCTTGGCCAGGGCGCGCGTGAACGTGCCGTAGTCGTTGGCGTGCACCTGCAGCGTCCCGTCCTCGACGCGCACCCCGGTCACCGACTCCTGTCCCATCAGGACGGTCGCGAGCAGACGGTCGTCGGAGGAGGAGATGGTGAACACGTGCGGCCGGGTGGTCATCAGCCGCCGGATGTGCCGGTAGTCGCCGGACGCGGCCAGCCGGCCGGCGACGATCACCTGCACCGTCCCGGACAGCTGCTCGACCTCCTCCAGGATGTGTGAGCTGAACAGGATCGTGCGTCCGTCCTCGGCCATCCGGCCCAGCAGCTCCATCATGTGCAGCCGCTGCCGCGGATCCATGCCGTTGAACGGCTCGTCCAGCAGCAGTACGCCGGGCTCGTGCACGAGCGCCGCGGCCACCCTGGTCCGCTGGCGCATGCCCTTGGAGTACGTGGAGATCCGCCGGTCCTGCGCGTCCTCCATCTCCACGATGCCCAGCGCCCGGCGCGCGGCCGCGGCCGGGTCGGCGAGCTTGTGCAGCTTCGCCGACGCGTGCACGAACTCCCACGCCGTCAGGAACCCCGGCACGCTCTCCCGTTCGGTCACCAGGCCCAGGTTCTTGTACATGGCGGGGTTGCGCCACGCCGGGTCGCCGCCGACCAGCACGCTGCCCTGCGACGGCGCGAGCAGCCCCGCCATCAGGTGCAGCACGGTCGTCTTGCCCGCGCCGTTCGGGCCGAGCAGGCCGGTGAGCCCGGGCCCGACGGTGAGCGTCACGTCGTTGACGGCGACCACGTTGCCGTACCAGCGCGACACCGCGGAAAGCTCCACTGCGGTCATGACTTCACCTTCTTGTACCGCCACACCGTGGCCGCCGTGCCGATGGCCGCGAGGGCCAGTGCGATCAGGCCGTACACCGCGCCGTAGGGGCCGATGTCGATCGTGCCGCCGTCGAACAGCCAGCGGTCGATTCCGTTGACGAGGTTGACCGGGTTGATGAGCCCGGCGAGGTAGGCCGCGTCGCCGTTGCCCAACGTCATCAGCACACCGGAGACCGGCGCGGTCAGCAGGAAGACGGCGATGATCATGCCGGTCGCGAACACCCGCCGCCCGGACAGCGAGGCGATCGGCAGCGCGATCGCGGCCAGCACGATGGCGTGGATCGCCGCGGCCAGCAGGCCCTGCGCCAGCCCGCCGACCTCGCCGAGAACCCCGGAGAACCCGTCGTCGGTGCTGAACGCCATGCCCAGGAACAGGATCAGCATCGGCGCGCCGAGCATGACGAAGACCGCGGTGGCCAGCGCCGCGAGCTTGGCGAGCGCGTAGTCCGCGCGGCGCAGCGGCCGGGACAGGTACAGCGCCAGCACGTTGCCGCGCAGGTCGGTCGACACGAGCTCGGGCGCCACGACCGCGACGAACACCGTGGCCGCGTAGGTGAACGTGGACGCGATGCCGACGTAGTCGATCACCTGCACCGGCAGCTGCGTGTTGACCACGACCAGCACCAGCGCGGCCATGCAGGCCAGCGACAGCAGGCCGATCGGCAGCACCTTCGCCCACGCGCTGCGCCCCAGCCCGTAGGCGCCGCGCGCGCTGTGCGTGAACAGCGAGCGCGCCGCGTACCCGCGGCCGAGCCGCGGGCCGTCGTAGCGCTGGTAGCCGATGTCGTGGATGACACCGGTGTTCTCAGGACCGGGCATAGCTGGCCTCCGTGGTGGGCACGTCCCGGAACAGGTCGGCGACCTGGTGGCGGTGCCGCTCGAGCCGGTGCAGCGACAGGTCGAGGTCGGCGATCGCGTCGCGGATGACGTCGTAGGTGTCCTCGGCGCGCTCGCCGAGGTGGACCAGCAGCGCCCGGTTGTTGCGGCGGACCTCCAGCCCGGCGGCGACCAGCATGTCGAGCAGCGGCGCGGGGTCCTCGTCGATCTCGACCATCAGCAGGTCGGACTGCTGGGTCATGGCCGACAGCGTCGCCGAGCGCAGCAGCCGGCCGGCGTCGATCGCGACCAGCGACGTGCAGATCCGCTCGATCTCGCCCAGCAGGTGCGAGCAGACGACCACGGAGATGCCGAACTCGGTGCCGATCCGGTGCACCAGGTCGAGCATCGCCCGCCGGCCCTCCGGGTCGAGCCCGTTGGTCGGCTCGTCGAGCAGCAGCAGCTCCGGGTCGTGCACGAGCGCCTGCGCGAGCTTGACCCGCTGCTTCATGCCGGTCGAGTAGCCGCCGATGCGCCGGTAGCGCTCCTCGTACAGCCCGACGTGGCGCAACGTCTCCGACGCGCGCTCGCGGGCCATCGCGGCCGGCAGGCCGCTCACCCGGGCCATGTGCGTGACGAACTCGGCCGCGATCACGTCCGGCGGCAGGCAGTCGTGCTCGGGCATGTAACCGACTCGCCCGCGCACCGCCTCCCCGTCGGTGCGCGGGTCGAGCCCCAGCACCCGGATCTGGCCGCCCGTGGGCTCCAGCAGGCCGAGTGCGAGCTTG
The DNA here is from genome assembly GCA_963841395.1 of uncultured Actinomycetota bacterium. Taxonomy (GTDB): domain Bacteria; phylum Actinomycetota; class Actinomycetes; order Mycobacteriales; family Pseudonocardiaceae; genus Actinophytocola. The sequence continues at coordinate 539,289 of CAWJCX010000048.1, forward strand.
ATCAGCGTGCTCTTCCCGGCGCCGTTCACCCCCACCAGCCCGACGATCCCGGGCTCGACGGCGACCGTGAGGTCCGCCAGCGCGGTCACCTTGTCGTCGTAGCGCTTCTCCAGCGCGTTCGTTTCGATGAGCACCACGGACCAACCGTATGGGTAGCGCCTGACGGGGGCATCGGGCCCCGTCCCTGATTTGTCCCTTAGGGGCCCTGAGGTCGCGGACTTGTGCTGGAGTGCGCTCCAGCTCCTAGGCTCGTGGTGTGCATCTCGGAATTCACGTCATCGCGTTCACCGTCCCCGACGGCCCGGCCGGCATCGCGCCGGAACTGGCCAGGGTGGGCCAGGCGGTCGAGGCCGCCGGTGTGACCCACCTGTCCGTCATGGATCACTACTTCCAGATGGAACGGGTGATGCCGGCGACCGACCCGATGCTCGAGGGCTACACGACCCTGGGCTTCCTCGCCGCGCACACCTCCACCGTCCGGCTCGGCCTGCTGGTCACCGGCGTCAGCTACCGCCACCCGGGCCTGCTCGCGAAGATCGTGTCCACTGTGGACGTACTGTCCGGTGGCCGCGGCGAGCTGGGCATCGGCGCGGCGTGGTACGAGCGCGAGCACCTGGGGCTCGGCGTGCCGTTCCCGCCGGTGGCCGAGCGGTTCGAGCGGCTGGAGGAGACGCTGCGGGTCTGCCTGCAGATGTGGGACGGGGACAACAACGGCTCCTTCGAGGGCAAGTACTACCAGCTGGCGGAGACGCTGTGCTCGCCGTTGCCGATCAGCAAGCCGCCGATCCTCATCGGCGGTGGCGGCGAGAAGAAGACGCTCCGGCTGGTGGCGCAGTACGCCGACGCGTGCAACCTGTTCGCCACCTCGCCGGAGGAGGTCGCCCACAAGCTCGACGTCCTGCGCGGCCACTGCGACACGGTGGGCCGCGACTACGACACGATCCGCAAGACGGTCGCGGTGATGGGGACGCCGAAGGAGGTGGACTCGTTCGTCGGGGACATGGCCGCGTACGCGAAGCTCGGCGTCGACACGGCGATCGTCATGCCACCCGGCGACGCCCCGGCGAAGTGGATCGACGAGCTGGGCGCCCCCATCGCGGCCCGGCTAGCGGACCTCTGAGCGCAGCGCGCGGACGAACAGGAACACCGGCTTGGTGTCGAGGATCTCGAACAGGCCGGGGTCGACGGCCGCGTCCGGCGTTGGACGCGGCTCGTCGACGACGTCCACGGTGAAGCCGGCGTCGCGCAGGGAGCCGAAGATCGCCGACAGCGGCCGCCGGTACATCGCGGCGGTCACCTGCTGGCCGTCCCAGTCCCAGGTCTCCTCGACCAGCTCGGTGCGGTGGTAGTCCGACTGGTCGCAGAGCAGCCAGCCGGTGATCGGGTGGTGCACCGAGAAGACCAGCGCCCCGCCGGGTGCGAGGCAGCGGTGCAGCTCGCCGAGCAGGGGTGCCCAGTCCTCGAGGTAGTGCAGCACCAGCGACGCCACGACCACGTCGACGCCGCCGGTGGGGACGAGGTCGAGCGGTGCAGACAGGTCCGCCACCTCCACGCGCGCCCGCGAACCCAGCCGCTCGCGGGCCAGCGCGACGAGCCGCGGCTCGCGGTCCAGGGCCAGCACGTCGGCATCGCGCTCGGCCAGCTGCGCCGTGAGGCCCCCGCCCGCGCAGCCGAGCTCCAGCACCCGGGCGCCCGCGACATCGCCTGCCAGGCGCAGGATCGCGGGCCGGTCGTAGTGGGCGTTGGGACCGCTGCGGTCGGCGAACGACGCATAGGTTTCCGCGTGGTCGGCGAAGATCTCGGAACCGGGCACGCACCCGACGCTAGGTCATCGCCGGATACGTGGCTGCCATGGGGGAGACGCGGTACAACGACTACGACCACTTCGCCCGCGAGTACGCGCGGGACAACGAGACCGGGCCGTTCAACGCGCTCTACGAGCGGCCCGCGATCGTGGCCCTCGCCGGGGAGGTGCGCGGGCGGCGGGTACTCGACGCCGGGTGCGGCGCGGGCGCGCACGCCGCGGAGCTGACCGCGCGCGGCGCCGCCGTCACCGGGGTCGATCTCAGCGCGGGCCTGCTCGGCATCGCCCGCGAGCGGCTCGGCCCGGACGTGCCGCTGCACCAGGCCGACCTGAGCGAGCCGTTGCCGTTGCCGGCGGGTGGGTTCGACCTGGTGCTGTGCTCGCTGGTCATGCACTACCTGGCCGAGTGGGAGCCCACGCTGCGCGAGTTCCACCGCGTGCTGGCGCCGGGCGGGCGGGTGGTGCTCTCCACCCATCACCCCGTCGCGGTCATGCGGATCACCGAGCGCGAGGACTACCTCGCCACGTTCACCTTCACCGAGGACTGGGTGCGGGACGACCACACCATGCGCATGCGGTTCTGGCACCGCCCGCTGCGCGCGATGCTGGCCGCCTTCGCCGCGGCCGGGTTCGCCGTCGAGGACATCGTCGAGCCCGAGCCGCGGCCGGAGATGGCCGCCACCGCGCCGGACGCCTACCGGATCCTCACCAGCCGCGCCCTGTTCCTGCTGTTCTCGCTGACCGCGCGCTGACCCGCGTCAGGCGCGGTGCACCGGGACCTGGGCGCCGCTGATCGCGGAGGACTCCTCGCTCGACAGGAACAGGATCGTGCGGGCGATGTCGGCCGGGTCGACCCAGTCCTTGCGGTCCGAGTCGGGCATGGACGCGCGGTTCGCCGGGGTGTCGATGACGCCGGGAAGCACGGCGTTGACCCGCACCCCCGCGTCCGCGTACTCCACGTCCAGTGCCGACACCAGCGCGAGCACCGCCGCCTTCGCCGTCACGTAGCCGGCCCCGCCGGGGAACGGGTGCAGCGCGGCCCGGCTCGACATGCACACGATCGTGCCGCCGCCGGCCGCCTTGAGGTGCGGCAGCGTCTGCTGGCAGGTCAGGTAGGTGGCCCGCAGGTTCAGCCGCAGCTGGTCCTCGAACTCCTCGACCGGCGTCTCGTGCACCCGCCCGCCGGCCGCGAAGCCGCCGACCAGGTTCACCACCGCGCGCAGCGGATTGTCCACATCGGACGCCGCGACCGTCGCGCAGTCGCGGGCCGACGCCGCGTCGAACAGGTCCGCCTTCACCAGCTCGAGCCCGTCGCGCTCCGGCACCCGCGCCAGCTCCCGCTCCGCGATCCACGGCACCACCACGCGCCAGCCGGCGTCCAGGAACGCCGTGGTGACCGCGGCACCCAGCCCGCCCGTGCCCCCGGTGACCAGTACCGACCGTCCCATTCAGACCTCCAGCAGCTTGTCGCGCAACCGCTTTGCATCCTCCACGCCGAAGCCGCGCTCGGCGAGCCAGCCCAGCACACCACCGTGGTCGGCGTCGAGCCGGGCGAGGAATCCGCGCATCGTCTCCGCGCGCGGCCGGTGCTCCGACGCCGGCAGCCGGTCGATGTCCTCGGCGTAGGTGGGCGTGGAGCGCAGCCGCTCGAGGATCTCCTCGATCCGCTCGCCGGTCGCCACATAGTCCTCGACGACGACGTCGTGCGGCACGCCCGCCACCGCGAGCGCCATCGCCACGACCACGCCCGTGCGGTCCTTGCCCGCCGCGCAGTGCACCAGCGCGGCGCCGGGCGCAGTCGCGATCGTCCGCAGCGCCTCGACGATGTTCTCCGGCCGGTCCTCGAGGTAGCCGAGGTAGAACGACAGCGCGAGGTCGGACGCGTCGCGTTCGGCGGCGCGGTCCCGGTTGGCCGCGAGCGCGTCGGCGGCGGCGTCGGTGTTCCCCAGGCTCTCCGGCAGCATGGACAGGTGCACGTGGCGCACCGTCGCGACCTCGGTCAGCGGCGCCGGGCCCTCCTGCGTCACCTCGTCGGTGGTCCGCAGGTCGATCACGGTCGTCAGGCCCAGCTCGTCGACCAGGCGCGCGACGTCGGCGGGGGAGAGGTCCTGCAGGTTGTCCGAGCGGAGCAGCCGCCGCGGCCGGATGTGGGCGCCGTGCTCGGCGGGCAGGCCACCGAGGTCGCGGGCGTTGACTGCGTTCTCCAGCTGAATCCAGGGCACCCGGCCATTCCAGCAGACCGGTCCGCGGCGGTCGGCGTCACCCACACGAGAACGATTTGCCGAGGTCGGGACGCATGTGAGACCTTGACCGGGTGACGACCGTGAGGATTGCTAAGGATCGGCAGGCCGGTCGTCGCATCCTGCTGATCGTCGGCTTCCTGCTGATCGCCGCCAACATGCGCGCGGCGCTGACCTCGGTGGGACCGCTGCTGGAGACGATCCGCCGCGACCTCGGGCTGACGGCCGGCCAGGCCGGGTTCATCGGGACGCTGCCGCTGCTCACGTTCGCCGCGATCTCGCCGCAGGTGCCGCGCCTGGCCCGGCGCTTCGGCATCGACCTGATGCTCTGGCTGGCCATGGCCGTGCTGATCGCGGGCATCGTGCTGCGGTCGGTGCCCGTCACCGCCCTGCTGTGGGTCGGCACGGTGCTGCTCGGCGCCGCCATCGCGGTCGCGAACGTGCTGCTGCCCAGCATGATCAAGCGGGACTTCCCCGGCCACATCAGCGCGGTCACCGGCGTGTACACCGCCGTGATCGGCGTGGTCGCCTCCGCCGCGGCCGGCGTGGCGGTGCCGCTGGCCGGGGTGCTGCCCGGCGGCTGGCGCACCGCGCTCGGCTGCTGGGCGGGGTTCGCGCTCGTCGCGCTCGCCGTGTGGTCGCCGCAGCTGCGCCGCTCACCCGGCGAGCCGCAACCGCCGACGGACAGGCCCCGCGCGCCGTGGCGCACGCCGCTCGCGTGGGAGGTCTCGGCGTTCATGGCGCTGTCGGCCTGCGGCTTCTACACGATGCTCGCGTGGTTCCCGTCGATCGTGGTCAGCACCGGCGCGAGCGAGGAGTACGCCGGCTGGATGCTGTTCGTCTACCAGATCATCGGGGTGGTGATGAGCGGCGTCGTGCCGCTGCTGCTGTCCCGGCTGCCCGACCAGCGGCTGGTCGCCGCGGGTGGCGCGTTCCTGGCGATGATCGGGTACCTCGGCCTGCTGGTCCTCCCGGACCTGTCGCTGCTGTGGGCGCTGGTCACCGGTATCGGCGCCGGCACGCTGTTCTTCCTGGCGCTCGCGTTCTTCAGCCTGCGCGCGGCCGACCCGCGCTCGTCGGCGTCGCTGGCCGGGATGGGGCAGTCGATCGGGTACCTGTTCGCCGCGACCGGCCCGGTGGCGATCGGCGCGCTGCACGACGCGACCGGCGGGTGGACGTTGCCGCTGACGGTTCTCGCCGTGCTCGCCGCCGTGCACACTGTCGTCGGGCTGCGCGCCGGCCGGGACGCGCACGTACGGGTCTGAGGGGGCGGCATGCGTCTGCTGGTCGTCGGCGGCTGCGGGCTGGTGGGGTCACTGGTGCTGCCGCACCTCGCCGCGCACGAGATCCGCGTGCTCGACCTCGTCCCGCCCGCCACGCCGGTGTCCGGAGTGGACTACACGGTGGGCGACCTGCATGACGTCGACCTCGTCGCGTCGCTCGCCGAGGGCGTCGACTCGCTCGTGTTCATGGCGATGGGGCCCGTGCGTGACTGGGGCAGCCCCGCCAACGCGCGGGCACATCTCGACGTCGCCGTGCCGGGGCTGTACGCGACGCTGACCGGCGTGCGGCGGGCCGGCGTCACGCACATGGTGTACACGAGCAGCATGTCGGTGTTCCGCTACCCGTTCGAGGGCGAGGAGGAGCCGCCGCCCGGTGTGCCGCACCACGACACCCGCCTCGCCCGCTACCCCGACGAGTCGACGCCGCCGGACGGGCGCGACTTCTACGGTCTGGCCAAGCGGCTGGGCGAGGAGGTCTGCCGCACCGCGACCGAGTGGGGCACGGACGCGATCTGCCTGCGGCTGTGCTTCCCGACCGCCGACGACGCGTGGCCGAAGCAGGGCACCGCGTTCCAGCGCGCGATCTCCACCTCGGCCCGCGACGTGGCGGCCGCGATCGACGCGGCGCTTGCCCGGCGCGGCAAGGGTTTCGACGTGTACTCGATCAGCGGCGACGGCGCCGAGCGGACGATGAGCCTGGCCAAGGCCCGGCGCGAGCTCGGCTGGGCGCCGCGGGACGACACCGCCACGACCTGACCCGCTCGGCACCGTGCGTCTCCTGGCGGCGGTGTCAGCGGCGTGGCCGCGGCCGTAGCGATGACGACCCGGCCGCGTTCGCCGCGACATTGCGGCGCCGGCTCAGCGCAGCGTCGCGGGCAGGCCGGTGAGCCGGGCGCTCTCGTCCCACAGCCGGTCCTGCCGGGCCACGTCGGTGGTGTGTGCGGCCGTCGTGACCTCCTTGCGCCGCACGAAGTACCGCCCGGTCACCCCCGCCACCTCGGGCGCCGTGGCGAGCCAGGCCGGGTTGTCGGCGCCGTAGTCGACGCCCGGCACGAACGGGTTCAGCACCGTGGTGAACGCGCCGAACCCGCCACGCGCGTGCCGGCCCAGGCCGGTCTGCTTGACGATGCCCGGATGCCCGCCGTTGACCGTGATCGCGGTGTCCGCGAGGCGGCGGGCCAGCGCGTAGCCGAACATCGCGTTCGCGTTCTTCGTGCGCCCGTAGGCGGCGAACGGCCGGAAGCTCGGCACCGGCCCGAGACCGCGCGCGTCGCGGAACTGCAGGTCGTCGAGGTCCACCGGGACCCGGGCGAGCGCGCGCGGCGCCGCGCCGACGATCACGAACCGTGCCGGGCCGTCGCCGATGCGCGCGGCCAGCGTGCGCAGCAGCACGTACGGCGCGAGGTGGTTCGTGGCGAGCGTGAGCTGGTTGCCTTCCGGGGTGACCGCGTCGAGCGGCGCGATGACCGCCGCGTTGCTGATCACGATGTCCGGCAACGGATCCAGCCGCTCGCCGAGCGCCCGGACGTCCGCCATCAGCGAGAGGTCCGCGATCTCGCGGTCCAGGTCCGCGCCCGCCACGGCGGCCGCGACCCGCCGCCGCGCCGCGTCCACCCGCTCCCCGTTGCGTCCGATGAGGACGACCGTCGACCCGGCCGCCGCCAGCCGCCGCGCGATCGCCTCCCCGATGCCGCCCGTCGATCCGGTGACCACTGCCCGCATGAGTTCCTCCCTAGGTTGACGCTGTCAACCTAGCGCGCGAGGTTGACAGCGTCAACCACGGCTACGATGACGCGGTGAGCACCCGCGACGCGCTGGTCGACGCGGCCACCGCGCTGCTCGACGAGGGCGGGGTGGCGGCGGTGACGCTGCGCGAGGTGGGCCGGCAGGTCGGCGTCTCGCACAACGCGCCGTACAAGCACTTCGCCAGCAAGGAGCTGCTGCTCGCCGCCGTGGCCGCGGCCGAGCTGGAGCGCCGCCGCGACGAGATCGTGACGACCGCGGCCCGCAAGCGCTCGCCGGAGGCCGTGCTGCGCGCGGTCCTGCATCACTACATCGCCTGGGCGCTGGAGCGGCCGGCCCGGTTCCGGCTGGTCTTCGGGCCGTGGAACGTCGAGTCCGAGGAGCTGACCAAGGCCGCGCACGCCGCGCAGACCGCGCTGGTCGACCTCGTCGCGGCGACCCAGGCCGCGGGTGCGCTGCCGGCCGGCGACCCGGTGCGGCTGGCGTCGCTGCTGCGCGCGACCGCGCACGGCGCGGCCGACCTGGCCGCGGCCGGGCACCTCGCGGAAGGCGGCAAGGGTAACGCGAGCCCCGGCCAGCTCGTCGACGACCTGCTGGACCACCTGAGCGGAGGCGGCTGATGGCGACGCTCGACGAGCTGCGGGCGGCGGGCGTGACCATGCTCGAGCTGTCCTTTGTGGACAACGCAGGCATCGTCCGGGTGAAGACCGTGCCGCTGGAGCGGGTCGAGGCGGCGGTCCGCGAGGGAGTGGGCGCGTCGCCGTGCTTCGAGGCGTTCGGGGCCGACGACGTCATGGTGGCGGGGGAGTACCTCGGCGGGCCCGACGGCGACCTGCGGCTGGTGCCGGACCTCGCCCGCGCGGTCGCGCTGTCGGCGATGCCGGGGTGGGCGTGGGCGCCGGCGAACAAGCTGACGAAGGCGCTCGAGCCGTTCGTCGCGTGCCAGCGGGCGTTCGCCGATCGCCAGGTGGCGGCCGCGGCGCGCCAGGGGCTCACGCTGCGGATGGCGTTCGAGCACGAGTGGATCCTCGGCGTGGCGGGCGCCGACGGGTTCGTGCCGGCCTTCGACGGGCCGGCGTACGGGCAGATCCGGCTGGAGCGGGTGGCGGCCTACGCCGCCGAGCTGGTCGCGGACCTGCAGGCGCAGGGCCTGGCCGTGCAGCAGTTCCATCCCGAGTACGCCACCGCCCAGCTCGAGGTCTCGGTGGCGCCGAACGACCCGGTGGGCGCGGCGGACGACGCGGTCCTGGCCCGGCACACGATCCGGTCGCGCAGCCTCGCGCACGGCTGGCGGGCGACGTTCGCGCCGAGCGTCGACCCGGCGGGCGCGGGGTCGGGCGGCCACCTGCACCTGTCGGTGTACGACGCCGACGGCAACACGTTCGCCGACCTGCGCCCGGCCGGGTCGGCGTTCCTGGCCGGGGTGCTGCGGGAGCTGCCGGCGCTGCTGGCGATCGGCGCGGGGCACCCGGCGAGCTTCCTGCGGCTGCAGCCGTCGCGGTGGGCGGGCGTGTGGCGGTGCTGGGGGCACGAGACGCGGGAGACGGCGCTGCGGATGGTCGCGGGCACCGAGGAGTCGGCGAACGCGGAGCTGAAGTGCTTCGACGCGACGGCGAACCCGTACCTGCTGGTGGGCTGCGTGATCGCGGCCGGCCTGGCCGGGGTCGCGGAGGAGCTGCGGCTGCCGGACCCGGTCACCGGCGACCCGGCACTGCTGTCCGGCGAGGCCCGCGCCGCGGCCGGCATCGACCGGCTGCCGACCACGCCCGAGGCCGCCGCGGACGCGCTGGCCTCCTCGGCCGTGCTGGCCAAAGCACTGGGCCCCGAACAACACGACGCGATCGTGACCGTCCGCCGCGCGGAGGCCGGGCGCTGCGCCGGGCTGGACCCCGCCGCACTGGCGGACGCCGCCCGCTGGCGATGGTGAGGTGAGCACCGCGCGGAACGCAGAACCGCTACGCGCCATGGCGGCTGTGCCGCGCGGCCTCGCCACCTGCGCGGCGCAGCGGATTGAGCCCCGGTCTGGCGCCGAAGCGTCGGAGACCGCACGACCGGGGGCGTCTGTGGGCGGCGCCGGGCTTGCGTGAGCGAGTGGCTGGTGCGGGGCTGCGGCTGCGCCTCTCGTGCCGACCGCGCGGCGCAGCGGATCGCGCCTCACTTCGTTTCGGCGCCGAGTTGTCGGACACCGGGCGTCTGTGGGCGGCGCCGGGCTTGTGCGAGCGAGTGACCGCGCAGCGCAGCGGATTGAACCTCGCCTCGTCCGGCGGCGAACCGTTCGGCACCAGGCGGCGTGGGATCTGTGCGGGAGGTGTCGTGAGCGAGTCGATGTTGCGGGCCGCGGCCTGGCCTCTCGCACCGACCGCGCCGCATAGCGGATCGAGCCGTTCCGGCGCCGAATCGTCGGACGCCGCGGTGACCGCGGGCGGCGCAGGGCTTGCGAGCGGTGTCGTGAGCGAGTTGTGTGAGCGAGTCGATGTCGCGGGCGGCGGCAACGGACTTGCGTGGGGGCGTAGTGAGCGGGCCTGCGAGTGTGCGGATGCCGCAGGGCTACCGTGACCGGGCCTGCGAGGGGGTGCCGTGAGTGTCACCGATGATGTGCCGCTGATCGACCAGCACTGTCACGCCGTGCTGGCCCGCGAGCCCGAGCCGGGGGAGTTCGCCGGTGGGCTCACCGAGGCGGCCACCGCCGGGACCCGGGACCGGTGGCACTCGTCGCTCGGGCTCGCGGTGCGGCGGTGGTGCGCGCCCGTGCTGGACCTGCCCGCGCACGCCTCACCCGAGGACTACCTCGAGCGGCGCGCCGAGCTGGGCTGGTGGGAGGCGACCGACCGGCTGCTGCGCTCCGCCGGGGTGGAGCACTGGCTCGTCGACACCGGGTTCGCGCCGTCGCCCGCGTTGGCGCCGGGGGAGGTGTGCGGCGCGGGGCACGAGGTGGTGCGCGTCGAGCAGGTGGCGGAAACGCTTGCGCCCTGGGCGGCCTCCCCGACCGCGCTGCTCGACGCCTTCCGCGCGGAGCTGTGGGAGCGGGCCGCCGCGGCGGTCGCGCTCAAGACCGTCGTCGGGTACCGGTCCGGGCTCGAGGTGCCGGGCGAGTGCCCGTCGGACGGCGACGCGGCGCGTGCCGCGGAGGGCTGGCTGCGCGCCGGCGGCCGGCTGACCGACCCGGTGCTGCACGCGTGGGTCGTGCACGAGGCGACCCGGGTCGGTGCCGAGGCCGGCCTGCCGCTGCAGTTCCACACCGGGTTCGGCGACGACGACCTGAACCTCGGCGAGGTCGACCCGTTGCTGCTGACCGACTTCCTTCGATCCACACAGGACAGCGGAGTCCAGGTCGTGCTGCTGCACTGCTGGCCGTTCCACCGCAACGCCGCGTACCTGGCGCACGTGTTCGACCACGTGTCCGTCGACATCGGACTGACGCTGCCGTTCGTCGGGGTGCGGGCGGACGACGTGCTCGCCGAGGCGCTCGAGCTCGCGCCGTTCGACTCGGTGCTCTACTCCTCGGACGGCAACGCCCTGCCCGAGCTGCACCACCTCGGCGCCGTGCTGTGGCGCCACCACTTCGGCCGGTTGCTCGACAGCTGGCTCGCCGACGACGTGCTCGACGTCGGCAGCGCGGAGCGGCTCGCGTTCGCGGTCGGCGCCGGGAACGCCGCCCGCCTGCACCCCCGGCTCAGCTCGCGGCCCGCCCGCGAACCTCGCCCGCGGTGACGAACGCGACCGCGCGGGCCACCGTCGACGGGTCGCGCAGCAGCCGCCGGTGACCGAGGTCGTGGACCGTCACCAGCTCGGCGCCCGGCCACGCCTTCTCGATTGCCACGCTGTCGGCGTAGCGCGTCTCGCGGTCGTTCGGGTCGTGCACGGTCAGCAGCGGCGGCGCGGCGATCTCGCCGACGTGGCTGGGCATGTCGAACGCCGACCACGGCACGCCCGCGCGGCGCGCCACCCGCGCCACCATCCGGGTGCGGATCCGGTGGTCGAACCCGAGTGCGACGCCGAACAGCGCGGTGTAGGGCATCGGCTGGGTCATGGGTGCCAGGAACACCAGGCGCCCCGCCCACATCCCGCGGCGCAGCGCGAAGAACGTCGAGCTCGCGCCCAGCGAGTGCGCGACGACGGCGTGCGCGGGACCGTGCGCGGCCACCACGGCCTCGAGCGCGGCGGTCATCTCGGGGATCGTCGTGCGGCGCGGGCCGAGCGCGCCCGGGTCGGAGTCGCCGTGGCTCAGCGCGTCGAACATGACCACCCGGTGGCCGGTGGCGAGCAGCGGGTCGAGGAACGCGCGCAGCTGGACGCTGTTGCCGCCCCACCCGTGCACCAGGTACACGATCGGGCCGCTGCCCCACACCCGGCTGACGACGTGCCGCTCGCCGACCGGCACCCGGACGGTCTCCCCGGGCGGGATCAGCTGCGCGGGTCTGCCCCGGTAGGGCGGGACGGTCAGCCAGAGCCGCTCGGCCCAGCGGGCGCCGAGACCGGGGGCGGTGCGTTCGAGCGTGCCGAACGCGGTGCGGATGGCGGTCAGCTTGGCGTCATCCTTGAAACGAACGATCGTGCTTTTCTGGGTGGACATGTGTGCCTTCTCCAAACGATCTGGACGGGGTCAGCCGGCCCGGACGGTGGCCAGCAGGTTCTCGAAGGAGCGCCGGGCACGGGTCTCCGCGGTGTCGTCGCGGAGCAGCCGGCTGCTCATGTGGCAGGACAGCATGACGCCGTCGAGGTCGAACGCGAACTGCTCGGGCTCGACGTCGTCCCGGAACTGGCCCTCGGCGACGCCGGTCCGGAAGACCTCGGCGAGCGTGTCGAGCCAGTCGCGCTGGTCGTGGACCAGCCGGTCACGCACCGGCCCCGGCTGGTCGTCCAGCTCACTGGAGGCGGCGACGAACAGGCAGCCGCCGGGCTGGGAGTCCCACTTGAGCCAGTTCTCGAAGACGGCGCGCACCCGCGGCTCGCCCCTCGGCGCGGTGAGCGCCGGGCTGACGATCAGGGCGACGAACCTGACGCGCGTGTACTCGAGCACCTGCAGCTGGAGTGACTCCTTGGACCTGAAGTGGGCGTAGAGCCCGCTCTTGGACAGCCCCGTGGCGGTGGCGAGCGAGCTGATGGTCATGCCGGCGAGCCCGACGTGCCCGGCCAGCTTGGCGGCGGCGTCGAGGATCGCCTCACGGGTGGCCTCGCCCTTGCTCACCCGGCCACAGTAGCACGATCGTTCGGTTATGAACCCCAGACTTCCGCGGCGATCTCCACGATCATGGCCAGCTTCGCGACCTGCTCCTCGTAGGACAGCGTGTTGCCGTCGACGGTCGAGGAGAAGCCGCACTGCGGGGACAGGCACAGCTGCTCCAGCGGCACGTACTTCGCCGCCTCGTCGATGCGCCGCTTGATGTCGTCCTTCGACTCCAGCGCGCCGCGCTTCGTGGTGACCAGGCCCAGCACGACCTGCTTGCCCGGCGGCACGAACCGCAGCGGCGCGAACGAGCCCGACCGCGCGTCGTCGTACTCCAGGAAGAAGCCGTCGACCGCCAGCTCGGAGAACAGCGCCTCGGCCACGAAGTCGTAGCCGCCCTCGGCCGCCCACGACGAGCGGAAGTTGCCGCGGCACATGTGGGTCGTGACGCGCAGCCCCGCCGGGCGCCCGGCGAGCGCGGCGTTGATCTGCTTGATGTAGCGCAGGTGCTGGTGCTCGGCGTCGTCGCCGCGGGCGGTCAGCTCCGCGCGCTGGTTCGGGTCGTTGAGGTAGGCGAGGCTCGTGTCGTCCAGCTGCAGGTAGCGGCAGCCGAGCTGCGCGACCGCGGCGACCTGCTGCGGCGTAGGCCTGCGGACAGGTCGGCCCAGAACTGCTCCTCGTCGGGGTACACGGCCGGATCGAGTGCCGCCGGGCCGCCGCGGTAGTGGACCATGCTCGGCGACGGGATCGTCAGCTTCGGGGTGACCGCGCCGCCGGCGACCGAGGTCAGGAAGGTGAAGTCGTCGGCGAAGATGGTCTCCCGCAACCGGACCGGACCGTCCACACGCAACGCCGCGGTGGTGAAGTCGAGGTCGCCGTCCGCGTTGCGGAAGTGGACCTTGATCGAGTCGTCCGACTGCGCGATGCCGCCGAGCCGGTAGATGAAGTCCATGTGCCACGACGAGCGCCGGAACTCGCCGTCGGTCGCCGAGCGCAGGCCCACCTCGGACTGCATCGCCACCACCTCGCGGACCGCCTCGTCCTCGGCGGTGCGCAGCTCCTCGGGCGAGATCCGGCCGGCCGCCCGTTCCTCGCGTGCGGCCAGCAGCTTCGCCGGGCGCAGCAGGCTGCCGACATGGTCGGCGCGGAACGGGGGCACGGTGTTGACGGTCATGATGCTCCTTCCGGGAACGGCAGGCCGACGTAGTTCTCGGCGAACGACGTCGCTGCCGCGGTCGAGCTGGTCAGGTAGCGCAGCTGGGACAGCTGCAGCCGGCGGGTGAACGGGTCCCCGTCCGGTGCGCGGTGCAGCATCGAGGTCATCCACCACGAGAAGTGCTGTACCCGCCAGACCCGCGCCACACACGTGTCCGAATAGGACTCGAGCCCCGAGGCGTCGCCGTCGGCGTACCAGCGGCCGAGCGCGCCGGCGAGTACCGCGACGTCCACGACTGCCAGGTTCAGGCCCTTCGCGCCGGTCGCCGGCACGATGTGCGCGGCGTCGCCGGCGAGGAAGAGCCGGCCGTGGCGCATCGGCTCGGCCACGAAGCTGCGCAGCGCGGCGACGGCCTTGTCCACGATCGGGCCGTCGGCCAGCTCGAACCCGGTGGACCGGTCGAGCCGGGTCCGCAGCTCCGTCCACACCCGCTCGTCCGGCCACTGCGCGACCTGCTCGTCCGGCCGCACCTGCAGGTAGAGCCGGGTCAGCGTGGGCGAACGCATGCTGTGCAGCGCGAACCCGCGCTCGTGCGCGGCGTAGATCAGCTCCTCGGACGACGGCGCCACCTGCGCCAGCACGCCCAGCCACGCGTACGGGTACTCGTGGGAGTACGTCCGCAGCGCACCGGCCGGCACCGCGGCCCGCGCCACGCCGTGGAAGCCGTCGCACCCGGCGACCACGTCGCAGCGCAGCTCCTCGGTCCGTCCGTTGTGGACGTAGCGGACCACGGGCGAGTCCGTGTCCACGTCCTCGACCGCCACGGCCTCCGCCTCGAACAGCAGCGGCCGGCCGGTCGCGAGCCGGGCCGCCACGAGATCCTTCACGAGCTCGTGCTGGCCGTAGATCGTCAGCTCCCGGCCGGCCAGCTCGGTCAGCGGCACGTGGTGGCCGACGCCGTCGAACAGCAGCTCCAGCCCGTGGTGGACCAGGCGCTCGGCGTGCAGCCGGTCCGCGAGGCCCGCCTTCGTCAGCACGTCGACGGTGCCCTGTTCGAGCACGCCGGCCCGGATCCGCGCCTCGATATAGGCGCGGTCGTGCCGTTCCAGCACGACGGAGTCGATGCCGCGCAGCGCCAGCAGGTGCGCGAGCAGCAGGCCCGCCGGACCCGCCCCGACGATGGCTACCTGGGTCCGCATCTAGAAAGGGTATTCCGGGATCTGGCCGCGCATCGTGATCCAGCGCGAGTCGGTGAAGGCGTCGAGGTTCGCCGAGCCGCCGAACCGGGCGCCGGTGCCCGAGTCCAGCACGCCGCCGAACGGCGCGACCGCCTCGTCGCTGACCGTCTGGTCGTTGATGTGCACGATGCCGGTCGGGATCTGCTCGGCCAGCGCGAGCCCGCGCATCGCGTCGCCGGTGAGGATCGACAGCGACAACCCGTACGGACTGTCCGCCGCGAGCCGCACGGCCTCCTCGGCCGAGGAGAACCGGACGACCGGCGCGACCGGGCCGAAGACCTCGTTGGCGTAGGCCGGCATGTCGGTGCGCACGCCGTCGAGGACGGTCGGCCGGTAGAACAGGCCCTCGTAGGTGCCGCCGGCCGCGAGCCGCGCCCCGGCGTCCACAGTGGACGTCACGAGCGCGTGCACCTTGTCCCGCTGGCCGGCGTCGATCAGCGGGCCGAGCGCCACCTCGCCGGTGGGGTCGCCGACCGGCAGGGCGTCCGCGTGCGCCGACAGCGCGGCCACGTAGTCGTCGGCGAGCTCCTCGTGGACCAGGTGGCGGCCGGTGGTCATGCAGATCTGGCCCTGGTGCAGGTAGGAACCCCACGCGGCGGCCGACACCGCGCGGTCGATGTCCGCGTCGTCGAGCACCACCAGCGCCGAGTTCCCGCCCAGCTCCAGGTGCACCCGCTTGAGGTGGCGGGCGGCGAGCTCGGCCACCGCGCGCCCGGTCCGGCTCGACCCGGTGAACGAGATCACCCGCACCCGCGGGTCGGCGACCAGCGCGCTGCCGGCCTCGGCGCCACCCGGCAGCACGTGCAGCACGTCCTCGGGCAGGCCCGCCGCGGCGAGCACGCCGGCGATCGCGAAGCCGCCGCTGACCGGCGTGCGCAGGTCCGGCTTGAGCACCACCGCGTTGCCCAGCGCGAGCGCGGGCGCGACCGAGCGGATCGACAGGATCAGCGGCACGTTGAACGGCGAGATCACGCCGACCACGCCGACCGGCACCCGGCGCAGCATCGACAGCCGCGCCTCGGCCGTCGGCAGGAGCTCGCCCGGAGATCTGGACGCGAGCGCCGCGGCTTCGTAGCACTCCTGCGCGGCCACGCCGACGGCGAACGCGGCGAGCCCGCCGATGGCACCGGTCTCCCGGGTGACCCAGCCCTGCAGCTCCTCCGCGTTCTCCTCGATCAGCGTGCCCGCGCGGCGCAGCACCGCGGCGCGGTCGGCGAAGCTCGCCGCCGCCCAGTCGCGCTGCGCGGCGGCCGCCACGGCACACGCGTCCGCGACGTCGTCGGCGTCCGCGACGCCGGTGGTGCCGAGCTCGGCGCCGGTGGCCGGCGCGACGATCGGCGCGATGCCACCGTGCGCGGCGACCCATCCTCCACTGTAGACACTGCCGGCGAAGGCGCCGGGATCCACCACGGTCATCGCGTCTTCCCTTCGAGCTTGGCCTTCTGGATCTGCGCGTACACCTGGCCACGCAGCTCGGTGAACCGTGGGTCGCCGCGGGTGGTCAGCTGGTCGCGGTCGTCCGGCAGGTCGATGGCCAGGTCCTCGGCCACGTGCGTCGGGGACGCGGACAGCATGATCACCCGCTGGCCGAGGTACACGGCCTCGTCGATGTCGTGGGTGACGAACAGCAGCGTGACGCCCAGGCGCTGCCACACCGAGCGGACCAGGTCCTCGAGGTCGGCGCGGGTCTGCGCGTCCACGGCCGCGAACGGCTCGTCCATCAGCAGCACCCGCGGCTGGTAGGCGATGGCCCGGGCGATCGCCACCCGCTGCTGCATACCGCCGGAGAGCTGCCACGGGTAGGCCTGGTGCGCGTCGGCGAGCCCGACCGCGTCCAGCGCCTCCGCGACGAGCGTGCGCCGTTCCGCGCCCCCGGTGCCGGCCGCGCGCAGCGGCAGGTCGACGTTGTCGGCCACGCGCAGCCACGGGAACAGGCTCCGGCCGTACTCCTGGAACACGACCGCGAGCCCCTCGGACGGCCCGGTCACCGCCGCGCCGGCGACGGTCACCTCGCCGCTGGTCGGCGGCAGCAGCCCCGCGATGCAGCGCAGCAGCGTCGTCTTGCCGCAGCCGGACGGGCCGACGACGCACACGAAGCTGCCCTCGTCGACCTCGAAGCTGATCGAGCCGATGGCCTCGACGCGGCGGCCGCGGCTCTCGTAGACCTTGTGCAGTTCCCTGACCGTCAGCATCATCGCTCCCTCTGGACGGCCCGGCTGCCGTGGTACCAGCCGAGCACCTGGTGCTCGGCGAGCCGGAACAGCACCGACAGCAGCACGCCGAGCAGCCCCAGCAGGATCACCCCGCTCCACATCTGCGGGATCTGGAAGCCGTCCTTGAACTGGATGACGGTGTAGCCGAGACCGCTGCTCGCGGCGAACATCTCGCTGATGACCATCAGGATGATGCCGACCGACAGGGCCTGCCGCGCGCCGGTGACGATCTGCGGGCTCGCCGAGCGCAGCACGAGGTGCCACCAGCGCAGCCGGCCGCGGATCCGGTAGGTGCGGCAGGTGTCGGCGAGCACCTCGTCGACCGCGCGCACGCCCTCGACGGTGTTGAGCAGGACCGGCCACAGGCAGCCGGAGACGATCACGAGGATCTTCATGGTGTTCCCGATGCCCGCGACCAGCACGAGGATCGGCACGAGCACCGGTGGCGGCACCGCGCGGAGGAACTCCAGCAGCGGCTCGACGAGCGCGCGCAGCGTCCGGCTCGACCCGATCAGCATGCCGAGACCGATACCCAGCACGAGCGCGGCCGCGTAGCCGATGCCCAGCCGGGCCAGGCTCGGCAGCACGTCGTCGACCATCCGCGGCCCGAACCAGGTGTCCGGGAAGACCTCCAGGATCGTGCGCAGGGGCGGGAAGTAGAAGTCCGTGCTGCCCGCGCTCGCGAACCACCACACGGCAACGAGCACGACCGGCAGCCCGACCGTGAGCCCGGTGCGCCGCAGGATGTCGTTCATGCCGGCAGCTCCCCTCGCATCGAGGGATGCCAGTGCAGCGCACGGCGTTCGGCCGCCCGGGTGGCCACGTTCGCGGCGACGCCGAAGAGCCCGGTCACCACGATCAGCGCGTACATCGCGGCCACCGCGCCGCTCGCCCGCGCGGTGGCGATCTCCTGGCCGAGGCCGGGCGAGCCGATCACCAGCTCGCCGGTGATCGTCAGGATCAGCGCGACCGTGGCGGCCAGCCGCACGCCGGTCGCGACGTAGGGGAGCGCGGTCGGCCAGACCAGGTACCGCACCCGGTGCCACCGGCCGAGCCGGTAGGCGCGCGCGGTGTCCCGGGCGACCGGGTCGATGTCCGCGACCCCGTGCAGCACCTGGACGAGCACCTGCCAGAACGCCGCGTACACGACGAGCACCAGCGTCGAGGCGATCGTGGAGCCGTACAGCACGACCACGAGCGGGATCAGGGCCACCGACGGGATCGGCCGCAGGAACTCGACGGTGGACGACGTGGCGGCGCGCAGCACCGGGATGGTCCCGATGAGCACGCCGAGCACCACGCCGAGTGCCACCGCGATGGCCAGCCCCAGGAGCCAGGTGCGGACCGTGTCGAGCACCGCGAGCCAGAACCGCTGCTCGGTCACCTGCTCGCCGAGCGTGCGCAGGATCCGGCTCGTCGGCGGCGCGTAGCGCTCCGGCACCAGGCCGGCCCGCGGTGCCAGCTCCAGCAGCACCGCGAAGCCGAGCAACCCGGCCACACCCAGGTAGACCCTCCTCACGGCAACAACGAGTCCAGGTCTGCCTTCTCGGACAGCAGGCCGTCCTCGAGAGCCAGGTCGGCGAGGGTCTGCACGGACTCCTTGTTGATGTCCGCCGGCCACTTCGGCAGCGTGACCTTGTCGATCACCTCGGGCGCGATCTCGGTGTACGTGCCGATGATCTTCCGTGCCTCGTCCGGGTGGGAGTCCGCATAGGACAGTGACTCCTGCATGGCGGCGGTGAACCGCTTGACCAGGTCCGGGTTCTCGCCGATCAGCTGCTGCGCGGCGAAGTACGCGGCCACCGTCAGGTCCGGCGCGGCGTCGACGTAGCTGGAGGCGATCTTGCGGCCGCCGTCGGCGAGCACGGCCTGCTGGAACGGCTCCACCACGAACACCGCGTCCACCTGGCCGGACTCCAGCGCGGCCGGCTGCTCGGGGAAGGGCAGCGCGGTGAACTTGACCTTCTTCGGGTCGCCGCCCGCCTTGCGGACCGACGCGCGCACGCTCGTGTCCACGATGTTCTGCAACGTGTTCGCCGCGACGGTCTTGCCCTCGAGGTCGGCCGCCGTCTTGATCGGGCTGTCCTTCTTGACCATCAGCGCGGCGAAGTCCTCGCCGTCCTTGCCGGTGGAGTTGTTGCCGTTGGACACCATCTTGACCGGCAGGCCCTTGGAGTGCGCGAGCAGCAGGGAGACCACGTTGCTGAAGCCGAACTGGTACTGGCGGGAGACCACCGCCGGCACGATCGCCGCGCCGCCCTCGGCCAGCTTGA
Source organism: uncultured Actinomycetota bacterium (assembly GCA_963841395.1). GTDB lineage: Bacteria > Actinomycetota > Actinomycetes > Mycobacteriales > Pseudonocardiaceae > Actinophytocola. The sequence continues at coordinate 558,406 of CAWJCX010000048.1, forward strand.
GCGTCACGTCCATGTTCTTCTGCTTGAAGAAGCCCTTCGCGACGCCGAGGTAGATCGGCGCCACGTCGAGAATCGGGATGACCCCGACGGTGACCTTGTCCGGCTGGCCCGGGCTCGACGCCTGCCCCCCGCCGTCGTCCGAGCCGCACGAGGTCGCCAGGAGGGTCGTGGCCAGTAAGAGAACAGCGAGGTGTCGGCGCATCTGCGGGACTCCATCCACCTTGGGGAGGTTCGACGTCATTGTTCGGAGATCGCACGCTCGTTCTCAATGTGAACGTAGAGGCACGTCCACGCACCGTCAACCGTTGACGGGTGCCGACGAAGGTACCTATCGTGCGACTGGAGAACGCAAGTTCGTCATGCGCACACAACTGGGAGGCCGGCAGTGGCCGAGCTTGTGGAGCTGGCCGATGGGATCGCCGAGCTCGTCCGCGACGGCGACACGGTCGCGCTGGAGGGCTTCACCCACCTCATCCCGGTACGGGCGGCGCAGGAGATCATCCGGCAGCGCCGCCGTGACCTGACACTCGTGCGGATGACCCCGGACATCGTCTACGACCAGCTGATCGGCGCCGGCTGCGCGCGGCGGCTGGTGTTCGCGTGGGGCGGCAACCCCGGCGTCGGCTCGCTGCACCGCCTGCGGGACGCGGTCGAGAACGGCTGGCCCGCGCCGCTGGAGCTGGAGGAGCACAGCCACGCGGGGATGGCGAACAGGTACGTCGCCGGCGCGTCCGGCCTGCCGTTCGCGGTGCTGCGCGGCTACCAGGGCACCGACCTCGCCAAGCACACCGACACCATCAGGACGATCACCTGCCCGTTCACCGGCGAGGAGCTGGCCGCGGTGCCGGCGATCAACCCGGACGTCACGGTCGTGCACGCGCAGCGCGCCGACCGGCACGGCAACGTGCAGCTCTGGGGGCTCGTCGGCGTGCAGAAGGAGGCGGTGCTGGCCGCGCGGCGCTCGCTGGTGACGGTCGAGGAGGTCGTCGAGTCGCTCGAACCACGGCCCGACGCCGTGGTGCTGCCGTCCTGGGTGGTGTCGGCGGTGGCCGTGGTGCCCGGTGGCGCGCGGCCGTCCTACGCGCAGGACTACTACGAGCGGGACAACGACGCGTACCGCGCGTGGGACGCGGTGAGCCGCGACCGCGACCGGTTCCTCGCCTGGCTCGACGAGAACGTCCACGCGGCGGCGAGCGCATGACCTGGACTGCCGAGGAGATGATGTCGGTCGAGGCCGCGCGGGCGCTCGCCGGGCACACGTCGTGCTTCGTCGGCATCGGGCTGCCGAGCACTGCGGCCAACCTGGCCCGCCGGGTGCACGCCCCGGACCTGGTGCTGATCTACGAGTCCGGCGCGATCGGCGCGAAGCCGACCCGGCTGCCACTGTCCATTGGGGACGGTGAGCTGGCGCTGACCGCGGACGCGGTGGTCAGCGTGCCGGAGGTGTTCAACTACTGGCTCCAGCCCGGCCGCATCGACGTCGGCTTCCTGTCCGCGGCCCAGCTCGACCGCTTCGGCAACCTGAACACCACGGTCATCGGCGGCGACTACGCCCACCCGCGGATCCGGCTGCCCGGCTCCGGCGGCGCGCCGGAGATCGCCGCGTCCTGCCGCGAGGTGTTCATCATGGTCCGGCAGAGCCCGCGCACCTTCGTCGAGCGCGTCGACTTCGTGACCTCGGTCGGCTACGGCGACGGCTACGACTCGCGGGAGAAGCTCGGCCTGCGCGGCGCCGGCCCGGTGCGGGTGGTCACCGACATCGCCGTGCTCGAGCCGGACCCGGCCTCGCGTGAGCTGACGCTGACCCGGGTACACCCCGGGGTGACGGTCGCGGACGTGCGGGCCGCGACCGGCTGGGACCTCAAGGTCGCCGCCGAGGTGGCGGTCACCGAACCGCCGACGGACGAGGAGTTGAGCGTGCTGCGCGGGCTCGTGGAAGGCAGCGAACCATGAACACTGCCGGCTATCGCCGTGACCCCGGTGGCACGCATCCGCCGTTGCTGTCGCCGGGATACGGCTCGACCGTGCTGCGGGCGCCGGGCCGGGAGCCGGTGGTGCTGCCGCACTCGCTGACCGAGATCACCGGGCCGGCGCTGGGGGAGGGCCGGGTCACCGAGGCCGACCGCGACCTGACCCGCCGGCACGACGGCGAGCCGCTGGGCGAGCGGATCATCGTGCACGGCCGGGTGCTCGACAGTGACGGGCGTGCGGTGCCGGACACGCTGGTCGAGCTGTGGCAGGCGAACTCGGCCGGGCGGTACACCCACGTGCGCGACCAGCATCCCGCACCGCTGGACCCGAACTTCACCGGTGTGGGCCGGTGCGTGACCGACTCGGCCGGCCACTTCCGGTTCGTGACGATCAAGCCGGGCGCGTACCCGTGGCGCAACCACGAGAACGCCTGGCGCGCGCAGCACATCCACTTCTCGCTGTTCGGCCGCGCATTCGTGCAGCGGCTGGTGACGCAGATGTACTTCCCCGGCGATCCGCTGTTCCACCAGGACCCGATCTACAACGCCGTGCCGTCGGCCGCCCGGAGCCGGATGGTGTCCTCGTTCGACCTGTCGGAGACCGTGCCGGAGTGGGCGCTCGCGTACCGGTTCGACATCGTCCTGCGCGGCCGGGACCAGACGCCGATGGAGTCGTAGTGGAGCTCACGCCTTCGCAGACGGTCGGCCCGTTCTTCCGCGACGCGCTGACCTGGGCGGACGGTCCTTTCGTGGTGGCCGCGGACGCGCCGGGCGCGCTCTGGCTGCGCGGCGTCGTGTACGACGGCGCGGGCGAGCCGGTGCCCGACGCGCTGGTCGAGAGCTGGCAGGCCGACGCGGCCGGGCGGTTCGACCACCCTGATGACCCGCGCGGGCCTGTGCCGGGCTTTCGTGGTTTCGGCCGCAGCGCGACCGACGAAGAGGGCTGGTGGGGGATCCGGACGGTCCGGCCGGGGCGGGTGCCCGCGCCGGACGGCCGGCTGCAGGCGCCGCACATCGACCTGTCGGTGTTCGCCCGCGGCCTGCTCGACCGGGTGGTGACGCGCGTGTACCTGCCGGACGAGCCGTCCAACGTGGACGATCCGGTGCTGTCCGCCGTCCCGGAGCCGGGCCGCAGCACGCTGGTCGCGAGGCTGACCGACGACGGGTACGCGTTCGACATCCGGCTGCAGGGCGAGCGTGAGACAGTCTTCTTCAGTGTGTAGCCGCTAGGGGGTTCTCGTGGCCGGGCGTGGGTCCGATTTCGTGCAGTCGCTGGAGCGCGGGCTGTCGGTGATCCGCGCGTTCGACCACGAGCACCCGGAGCTGACGCTGTCGGAGGTGGCGGCGCAGACGGGCGTGACGCGTGCGGTGGCCCGTCGCTTCCTGCTGACCCTGGCCGCGCTGGGGTACGTGCGTTCGGACGGCCGGTTCTTCTCGCTGACGGCGAAGGTGCTGGAGCTGGGGTACGCGTACCTGTCGAGCCTGTCGCTGCCGGAGGTCGCCGAGCCGCACCTGGAGGCGCTCGTCGGCGAGGTGAACGAGTCGTCGTCGGTGTCCGTTCTGGACGGTCACGATGTCGTCTATGTCGCGCGTGTACCGGTGAGCCGGATCATGACGGTGTCCATCTCGGTAGGCACCCGGTTCCCGGCGTACGCGACGTCGATGGGCCGGGTGCTGTTGGCGGGCATGCCCGAGCCCGACCTGGCCGCGTACCTGTCGGCGGTGCGCCTGGAGCCCCTCACGGCGCGGACGGTCTCGTCGGTGGCGGCGCTGCGTGGCGAGCTGGCACGGGTGCGCACGCAGGGGTGGTCCCTGGTGAACCAGGAGCTGGAGGAGGGCCTGCGCGCACTGGCCGCCCCCATCCGGGACCGATCGGGCACGGTCGTGGCCGCGGTGAACGTCTCCGCCCACGCGAGCCGCACGTCCCTGGAAGCCATGCGCCGGGACCTGCTCCCGCCGCTGCTGAAGGCGGCAGCCCGCGTGGAGTCCGACCTCCCCGCCCGCACCCGCCGCTGAGTCTGTAGCCGCCATCCACTGGTCGCCGTTGTCCACAGGATCTTGTTGCCGCGCCTGGATTGTCGGTGGTGATCGGTAGCGTGGAACACAGGGGGACCCCCTGGCGGCTGTCCACAACTCGCGGGTACATCCACAGGTTCGCTCGCGGCGGCCGGAACAGTCGGCCCCCGCCCGTACGCTGGATACCGGGGGCCGGAGGCCGCCGGGGTAGGTGGTCGACAGCGGCTCGGACTCTCCATTCGGCGGTGTGGCCCAGGATGGCGGGGATGTCCTCGCTCAGTCTGGTGAAGTCGATGACTTGTGACATCAGGCAAGTCGGGTTGTTCTGCTGTGGTCGAACGCCTGGCGTACCGCCAACAGAGGACTGGTGGTGTGCGGCAGTGGCCCCTGCCGGCGGCGATTCGTCCGGTCGGCCGGGTGCCGGCAACGATGGGTGGGTCACGGGTCGTCGGTGGCGGCGCGGACTCTCCAGTCGGCGGTTTGGCCCAGGATGCCGGGGATGTCCTCGGTCAGGCGGGCGAAGTCGATGGCCTGCGCGATCAGGCTCGTCGGGTTGTCCTCGATCGCGGCCCACGCTCGGGTGCGTTCGGCCTCGTTCGCGAAGCGGCCGTGGTCGAAGGCTCGGCGCGCCGCCGCCCGCAGTGCGTCCAGGTCGTGGACGACGATCGAGATCTGTGCGGACAGCTCGTAGCGGCGCGTGGGGTCGTCGGCCAGTTGTGCGATGGCCCGCAGGTCCGCGCTGCTCAACTCGTGACTCATACCTCCAGGGTCACCCCGCGCCACGCCCCTGGCCAGGAAAGACGGCACAGATCGGGGAAGAATCCGGGTCGCCCCTAGTGGTGCGGCCGCGGTTCGATCTCCAGCTGGCGCAGCGTGGCCACCAGGCGGTCGAGCACCGACGCCGGCGAGACGTAGAACGACGACGCCCGGATCCGGAAGAACCGCCACCCGCACCGCTCCAGGTCGCGGTGCCGCGCCAGGTCCCGCTCGTACGCGGCCGCTCCGCGCCACTCGTCGCCCTCGCAGAGCACCGCCAGGCGGGAGCGGGCGCCCACGACGACGAGGTCCAGCACCACCGAGTCGACCGTGTACCGCGCCACCACCGAGTACCCGAGCGCCACCAGGCGGTTCGCCACGTGCTGGGTGAACAGCGAGTCGAACGGCTCCACCAGCGTGTCCGGGGGACTAGCCGTCAGGTACGGCAGCGACGCCGACGACACCACTCCATAACAGTGGTCCAGCAGCTGGAACCGCATGTCCTCCGCGTTGTCCAGCGCCCCGGGCGGAATGGAGTGGAACAGCCACATCTGGTCACGCGCCCGCGACGCCGCGACGTTGTACCGCTGCACGTACAGCTCGCGCGTCAGCGGCACCTGCGACGGCCCGGCCGCCACCATCGACAGGAACATCACGTCCCGCTCGGCACCCTGGAAGTCCGCGGAGTCACCGCACTGGATCCGCCGCGCCGCCCAGTCCTCGGGCGCGATCCGCTCCAGCAGCCGCCGCTCGATCGCCTTCGCCTGCGCGCTGCCCAGCAGCGAGATCACGCCGAACGTCATGCCGTCGTAGCGCGGGTCCGCGACGCACTTCTCCAGCTGCTCGACGATCGCCTCGACCTCGACCGGGTTGACCTTGTTCGTCGTGCCCACCACGTGCCCGTCGGGCAGGTACACCGGGCGCACCGGCTCCAGGCGGTCGGCGCCGTACTGGCGCACCGGCACCAGCCGGATCCCGTCCGGCTCGTAGGCGACCCGGTTGGAGAACGCGATGATCTCCGGCACGCACCGGCGGTGCTCGGTCAGCGTCAGCAGCCCGCGGTAGCGCATCTTCGCCTCGTCGAACAGGCTTCGCTGCGGGTCCTGCCACGCCGACCGGTACGGGTCGTCGGACAGGTACTGGCCGGCGAGGTCGCGCAGCTGCTGCTGGTCCACGCCGACCGCCGACGGCGACACCTGCTTGTCGTCCCCGATCACGACCATCCGCGGCGCCAGGTACTGCAGGAACGTCGCCTCCAGCCCGGCCTGCGACGCCTCGTCGACGATCACCACGTCGAACATGTCCGGGCGGATCGCCAGCTGCTCCGCGATCCGGTACACCGGCATGATCCACACCGGCACGGCCGGCCGGCAGCGGTCCATCGCCTGGCGCACCTCGGCCCGCCGCTGCGCGGCGTAGCGGCCGGTGCCCTTGCCCAGCCGGCGCACCAGGTACGCGTAGTGCTCCAGGTTCGCCCGCGCCTGCCCGGTCAGCCGGTCCGGCGACACCGCATGCCCCCACGCCCGCGTCGCCGCGAGCTGCTCGACCTCGCCGCGGATCCGCTGCTCGGTCAGGCCGATCGCCGCCTGCAGCGCGTTGACGTCCACCGCGCCCTGGTCGAGCACCCACGCCCCGGCCGCCGCCCACGCCCACGCGTCCTCGAACGACGCCAGCCGATCGTCCCAAGTGGACTCGGAGGTGCCAGACTCGACCGCGGTCCGCAGCCGCGACGGCACCTTCGCGGCCAGGCTTTCCCGGCGCAACACCAGCCGGCGCACCTCGTGCAGCCGCTCCAGCCGCTTGTGCGCCACCGCGTAGGCGTCCGGGTCGCGCCCGCGGGCCGCTTCACGCAGCGCCCGCACGCACGGCGCCACGTCCGCGTGCCCGGCCGAGACCGACAGCGTCGCCTCGACGCGGCGCAGCGGCACGGTCGCCGCCGCGTGCGCGTCCGCCGCGGCGGCCACGTCCACCAGCTTCGCGTACGTGCGCACCGCGACCAGGTCCGTCCAGTCGGGACGCGGTAGCCCCGCCTCGGTCAGCATCCGCTGCTCGGTCTCCAGCGCCTCGGACAGCCGCAGCACCCGGTGCAGCTGGTCCAGCTCCGTGCTGTGCCACTGCACCCGCTCGTGCACCGACCCGGTCTCCACCGCCACCCCGGCGGGCCAGGACCGGTCGAGCGCGGCCAGCACCTTCACCAGGTCGGCCCACACCAGGAACGCGCCCACCTGCCCGGCGTTGACCGGCGGCAGCCCGTCCACCCGCACCTGCGCGAACAACGCCTGCGCCTGCTTGACCGGCCGCGGCGTCAGCGCGCCGATCTTCGGCATGCCGTCCGGCCCGGTCTTCAGCGCGCCGCCCGCCAGGTGTGCGTGCAGCTGCTGGGCCACCGGCACCAGCACCGTCGCGTTACCGTCCACTTCGACCGTCGTGAGTGGACCGAGGTCCGCCACCAGCCGGCCGGCCTGGCCCACGAGCGCGCCGATCTGCTGGGCCCGGCCGTGCCAGGCCCGCCCGCGCCCGGACCGGATGTCGGCGAGCGCGTCGTTCATCCACGTCTCCCGGCGCCGCGCCAGGTCGTCCGCCTCGTCGGCCAGCTCGCGCAGCCGCCTGCGCAGCTGCTCGCGCGCGCCGGCGTCGATCCGGCGCACCGCGTCGAACGCGAGGTGGCCCTTCTCCGGGTCGTGCTGCTCGTCGGCGGTGGCCGCGGCGCGCTCGGCGGCGACCAGGTCGGCGAACCCGGGTGGCGGGGGCACCGTGGTGAGGTCGACGAGCCGTCCGCCCGCCTCGAGCTCGTCGGCCGACAGCGTCCGGTCGAGCAGCAGCCCGCGCCACTCGACGATCTCCGCACCGGACAGCGGCGCCGGCTCGTCGGCCCGCACGTCCGCGTGCTCGGCGAGCCAGCCGAACCGCCCGCGCCGGGCCTCCAGCGCCCGCGCGATCGCGGCGAGCGTGCCGGTGTAGCCGCCGTGGGAGTGCTCGCGCACCTCGTCCTCGCGGGCCGCGACGAGCTGGGCGTGCAGGTCCGCGCGCCGCGAGCGCAGCCGCTCGACCTCGGCCAGGCAGCCCTCGACGACCCTCGCGGCCTGCGCCTCGTCGTGCTCGGTGGCCGCCGCGGCGATCCGCTCGACGGCCACCTTCAGGTCGGACATGTCCTCCCGGGACGTGCCGACGACGGCGACCGACAGCGGCTTGATGGCCGCCGGCAGCTTGTCCCGCACCTCGCGCAGCGCCCGGTCGGTGTGCGCGGTGACCAGCACGCGCTTGCCCTGCGCCAGCAGGTGCGACAGCAGCGCCGCGGCCGTGTGGGTCTTGCCGGTGCCGGGCGGGCCCTGCACCAGCGTCTGCGCCTGGGTGTCGACCTGGCGCACGATCCGCAGCTGGGTGTCGTTGACCGGCAGCGGGAGGAACGCGTCGTCGTCCACGGTGACGAGCGCGCCCTCGGTGACCGTCGCGGCGCGTGCGGCCGGCTTGTGGTCCGGGTCGACCAGCGGGCGCAGGCCGTCGGGCACCTCGCCCGAGGAGGAGAGCTGGTCGACGATCGTCGAGAAGATCTCCACCAGGCCCTGCTGCGAGCGGCGGCGCAGGATGACCGCCGGCGCGAACGCCGCCACCGCGTGCTCGGCGGGCGCGGGTACGGAGTCGGCGTCGTGGTACTCGCCGCCCGCGTCGAGGGTGTGCACGACGCGGCGCACCAGCGCGCCGGTCTCCGCCCGGTCCAGCGGGTGGCCGGCCAGCTCGCGGGCCTGCGCGCGGACGTCGTTGACGTGCCGCGGGTTCGGGATGCGGCCGGGGTCGAGCATGTCCAGCTCGACGTCGGCGGCGTCGACGGACTCGACCCGGCGCACGGCGAGCCGGCCGGAGTCGTCGTCGAGCGTGATCGTCGCCGGGGCGGTGACCACGTGCCGGCGCACCTCGGGGTGACCCGGCGGCGCCCACGCGAGGCAGCCCACGCCGACGACCAGCTCCAACTCCTCGGGATTGCCGGTGGCGGCGACGTAGGTGGCGAACAGCTGGCCGTACCAGGCGCGCACCGGGCGGTCGCGGCGCTCGCGGTCGGCCCACTCCTGCCAGCCGGTCAGCCACTCGTCGTACCGCTCGCGCAGCACCGGGTCCTCGGGCGCCACGGGCGGCAGCGCCGGGTCGTCCCAGCGGTCGAGGTTGAACCCGTCCGGTGCCGGTGGCTCGGTGCGGGCCACCCGGTCGATGGTGAGGATCGGGTCGTCCAGCTCCGGGTCGCCGCGGTGCGCCGCGGTGACGGCCGGGTGGTCGGGGAGGTCGTCGAGCCAGTGCACGGCGCGGTAGCCGTCGACCGTGCGCGGCGGGAGGTTGCGTAGCTGCTGGGTGCGGCCGAGGAACTCGAACAGTCGCACGGCGCGGCCGGCCAGCGGGTCGGCCACCTGGTTCGCCCCCTGGTGCGTATCGGTCACCCGGTCCATCACCTGCCTTGGAGGAGACCAAGATACCGCGTCCGCACTAAGCGAGGCAGGACAACGGCTTTCCCCCGTTGTAGGCGACCATGTCGCCCAGTGCCGCGGCCGCGTCGATCGGGGCGCCCGGCGCGGCCCCGTCCACCTCGGCGTAGGCCCGGTGCAGGTTGCCGACGATCCGCTCCGCGTCCTTCAGCCCGGCGTACTCGCCGAGGTCGAGCTCGCGGGCGACCTCGAGTGGCGCGAGGCCGGCTGCCTTGCCGTCGCGGGCGGTGTCCTGCACGAACCGCAGGTAGCCGAGCACGTCGTCGATCACCTCCGGCCCGCACACCGGCCCGTGGCCGGGCACGATCGTGGTCGCGCCCAGGGGCTTGACGACGTCGGTGAGCACCGAGATCGCGCCGGCGATGGAGCCCTGCAGGAGGAACGGCGTGCCCCCGTTGAACAGCAGGTCGCCGCAGAACAGCAGGTTTCGCTCGGGGACGTGGACGATCGAGTCGTTCGTGGTGTGCGCGGGCGTGCCGACGTGGCTGATCTCGCAGCGCAGGTCGTCGACCCAGACGGTGACGCCCTCGGTGTAGGTGAGGAACGGCGGCTCGATCTCCACAGCGCCCCAGTCGACCTTGTTCCAGATCGGCTCGTCGAACGGCTTTCCCCAGTCCAGCACACCTTTGCGGGTGGCCTCGTGGCCGACGATCGTCGCGCCGGGGAACAGGAAGTTGCCGAACGTGTGGTCGCCGTGGTGATGGGTGTTGACCAGCGTGCGCACCGGCAGCGGGGTGACCGCGCGGATCGCGTCCAGGTAGGCGCGGGTGCGCCGCTCGGTCGAGCAGGCGTCCACGCTGACCACGCCGCGCGCGCCGACGAGGAAGCCGGTGTTGTTGATCCACCACGTGCCGTCCGGCTGGATGTAGGCGAAGACACCGTCGCTCACCTCCTCCACGCGGGGCGGGGCGGGGGAGGTGATGTCGTGTGCGGTGGACGTCATGGGATCACCCTAGAAGCAGACGAAATTTGGTCTAGACCTTGACGTGACACCGCCGGACAGACCACGGTGAAGCGTGAGAGCGCTCTCATCCCTCTCAACCCTGCTGAGAAACGAGAGCACCATGAAGCGAGCAAGACTGCTTGTGTCGGTGGGCGCGTGTGCGCTCGTGGCACTGGGCACCGTGGCGACCCAGCCCGCGGCGGCCGCCGAGCCCGCGGCCTCGGGCGGCGTGGTCGCGGCCATGCGGCACGACCTCGGGCTGACCGAGGCGCAGGCCGTGACGCGGCTGCGCCAGGAGTCCAGGGCCATCGCCGCCGAGCCGAAAGCGAAGGCGGCGGCCGGAAAGGCCTACGGCGGCTCGTGGTTCGACCCCGCGCGCGGCATGCTCGTGGTCGGCCTGACCACAATGGACGCCGCCGCGGCGGTGCGGGCCACCGGCGCCACGGTGACCACGGTCCCGCGCACCCAGGCGTCGCTGGACGCCGCCAAGGCGCGGATCGACCGCCTGCGTGCTCCGCGCGACGTCGCCTCCTGGCGCACCGACCCGCGGTCGGGCAGCGTCGTCGTGACGGTCCGCCGCGGTGCGGACGTGTCCGCCTTCCTCGCCGCGGCAAGGAAAGCCGGGCCGGTCACCGTCGAGGAGACCGACCGGCTGCCGAGCACGCTGTCGGCCGGCACCGTCGGCGGCGACCCCTACTACATCAACGGCAACGTCCGCTGCTCCATCGGGTTCTCGGTGCAGGGCGGCTTCGTGAGCGCCGGCCACTGCGGCGCGCCCGGCTCGTCGGTCGCGGGCTGGGACGGCTCGGCGATGGGCAGCTTCGCCGGCTCGTCGTTCCCGGACAACGACTACTCGTTCATCCGCATCGGCAACGGCTGGTGGACCGCGCCGGTCGTGCTGGGCTGGGGCACGGTGTCCGACCAGTTGGTGCGCGGCTCGGGCGAGGCGCCGGTGGGCGCGTCGATCTGCCGGTCGGGCTCCACGTCGCACTGGCACTGCGGCACGGTGCTGGCGAAGAACGAGACGGTCAACTACGCGCAGGGCGCGGTGCACCAGATGACGAAGACCAACGTGTGCGCCGAGCCCGGTGACTCCGGCGGCTCGTTCATCTCCGGCGACCAGGCCCAGGGCGTGACCTCCGGCGGCTGGGGCAACTGCTCCTCCGGCGGCGAGACCTGGTTCCAGCCGGTGAACGAGATCCTCGGCGTGTACGGGCTCTCGCTGGTCACCGCCTGACGCCTCGGACCCCCTTGGCGTGGTCCGGCCGGACCACGCCAAGGGGGCCGAGCTGCGGGTACCCGTTTGCCGGGGCGGTGCTACTCCCCGGTTCGGCGGGGAGCGCGTACTCTGAGTTGTCTGACGGTGACAGCTGATCGAGTACCTGGAGGCGGAAATGGCCGCGGACGATCCTCGCGATGCGCAGGAGTCCGCCACCGGTGCCGAGGTCAGCGGTGCGCCCACCGCACGAAGAATCGTGCTGGGCGCCCAGCTGCGCCGGCTGCGTGAGGCGGCGGACATCTCCCGCGCCGACGCCGGCTACGCGATCCGCGGCTCGGACTCGAAGATCAGCCGGATGGAGCTGGGCCGGGTCGGCTTCAAGGAGCGCGACGTATCCGACCTGCTCACCATGTACGGCGTCAAGAACGAGAACGAGCGCGCCTTCCTCCTGGACATGGTGCGCCAGTCCAACGAGCGCGGCTGGTGGCACCGCTACAACGACCTGATGCCGGACTGGTTCTCCAACTTCGTCGGCCTGGAGGAGTCCGCCTCCCTCATCCAGAACTACGAGCTGCTGTTCATGCCCGGCCTGCTGCAGACCGAGGAGTACATCCGCGCGGTCGTCAGCCACGGCCAGCCCGCGCACCTCGACGAGCAGACCGAGCGCCGCGTGCAGCTGCGCCTGCAGCGCCAGCGGCTGCTGTTCCGCCAGGGCGCACCGCGGCTGTGGGCGGTGGTCGACGAGTCGGTGCTGCACCGGCCCATCGGCGGCAACGCCGCGCTGCGCCGGCAGCTGGACCACCTGCTCGACGTCACCAAGCAGCCCAACATCACGCTGCAGGTCGTGCCGTACCAGATGAGCGGCTACTCCGCGGAGGGCCCTTTCAGCATGCTGCGCTTCGCCGAGCCGACGCTGCCGGACGTCGTCTACCTCGAGCACCTCAGCGGCGCGCTGTACCTCGACCGGCCGCACGAGATCGAGGTATACGGCCGTGTCATCGACCGTCTCGCGGTCGACGCGGAGACGCCGGACCGCAGCCGTCAGCTCGTCTCGAAGCTGCGCGCGGAGCTCTGACGCCACCCGATCGGGTGATGACTCTGAGTGCCTGATCAGAAGGTGTAATCCGCAAGTTGCACTCCACCTGCGTGTACACCGCAGGTGACGGATCTTGGCCCGCTTGCAATCGCAGACGCCATATGCACGTGCATTTACCACTGCAGGCGCACGTGTTATCGTCTGTGTATGCAGCTGCACGTGCAGGTGCACCCACTGTAGGTAGTCGGGAAGGGTGGGGACGATGGCAGGCGAGAACCACAATGACGTGTCGGCCGACGCACTCGTCGACGCTGTCTGGCGCAAGGCCAGCTTCAGCGGCGCACAGGGTAACTGCGTCGAGCTCGCGTGGCCCGGAAGCGACGCGGTCGCGGTGCGGAACTCCCGTGATCCGCACGGCCCGGCGCTCATCTACGCCCGCGCCGACCTCGCGGCCTTCGTGGCCGGCGTGCGCAACCGGGAGGTTTGATGGCTTCCAGTGCCGTGTCGCTGGTGTCCACCGCGACCAGCACCGACGCCCAGCTCCGCGCGCTCGTGGCGCGAGGCTTCCGGTTCGTCGACCCCAGGGACGAGAACGGTGACGTGGTGGCGGTCGTCGGGGTCCGCGCCCACCATGACGTGGTCGACGTCGTGCAGCTGCACGGCGAGGACGACGTGATCGCCGCTCGGATGCCCACCGATCAGGACGTGCTCGCCCCGCGTCAGGTGTACTGGCGGGAGGTTGGTCCGGCGCAGCAGGTTCTCGGCGCGATGCTTGCGCTGCCGGACGACCGCACCCCAGGCATGCTGCTGGTTCCCACCAGGGTGAGCGCATAGTTGCGCACCTGGCGGAATCCCTGGCCGCCAGGTGCGCAGCTTGTTTCGTCGCACGACTCCACAGAGAGCGCGGACCGCGCCAGTGGAGCAGCTGCAACGTTCTGACCAGCCACGCGAGGTTACCGCGTCAGCCGCGACACCGTCGGCAGCCCGGCCGCCCGCCACGCGGCGAACCCGCCGATCACGTCCGTGACGCGGGTCAGCCCGAGCTGGTTCATCACCTGGTCCGCGGCCAGGCTCGAGGTGTACCCCTCGTTGCACATCAGCACGATCTCCTGGTCGCGGTCGCCGGCGCGCAGCTCCTTGAGCCGGTGCTCGCTCGTGACGTCCAGCCGCCACTCCAGTACGTGCCTCGACACCGCTATCGCGCCGGGCACCTCGCCGAAGCGCCACCGGTACTCGGTGGGCCGCAGGTCGACGAGGATCGCGCCGTGCCGCATGACCTCTGCCGCCTCGGCGGGTGCGTAGCGGGTGATCCGCCCGCGCGCCTCGGCCAGCAGTGTCGTGATGACGTCGGTCATGACGCGGCCCCCCGCAGCACGGCGGCCTCGGCCTCCAGCGCGGTGACGTCCGGCTCCGGCGTGTCGCACCGGATCTCGCGCAGGTGGTGCATTCCGGTCGGCAGCCAGCAGTAGAAGTTCATCGCGCGCAGCGGGGGAGAGTAGGCGTGGATGGATACCGTCGGCTCGGTGCCCACGTTCACCAGATTGTGGAGGTAGTCACCGCCGAATCCGACGGTGTCGCCCGCCGCGTGCCGGCGGGTGTGCAACCCGGTCCGGTGCACCGCACCGAAATCCTCCAGCAGCGAGCCGCGGGCCACGGTGAAGGCGCCGACGCTGCCGCCGTGGTCGTGCAGCAGCGTGTCCTGACCGATGTCCCAGCAGATCAGCCACACCTCGACGGCGTCGTCGAGCCGCAGCCGCGAATAGAAACGTTCGGTCAGATCGAATCGCACGGAATTCGTCCAGCGATCCGGGGACAATGCTATTTCGGATACCATCGTGCGCAGTTCGGTGGGTGAATAGTAATTGTCCTTGTTCACCGGAATCGATGGCACGGCGGATGTACTTCGCATTTCCACGAGATAAGCCCTTTCGCTTGACACCCGCGGTGTCTCCGCGCGCCGGTCACTGCTGGACCTTCGCTCGGAGCCACGACGAGGTGTATCTCGTCCGAGCCGTTCCGCCGCGAACCCGCCCACGATCGACGGACGCACTGCGGCACGGCCCGATCAGCCGCTATGGTTAGCGCTCACCTGGGAGAATATCTGGCGGGGGAGCCGGGATACAACGGGCCCGGCGCCGGCGAAGGGAATGGCGCCATGCGGATAACGAAGGCGCAACGCAACGCCGTCGCCGAAAAGATCACCAGCCTCGAGCGGACGTTCTACGGCCGCGGCCCGCGCAACGTCCAGGTCTCGGTCAGCGACGACGACCCGGTGAGCCTCGTCGTGCTCTCGATCGACAGCCTGACCGTGGCCGACGCGGTACTGCGCGAGCGCGGTCACCGGGAGGCGGTGATCCGCCACCACGAGGCGCTGCACGAGGCCACCCGCACGGACTTCCTGGAGGCGGTCGAGGGCGTGGTCGGCGAGCATGCCACCGCCTACCTGGCCCAGGTGCACCCCGACACGGGCAACGCGATCCGGGTGTTCGTCTTCTCTGATCAAATGCACGAGGACCCGTAGGCAGTCAGCCCAGCAGGTCCGCGAGTGCGCTCACCACCCGCACCGTCGGGGCCGGGGCGCCGGTGAGGTCGGCGAGCTCGACCACCGCCTTGAGGATCACGTCCAGTTCCAGGGGCTTGCCCTTCTCCAGGTCCTGCAGCGTGGACGTCTTGTGCTCGCCGGCCCGCTCCGCCCCCGCGAGGCGGCGTTCGATCGAGATCTCCGGGCGAGCGCCCAGGCGGGCCGCGACGCCGAGGGTCTCGCGCATCATCGCGACCACCAGCTCGCGGGTGGTCGGGTGCCGGCAGATCTGGGCCATCGTGGCGCGGGTCAGGGCGCTGATCGGGTTGAACGCGATGTTGCCCATCAGCTTGAGCCAGATGTCCCTGCGCAGGTCCGGCTCCACCGGGCACTTCAGCCCGCCGGCGACCATCGCCGCCGAGAACGACGTGCAGCGCGCCGAGATCTCCCCGGTCGGCTCGCCGATCGAGAACCGGGTGCCCTCCAGGTGGCGGATCACACCGGGGGAGGCGACCTCGGTGGCCGCGAAAACAACACAGCCGATTGCGCGCTCGACCGGTAGCGCGGCGCTGACGGCGCCGTCGGGGTCGACGCTGTCGATCCGGCGGCCCGCGTACTCGCCTGACACGCCGTGGAAGTACCACCACGGGATCCCGTTCTGCGCGGCGATGATCGTCGTCCGCTCGTGCAGCAGCGGCTCGATCATCGGGCCCGCGTCGGCGTAGCGGTTGGCCTTCAGGCCCAGGAAGACGTGGTCGACCGGGCCGACCTCGGCCGGGTCGGCGGTCGCGTGCGGACGGGCGGTGAAGTCGCCGCGCGGGCTCTCGATCCGCACGCCCGATTCGCGGATCTTCGCCAGGTGGGGGCCCCGGGCGATGAGGTGCACGTCGACGCCCGCCCGGTGCAGGGCGGCTCCGACGTACGCGCCGATGGCGCCGGCCCCGAGGACAGCAACTCGCATCGCCACCACCATCCTTGCGCACGTTTGGTATGCAGAATACAGTAAGTTGCTTATACGGTATGCAGTATGCGAACGCGCAGGACGCTCTGACTGATACGAGGAGATGAGCAGGCAGATGGCTTCATCGGTCGAGACGACACCGGACGGCGCCGGTTCGGTCCCGGCACCAGCCGAGAACCAGCCCGAGCTGATCTCCGGTGGGCATCTGGTGGCCAAGGCCCTGAAGGCCGAGGGCGTGGACGTGATCTTCACGCTGTGCGGCGGCCACATCATCGACATCTACGACGGCTGTGTCGACGAGGGCATCGACGTCATCGACGTGCGTCACGAGCAGGTCGCCGCGCACGCGGCCGACGGCTACGCACGCATCACCGGCAAGCCCGGCTGTGCGGTCGTCACCGCCGGTCCCGGCACGACCGATGCGGTCACCGGCGTCGCCAACGCACTGCGCGCGGAGAGCCCGATGCTGCTGATCGGCGGCCAGGGCGCGCTGTCCCAGCACAAGATGGGCTCGCTGCAGGACCTGCCGCACGTCGACATGATGAGCCCGATCACCAAGTTCGCCGCCACCGTGCCCAGCACCGAGCGCGTCGCGGACCTGGTGTCGATGGCCTTCCGCGAGTGCTTCCACGGCGCCCCCGGCCCGTCGTTCCTGGAGATTCCGCGCGACATCCTCGACGCGAAGGTCCCCGTGGAGAAGGCGCGCGTCCCCAAGGCGGGCGCCTACCGCGCGTCCACGAAGAGCATCGGCGACCCGGCGGCGATCGAGCGGCTCGCCGACCTGGTCGTGGCCGCGGAGAAGCCCTGCGTGCTGCTCGGCAGCCAGGTGTGGACGACCCGGGGCACGGACGCGGCGGCCGAGTTCGTCCGCACGCTCAACGTGCCGGCCTTCATGAACGGCTCCGGCCGCGGCACGCTGCCCCCGGGCGACCCGCACCACCTGCAGCTCTCCCGGCGCTACGCCTTCCAGAACGCCGACCTGATCATCATCGTCGGCACGCCCTTCGACTTCCGGATGGGGTACGGCAAGCGGCTCTCCCAGGACGCCACCGTCGTGCAGGTCGACCTCGACTACCGCACGGTCGGCAAGAACCGCGACGTCGACCTGGGCATCGCCGGCGACGCCGGCGCGGTGCTCGCCGCGGTCACCCAGGCCGCGTCCGGCCGGGTGGACAACGGCTCGGTCGCGCGCAAGACGTGGCTCGAGGAGCTGCGCACCGTCGAGACCCAGGCCTACGAGAAGCGGCTGCCCCGCCAGCTCTCCGACGCCTCGCCGATCGACCCGTACCGGCTGGTGCACGAGATCAACGAGTTCCTCACCGAGGACTCCATCTACATCGGCGACGGCGGCGACATCGTCACCTTCTCCGGCCAGGTCGTGCAGCCCAAGTCGCCGGGCCACTGGATGGACCCGGGTCCACTGGGGACACTCGGCGTCGGCGTGCCGTTCGTGATGGCGGCCAAGTACGCGCGGCCGGACAAGGAGGTCGTCGCCCTGTTCGGGGACGGCGCGTTCTCGTTGACGGGCTTCGACTTCGAGACGCTGGTCCGGTTCAACCTGCCGTTCGTCGGCATCGTGGGCAACAACTCGTCGATGAACCAGATCCGCTACGGCCAGATCCAGAAGTACGGCGCGGACCGCGGCCGGGTCGGCAACACGCTCGGCAACGTCCGCTACGACGAGTTCGCCCGGCTGCTCGGCGGCTACGGCGAGGAGGTCCGGGACCCCCGCGACATCCGTCCCGCGCTCGAGCGGGCGCGGGAGAGCGGGCTGCCGTCGCTGATCAACGTCTGGGTCGATCCCGAGGTCTACGCGCCCGGGACGATGAACCAGACCATGTACAAGTAGAGGGGACCGTCATGGGAAAGGCACTCGAAGGTGTGCGGGTCCTGGACATGACCCATGTCCAGTCCGGACCGTCCTGCACGCAGATCCTGGCGTGGCTCGGGGCGGACGTGGTCAAGATCGAGGCGCCCACCGGGGACATCACCCGCAAGCAGCTCCGCGACCTGCCCGATGTGGACAGCCTGTACTTCACGATGCTGAACTGCAACAAGCGCAGCATCACGCTGAACATGAAGTCCGAGCGGGGCAAGGAACTGTTCACCGAGATGGTGCAGGGCTTCGACATCCTCGCGGAGAATTTCGGGCCCGGCGCGATCGACCGGATGGGCTTCCCGTGGGAGCGGCTGCAGGAGATCAACCCGCGGCTGATCTATGCCTCCATCAAGGGATTCGGCGAGGGCCCCTACACCCACTTCAAGGCCTACGAGGTCGTCGCGCAGGCGATGGGCGGCTCGATGTCGACCACCGGCTTCGAGGACGGCCCGCCGCTCGCGACCGGCTCGCAGATCGGTGACTCGGGGACCGGCATCCACACCGTGGCCGGCATCCTGGCCGCGCTCTACCAGCGCGAGCGCACCGGTCGTGGGCAGCGGGTGACCGTCGCGATGCAGCACGCGGTGCTCAACCTGTGCCGGGTGAAGCTGCGCGACCAGCAGCGGCTGGCCCACGGCAAGCTCAACGAGTACCCGAACCGCGAGTTCGGCGACGAGGTGCCGCGGTCGGGCAACGCGTCCGGCGGCGGGCAGCCCGGCTGGGCGGTCCGGTGCGCGCCCGGCGGCCCGAACGACTACATCTACGTGATCGTCCAGCCGGTGGGCTGGGAGCCGATCACCAAGCTGATCGGCCGGCCCGAGCTCGCCGACGATCCCGAGTGGAGCACGCCGGAGGCCCGGCTGTCCAAGCTGGACAAGATGTTCCAGCTGATCGAGGAGTGGTCGATCGACCACAGCAAGTGGGAGGTCCTCGCGAAGCTCAACGCGCAGAACATCCCCTGCGGCCCGATCCTGTCCACCAAGGAGATCATCGAGGACACCTCGCTGGCGGACAACGAGATGGTCGTCAAGGTGGACCACCCGGAGCGCGGCGAGTTCGCCACCGTCGGCATGCCGATCAAGCTGTCCGACTCACCGGCCGACGTCCGGCGCTCACCGCTGCTGGGCGAGCACAACCACGACGTCTTCGGCACCGAGCTGGGCCTGGACGACGACGAGCTCGCCGAGCTCAAGGCGAACGGGGTGATCTGAGCTGATGTCCGAAGTAGACAAGAGTGCCGTCCGCGAGGTCCTGGACAAGGTCCGGGCCGAGGGCAGGGACTCGCTGACCGCGCCCGAGGGCAAGCGGGTCTGCGACGCGTACGGGATCCCGACGCCGCGTGAGGGTCTCGCGACGACGGCGGACGAGGCCGCGCGGCTCGCCGGCGAGATCGGCGGGCCGGTGGTGGCCAAGATCGTGTCGCCGGACATCCTGCACAAGACCGAGGCGGGCGGCGTGATCGTCGGCGTGGACGGCGGCGACGCCGCGCGGGCCGCGTTCGACCAGATCGTCGCGAATGCCAAGGCGTATAAGGAGTCCGCGTCGATCACGGGCGTGCAGATCCAGGAGATGGTGGGCGGTGGCCAGGAAGTCATCGTCGGCGCCACCACCGACGGCACGTTCGGCAAGATCGTGGCGTTCGGGCTCGGCGGCGTGCTCGTCGAGGTGCTCAAGGACGTGACGTTCCGGCTCGCGCCGATCGACGCCGCCGAGGCACGCTCGATGGTCACCGGCATCAAGGCCGCCGAGGTGCTCCAGGGCGCCCGCGGCGCCGAGCCGGTGGACCTCGACGCGCTGGCCGGTGTGATCCGGCAGGTGTCCACTTTGGTCACCGACTTCCCGGAGATCAGCGAGTTCGACCTGAACCCGGTGTTCGCCTCGGCGGCCGGCGCGACCGCGGCAGACGTGCGGATCCTGCTGGAGACCGAGGAACGCGCCGAGCCCGTGCGTTACAGCCAGGACGAGATCCTGCGGGTGATGGACCGGCTGATGAACCCGCGGTCGGTGGCCGTGATCGGTGCCTCCGACCAGGCCGGCAAGATCGGCAACTCGGTGATGAAGAACCTGATCAACGGGGGCTTCGCGGGCGAGATCCACCCGATCAACCCCAAGGCCGACTCCATCATGGATCGCAAGGCCTACAAGTCGGTCACCGACGTGCCGGGTGACGTCGACGTCGCGGTGTTCGCCGTGCCGGCCAAGTTCGTGCCCGCCGCGCTCACCGAGTGCGGCGAGAAGGGCGTCGCGGCCGCGGTGATGATCCCGTCCGGGTTCGCCGAGACCGGCAACCAGGAGCTGCAGGACGAGATCGTCGGCATCGCGCACCGCTACGGCGTCCGGATGCTCGGCCCCAACATCTACGGCTACTACTACACCCCACAGAACCTGTGCGCGACGTTCTGCACGCCCTACGACGTCAAGGGCGGGGTGGCACTCACCTCGCAGTCGGGCGGCATCGGGATGGCGATTCTGGGCTTCGCGCGCACCACGAAGATGGGCGTCTCGGCCATCGTCGGGCTCGGCAACAAGTCCGATGTGGACGAGGACGACCTGCTCACGTTCTTCGAGCAGGACGACAACACCCAGTGCGTGGCCATGCACCTCGAAGATCTCAAGGACGGCCGGGCCTTCGTGGCGGCCGCCCAGCGGATGACCAAGAAGAAGCCGGTCGTGGTGCTGAAGGCGGGCCGCACGGCGATGGGTGCGCGGGCGGCGAGCTCGCACACCGGCGCGCTGGCCGGCGACGACAAGGTGTACGACGACATCCTCCGCCAGGCAGGCGTGGTTCGGGCGCCCGGCCTCAACGAGATGCTCGAGTACGCCAGGGGCCTGCCCCTGCTGCCCACCCCGAAGGGCGAGAACGTCGTCATCATCACCGGCGCCGGCGGTTCCGGCGTGCTCCTCTCGGACGCGTGCGTCGCGGAGGGACTGTCCCTGATGGACATCCCGCCGGACCTGGACGAGTCGTTCCGCGCGTTCATCCCGCCGTTCGGGGCGGCGGGCAACCCGATCGACATCACCGGTGGCGAGCCACCGTCGACGTACGAGGCGACCATCCGCCTGGGCCTGGAGGACCCGCGCATCCACGCGCTGATCCTTGGCTACTGGCACACGATCGTCACGCCGCCGATGGTGTTCGCCGAGCTGACCGCCAAGGTGCTCGCGGAGGCGCGGGCCAAGGGGATCGACAAGCCGGTGGTGGCATCACTGGCTGGCGACACCGAGGTCGAGCAGGCGAGTGAGTACCTGTTCGAACATCGCGTGATCGCCTACCCATATACCACCGAGAAGCCCGTCGCGGTCCTCGGTGCCAAGTACCGGTGGGCGCGGGCCGCCGGCCTGATCGACGGCTGAGGTCGCCGACCAAGAAGCAAGTGGGGTGGCCGTCGCGGACGGGACCGGCGGTCACCAGCAGGGGTCGGCAGTTGCGGCAGTACCGAACACTGGAGGTCCAATGGTGGATTCTCAAGAACCCCAAGTCGCGGGCAGTGCCGAGGTCACTGCCGCGGGCGAGGAGGAACGGGTATGGCGAGCCGGTGGGCTCGAGCCGATGCCCATTCGCCCGTTACCGGACGCACCCCCGTCCATCCACTTGCTGGGTCCGACCGTCTTCCTGCTCGCGCTCGGCGTGGGCATGGGCGAGTCCTACATGTGGCCGCGGCTGGTGCTCGTGTTCGGCCCGGAGATCCGCTGGCTGTTCCTGATCGGCGTCACCCTGCAGGCCGTGGTGATGCTCGAGATGGCGCGCTACGCGATGGCCACCGGGGAGAGCATCTTCACCGGCGCGGCACGCGTGTTCAAACCGATCATGTGGTTCTTCTTCGTCACGGCGATCCTGGTGTACATGTGGCCCGGCCACCTGTCCGCCGGCATGTCGGCGTTCGAACAGCTGACCGGCATACCGTGGGTGATCTCGGCCATCACAGTCCTGATCCTGGTCGGGATCCTGTTCAGCCTGGCCAGCGTGATCTACGACGTCGTGGAGAACATCCTCGGGTTCCTGATCGGCATCCTGGTGGTCGGTACCACGATCATCGCCTCGATCGCGGGCAGCTGGGCCGACCTCGGCTCGACGCTGGCCGGCATGTTCGCGTTCGGCTACTTCCCGGACGGCATGATGTCCGCGGAATGGTTCCCGATCGTGGTCGGCTCGATCGCGTTCGCCGGACCGTCGGGCATGCAGCAGATGTGGTACACCCTGCACCTGCGTGAGTCCGGCGCCGGCATGGGCGCGCACGTGCCGAAGATCCGCGGCCTGCGGTCCGCGGGCGAGCAGGAGAACATCCCGGCCCACGGGTTCATGTTCGACACGTCGAACCCCGACGAGATGGCGAAGTGGCGCGGCTGGCGCAAGTGGATCACGTTCGACGCGTTCCTGCTGTTCTGGGGCATCACGATGCTCGTGACGATCTCGTTCACGGTGCTCGCCCAGTCCGCGGCGCGGGAGAACCCCAACGTCAAGGGGATCATCGAGAACGGCGAACGGTCGGCGGCGTTGCAGGCCATGTCCGACGCGTTCGCCTCGGTCGGCGGCTCGGTGCTCGGCGGGTTGTTCTTCGGGTTCATCGCGCTGATCGGGGTGAACGCCACCCTCGGCCTGTTCGACTCGTTCTCGCGCGGTCAGGCGGACATGAGCTACTTCCACCTCCCAGGCGCGAAGCGGTTCAAGATGTCCCACCTGTACGCGGGGTTCCTGTGGGGTGTCATCACGTTCGGCATCCTGATCCTGCTGTTCGGCCCGGCAGACGGTCCGGAGGGGATCCTGGACATCCTCGCGTTCCTGTCCACGTTCGCCATGGGTGCCTACTGCGTGGTCCTGCTGCTCGTGAACAACCGGATGTTGCCCAAGCCCATCCGGCCGAAGTGGTGGTCCAACGCGATCATCGGCTTCGGCGCGGTGTTCTACCTGGGCATGCTGTTCTACTCCATGATCCGGTTCGGCGTCGTGGACCTCGGTTAGGAGATGGAAGCGATGCGCCGTTTGTTCCTGCTGACCCTGCCGGGTCTGGCAGTCGGATTCATCGCCGGCGTGCTCGCCGGTGGGCTGACCGCGATCGTCGGTCAGTCCGCCGGGGCCGCGGTGGTGGCCGCACTGTCGCTCGGCGTGCCGCTCGCCCTGCTGGGTGGCGGCTACACCATGCTGTTGATCAACGACAAGGTCCGGCTCGGCGGGTTCGCCCCTGCCGCGCTGTACTGGTTGATCGGGTTCCCGCTCTGCCGGCTGCTGCACGAGCTGGCTGTCACCTGGTACGTCGGTGGCACTCCGACGTTCCCGCCGGACACGCTGGGGTTCCTCGCGTTCCAGGGGATCGTCAGCCTCGGCTTCGCCATCGGGTTCCTGTGGCTGCACGAGCGGGTCGCGCCCTACTGGTGGCGGCGGCTGGCGCGGCACGACGAGGTGGCCGAGCGGGTCTACCTCCGCTACGCCGGGCACGCGCAGGCCGTGTTCGAGGCCAAGGAACGGCGCAAGGCGATCGCGGACCGTCACCGTGCCGAGCGCAAGACCACGACTACCCGCTGAGCGAACCCGACGAAGTACCCGTTGAGCGCTCGTCGGTGCACCACGGATAATCGAGGTGCATCGACGAGTCCTGCACCCGGGCGGGCGAAAGGTAGCCGATGAATGTCCCTCTCTGGTTGTGGCTGGTCACGGGGATCGGCCTGACCGGCATCATCTGCGTCGACTTCTATCTGGTCGCGCGCAACCCCCGCAAACCCTCCCTCAAGGAGTGCCTGGCCTGGATCGGGTGCTACGTCGGGCTCGCGGTCCTCTTCGGACTCGCGATCTTCCTCTTCGAGGGGCACCAGTACGGCGGCGAGCTGTTCGCCGGCTGGATCACCGAGTACTCGCTGTCGGTGGACAACCTGTTCGTGACGATGCTGATCATGGTCAGTTTCGCGGTGCGCGCGGAGCATCAGCAGAAGGTGCTGTCGATCGGCATCGTCATCGCGCTGGTCCTGCGTGTGATTGTGGTCACCATCGGCTCGGCCGCGATCGCCGAGTTCGACTGGCTGTTCTACGTCTTCGGCGCCTTCCTCCTCTACACCGCGTGGCAGCTCCTCGTGAGCGGCGACGAGCAGGAGGAGTTCAAGGAGAACGCGATGCTCCGCGTCGCGAAGAAGATCCTGCCCGCCACGGAGAAGTACGACGGCGCGAAGATCACCACCAAGGTGGACGGCAAGCGCCTGGTGACGCCGATGCTGATCGTGATGGTGGCCATCGGCACCACCAACCTGCTGTTCGCCGTCGACTCGATCCCGGCGATCTTCGGGCTCACCAAGGAGCCCTACCTGGTGCTGACCGCCAACGCGTTCGCGCTGATGGGGTTGCGCCAGCTGTACTTCATCATCGGCGGGTTGCTGGACAGCCTGGTGTACCTGTCGACCGGGCTCGCCATCGTCCTCGGGTTCATCGGGGTCAAGCTGGTCATCGAGACGCTGCACAACCAGGGCGTCTCGTGGGCCCCGGAGATCCCGGTCCTGGTCTCACTGGGCGTCATCATCGGCACGCTGGGCATCACCGCGGCGGTGAGCCTGCTCAAGGTGCGTCATGACCGGAACAAGGAGATCGACGGCGTCTCGGGGGAGCGGTCCGCGGCCGAGGTCGACTGAGTACGCGACAGGGCCGGGCCACTGCGGCCCGGCCCTGTGCTGGTCGGCTCTCAGACGGAGGCCCGCACCTGGCGATCGTCGTCGCCCGCGTTGTGGCGCAGGTAGTTCTCGACGTCGCGGGTGGCCTCCAGACGCTGCTTCTCCATGGCTGTCGCCAGGCCGAGGCCGAGGGACCGGCCGTCGGCGCGGAAGCCGCGAGGAGAGCTGGTGAGGGCCTTGATGAGCTCTCGCCAGTTACGCATTGCTGTCACCTCCTGTGAGGGGTCACCAGCTTCGTGGTTACCCGTGGTGGACTTGATCCAGACCGAGGTGGTCGTCACACGTCGGTCACCGGGGCGACTGACGTAGTCGCCTCGGGGTTTCGGGGTGGTGCCGCTCAGCCTCGCGAGGAGGTGCGGCGGCGGCGCCTGGGCAGCTCGACGACCTGGTCGTCCTCGCCGTCGGCGGCGCGCTGTTCGAGGTAGGACTTCCGTGTCCGCTCGGTGTGTTCCTGCATGATGCGGGCGGCGCTGTCCGCATCACGCTTCTCGATCGCGTCGATCAGCGTGGTGTGCTCCTGCCAGGACTGCTTGCCGCGCTGGCGGGCGATCGGGGTGTAGTACCAGCGGACGCGGCGGTCCACCTGGGTGGCGAAGTCCAGCAGCACCTTGTTCCCGGACAGCTCCGTGACGCAGCGGTGCACGGCGGCGTTCATCGCGACCGCGGTGTCGACGTCGTCGCTCGCGAGGGCTTCCTCGCCCGCACGGTTGAGCTGCCGGAGCCGGGCGACGCCCTCGGCGTCCGCGTGCAGGGCGGCCAGGCGCGCGGCCTCGCTCTCCAGCAGCGAGCGGACGGCCAGGAGCTGGTCGGCCTCGTCCGGGGTGGGGGCGTGGACGAACGCGCCGTAGCCGGGGCGCAGGTCGACCCAGCCCTCGTTGTTGAGCCACTGCAACGCCTCGCGTACCGGCTGGCGGGAGACGCCGAGCAGCTGGGCGAGCTCGCTCTCCACCAGATGTTGACCGGGTGCGAGCCGCCGGGAGATGATCAGCTCCTGCATCGCCTGGTAGACGTGCTCCCGCAGGGGGACCGGGCGATCGATACGGCGAGCCGCCAACTCTTCGGGCAACTCGGTCGGCCGCATATGGACTCCTGCTGACGGGGTTTGTGTTGCTGTCTACAGCATACAGCGCGGCGGATGTCCGTTTGTGCCCTTCGTGAGCGCCTTCACAGTGAGTGACGGCCGCCACCGAGAAACCGGCCCGGCTGGCGCAGTTTCAGGCACAGCACGCCAGAAGTCGCGGCCAGGACGCAGGCCAGCATGAAGACCGCCGGGAAACCCCACGACGGGACCACGACCGCCGCGACGCCGACGCCCAGCACGCCGCCGAAGGCCTTCGCGCTGTACACCGCCGCGTGGGTCTGCCGCGCGCCCGGGCTCTGGTCGCCGAAGAACTCCCGCGCCAGGCTCGCGAACAGGGGATAGAACGCGCCGCCGCCCACTCCCGCCAGCAGCGCGGCGAGCAGCAGGATCGCCTCCGAACCGGTCGTCGCCGCGCTGGCCAGGCACAGCTGGCCGACGCCGAGCACGGCCAGGACCCAGCCCAGCGTGCGCTTGCGGCCGAGCCGGTCGGAGACCCGGATCGCCAGCGCGCGGCCGGCGCCGTTCGTGGCCAGCAGCAGGCCGGTGGACAGCGCGACCACGAGCAGGGTCACGTCGATCCGCGCGCCGAGGGTGGCCAGGAACGTGATGTCGAACAGTGAGACCGCGCTGGCGCAGAACAGGATCAGGTACATCAGCGGCGCCACGCCGGTCCGGATCGCCTCGCGCGGCGAGTACTGCCGCACCGCGTTCACCCGGCGGCCGTCCAGCGCCCACTCGCGCGGGTCGACCTCCGGCGGCCACCAGTCGGCCGGCGGGTCGCGCAGCACGACGCCGGCACCCAGCACCACCAGGAAGATCAGCGCCGCGCTCACCGCGAGCATCGGCACCAGCGGCCCACCGTCCACAGTGAACAGAAACGCCACGGCGAACGGGACCGACCCGTACGCGAACGCGCCCGTCACGACGCTGACCTTCGCCGCGGTCCGCTCCGGGAACCACTTGGCCACTGTGGACGAACAGGTCGCGTAGACCAGCCCGGCGCCCGTGCCGCTCAGCACCGAGTAGCCGGCCAGTGCGACGAGGTAGGAGCCCTGCGCGAGCGCCAGCGGTCCCATGAGGAGCAGCACCGCCCCGGCGACCATCGCGCTGCGCGGACCGATCCGGCCCCGCTCCCGCAGCGACGCCACCGGGAAGCTCGCGCCCGCCTGGCACACCGTCCACAGCGCCAGCAGCCAGAACACGTCCACCGGCGCCCAGCCGTGCCCGGTCAGCGCCGGCACGAGCGAGCCGAACCCGTACTGCAGGATGCCGATCGCCGCCATGGCCGCCCATGGCAGCCACAGCATCCATTCCCTCCGCCGGCCGAGCAGCTCCTCCGCTGCCGGGCCGACGGCGTATCGGCGCCCGAGAAAGTCGAGCTGTGCGGTGCGCATCGCTGCCTCCTCTACGCATACTGCATACAGTCTACAACAAGAGTGGCCTCGATCACAGCCCGAAAGCGCGGCAGAGTCAGGTGCGGAACGCCACCCGAGGAGTGAGATGACTGCGCTGCGGTACGACGTCAACCTGTCCATCCTGTTCACCGAGCTGCCGCTGCTCGAGCGGCCCGCCGCCGCGGCTGCGGCCGGGTTCGACGCGGTGGAGCTGTGGTGGCCGTTCGACGGTCCGACCCCGGCCGACGCCGAGCTCGACGCGCTGGCCGGCGCGCTCGACGACGCCGGCGTGCGGCTGGCCGGGCTCAACTTCGACGCCGGCGACCTGGCGGCCGGCGACCGCGGCCTGCTGTCGTCACGGTCGACCAGCGGCCGCTTCCGCGAGAACGTCGACGTGGCCGTGGAGCTCGCCGGGCGGCTGGGCTGCCGGGTGCTGAACGCCTTGTACGGCAACACCTCCGACGACACCGACCACGACCTGGCGCGCGAGAACCTGACCCTCGCGGTGCGCGCGGCCGGGCGCATCGGCGCCACGGTGGTGATCGAGGCGCTCAACTCCTTCGAGAGCGCGCGCTACCCGATCACCTCGTCGCGGGCGGCGTTCGAGCTGATGGACCAGGTGCCGGGCACGGCGTTCCTCGTCGACTTCTACCACCTGCACCGGATGGGGGAGGACCTCACCGCGGTGATCGCGGCCGGCGCCGCGCGGTTCGGCCACGTGCAGCTCGCCGACTCGCCGGGCCGCGGTCAGCCGGGCACCGGCGAGATCGACTACGCGGCGGTGCTCGCCCGGCTCGCCGCGAGCCCTTATGACGGGCCGGTCGGCCTCGAGTACAAGCCGGTCGGGCCGAGCGCGGACAGCTTCGGCTGGCTGGCGGGCATGCCGTGACCGTCCACGTGGGCGCCGCAAATTTGGTCTAGACCCTTGACCGTGCGTCGTGGTCTAGACCACACTGAGCGCCGACATCATCACCCTGCGATGTCGTTTCTGTATGGCGTAGGTCGGGGCCCGCGCTCGTTGACGAGGGAGTACGCACATGCGCAGACGTTCCATTTTCGCCGTCCTTTCCGTGGTGGCCGCGGCCGCCACGACCATCGCGATGCTGCCCGGGGGTGCGTCGGCGGCCGGGGAGCGTGCCGTGTCGCCCGCGGCGCCGTACCTGTTCATGGGCTGGGGAGACCCGCCCTCGCCCGCCTCGGTGATGAGCGCGACCGGCGTCCGGTCGTTCACCATGGCGTTCGTCCTCTCCGGCGGCGGCTGCTCGCCGGCCTGGGACTCGAGCCGGCCGCTCAAGGGCGGTGTCGACGAGCAGGCGATCAACGAGATCCGGGGTGCCGGCGGTGACGTCGTGCCGTCGTTCGGCGGCTGGAGCGGCAACAAGCTGGGCCCGAACTGCTCGTCCCCCGAGCAGCTGGCCGGCGCGTACCAGCAGGTCATCGACGCCTACGGGCTGTCGGCGATCGACATCGACATCGAGAACACCGACGAGTTCGAGAACGAGACCGTGCAGGACCGGATCCTGAACGCGCTCAAGATCGTCAAGCAGAACAACCCGGGTATCCGGACCATCGTCACGTTCGGCACCGGCACGACCGGCCCGAACTACTACGGCGGCCGGCTGGTCGACCAGGCCGCGGCGCTCGGCGCGAACATCGACGTGTTCACGATCATGCCGTTCGACTTCGGCAGCGCGAACATCGTCGCCGACACGCAGAACGCGGCCACGGGCCTGAAGGACCGGCTGAAGTCGGCGTTCGGCTGGTCGGACGCCGAGGCGTTCGCGCACGTCGGCATCTCGGGCATGAACGGCCTGTCCGACCAGCAGGAGATGACCTCGCTGGACGGGTGGTCGCAGATCACCTCGTGGGCGCGGTCCAACGGCCTCGGCCGGCTCGCGTTCTGGGCGGTGAACCGCGACCGCGGCTGCCCGGGTGGTGGCGTGGTGTCCAACTGCAGCGGCATCGACCAGCCCGACTGGGAGTTCAGCCGGATCACCGCCGGCTTCTGAGCGGTACGACCGCCGGCCGGCAGCGTGGTGCATCCCACGCTGCCGGCCGGCTGCTCGTCATGGCTTGCCGGGCCGACGTCAACGCGCCGTGAGCCGGCTTCCAGCCCGCCTTGAGCGGCACTCGACCGCTAGTGCCGACCCTTGGTCTAAGACGACCGGAGGAGGCGCGATGACGGCGACGTTCAGCGAGCGGGCCCGGACCGAGGCGGCGACGGTAGGCGTCGTCGGGCTGGGGGACACGGGTCTGCCGCTCGCCCTGTCGCTGGCGGACGCGGGCCTGCTGACCACGGGCCTCGACACCGACCGGGCCAAGATCGCCGCGTTGCGGGTGGGGGAGTCCTACGTCGCGAGCATCTCCACCGACGCGCTCGAGGCCATCGCCGACTGGTTCGAGGCGACCTCGGACCCGAGCCTGCTCGCGGGCCTGGACTCCTACGTGCTCTGCGTGCCGGTGCCGATCGGCCCGGACGGGGCGGCGGACCTGCGGCACATCATGGGTGCGGCCGACCTGCTCGGCCCGATGCTGCGGCCCGGGTCGGCCGTGGAGGTGCGCTCGCCGGTGCCGCCGGGCACGATCACGCTCCTCGCCGCCCGGCTGGGCACGGCCAGTGGCCTGCGTCCCGGCGTGGACTTCCGGATCACCGGGGCGTAGTCGTGGACCTCGCGCGGATCGTCGCCCACAAGCGCGAGCTGTGGGCGTTGCCGCCGGGGCCCCCGGCGCCTCGCGTCGAGCGGCACCGGCCGGTGCGGCCGGGGCTGTTCACCGCGGCGGTCAGCGGTGACGAGGTCGGCATCGTCGCGTCGGTCGCGCCGTCTGCGTGGCACGCGGCGGCGGCGTACGAGGCGGGCGGCGCGGCCGCGGTGTCCGTGCCCGCCGACGAGGTGCTGTTCGGCGGCGGCCCGGACCTGGTGCGCCGGGTGGCCGCCGAGGTCGACGTTCCCGTGCTGTTCTCCGACGTCGTGGTCGACGTGCGGCAGGTCGACATGGCCTACGCGTGCGGCGCGGACGCGGTGCGGGTGGTCGTCGCGGCGGTGGACGACGCGGAGCTGGCCGACATCCTCGCGGTCGCGGAGGGTCTGGGCCTCGACACGCTCGTGTCGGCGGCCGGCGAGGCGGACGTGGCCCGCGCGCTGGACGCGGGCGCGGAGGTGCTCGGGCTCGGGCACCCGGGCCCCCGCGTCCCCGTGCCGGCCGTCCTCGAGGACGGTCCCCGCGACCGCGCGGACGTCGAACGGTTGGCGGAGCTGGGTTTCACGGGCTGCGTGGTCGGCGCCGACCTGCTGGCGGCAAGTGACCCGGCGGCCGCGGTCCGGCGACTGACGGGCGTGGTGCGTTAGCTGACCGGGCCGGGCAACCGACTCTGGTTGACCGGCCCGGACAGCGGCCTGGTCAGGTACACATCTTCCGGTCCGGCGACCAGATCGCGAAGCTGTGACCCGCGGCGATGACATTCGTCCACGCCGTCATGACCGCGGAGCACGGTCGCACCTGCGTCGGCGCGAAGCAGGCCCTCGTGTAGCCGGCGCTGAGGGTGCTGGCCAGACAGTTCCGGTCGTAGGTGATGGGCCCGTTCACATAGAGCGCCACGTGCGGTGCCGAGAGGGAAATCGCCGTCGAGCTGTAGTTTCCGACGATCGCCACGGCCTGCGTCGCGGTGCCGTTGACGACCACGCACGACGACACGATGACGTAGAGGCTCGGATGCGCGATGTCGGTGCAGTGAAAGCTGGGGGTCGCCACGACCGGCTGCCAGTACGGGTCGGCGCTCGCGGCACCGCCACTGGACACCAGCAACGACCCGACCAGGGCGAGCACGATCGCCAAAGTCTTCAGGACACGGATCATGAATTCTCCCCAGAATCTCCGTTGGGGAAACCCGGCCCCCGAGAGCGGCCCCCAGGCCGCGACCAGAATTTCCGTCGAAACCGTAGCAAGTCGACGCGGCGTTGAGATCCGCCGAATGGATTACTGTGGACATCGGCACGGATGCGGCCGGCTGTCTACATCGGACTATTGACGGGCGTGGTGCACTAGGCGGTCAGGGCTGCCAGCTGGTCCACCACCGCGTCGAGCGGGGTGCGGGTGTCGATCTCGACTGTGGCCGAGGCGCGCAGCAGTGGCTCGACCTCGGCGGTGTCCGCCACGATGCGGGCGCGTTCCGTGGCGGTCCTGCCGAAGGGGTTGTCCTCGCGCGTGGCGATGCGCTCGAGCATCACCGGCAGCGGCGCGCTGAGCAGGACGATCTCGTCGAACCGGGGGTAGAACGCGCGCTGGTTCCACACCGTGCCCGCGACGAACAGCGGCGCACCCGACCGCTCGTGCTCGGCGAGCAGCGTGTCGATCCGGTCCTCGCGCCACATCGGTTCCACGCCGCCGCCGGGCTGTGGAACGTCCGCGATCCACCCGCCGACGTCGGTGTCCACCACGCGATATCCCCGCTGTGCCAACCGGTTCAGCACCGTCGACTTCCCCGTGCCGGACATGCCCGTCACCAGGATCAGCGCCACCCGCTCAGCGTGTCACATCCGCAGCCAGACCGTCGTGTCCGGCGGGAGCGTGTCCGCGAGCGGGCCGCTCGACAGCAGCACCTCGCGGTGCGGCGGCAGCTCGACCGGTGCCGCGGACAGGTTCACCACGCACGCGAACGTCGCCGACCGCGCGAACGCGAGCACCCCGGGCCGGCCGTCCAGCCAGGTCAGCGTTCCGTCGCCCAGCGCCGGGTCGTCGCCGCGCAGCCGCAGCGCGCGGCGGTACAGCTCGAGCATGGACTCCGGGTCGTCGGTGAGCCGCTCCACGGTGAAGTCCGCCCACGCCGCGGGCTGGGGCAGCCACGGCGCGGTGCCGGTGGTGTTGAAACCGAACGGCGGCGCGTCACCCGACCACGGCAGCGGCACGCGGCAGCCGTCCCGGCCGATGTCGGCGCCCGCGGTCCGCGCGAACACCGGGTCCTGCCGCACCTCGTCCGGCAGATCCTCCACTTCGGACAGACCGAGCTCCTCGCCCTGGTAGATGTAGACCCCGCCGGGCAGCGCCAGCGTCAGCAACGCCGCGGCGCGGGCCCGCCGGGTGCCGAGGTCGCGGTCGGTCGGCGCGAGGTGCTGGCGGTCGGCGAAGGAGAACGACGTGTCCGCCCGGCCGTAGCGCGTCACGTGCCGGGTGACGTCGTGGTTGGACAGCACCCAGGTGGCCGGTGCGCGCACCGGCGCGTGCGCGGCCAGCGTCGCGTCCACAACGGACCGCAGCCGGTCCGCGTCCCACGGGCAGGACAGGAAGTCGAAGTTGAACGCCGAGTGCAGCTCGTCCGGGCGCAGGTACATGGCGAACCGCTCGGGGTCGGGCAGCCACATCTCGCCGACGAACACCCGCTGGTCGGGGTAGCCGTCGGCGATGCGCCGCCAGGTGCGGTAGATCTCGTGCACGCCGTCGAGGTCGGAGAAGGGCAGCTGCCCGGCGAGCGGGGTCGGAGCGTCGGGCAGCCCGTCGGCCTTCACCAGGCCGTCGGCGACGTCGATGCGGAACCCGTCCACGCCGCGGTTGAACCAGAACCGCAGGATGTCCTCGAACTCCTCGGCCACCTCGGGGTTCGTCCAGTTCAGGTCCGGCTGGCGCGAGCTGTACAGGTGCAGGAACCACTCGCCCGGTGAGCCGTCCGGCTCGGTGACCCGGGTCCACGCCGGGCCGCCGAAGCGGGACTGCCAGTTGTTCGGCGGCAGCTCGCCGTGCGCGCCGCGGCCGCGCCGGAACCAGAACCGTTCCCGTTCCAGGGAGTCCGGGCCCGCGGCGAGTGCCGCGGTGAACCACGGGTGCACGTCCGAGCAGTGGTTCGGGACGATGTCGATGATGATCCTGATGCCGAGGGTGTGCGCCTCCTCGATCAGCTTCTCCGCCTCGGCAAGGGAACCGAACGCCGGCTCGATGTCGCGGTAGTCGGCCACGTCGTAGCCGCCGTCGTCCATCGGCGACGGGTACCACGGGTTGAACCAGATCGCGTCGATGCCGAGGTCGGCCAGGTACGGCAGCTTCGCCCGGACGCCGGCCAGGTCGCCCGTGCCGTCGCCGTCGCCGTCGGCGAAGCTGCGCACGTACACCTGGTAGATCGCCGCGCCGCGCCACCAGTTCTGTTCTGTCACCGAATCTGTCACCGAATCACCCCTTGAGACTGCCCGCCGTGAGCCCGGCGAGGATCTGACGTTGGAAGATCAGGAAGGCCACCACCATCGGCACGCTCGCGATCACCAGTCCGGCGAGCATCAGGTTGATCGGGGTGTCCGGCTCGAACCGCTGCAGCGCCACGGACAGCGTCTGGATGCCCGGGTCCTGCAGGACCAGCAGCGGCCAGATGAAGTCCTTCCACGCGGCGACGATCGCGAAGATCGAGACCACCGCGATGATCGGCCGCGACAGCGGCAGCACGATCCGCACCAGGGTGGTGACGGTGCCGGCGCCGTCGATGCGCGCCGCGTCGAGCAGCTCGGTGGGGATCTGGTCGAAGAACCGCTTCAGCAGGTACAGGTTGAACGCGTTCGCGGCCGCGGGCAGCCAGATCGCGGCCGGGTCGTTGATCAGGTTCACCCCGACGATCGGCACGTCGGTGATCGTCAGGTAGGTGGGCACCAGCAGCGCGGACGCCGGCAGCATGAGCGTGGCCAGCATCAGTCCGAGCACCCACGTGCCGAGCACCGGGCGCAGCTTCGACAGCGCGTAGGCGGCCGGCACGATGACCGCGAGCTGCAGCAGCCAGGCGCCGGCGGCCACGATGACGGTGTTCTTGAAGTACCCGGCCAGCTCCATGAAGTTCCACGCCTCCACATAGGACCCTGCGCCGAAGTGGTCGGGCAGGATTGTCGGTGGGGTGCTGGCGAGCTCGGGCGCGGTCTTCATGGCGCCGAGCAGCATCCAGACCAGCGGCACCACGAACGCGAGCGTGAAGAGCGCGAACACGACCACGAAGACCAGCCAGTAGCCGATCCGGCCACGGGCGGACCGCAGGGTCCACGGCGACAGCAACGTCCGGGACCGTTCCGCCTCCCCGCGATTCTTACGTTTGGTCACGTTCTCTTCATTCATCGCCGGGGGCACGTACTTGTGGCTGGGTTGCGTCACGTTCCCCTGAGGTGCGGTTGGCGAGCCCGCGGTCTGAGGTGTCATGCGTCAGCCCCCGCTCCTTGTCAGCTTCAGGTACAGCGCGGAGAACCCGCCGAGGAACACGAACAGCAGCAGGCTCATCGCGCTGGCCGTGCCGAAGTCGTTGTAGGTGAACGCGTAGCGGTACAGCAGCAGGAGCACGGTGACCGTGGAGTCCTCCGGCCCGCCGCCGGTCATCACGTACGGCTCGGTGAACACCTGCATGGTGGCGACGATCTGCATCAGCAGCATGACCAGCAGCACGAACCGGGTCTGCGGGATGGTCACGTGGCGCAGCCGCTGCCAGACGTTCGCTCCGTCCAGCTCGGCCGCCTCGTAAAGCTCGCCGGGGATCGTCGCCAGCGCCGCGAGGTAGATCAGCGTGGCCGAGCCCATGGCCGCCCAGGTGGCGACCAGCACCAGCGACAGCATCGACGTGTCGGTCGAGTCGAGCCACGCGAGACCGGGCAGGCCGACCCCGCGCAGGATGCTGTTGAACAGGCCCGGACCCGGGTCGTAGAACCACTTCCAGAGGATCGCCACGACCACCGGCGGCAGCATCACCGGCAGGTAGACGACCATCCGGAAGTACGCCTTCGCGTGCCGCAGCTCGTTCAGCACGATCGCCACCGCGAACGGGATCGCGAAGCCGATGACCAGCGCGAGCCCGGTGAACAGCAGCGTGTTGCGCCACGCGATGCCGAACAGCGGGTCGGCGAACAGGGTGGCGAAGTTCTGCCAGCCGACCCACACCGGGTCGGTGACGAAGTTGACCTGCTGGAAGCTCAGCAGGACGCCGCGGATTATCGGGTACCAGGAGAACAGCGCGAAGCACACCAGGGCGGCGCAGAGGAACCCGTACGCGGTGAGGTTGTCGGTGATCCTGCGGCGGAGCCGGCCGGTGACCGGGCCGCGGCTCGCGCGGACCGGGGGCAACTCGGCCGGCGCGAGCACGTCCGGGCTGGCGGTGGTGGACATCGAGCCTCTCCGGGTGGGGGATCCGGCCGGGGAACGGGTCGCGCTCCCCGGCCGGACCAGACCTACTTGACCTGCGCGAGTGCCGTGTCGACCTTGCCCGCCGCGTCGGCGAGCAGCTTGTCGATGTCGGCGTCCCGGTTGGTCAGCACGCCCTGCATCACGTTGTCCAGCGCGGCGTAGACCTGCTGGGCGTTGGGCGGCTCGATCTTCTTGTCGAGGTCGGCCAGACCGTCCACGAAGGACTGGTAGTTCTCGACCGGGACCGTCGCGTACTTCTCCTTCAGCGCCTCCTGCTTGTCGCGCACCGAGCCGGTCCAGATGTCGGCCGCGGGCGAGGCGGGCAGGCCGATCGGCTGCTCCTGGTCGGCGTAGCGCTTGAGGTTCGAGTCCATGCGGTCCGGGTTGAGGTACTTCCACTGGATCCACTGCAGGCCGGCCTTGATCTTGTCCGGCGAGGACTTCGGGTTGAGCATGTAGCCCTCGCCGCCGATCAGCGTGCCGTTGCCGCCCGGCATCGGCGCGAGGCCGTAGTCGGCGTAGTCGCCCTTGAACTGGTTGACCAGCGTGGGCACGTTGTCCGGCGCGGCGAGGTACATGCCGAGCTGGCCGGCGCCCATCATCCGCTGCACGTCCTCGATCACCAGGAGCTGCTTCTGGCCCATGGTGTTGTCGTCCCAGCGCATCGCGTGCAGCGTCTCGGCGACCTGGCGGCCCTTGTCGTTGTCGAAGTCGGCCTTCCAGGTGTCGCCGTCCTTCTTCGCGACGTCACCGCCCACCGAGTACATCCAGGTGGTGAAGTGCCAGCCGCCCTGGTTGTTCTTGCTGTACTCGGCGAACCCGACGGTGTTCTTGCCGAGCGCGGTGATCTTCTTCGCCGCCGCCCGCACCTCGTCCCAGGTGGACGGTGGCTGGTCGGGGTTCAGGCCGGCCTGGGTGAACAGCTTGCGGTTGTACAGCAGGCCCATCGAGTAGTTCGCCGTCGGCAGGCCGTACACGCGGCCGTCGTCGTCGGTGAAGATGTCCTTGAGCTCGGGCTGGACGTCCTCGACGTACGGGACGTCCTTGAGGTAGTCGGTGATGTCCGCGGCCTGGTGGCGGGCGATGAGGTTCGCCGGGTCGGTCAGGTAGACGTAGAAGACGTCCTCGAGCTGGCCGCCGGCGAGCTTGGACGCGAACGTCTTCGGGTCCATGAACCCCTCGCGGGGCTGGATGTCGATGTTCGGGTGGGACTTCTCGAACGCGGCGACGTCCTCGTCGAAGATCTTGCGCTCGAACGGCTGGGTCTTCGGAGGCTGGCCGTTGACCGTGATGCTGACCTTGCCGCCGGCGCCGGAGTCGCTCGTGTCGTCGGAGTTGCCGCAGGCCGTGGCGGCCAGGCCGAGACCGGCCGCCAGCACCAGGGCCAAGGATCTGCGCGGGATGGGTGTGCTCATCGTCGATCAACCCTTGCGTGGGGGACGGTGAAATTCTGTGACCCACACCATAGGACTCTCGACGATCAGCCGCAATACTCCGACAGAGTTTTGAAAATACTCGACTCTGACGTGATGTAAGACCGTGACCGGCTCGGCATCGGGCGTTTCGGGCACGCATGCGAACGCCCCGGCGGGCTCGCCGGGGCGTTCGTCGGGGCGCTTGTCGGAGCGGTTCGGTCAGGCCAGGCTGTGCCGGCGGGACGGCGCGGGCGCGGCGGACGCGCGCACGACCAGCTCGGGCTCGAAGAGCAGCTCCTCCATGGAGACCTCGATGCCCGCGATCTGGTTGGCGAGCAGCTCGACCGCGGCCCGGCCCATCGCCTCGATGGGCTGGCGGACCGTGGTCAGCGGCGGATCGGTGCAGGTCATGAGCGAGGAGTCGTCGTAGCCGATCACCGAGACGTCCTCCGGCGTGCGCAGGCCCATGCGGCGGACCGCGCGGATCACGCCGAGCGCGAGCGGGTCGCTCGCGCAGATCAGCCCGGTCACGCCGTTCTGCACGAGGCGCGTGCCGACCGCCTGGCCGCCCTCGACGGAGAACATCGTGTGGCCCACGTTGTGCTCGTCGACCGGGAGCCCGATCCGCTCGGCGCACGCCAGGAACGCGGTCATCTTGCGCTGCGAGGGAATGTGGTCGCGCGGGCCGAGGACCATGCCGATCTGCTCGTGGCCGAGCGCGACGAGGTGGCCGAACGCCTGCTCGACGGCGACCGCGTCGTCGCAGGAGACCACCGGGTAGTCGAGGTCGATCGACGCGTTGACCAGCACGACCGGCAGGCTGCGCCTGGCCAGCGCGTAGTGGTGCTCGTGTGGCGCGTCGGCCTCGGCGTGGCTGCCGCCGGCGAACACGACGCCGGAGACCTGCTGGGCGAGCAGCAGCTCGACGTAGTCCGGCTCGGACACACCGCCGGTGCAGGTGCACAGCACCGGCGTGAAGCCCTGCTGCGCCAGCGCGCTGCCGACCACGTCGGCGAGCGCGGGGAAGATCGGGTTCTGCAGCTCGGGCAGCACCAGGCCGACGAGCCGGGCCCGCTCGCCGCGCAGCTGCGTCGGGCGTTCGTAGCCGAGCACGTCCAGCGCGGTGAGCACGGCCTGGCGGGTCGCCTCGGAGACGCCCGGTTTGCCGTTGAGCACCCGGCTCACGGTCGCCTCGCTGACACCGACCTTCTGGGCTACCTCGGACAGCCGTCGTTGCGCCATGTCCGCAACTCTACGACAAGTCTTGCAAGTACTTGCGCTGACTTGCGGCGTGCCACGCGGCGCGGTCGAGCACGTACCGCACGTCGCCGAGCTCGGCACCGGGCAGCGGGTGGGCCCAGTTCTCGAAGAACGTGGACTCGTAGCGCAGCCCGACCTTCTCCATCACCCGCCGCGAGGCGGTGTTGACGGCCATCGTCTCGGCGTGGACCAGGGTGACCGGCGTCCGCGTGAACGCGTGGGCCACCAGCGCCCGCGCTCCCTCGGTCGCGTACCCGTGGCCCCAGGCGGCGCGGCGCAGCCGGTAGCCGAGCTCGGCCGCGTCCGGCCGGTCGTCGTCGGGCCGCAGCCCGATCCAGCCGAGGAACTCGCACGTCCGGCCGTGGCGTGCGCGGCGAACGCAGCCGAGGCCGGGCGGGCGTTCGTAGCCGGCGGAGGATCGACGGCAGGACGCGTTCGTCATGATCCGCGCGCGCTTCGTCGGCCGCGCCGGTGAGGTGGCGCATGACCTCCGGGTCGCTGTCGAGCTCGACGAGCAGGTCGGCATCGGCCGCGGTGAACCGGCGCAGCACGAGCCGGCCGGTCTCCAGGAAGATGTCCACGGCAATCGATCCTGTCAGCCGGACGGTGTGGAGTGGACCGGGTTTCCGGCCGCCGAGGTCGAGCCGGAGTGTCGCCCGGTGTTCGCGCCGGGCGAGTGGCAGCATGTTCTCGTCCCCGAGCCGGAGGGCGGTGCCGAGGTGGCGGGTCGCGAGCTGATCCTCCCGGCCACGGTGCTGACGTCGCACCTCGAGTCCTGCGCCGCCGAGCTCGCGGCCGACCCGGAGCCGCCGGACGACCTCGCTCAGGTCGTCGGCCAGCTCGTGTCCGGGCCAGCGGCACATCGCCGTCGACGCTGGAGCGGATCGCGCGCCAGGTCGGACGCCGCGCCGGTCGCCGACCGGGCCGCGCTGGCCGAGATCCTGCGGGCCGCCGCACGCGCCACCGGGCACGCCGCGGACGCCCTCGCCGAGGGTGAACACCTGTTCGAATAACCACCCGTTCGGCCCTGTGACCAGGCCATGAGCGTCGATAGGCTGGCTGGTCGCCGATCGGGGAGGAACACATGCGAAGCGTCTGGACCGGCACCATCCGGCTTGGTGCGGCCGAGATACCGGTGCGCGCCTACGGGGCAACGGAGGAGCAGACCACCGGCCTGCATCACGTGCACGTGACCGACGGGGGCCGGGTCCGGCACCGCAAGGTCTGCGAGGTCGACGGCAAGACGCTGCAGGCGGAGGAGGTGGCGCGCGGCTACGTGCTGCCGGGCGGCGAGACGGTCGTGCTCACCGACGAGGACTTCGCGCGGTTACCGCTGCCCACGTCGCGGGCGATCGACGTGCAGGCGTTCGCGCCGCTGGAGGAGATCGACCCGATCTACTTCGCGCGGAGCTACCACCTGGAGCCGGAGCCGGCGGGCACGAAGTCGTACGTGCTGTTCAGCGAGGCGCTGGCGCAGTCGGGCCGGGTGGCGATCGTGAAGGTCGCGCTGCGCGGCCGGGAGTCGCTCGGCCATGCTGCGGATCCGCGAGCGGGTGATCGTGCTGGAGACGATGCTGTGGCCGGACGAGATCCGCACGCCGGAGTTCCCGTTCCTGCACCAGGACGTGACGATCGCGCCGTCGGAGCTGCGCGAGGCGACGCTGCTGATCGACGCCATGAGCGAGCGGTTCACACCGGACCGCTACACCGACCGCTACCGCGAGGCGCTGCAGGAGCTGGTCCAGGCCAAGATCGACGGCAACGAGCTGGTCCAGCCGACGATCGTGGCCCAGCAGACGGGCGCGGCGGACCTGGTCACGGCCCTGCGCACGACCTTGGCGGCCAAACAGACCCGCGACTCGGCGGATCCGGAGCCCGCCGCGGAGCGGGTGGCGTCGGCGCGGGCCGCGGAGGACCGCGCGGCGCAGGAGAGCGCGACGGCCAGGAAGGCGGCGAGCCGCACCCGCGCGCCCAGCAACTGCTGACCAGCCCGAACCCCGGGCGTGGTGTGGTGTGACGCGCGGGTGGGTATCCGGAATGTGCCGGTAGTACACGGTTTACGGGGATGGCGCGCGGCCGCGAGGGCGTCGCGCGCCATCAGGGCCTACTCCTCGTCCTCGTCTTCGAGCATGCCCTGGCGCAGTTGCTCCAGCGTGCGCGCCAGCAGGCGCGACACGTGCATCTGCGAGATGCCGATCCGGTCCGCGATCTGGGTCTGGGTCATGTGCCGGAAGAACCGCAGGGTCAGGATCATCCGCTCGCGCTCGGGCAGGCGCTCGATCAGCGGGCGCAGCGACTCGTAGTCGTCGACGCCGTCGAGT
Source organism: uncultured Actinomycetota bacterium (assembly GCA_963841395.1). Lineage (GTDB taxonomy): Bacteria > Actinomycetota > Actinomycetes > Mycobacteriales > Pseudonocardiaceae > Actinophytocola. The sequence goes on from CAWJCX010000048.1 coordinate 598,431, forward strand.
GCCGTGTCCGTCTCGCCGAGGGTCTCGCCGAGGGCGTCCGAGTCGGCGTCCGGCGACAGGGCCTCGTCGAGGGACATCGAGTGGTACGCGTTGCCCGCCTCGAGGCCCTCGTACACCTGCTCCTGGTTGAGGTCGAGGTGTTTGGCCAGCTCCGACGGGGTCGGCGCGCGGCCGAGGCGCTGCGACAGCTCGGCGCTGGCCGCGTTGATCGCGAGGTTCAGCTCCTTGAGTCGCCGCGGCACGTGCATCGACCAGCTCGCATCGCGGAAGTGGCGGCGGACCTCGCCCATCACGGTGGGCACCGCGAACGACAGGAAGTCCGTGCCCCGGTCGGGCTGGAAGCGGTCGACCGCGTTGATCAGGCCGAGCGTCGCGACCTGCACGAGGTCCTCGCGCGGCACACCGCGGTTGGAGAACCGCGCCGCGATGTGCTCGGCCAGCGGCAGGTGCCCGGTGACCAGCTTGTTCCGCAGCTCCGCCCGGTTCGGGTCGTTCTCCTCGAGCGCCGCCATCTCGTCGAACAGTGGCGCCAGATGTTCGTAGCCTGTGTCCGAGTTTTCCCGGCCGCCGGCCTGCGAACTCTGTGTATTGGTCACGCTGGACCGTCCGCACGGCGCTTGGCCAGCTCGATCTGGACGAGGTGCTGCCCGCCGTCGGGCTCCACCCAGCAGTTCGCGTGGTCGGTGAGCGTGGTCAGCACCCGCCAGCCGAACGAGTCGTTGCTCGGCTTGGCGTCGCTGGTCGAGCGGATGCCCACGACGAACCGGATCTCGTCCTTGCGCACGTGGAACGTGCACCGCAACGTGGCGTCGGGAGCGCCGCGGGTGATCAGGGTCGAGCAGGCCTCGTCGACGGCCAGCTTGAGGTCGGCGATCGCGTCGAGGTCGAAGTCGGCACGCATGGCGATGCTCGACGTCAGCGATCGGATGATGGGCAGGTTGGTGAGCTCCGCGCCCAGTCGCAACTCGATCTCGTCAGGACTCCCGTCCCCAGGTCCGCTCATAGTGCGTTTCTACCCACAATCTTGAACTCGGAAACCCGCGTGTGACCGGGGACTTTACCGTGACGAGGGCCACCGCGTACCGGGGTTACGCGGCGAGCACACGACGTGACGCCTAACGTGGGATGCGCACGCCGTCGAAGGAAGGAGCCAACATGTTGGCGGTTACGGAAGCGGCAGCCGAAGCGATCACGGCGCTGACCGCTCAGGGTGGTATCGACGACCAGGGTGGGCTGCGGTTCTCGATGCAGACGCAGACGGACTCGCAGGCCGCGCTCGCGCTGACCGTGGCGTCGGCGCCGGTCGACGGAGACCACGTGGTCACGGCGGATGCCGGTGCGCACGTGTTCCTGGAGGAGCAGGCGGCCGACTACCTGTCGGACAAAGTGCTTGACGTGCAACAGGATGACGAGGGCCAGCTGAACTTCGCGGTCCTCGAACGAGCGTCTTGACGCGCGGTGTGCTCACGCGAACGCCGGTGCCGGGTCTCGGCACCGGCGTTCGTCTGTCCGTAGTGGACTGACAAGCCGGCTTGACCTCCAGCTTGGTCGAGGTCCTAGCGTCACGGCATGGCTTCGAAGACGATTGCGGTGACCGGCGCCACGGGAAACGTGGGCCGCAACCTCGTGCCCATGCTGGCCGCCACCGGTGCCACCGTGCGGGTGCTGACCCGCGACCCGGCCGCGGCCCGGCTGCCCGCGGGGGTCGACGCCGTCCGTGCCGACCTGCTCGACCCGGCGACGCTGGACACGGCGTTCGCGGGTGCCGACGCGGTGTTCCTGCTCTGGCCGGCCTACTCGACCGAGGACGCCGGGCCCGTCGTGGACGCGATCGCCCGGCACGCGCGCCGCGTGGTGTTCCTCTCGGCACTGGGCGCGCCGGACTCCGATCCGGCCGGTGAGCCGCCGACGGGCTTGTTCCACGGCCGGCTCGAGTGGCTGATCCGGCGGACCGGTCTGGAGTGGACGTTCCTGCGGGCGGGCGGGTTCGCGACCAACACACTCGGCTGGGCCGAGGAGATCCGCGCGAGCGGGACCGTGCACTGGGTGTACGGCGGGGCGGGCCGGTCGCTGATCCACGAGGCGGACATCGCCGCGGTGGCCGCCCGGGCACTGACCGAGGAGGGGCACGCCGGCGCGGCGTACGAGCTGACGGGGCCGTCGGTCGTGACGCAGACCGAGCAGGTGCGGCTGATCGGCGAGGCGGTCGGCCGGCAGGTCCGCTGGGTGGAGCTGTCCGAAGAGGACGGTCGGGCGCGGATGCGGGAGCTGGGCTGGTCGCCCGAGTTCGTCGACAGCGGGCTCGCGCACTGGGCGCGCATCGTGACCGAGCCGGAGCCGGTGACCGATACGGTGGAGAAGGTCACCGGGACGGCCGCGCGCTCGTTCGCCGAGTGGGCGAACGAGCACGCGGACGACTTCCGCTAGTGCTTGACCTTCACCTTGAGCAGGTCAGCGGGAATGGCCGGGCGGGCCGTCGAGCGGGGCCGGGTCCTCCGGGGTCGGCATGACGCCGCCGGCGGCCACCTTGTCCACCGTGTCCAGTCCGGCGTCACCGATGGTGCCGAAGATCGTGTAGTCCGGCCGCAGGTAGGCCGCGCCGTACACGAGGAAGAACTGGCTGCCGTTGGTGTTCGGGCCGGCGTTGGCCATGGCCAGGGCGCCGCGCGGGTAGATCTTGCGCACCCCGGTCGGGTCGGTCGGCGCGGGGTCCAGGCCGACGGGCAGCTCGTCCTTGTACGAGTAGCCCGGCCCGCCCTCGCCGGTGCCGGTCGGGTCGCCGCACTGCAGCACCTGCAGCGTCGGGTACGTCGTCAGCCGGTGGCACGTGGTGCGGTCGTAGAAGCGGTGCTTGGCCAGATGGATGAAGCTCTGCACCGTGCACGGCGCGATCTCGCGGTCGAGCGACAGCGGCAGCGGGCCCTGGTTGGTCTTCACGTCCACGCGGACCGTGCCGTGGCTGGGCGTCCGATGTGGATCGGGCGGCAGCGGCACCGGCCGGGCGGCCGGCTCGTCGGGGGTCTTCGTGTACTGGCAGGGGCCGTGCGTCGAGTCGTGCCGGTCCGCGCTGGCGCTGGTGGCGCTCGCGGACAGCACGGCCGACGCGAGCGCCGCGACCACCACGGCGGTGGCGACCTTCCGGATCACAGGGATCTCCTCTCCCGGGATGGGGCGAGGCAGTGTAGGACGGTTTCCGGCCCGGGCACCAGGTGTGAAATATGCTGCCCGGTCATGACGAACGACGACATCGCGCGCGAGGTCCTGGACGGCAACTCCTACGTCGTCCTCGCGACCGCGGACGCCGACGGAACGCCGTGGGCGTCGCCGGTGTGGTTCGCCCACGAGGCCTACCGGGAGATCTTCTGGGTGTCCTACCCCGACGCGCGGCACTCGCGCAACGTCGCCGCGCGGGCGGAGCTCGGCATGGTCGTCTTCGACTCGACGGCCGCGCCGAACACCGGGCAGGCGGTCTACCTGACCGCCACGGCCGCGCAGGTGGTGGACCCGGCCGAGATCGACCGCGGGATGGCGGTGTTCTCGCGGGCGTCGGTGCGGCAGGGGATGGCGGAGTGGGGTTCGGACCGCGTCACCGGCGACGCGCGGCTGCGGCTGTACCGCGCGGCGGTCACCGAGCACTCGATCCTGGACCCGGACTCGCCCTACGACGTGCGGGTGGCGGTCAGTCCCTGACCGCGCGCACCCCGAGCACGGTGGGCGTCGGGCGGCCACCCTCGGCGAACCGCTCGAGCCGCAGGCCGGCAGCGGTGAACATGTCGAGCAGCTCGGGCAGCGGCCGGTGCGACGCGCCGACCTTGTCCCGCAGGCCCTGGTCGGTCCACGAGTCCTTCGTCCAGTGGCCGTCGAGGTAGCCGGGCCGGATCAGCACGGCCGACTCGTCGCGGCGGTCGGCGAAGCCGCCGCAGAAGCAGGGGTGCACGCCGAGGTGCACGAGCGCGCCGCCGGGAGCCAGCACCCGGGCGGCCTCGTGGACGACCGCGCGGTAGGCGGGCATGTCGGTGTGCACCATCGCGGACAGCACCGCGGGGACCGACGCCGAGCGGACCGGCAGCCGGGTCGCGTCGGCGCGGGCGGCGGGCAGGCGCGGCGCGCCGTGGCGCAGCATGCCGGCGGAGAGGTCCACCCCGACCGGGGTCCAGCCGAGCGCACGGACCCGGGCGGCGTGCATGCCGGTGCCGCAGCCGACCTCCAGGCACGGGCCGGCGCCCGGGCCGAGCAGCTCACGCAGGACCCGCCCGAGATCCAGCGGATCGTCCGGGCGGGTTCCCACATGTTCCTCGTACCAGTCGGCGATCTCGTCGTACGCCGCGACCGGCACCGGATCAGCGCGGCTTGTTGGCCGTGGCGTTGTGCACCTTGTGCACGGCGCTGTCGATCTGGCCGTGGTACTTGCCCTTGGTCCGCTTGTCGACGAACGCACCGGCCTTCGCGGCCATCTTGTTGACCTTGTCCGGGTTCTTGCGGACGTACGCGCGGGCCGCGGCAGCGGTCCCGGCCAGGGCGGTGAGCTTCTTGAGCATGGGCATGGGCCCGTCCTTTCTTCGCAATCCGTACAACGGGCTACCCACCCTCGGGAGTTCCTAACAAACGTGTCGGAGATAGTTGACATGTCGGAGATCTCCGACATATGTTTGGCGCCGTGGTCGACGACGTGCTGTTCACCGCCATGGCCAACCCGGTTCGCCGCAGGCTGCTGGAGCTGTTGCGCGCCGGGTCGATGACCGCCGGTTCGCTCGCGGCGGAGTTCGACCTGAGCCGGCCGGCGGTGTCCGAGCACCTGCAGGTGCTGCGCCGCGCCCGGCTGGTCCGCGAGGAGGTGCGCGGCCGCGAGCGGCACTACCACCTGACCGCCGAGCCCCTGGTCGCCGTGAGCCAGTGGCTGCACCCGTTCGAACGGTACTGGCGCGACCGCCTGCGCACCCTGGCCGACGTACTCGAGGAGGACTCAGATGACTGACACCATCCACGTGGACCAGTTCCTGCCGCGCCCGCCCGCGCTGGTGTGGCGCTCGCTCACCGAACCCGCGTGGCTCGCGCGCTGGTGGGCCGCGGGCGACATCGCGCCGGTCGTGGGGCACCGGTTCACGCTCGACATGGGCTCGTGGGGCGTCCAGCCGTGCACCGTCACCGAGGTCGAGCCGGAACGGCTGCTGAGCTACACGTTCGCGGAGTCGACCATGGGCTGGACGCTCACCTGGCGGCTCGTACCCGAGGGCGCCGGCACCCGGCTGTTCCTCGAGCACGGCGGTTTCGACCTGTCCGACCCGGCGCACGAGGAGGCGTACCGGCGGATGCCGCGCGGCTGGACGAGCGCCGTGCTGCCGAAGCTGGCGCGTGAGCTGGAGTCGGTCAGCGCGCCGTGACCAGCCAGGCGGCCGCGACGAGCAGGACGCCCTCCGGGGTCTCCCGGGCGGCGTAGGCCGCGTGCAGTGCGTCGGCGGCCTCGCGTGCCGCCGCCGGCTCGGCGCCGGCGAGCCATTCGCTGGTGGTCGGGTCGGCGAGCTGGAACTCGGTGGCGTCGTCGGCGTCGCGGCCGTGCACGAGCGGCTCGCGGACGTCGTGCAGCTCGACGTCGCGGAAGCCGGCTGTGGCAAGGAGTTCGCGCACCCGGTCCGGGTCGGCCAGGGAGACCGCGCCGGTCGTGGTGCTCAGCGGCGGGATGGTCACGTGCCGGCCGATGGCCTCGCGGACGACGGCACGGTTCTCGTTGCGGTCGACCCCTTGCCAGCAGAGGAACGCGAGCCGTTGCCCCGCCCGCCGCAGGTTGGCGAACGCGGCGGCGGGGTCGTCGAAGAACATCACGCCGAACTGGCTGATCACGACGTCGACGGGCTCGAACGCGGCCCGCTGGGCGTCGGCCCGGACGAAGCGGACGTTGGTGATGCCGGCGTCGGCGGTGCGGTCCCGGGCGCGGGCGAGCATCGCCTCGGACAGGTCCGCCCCGAGCACGTCGGCCGCCTGCCGCCCGGCGAGCCGGGTGGCGTTGCCGCACCCGCAACCGACGTCGAGCACCCGGTCCTCCGGGCCGAGGTCCGCGCCGGCCAGCAAGTGCGGGGTGAGCGGACCGAGCAGCGCGTCGTATCGCAGGTCGTGCGCGGCCCAGTAGGCCCCGTCCTGCCCGCTCCAGTCGCTGGGCCGGTAGGTCGTCATCGCGCCTGGCCGGTGTCGAAGTGGCTCACTTTTCCGCTCTCGACGGTGAACCGCCACGTCGTGCGCATCTCGCCCCACGTGTCGTTGCGGTAGCGGGCCACGAGCGAGCGGCCCTCGTCCGTCGAGGACTCGACGTCGAGGTGGCCGTTGACCGTGAAGATCTCGCGGTCGACCCACGCCGTCAGGTCGCGGGGCGTGCCGTCGTCGGTCATGGTGGCGTTCGGGGCCAGCGCCGCGAGGAACGCGACGCGGTCACCCGCGTTGACGGCGTCGATGAGGGCCGCTACCGCAGTGTCCATGGGCTACTCCGGGAGTTGACGGCCCCTCGTCTCGGGGCAGAACGGAACCACCAGCATCCCGACAATGTAGATCAGGCCGACCACCGCCGCAGCCGTCCCGTAGCCGCCCAGCGCCGCGATGATCGACCCGGCCAGCAGCGGGCCGAGGAACGCGATGAACCGCGCCGCGTTGAACACGAACGCCGCGCCCGTCGCGCGCAGGTGGGTGGGGTAGAACTCCGGCAGCCACACCGGCATCCAGGTGTACTGGCCCAGCGTGAAGAACCCGTTCACCGCGCACAGCGCCAGCACGAGCGTCAGGTCGTGGGTCCACAGGAACAGCACCGGTGTCATCACGAGCGACGCGGCGAAGTAGGTGAACACCGTCGGCTTGCGGCCGAAGCGGTCCGCGGCGAACCCCAGCGAGACGTACCCCGCGATGGCGCCGACGTTGTAGATCATGCCGGCCGTGGACGCGTAGCTCTGCGGATCGTGCCCGTCCTTCGCCGCCACGCTGCCGACGTAGGCCGGCACCCACGTCGAGATGCCCCACCAGGCCAGCGTGGTCACCGTCGACATGATCGAGCCGAGGATCGTCAGCTTCCGCATGCCCGGGTCGGCCAGGATCTGGCGCAGCGTGAACCGCGTGTAGGACCGCTCCTCCTCGGTGAGGTCGGCCCGCGACTGCAGCGCCGCGCGCCGGTCGGCCACCTTCGTCCACCGGTCCGACTCCGGCACCCCGCGGCGCAGCCACAGCGCGAACAGGGCCGGCAGCACGCCGAGCAGGAACATGTACCGCCACGAGCCCGGCCCGAGCGGCGCGATGAAGTGCCACGCCGCGGACGCCAGGAAGAAGCCCAGTCCCAGCCCGCACTGCATCAGCCCGGCCGCCTTGGCCCGCGCGTGCGCCGGCCACATCTCGGCGACCAGCGACGTGCCGGTGCCCCACTCGGACCCGAGCGTGACGCCGGTCAGCAGGCGCAGGACGAGGAAGGACTCCCAGTTCCACGCGGCCGCCGACAGGCCGGTGAACAAGGAGTACAGCGTGATCGAGATCAGCAGCACCTTGCGGCGCCCGAGGTAGTCGGCCGCGATGCCGCCGAGGATGCCGCCGAAACCCCAGCCCAGCAGCGTCATCGCGATCGTCAGTCCGATGTAGAACGGCGTCTGCCCGCCGGCCGTCGGGTGCAGCTGCGCGAGTGCCACCCCGGCGGTGAGGATCAGCGCGTAGGTCTCGAAGCCGTCGAACAGCCAGCCGAGGTTCGCGGCGATGAGCGCGCGCCAGTTCTTCCGGTCCAGCGACCGGTACCAGGCCTGCTCCGTCTGTTGCGCTTCGGTCATCGATGACTCCTCAACCGTGACGACCCCAGTTCACCATGACACCGAGATGGGACGCTCTGGTCCTCTATGTGACACACAATGTCCTGTGGAGCGGATATTAGGAGTGGCAAACCGGAGAGTCAAGGTCTATTGTCTTTGTGACAGGACATGAAGTCTCCTATGGCGGTCAAAATGAAACTTGCGTCCGAGTTCTCCGTACCCGCGGCACCCGAGAAGGTCTTCCCGCTGTTCTTCGACCCGGAGACCATGCGCGGCTGCATCCCGGGCTGCGAGCGACTGGTGCGGGAGGACGAGAAGACCTACCGCGGCACGCTCGTCAACGAGATCGCCCACGTGCGCTTCTCGGCCGGTTTCGCCGCGGACATCCGGTCGGTGACCGACGAGGCGGACGGCAAGTCGGTCACGGCCGTGCTGACCGGCGAGGACCGCCGGCTCGGCAGCTCCATCAAGATCGACGCCCGGCTCAGCGTGCGACCCGACGGGGACGACTCGGTCATCGGCTACGAGATGGACCTGGCCCTGTGGGGCAAGCTCGGCCGGCTGGGCGAGCCGATCATCCGGCGGCGCAGCCGCGAGGTGGAGCTGGAGTTCGCCAAGGCGCTGGCAACCGCGTGCGGCGCGCCGGTGGACAAGGTCGCGGAGCTGGACCATGCGGCCGCGAAGACCCGCCCGCGAGGCGAGACCGTGCGCCGCCTCCCGCCCGGTGCCGGACGCCACGCGCGAGCCCGTGGTCGAGCTCGCCGTCGCCACCCAGCGCCTCGCGCTCGCGCCACCGCCGTGTCGCTGGTGGCGCTGGTGGTGGCCGCGTTCGGGCGGCGGCGCTGATGCCGTTCCTGCACCGGCCCACCACCCTCGCCGAGGCCGCCGACCTGCTGTCCATATTGGACAACGCGATGGTCTACGGCGGTGGCACGGCGATCCAGATCCTGGTCAAGCAGGGCATCCTGTTCGCCGACAACTTCGTCGACCTCGGCGCGGTGCCGGGGCTGCGCCGACATCGCCGTCGACGAGCACGGCGTGACCGTCGGGCCGATGGTGACGCGTGCGCCGCATGGAGACCGACGAGCGGGTGCGCGCCGCGTCGTGCCGCTGGCCGCCGCGGCCTACCGCCAGGTCGCCAACCCGCGGGTGCGCAACACCGCGAGCGTCGGCGGCAACCTCGCGCACGGCGACTACCGGCTCGACCCGCCGACCGCGCTGCTGGTGCTCGGCGCCACGGTCGAGGCCACCTCGGTGCGCGGCACCCGGGAGATCCCGGTCCGCGAGTTCTTCACCGGCTTCCAGGAGACCGCGCTCGACCCGGCGAGCTGGTGTCCGCCATCCGGATCCCCGTGCAGCCCGCCGGGTCCGGCCACCGGTTCGAGAAGAACTCCTCGCTGGGCGAGAACGACTGGCCGTGCGCGTCGGCGGCCGTGCTGGTCACCGGCACCGAGGTCCACATCGGACTCGGCGCGGTCGCGCCGACGCCGCGGCACGTGTGGTTCGACGCCACCGGGCTCGACGACCAGCAGGCCGTGGACGCCGCACTGGAGGTCGTCGAGCCGGCGCTCGACCCGATCCCGGACGTGCGCGGCGGCGTGCCGTACAAGCGGCGCCTCGCCCGGGTGACCGTCGAGGACGCCGTCCGCGCGGCGTGGAAGGAGCACCGGATGGCTGAGCTCACCGAGGGCTGGGTCGGCGGCCGCCGGCCGCGGTTCGACACGGCCGGCCGGGTGCGCGGGCTCGTCTCCCACGTCGGCGACCAGCCCGTCGGCACCGGCGCGCACGTCGCCGTGCACCGCGGCACCCGCGCCGCACGCGCGGATCGCGGCCGTGCACACCGAGGACGCGCTGGCCCTGCCCGGCGTCTACGCCGTGGTGACCGGCGCCGACCTGCACAAGCAGCTCGGCGACCGGCTGTTCACCGGCCCGGCGTTCGCCGACCAGCCCGCGCTCGCGCACGACAAGGTGCGCTACGTCGGCGAGCCGGTGGCCGCGGTGCTCGCGCCGACCTCGCCGACCGCGCGCGCCGCCGCGGACGCGGTCTACGTCGAGTACGAGGAGCTGACCCCGGTGCACGACCTCGACCGACGCGCTCGCCGGCAGCCTCCTTCGTGCACGACGAGCTGCGCCCGTCGGCGGTGTTCGGCGACCTGCGGCACCTGCGCGGCGTGCGGGACACCAACGTCAACTACACCTACAGCCTGCGCCACGGCGACGCCGAGGCCGCCCGCGACGTCCGGCGCGCACACGGTGCAGCGGCGAGTTCTGGGCACCGCCCACCCACCACGTGCCGATCGAGCTGCCGTGCACGATCGCCTGGGTCGACGGCGGCCGGCTGGAGATGCTGACCACCACGCAGACCCCGTCGTACGTGCGGCAGACGGTCGCCGACCTGCTCGACCTGCCGCTGTCCCGGGTCCGGGTGACCACCCGCCCGCTCGGCGGCAGCTTCGGCGCGAAGATGTACGACCGGCTCGAGCCGCTCGCCGCCGCGCTCGCCTGGACGCACCGGGCGCACGGTGCGGATCGTCGCGTCGCGCGAGGAGGCGTTCCTGCTCACCACCCGCCACGGCGCGGCCGTCACGTCCAGCCTGACCGCCGACGCCGACGGCAACCTGGTCGCCGCGATCGCCGACGTCCGCTACGACACCGGCGCCTACGCCGACGTCGGCCCGCGCATCACCGGCAAGTCCGGCATGGTGGCGCCCGGCCCGTACCGGATCGCGAACGCGAGCGTGCGGCTCCCGCTGCGTCTACACCAACAAGCCGTCCGCCGGGCCGTTCCGCGGCTTCGGCGTGCCGCAGGTGACCTGGTCGCACGAGTCGCTGATCGACGAGCTGGCCCACGAGCTCGGCGAGGACCCGTACGAGTTCCGCCGCCGCCACCTGCTGCGCGAGGGCGACGAGGCGCCGATGGGCACCCGCATGCACAGCGCGGACTTCGTCGGCTGCCTCGACGCGGTGGCGCACGCCGATCGACTGGTTCGACCCGCTGGACCGGGGCACCGGGCGGATCCGCCGCGGCCGCGGGCGTCGCGGTCGGCGTGAAGGCCGTGCTGACGCCGACGATCGCGAACGCCGTGCTGCAGCTCAACCAGGACGACTCGGCCACGCTGCTGATCTCGACCGTCGACATGGGACAGGGCAGCGACACGATCATGGCGCAGATCGCCGCCGACGTGCTGCGCATGGACTCCGCGCGCATCCACGTGGTGCGCGCGGACACCGACGCCACCCCGTACGACACGATCACCGCGGGCAGCCGCTCGACCTACCACACCGGCAACGCCGTGCGCCGCGTCGCGGAAGCCATGCGGGACAAGCTGACCGGCCTCGCCGCCGAGCGCTTCGGCGTGCCGGCGGCGAGGTGGAGCTGACCGCGACGGCCTGCGCGGCGGCGGCCAGGAGCTGTCCGTGTCGCGGAGCTGATCCACGGCCACTTCGGCGCGCGCGGCGCCACGCTGACCACCGAGGCGAACTACACGTCGACGTGGACAGCCGTACGACAAGGAGACCGGCCGGTCGGCGAAGGTCACCGAGCACTGGTTCGCCGGCGCGATCGGCGTCCGGCTCGCGGTCGACACCGCCACCGGCCGGGTGCACCTCGAGCACCTCGCGGTGGCCGGCGACGTGGGCAAGGCGATCAACCCGCGGCTCGTGGAGCAGCAGCTGACCGGCGCGGCGATCATGGGCATCGGGCACGCGCTGTTCGACCAGCTGGTGTTCGACCAGGGGCAGCTGGTCAACGGCACCCTGCTGGACTACCAGCTGCCGTCCGTGCGCGACCTGCCCGACGGCTCACCCCGATCATCGTGGAGAGCCCGCACGACGACGGCCCGTTCGGCGCGAAGGGCGTGGGGGAGACCGGGAATCCTCGGCGTCGCCCCGGCCATCGCGAACGCGGTCCGCGACGCGATCGGCGTGCGGATCACCCGGCTGCCGCTGACCCCGGAGGCGATCGTCACGGCCTGGAGCTCGCGGGAGGAGAGGTCATGAACCGGATCACCCTGACCGTCAACGGGGTCAGGCACTTCGTGGACGTCGAGGACGAGACGCTGCTGCTGGACGTGCTGCGCGAGACGGTCGGCACCACGAGCGTGCGGGAGGGCTGCGGGGTCGGCGCGTGCGGCGCCTGCACGGTGCTGTCCGGCGGGACGAGCGTGTCCAGCTGCCTCGCGCTCGCGGTCCGCTACGACGGCGCGGAGATCACCACCGCCGAGGGCCTGCGCCGAGAACGACGACGTCGTGTCGTCCTTCGTGGACTGCGACGCGGCGCAGTGCGGCTACTGCATCCCCGGCTTCGTGCTGATGTCCCGCGAGCTGCTCGCCGAGAACCCGCACCCGACCGAGCAGGAGATCACCGACCACCTGGAGGGCAACATCTGCCGCTGCGGCACGTATCCCGAGATCCGCCGCGCGGTGGCCACGGCCGCCGAGCGGAGGTCGCCGCGATGACGACGGTACTGCTGCTGCATTCCCTCGCCATGTCCGGCGAGCTGTGGCAGCCGCTCACCGAGCGGCTGCGAGCCGCGTGCCCGGGTGGTCGCGATGGACGCCCGCGGCCACGGCGAGTCCACATGGGACGGTTCGCCGTTCACGGTCGAGGACCTCGCCGACGACGCGGCGGCCCTGCTCGACGACCTCGACGACGGCCCGGTGGCGGTCGCCGGCATGTCGATGGGCGGCTGCGTCGCGGTCGCGCTCGCCGGCACCCGGCCGGACCTCGTCGACCGGCTGGTGCTCGCGGACACGACCGCCGACTACGGCCCGGACAAGGCGGCGGCCTGGGCCGACGCGGGCGGACGACGCGATCGCCAAGCCGCGCGCCAAGCAGCTGGAGTTCCAGCTGGACCGCTGGTTCTCACCCGGCTTCGCCGAGCGCGAGCCCGCCGAGGTGAAGCGGGTCGCGGACGTCTTCCTCGCCACCGACTCCGCCGCGCACGCGCAGGCCTGCCGCGCGCTGGGCGCGTTCGACGGCACGGCGCTGCTGCCCTCGATCACCGCGGACACGCTCGTCGTCGTCGGCGAGCACGACTACGCCACCCCGCCCGCGATGGCCGAGGCGCTCGCCGGCGGCATCCCCGGCGCGGCGCTGCGGGTGCTGCCGGACGCCCGGCATTTCAGCCTGTTCGAGGCACCCGGCGCGCTCGACCTCGTCGCCGCCCACCTGCTGGGCGGCACGACCTAGAGTCGGTCCTGGAGAACTGACGGCTGAACGGAGGAGGGGGAACCGGAGTGGCGAGCGACGTGCCCGCGGTGTCGTCGGCGGTGCGGATCCTGGAGCGGCTGGCGGCGCAGTGGCCGCTGCCGGTGGCGCCCAAGGACCTGATCGGTGAGCTGGGGCTGAACCGGAGCACCTGCTACAACATCCTGGCCACGCTGCAGCGCGCCGGCTGGGTCACCTCCAACGGCGACCGCTCCGGCTGGATGCTCGGCCCGAAGCTGCTCACGCTCACCGGCGTCACCGACGCGATGTCGAACTCCGTGGCGCAGCAGGAGATCGACGAGCTGGCCCGGCGGCTCGGGTTCGTGGTGTTCGTGGTCGAGCCGGACGGTTCCGGCGGCTACGTCGTCACGGTCAAGGCCGAGCGGCAGATGGGCGTGCGCGTCACGGTCAGTGTGGGGGAGGGGTTCCCGTTCTCCGCGCCGGCGCTCATGCAGGCCTACCACGCGGGACGCCGGCCGAGGAGGCCGACGAGCTCGTGGACCGGCTGGGGCTCAAGCAGTTCACCCCACACACCATTGTGGACCGCGACGCGCTGCACGAGGCGCTGGCGGCGACCCGGGAACGCGGGTACTCGACCAGCATCCAGCAGTACGACATGGCGCAGAGCGGGGTCGCCGCGCCGGTGTTCGACAAGCGTGGGACAGGTGGTGCGGGTGGTGTGCTCGCTGGCGTTCTTCACCGAGCTGCACGAGGACAACGCGGCGCGGATCGGTGGCATGGTGAGCGCCTGCGCCGAGCGCATCACCGCGCGGACCGGCGGACGGCGGCCCGGCATGACCGCGTGCCGGGTGGCACCGAGCCCCGGACCACTGCCGCCGGCGGCCGCGCGGTCGCTTGCGGCTGCTGCAGGTGGCGGCGCTCACCAGCTCCTTCGACCGCCTGATGATCGCGCCGATGCTCGTGGTGATCGCCGCCGACCTGGACTCCTCGGTCGAGGCGGTCTCCCGCGCGGCGGCCGGTTACTTCCTCGGGTACGGCATCGCGCAGGTCTGCTGGGCGATGGTGTCCGACCGGCTGGGCCGGGTCCGCACGATGCGCCTCGCGCTGGCGGCGGCGGCCGTGTTCGGCCTCGCGTCGGCGGCGGTGCCCGGCATCGGCTGGCTGGTCGTGGCCCGCGGGCTGACCGGGGCGTGCTTCGCGGCGGCGATCCCGAGCGCGCTGGTGTACATCGGCGACACGGTGCCGGTGAAGATCCGCCAGGCGCCGCTGACCGACCTGATGACGAGCATGGCCGTCGGCATGACGCTGGCGAACATCGGCGCGGGTGCGCTGGCGGACTTCACGAGCTGGCGGGTGGCGTTCGCGCTGACCGCCGTCATCGCGGCGGTGCTGGCGGTGGTGATGCGGAGGGTGCCCGAGCCGTCTGGCCATCGACCCGGCGCCGGTGTTCGCGTCGCTGCGGGCGGTGCTGGCCAACCGGCCGCGTTGCTGGTGCTCGCGCTGGCGCTGGCCGAGGGGCTGGTGCTGCTGGGCCCGCTGACGTTCCTGCCGGCCGTGCTGCACGCGAGCGGGCTGAGCGTCACCGTGTCCGGCCTGCTGACGGCGCTACGGCGCGTCGGTGCTGGTGTTCGCGCGGGTGGTGAAGGGACGGACGCGCACGATGGCCCCGGCGATGCTGATCCTCATCGGCGGCTCGACGCGGTCGCGGCCTACGTCGATGCTGACGGTGACCTATGCGGCGGTCGCGGTCGTGGTGGGCACCGTGCTGCTCGGCGCCGGCTGGGCGTTCATGCACTCGACGCTGCAGACCTGGGCGACGGACATGGCGCCGGACGCCCGCGCGACGGCGGTGTCGCTGTTCGCGACCATGCTGTTCTGCGGCAGCGCGCTGGGCGCGGCGATCTTCGGGCCGCTGGTCGACGCCGGCCGCTTCCAGGCCGTCTTCGCGATCACGCTGGCGGTCGGCGTGCCGCTCACGATCGCCGCCACGCTGGGCAGGCGGCGGTACGCCACCCGCGGCCACTAGCCGGTGGGCTCGGGCACCGGTTCTTTGTGGACGCCTTCTTTGTGGACGTCGAACTGAGACGGATGCCGCGCGGTACTTGCCCGGCGGGCGTGGCGGTGGTCGGATGTGGACCGTCATGACCTCGACGCAGACCAAACCGACCGTGCCCGCCGTCGCGCGCGCGGCCCGTGCCCTCGACGTGGTCTCCGCCAGCGCGAGCGGGCTGACGCTCAGCGAGATCGCGCGGGCGATCGGTGCCCCGAAGAGCAGCTGCCTGTCGGTGTGCACGACGCTCGTGGAGTCGGGCCTGCTGGTCCGCTCCGCCGCCGGCACGTACCAGCTGGGCTGGAAGGTCGTCGAGCTCGGCCGGGCCTACCTCGCGCGGTCGGACATCGCGATGGAGTTCCGCCGGGTCGACACCGAGCTGGGCCTGCTCGCCGAGGACACGGTCGTGCTGTCCCTGTTGGACGGCCGCGACGTGCTGTACGTCCACACCCGCTCGGGCAGCCGGCCGGTGGCCGTGCACTACGAGATCGGCATGCGGCTGCCCGCGCACTGCACGGCGAGCGGCAAGTCGCTGCTGGCCGCGCTGCCGCCGGCGACCACCGCCACCCTCTACGCCGACGGCCGGTTCGACGCGATGACCCGCGCACAGCATCGGCTCGATGGCCGACCTGTCCCGCGAGCTCGAGCGCACCCGCAAGCGCCGCTACGCCATCGACGACGAGGAGACCGCCGTCGGCATGATCTGCTTCGGCGCCGCCGATGCGCGGCGCGGCCGGGCCGGTGGGGGCGCTGAGCGTCAGCATGGTCAAGGCCGCGGTGGATCCGGACCGCGCGCAGGTCACGGCCGAGTC
The DNA here is from genome assembly GCA_963841395.1 of uncultured Actinomycetota bacterium. GTDB lineage: Bacteria > Actinomycetota > Actinomycetes > Mycobacteriales > Pseudonocardiaceae > Actinophytocola. The sequence continues at coordinate 614,229 of CAWJCX010000048.1, forward strand.
GCTGCTGCGGCTGAGCCAGGCGCTGACCGCCCGGCTCGGCGGCCCCGTCCCGCCGCCGATCCCCCTCGAGCCGCCGCCCGTGACCTCAGTCGTTCGGGTCGAGGAGGTCGCTCGGGCGGATGCGGAAGACCTGCAGGCGCAGGTTGTAGTACTTGTCCGTCTCGCCGACCCACGCCATGCCGAGGCGCTTCGCGGTGCCGATCGCGCGCTGGTTGTTCGGCCGCGCGACGGCGAACAGCTCGTCGATCTCCTGCGTGAACGCCCAGCGGATCAGCGCCGTGCCCGCCTCGGCGGCGTAGCCGTTGCCCCACTGCTCCGGGCGCAGCTGCCAGCTCAGCTCGAGGTCCTCCTCGTACGGCGGCAGCAGGCGGATGCCCAGCCCGCCGATGACCGCGCCGTCGTCCTTGCGCTGGATCGCCCACCGCCCGCGCGGCGGCAGCATGTTCGGCTGGTCCTCGATCCACGCCTGCAGCACGGACCGCATCGCGGCCTCGTCGTCGACGTGGCCCATCGCGGGCGTGAGCCACCGGGTGACCTTCTCCACGCCGTAGATCGCCAGCGCGGCCGCGGCGTCGTCGAGCTCCCACTCGCGCACCACGAGCCGTTCGGTGCTCAGCTCGTTCATGGTTCGAGGTTACCCAGTTTTCCCGCGGTGCCGGATGGGTCGAATGCCGCGGACGGGGCATACCTGGGGCAGGGCCGGCGTCGTGCCCGGGAGCGGAGTTGGCTCGAGATCCCGCCAGTTGATCCATCCAGCTGGCGGGATCGTTCCTTGACAGGGCCGGGGTCGACCGGTAGACAACCGAGCAGTTATAGAACTTCTTGGTTATGGAGGCTGGGCATGAACTGGACGCTCGAGGTCGTGGTCGTCCCGGTGACGGACGTGGATCGCGCCAAGGAGTTCTACGCGGACAAGATGGGCTTCGCCGTCGACCACGACAGCGACTTCGGGCCGCAGATGCGGATCGTCCAGCTGACGCCGCCGGGCTCGGGCTGCTCGATCGTGATCGGCACCGGGGTCGGCGACATGGCGCCGGGCTCGCTGAAGGGCCTGCAGCTGGTGGTCAACGACATCCGCGCGGCCCGCGGGGAGCTGGCGGACCGCGGCGTCGACGTCGGCGAGGTCCAGGTCGCCGGCCCGGAGCGGCTTCCGCCCGGCCGAGGACGGCGACGACCTGAACAACCAGGGCTTCGCGTTCTTCGCCGACCCGGACGGCAACGCCTGGTCGCTGCAGCAGATCACCGCCCGCGCGTAGCGGCTAGCGAGCGCGGAGGCGGCGGAGCATGCGGGCGTCCTCGAAGCCGACCGCTCGCGCCGCGGCCGCCACGGTCGCGCCGTGGCCGATCAGGTGCTCGGCCCGCTCCAGGCGCAGCAACTGCTGGTAGCGCAACGGGGTCAGGCCCGTCGCGTGGCCGAACTGGCGGGTCATCGTGCGCTGGCTGCAGCCGGCCGCCCGCGCGAGCTCGGCCAGCGGCAGCCGGCTCGGCGAACCGGGTGTCGATGAGGTCCTGGAGGTGGTGCACCGTCTCGTCCACATGCGAGCGGTGACGCAGCATCGCGCTCGCCTGGTGCTCGTCGCCGTTGCGCCGGGCGTAGACGACCATCTCGCGGGCCACCCGCGCGGCGTCGCCCGGGCCGTGGCGGGTGGCGACCAGGTGCAGCGCCAGGTCGATGCCGCTCGCGATGCCGGCCGACGTCGCCACCCGGCCGTCGACCACGTACAGCACGTCGCGCACCACGGTCGCCTCCGGGTAGCGGCGGGCCAGCTCGTCCTGCAGCCCGTGGTGCGTCGTGCACCGGCGGCCGGCCAGCAGGCCCGCCCGGCCCAGCGCGTCGGCGCCCGCGCACACGCTCGCCACCATGCCGCCCGCCGCGTGGTGGGCGAACAGCCGGTCCAGCGTCTCCCGGGTGAGCCGGCCGCCGCCGAGCGCGGGCGCCCGCCAGCCCGGCACGACGACCAGGTCCGCGGCCGACAGCTCGGGCCACGACACCGACGCGCGGACCGGGAAGCCCTTGCGCGGTCACGATGTCGGGCCGCTCGGCCACATATTGCAGAGAGTAGTCGTGTCCGAGCGCGGCCGAGACTGGAGAACACCTGTGCGGGCCCGGCCAGGTCCAGCAGGTGGACACCCGGCACCAGTAGGAAAACGACGTTGGTCACGATCTGGTCAGGATACCCCCGGTCACCTCGGCCACCGTGGCGATCGTCGCGAACCGGCCGGCGAGCGCGTACTCGGTGCGCTCGCGCCATGTCCCGCGCGCTCAGCGTCCGCGGGTCGGCCAGGATCTCCTCGACGGTCGCGCTCCGCCGGCGCGGACCAGTGCGGCGAGGGGAACGTCGCGGTCGCCTCGGTCACGAACGTCACGTCGAAGCCGAGGTCGCTGCCGACGCCGGGCGGTCGTCTCGCAGCACTGCTCGGTGCGGATCCCGCACACCACGATCTCCCGCACGCCGCGGCTCGGTCAGCAGCTGGTGCAGGTTCGTGGTGGTGAAGGCGTTGTGCGAGGTCTTGGTCAGCACCGGCTCGCCGAGCGTCGGGCGACCAGCCCGGCCATCAGCCGGACGTGCCCGCTCGCCGGGTCGAACACGCGTGCCGGTGCCGGGCTCGGCGTGCAGCACCCACACCACGAGGTCGCCGGCGGCCCGGGCCGCGGCCACCAGCTCGCCGACCCGGTCGACGATCTCCGGGTTGTCCACCGCCTGCCACATGCGGGCGCGCGCGGAACGACTCCTGGACGTCGATGACGATCAATGCTCTGTTCACGATGTCGAGTCTCGCCGCGCGCCGGGCCGCGCCGGAAGGCACCATCGGGCCACCATGCGGACCGATCTGGTCACCGTGACTGCGGAATGCCATTGTCGCGACGAGGTCACGGATCTGCAGAGCCGGCAACCTTTGCCCCGGCCGAAAGCGACTCTCTGTAACGAAAGCCCTTGGAGCAAACGAGTGCGGGGGGTGCGGCTTGTGGAGTCGATGTGCGAGCGGTTGCCGAGCATCGGCATCCTGCTGCTGGAGCGGATCGACGGTGACGCCGCGGCGCGCTGCTGGCGGATCGTCCTCGAACGCGAGTGGGAGGCGTGGGTCCGGCAGGACCGCTGAAAAGGCGCCCGTCCGCACGCTGTGGCCTGGTATTTTGACCGTACCGGCCCCAGCGTGTGGTGAGAGGATCATGGACCCCTCCCGAAGTACCGGCAGCGTCCCATGTGGACGCTGTGCCCCCGCCGTGCCCGACCCCGATCCCGACCCGTGCCCTAGACCCGTGCCCGCCGACGCCACTCCGAGGCGGTGGGCACGTGATCACGAGCCTGCTCGGTGTGCTTCTCGGAGTCGTCGTCGTCGTCCTGCTGTCCGCCCTGACCGGGTACTTCGTGGCGCAGGAGTTCGGGTACATGGCCGTGGACCGGTCCCGGCTGGCGGCCCGCGCCGCGGCCGGTGACGCCGGCGCCGCCCGCGCGCTGCGCATCACCCGGCGCACCTCGTTCATGCTCTCCGGCGCCCAGCTCGGCATCACGGTCACCGGCCTGCTCGTCGGCTACGCTCGCCGAGCCGCTGATCGGCGCCGGCGTCGGCGAGCTGTTCGGCGGGGTCGGCGTGCCGGTGGCGGTCGGCGTCGCGATCGGCACGGTGCTCGCGCTGCTGCTGTCGACGGTCGTGCAGATGGTGTTCGGCGAGCTGTTCCCGAAGAACCTCGCGATCGCCCGGCCGGAGCCGGTCGCGGTCCGGCTCGCCCGGTCCACCGCGGCCGTACCTCGCCGCGTTCGGCTGGCTGATCCGGCTGTTCGACCGGGCCGCCACGCTGCTGCTGCGCGCGGTCCGGATCCAGCCGGTGCACGACGTCGAGCACGCCGCCACCCCGCGCGACCTCGAGCACATCGTCGCCGAGTCGCGCGAGCGCGGCGACCTGCCGGTGGAGCTGTCCGCGCTGCTGGACCGGATCCTCGACTTCCAGGAGAGCACCGCCGAGCACGCGATGATCCCGCGGACCCGCGTCACCACGATCGGCGCGGACGAGCCGGTGCGCCGCGCGGTCGCGCTGATGGCGTCCGGCCACTCGCGGCTGCCGGTGCTCGGCGGCGACGTGGACGGGGATGTCGACGACGTGGTCGGCGTGGTGCGGCTGCGCGAGGTGCTGGCGCTGAGCGACCAGGAGCTGGACACGACCACCGTGCGGCGGATCGCCCGGCCGCCGGTGATGGTGCCGGCGTCGCTGCCGCTGCTCGCGGTGCTCGACCAGCTGCGCGCCGCCGACGAGGAGTTCGCCTGCGTGGTCGACGAGTACGGCGGGCTGGCCGGCGTGGTCACCGGCGAGGACATCGCCGAGGAGCTGGTCGGCGAGATCACCGACGAGCACGACCCGCTCGGCACCGACCAGGCCCGGCCCGGCGAGGAGGGCGGCTGGGTGGTGTCGGGCACCATGCACATCGACGAGGCGGAGCGGCTGCTCGGCCACGACCTGCCGCAGGGCGACTACCAGACCCTCGCCGGCCTGGTGCTCACCGAGCTGCAGCGGTTACCGGTGCCGGGCGACGCGGTGACGATCGTGCTGCCGAACCCGCCCGGCGCACCGACGGCGACCCGGCCGGCCGGCTCACCGTCGAGGTCCGCACGGTCGCCCGCCGCGTGCCCGACACGATCCGGCTGGTCGTCGGTGGCGGACTGCGGAGCGAACGGCCAGACACAGGGGACGGCGCGACCGAGCATGCGAGGGGGCGTCGTGAACCCGGTGCTCGCGATCGTGATCACGTCGGCGTGATCGTGCTCAGCGCGTTCTTCGTGGCCATCGAGTTCGCGCTCGTGGCCGCGCGCGGGCACCGGCTGGCCGAGGCGGCCGAGACCAGCGTGGCCGCCCGGGCGGCGCTGCGCAGCGCGCGCGACCTGTCGATGCTGCTCGCCGGCTCGCAGCTCGGCATCACGCTGTGCACGCTCGTGCTCGGCGCGGTCACGAAGCCGAGCGTGCGACCACTGCTCCTGCCGGCGGTCGAGACGTGGGGCCTGCCCGTGGCGACCGCGGACGTGGTCGCCTTCGTGCTGTCGCTGGTCGTCGTGACGTTCCTGCACCTCGTGGTCGGCGAGATGGCGCCCGAAGTCGTGGGCGATCGCGCACCCGGAGCGCTCGGCGACGCTGCTGGCGATCCCGATGCGCGGCGTTCATCTGGCTGACCCGGCCGGCGCTGGTCGCGCTGAACGGCCTGGCCGAGCGGTGCCTGCGGGCGGTCGGCGTGCAGGCGGTCGACGAGCTCGACACCGGGCACACCCCGGAGGACCTGCGCCAGCTGCTCGACCACTCGAGCAAGGTCGGCGCGCTGGACGCCACCCGCCACGACCAGCTCGCCACCGCGCTCGACCTGCACACCCGGCCGATCGCGCGAGATCGTGCGGCCGCGCGACGAGCTGGTCACCGTCGCGCCGTGGCAGGGCGGCGAGGGCGTGCGGGCGGCCGCGCGCTCCAGCGGCCACCTGCGGCTGGTGGTGTGGGGCGAGAGCGAGCCGCTGGGCGTGGTGCACGTCCGCGACGCGCTGACCGCGCCGCCCGGCACGACCGCCGCGCAGCTGATGCGCCCGCTGCTGACGCTGCCCGACGACACGCCGATGCACGCCGCGCTGACCACGATCCGGGACCGGCGCAACCACCTGGTGCTGGTGTACTCCGGCGGCGAGCTGGCCGGCTTCGTCACCCTGCACGACCTGCTCGACCAGCTCCTGCCGGCGGCGCGACTAGGTTTGCGGTCTCGGAGTCCAAAACGCCGGCCGGGGACTGGCGCGCCGCGCGCCGGGTTCGCCAGGGTGGGGCGAGGTAGCTCCGTGGAAGGCGGCGACGTGATCTTCATCTGTGTCAAGTGGACGATCCGGCCGGAGAAGGCGGACAGTGGCTGTCGCTCGTCGACGAGTTCACCCAGGCCACCCGTGCCGAGCCGGGCAACATCTTCTTCGAGTGGTCACGCAGCGTCGACGACCCGAACCAGTTCGTGCTCGTGGAGGCGTTCCGCGACGGCACGGGCGAGGCGCACGTGACGTCCGACCACTTCAAGAAGGCCATGGGCTGGATGCCGGACGCCGTCGCGACCAAGCCGTCGATCGTCAGCGTCTCGACCGAGGGCGAGGGCTGGTCGGAGATGGCCGAGGTCACTCCGCGCTGACCGGCTCCGGTCGCGCGCAGGTCGTCCGACCGGCTCGGTGCGGCCCGACTCGGCCGGCCCGCAGCAGCGACTCCATCACGTCCAGCACGTGCAGGGCGAGCTCGCCGCTCGCCCGGTGCGGGGTGCCGGCGGCGAGCGCGTCCGCGAGGTCGGCGATCCCGCAGCCGCGGCCGGCGTCCGCGTACCCGGCCGCAGCCGGCACCTCTGTCCACTCGGGACTGTCCTGGTGGAACAGCCGGACGGTGCCGCCGAACCCGTTGGGGTCCGGCACCGACAGCGAGCCGTCGGTGCCGTAGACCTCGATGCGCGGCAGCTCGGCGGCCCACACGTCGAAGCTCATCAGCAGCGTGGACACCGCGCCGCCCGCGTGCTCGAGCGTGCCGGTGACGTGGGTGGGCACCTCGACGGGGATCTCGGTGCCCTGTGCGGGCCGCTGCCGACCGTGCGGGTGGCGCGGGACGTGGCGGCCATGCCGGCGACCCGGCGTACCGGGCCGAGCAGGGTGACCAGCGCGGTGAGGTAGTAGGGCCCCATGTCGAGCAGCGGGCCGCCGCCGGTGCGGTAGAAGAACTCCGGCGCGGGGTGCCAGCGCTCGGGGCCGGGGGAGACCATGAACGCGGTGGCCGCGACCGGCGTGCCGACGGCGCCCGCGTCGAGGTGGTGGCGCGCGGTCTGCAGACCGGTGCCGAGCACGGTGTCCGGCGCGCAGCCGACCCGCACGCCCCGCGCCGCCGCCGCGTCGAGCACGCGCCGGCCATCGGCGGTGGTGAGCGCGAGCGGCTTCTCGTTGTAGACGTGCTTGCCGGCCGCGATCGCGCGCAGCGCGACGTCGGCGTGCGCCTGCGGGACGGTCAGGTTGAGCACGAGGTCGACGTCGTCGGCGCCGTACAGCTCGTCCGGGGTGGCGGCCCGGACGCCGCCGGTCGCCGCCTGCTCCGCGCGGTCGGCGTCGAGATCGGCGACCGCGGTCACCCGCACACCGTCGAGCCGGGGGAACGTGGCGAGGTACTGGCGGCTGACGTTGCCGAGCCCGACGATGCCGATCCGCAGTTCGCCCACGCCGGCCCCCTCGTGTATGCGCTTACCGGACCTCCCGATCATCGCTGGCGAGCGGGCCGGCACGCAAGGGGCCGCCACTACGCCGAGCGGGAGCGGCGGGTGGGCCGGCTACAAGGCCCACGAGAGCGGCTCGTCCGGCGGCGTCTGTTTGTGCGCGTTCGCGACGGTGCTCAGCCTCGCGGTCATGCCCGGTCTCCTTCGCCCAGGCTCGAAGCTATTGCGCGGGTCTCGCTGAGACTTCGTGTTCGGCCGGGAACGCCTTCGCCCTTTTTCTCTGCCGGACGACAGCTCGTCGTCCCCCTTTCCGAGGTCGCCGGGAATTCTGTACGCCACGTCGAAATGCGGGAGCGTCTGGCCCAACGGCCCCGACGCGTCGTAGTCCGCCGGCGTCAGCCGAGCGGGGCGAACAGGTCGATCGCGTTGCCGTCCGGGTCCTCGACCGTCGCGTAGCGCTGGCCCCAGAAGGCGTCCCACGGGTCCTTGTGGCTGCGGTAGCCCGCCGCCACCAGGTCCGCGTGCGTCTTGTCCACTTCGGACGGTGAGTCGCATGCGAACGCCAGGCCCAGCGCGTGCCCGCCGCTCGGCCTGGTCCACGACGGGTCGAACGAGCGGATCGTCTCGACGGTGTCCCACGCGAAGCGCAGGCCGCCGGGCAGCGACGCCTCCACGTGCGGTTCCGTGTCGGCCTCGGCGGGGACGTCGAAGCCCAGCCTGCGGTAGAACGCCAGCGACGCGGCCATGTCGGCCACGACCATGCCGATCACATCGAATCTCGGTGCCATGCGGCCAACCTAGGGCCGCCGCTCACCCGCGTCTTGAACGAATCGGACACCCAGCTCGCGGACCGTCGACACCAAGAGCTCCACGTCCGCCTCAGTCGTCCGCCAGTTGACGATGGCCGGCCGAAGCGCGGTGCGGCCCTCGTACACCGTGGTCCCGGCGTACACCCGGCCGTCGGCGAGCAGCGCCGCGCCCAGCGCCGCGTTCAGCGCGTCCAGGTCCGCCTCGGCGACGCCGGGCGGGCGGTACCGGAAGCAGACCACGCACAGCCGCACCGGCGCGAGCAGCTCCAGGTCCGGCGCCTGCTCGACGAGCCGGCCGAGGTGGGCCGCCAGGTCGAGGTGGCGCTCCACCATCGCGCGGTGGCCCGACCGGCCGTACGCGCGCAGCGTCGCCCAGATCGGCAGCGCCCGCGCCCGCCGCGACGACTCCGGCCCGAGCCGGCTGTAGTCGGCCTCGCCCTCGATCAGGTACGGCGCGTTCCAGGACCCGAACGTGTCCGCGAGCGCCCGCGGGTCGCGGACGAACGCGAACCCGCTCTCGTAGGGGACGTTGAGCCACTTGTGCCCGTCGGCGGCCACCGAGTCGGCCCGCTCGACGCCGTCGAGCAGGTGCGCCGTCCGCGGCGACAGCGCGGCGAACAGGCCGAACGCGCCGTCGACGTGCAGCCAGCAGCCGTACCGCTCGGCCAGGTCGGCGAGCTCCGCGATCGGGTCGAAGTCGCCCGCGTTGACCTCGCCCGCGGTCGCGACCAGCACGGCCGGCGCGTCGAGGGCGGCGAGCTCCCGCTCGATCGCCGCGACGTCGGCGCGGCCGGCGCCGTGCACGCGGACCGTGTCCCGCCCGCAACCGAGGATCTGCAACGCCTTGCGCGCGCTGGCGTGCACGTAGCCACCGCCGAGCACGGGCATCGGCGGCAGCCCGGCGAGGCCGTCGGCGGCGACGTCGCGGCCGTGTCGCGCCGCCCACCAGTGGCGCGCGCAGGCCAGGCCGGTGAGGTTCGCGAACGTGGCGCTGGGCGTGAGCACCCCGCCCCAGCCGGCCGGCAGCCCGAACAGGTCCTTGAGCCAGCCGAGCGCGACGGTCTCGGCCGTGGTGGCGAGCGGCGAGGACGTCCACAGCACCGCGTTCTGGTCCAGCAGCGCGGTGACCCAGTCACCGGCCAGCGCCGCCGGGGTCACGCCGCCGGTGACGAGGTGGAAGAACCGCGGCCCGGACGAGTGGGTGGCGGCCCGGGTGCCGATCCGCAGCAGCTCCTCGACGGACTCGACCGCGCCCAGCCCGTCCTCGGGCAGCGGTCCGGCCAGCTCGTCCAGCAGCTCGCGCGCCGCCGGGTCGTCGACGTGCCGGCCGGCCAGCGAGTCCAGGTAGCCGGGCGCGGCCGCGGCCACCAGGTCGAGCACCCGCTTCGCGTCGGTGTCCATCCGCCCTTTGTACGCCCCGGGCCGGTCAGGACGGCAGTACCGAGCCCTTCGCGAGCAGCGGCGGCTCGTCGACGGTGGCCGTGTGCGGGTACTTGAGGTCGCTGCCGGTGTTGAGCACGACGACCTCCTCGGAGCCGTCGAGCCAGCCGTCCGCGCGCAGCCGCTCCACCGCGGTCAGGGTGGCCGCGCCCTCGGGGCACATCAGCACGCCCTCGGCCGCCGCGCACGCGGCCTGCGAGGCGAGGATGTCCGCGTCGTCGACGGCGATCGCGATGCCGCCGGTGTCGCGGACCGCGGCCAGGATGAGGAAGTCGCCGAGCGCGCTCGCCACGTTGATGCCGAACGCCACGGTCGAGGCGTCCGCCCACGGTTCGGCCGTGTCGGCGCCCTGCTCGTAGGCCCGCACGATCGGCGCGCAGCCCGTGGACTGCACGGCGACCAGCCGCGGCAGCCGGCCGGTGACCCAGCCGAGCGCGAGCAGCTCGTCGAGCGCCTTGCGGATGCCGATCAGGCCGACGCCGCCGCCGGTCGGGTAGACGATCACGTCCGGCATCCGCCAGCCGAGCTGCTCGACGATCTCCAGCCCCATCGTCTTCTTGCCCTCGATGCGGTAGGGCTCCTTGAGCGTCGCGGTGTTGAACCAGCCGTCGTCGACCGCCTGCGCGGCGAGCGCGCCGGCGTCACCGATCAGACCGTCCACGATGTACAGACGGGCGCCGGCCATGGCGCACTCCATGCGCGTGATCGGCGGCGCGTCCGGCGGCATCACCACCAGCGACGCCATCCCGGCGCGCGCGGCGTAGGTCGCCCACGCCGCGCCCGCGTTTCCGTTGGTGGGCATGGTGATCCGCTCGACGCCGATCTCGTGCGCCCGGGACACGCCGACCGCCGCGCCACGTGCCTTGAAGCTGCCGGTCGGCAGCATGCCCTCGTCCTTGGCGAGCAGGCGGGGGACGCCGATGCGGGCGCCGTAGGCGGGCAGCGGCAGGATCGGGGTCATGCCCTCGCCGAGCGTGACCACGTTCGCGCGGTCCCGGACGGGCAGCAGCTCCCGGTAGCGCCACAGGTCGCCCGGCCGTGCCGCGATGTCCGAAGTGGACACCGTGCGGGCGACCCGGTCCAGGTCGTACCGCACGAGGAGCGGGGTGCCGCACGTGCAGAGGTTCTGTGGCTCGTCCGCGTCGTAGCGGGTGGCGCAGCGCGCGCATTCCAGATGGGACAGCGCACTCGTCCACTCGTCGGTCGCCATGGTCGCGACTGTTCCACGACCGTGGCCGTCCGGGACCGGTGGGGGTCGGCCGGCCGGGGTGGGGACCCGGCCGGCCGACGGCCATCACGTCAGCCCGGGAAGCACCCGGTGCTGTAGAAGCCCCACTGCCCGCCGTGCATGGCGCGCACGCCGCGCGGTCCGTAGCGGCGGTACGGCTCGTCGCGGATGTTGCCCTGCTCGCCCTGCACGAGCGTGTCGCCCCACTCGTCGGAGAAGTGGTCCGCGGTCGGGTCGTAGTTGCGGTAGAACACCGCGTTCACGCACTGGTTGGTCTCGCAGTGGGTGTAGGTGCCGTTGCACGGCTCCGCGGACGCCGTACCGGTCGGCACCAGCGCCAGCCCCGCGGTCATGAGTGTGGCGGCGGCCGCCGCCCTGATCTTGCACATGATCGGGATCCCCCTAGTCGTAGTCCTGGCAGAGGATGTAGCCGGTGCGCGCGATCTGCCACGAGTAGCCGTAGCACCACAGCGGCTCGACCGGGTCGGCGTAGTAGACGATGAAGGTCGAGCCCTTGCTCAGCACGCCGAGGTAGGGGCCGTGCGGCGAGCAGACCGGCGGGTTCGACATCTCGTGCATGACCGCGTCGGTGTTGACGTGCCGCTCGCGGGGGTTGGGGTCCTTGAAGTGGCTGGAGCAGCCCGGCGGCCTGGTGTCGTCCAGGGCGCCGACGTCGCCGGCCGGTGCCGCGGTCGCGGTTCCGGCCATCACGGTGACCGCGGCGGCGGCCACCAGCAGGGGCGTGAGGTAACGCATCGAGTTCCCTTCGGAGGTCAGGGATTGACAATGTAGATCGTAAGTTTGTTGAAACCCAACAATGCCGGTCTGTGCACGCGGGGAACACAGGTGTGCACGCAATGCACACGGTTGTGCGCGGCAATGGGGGGAACCCAGTAGGAATGGACCTTCGCGACGTGGCCCCGCTGTACGGACCGGGAGACCTCGACCCGCTGCTGGCGCGGATCGGGCGGGCGCGGTTCGTGCTCGTGGGCGCCGCGTCGCACGGCACGGCCGAGTTCCACCGCTGGCGCGCGGAGCTGACGAAGCGGCTGGTGGCCGAGCGCGGCTTCGACTTCGTCGGCGTGGACGGCGACTGGGCCGACTGTCACCGGCTGCACTGCTGCGTGGCCGGCGCACCGGGCGCGCCCAACGATCCCGCCGCCGTGCTGTGGGGCCTGCGCCGCTGGCCGCGGTGGCTGTGGGCCAACGAGGAGGTCGTGGACTTCGCGGCCTGGCTGCGCGAGTTCAACGCGCGCCGCCGCCGCCCGGTCGGCTTTCACGGCCTGGACGTCCACGGCCGGTGGCCGGCCCCGCACGAGGTCGAGCCGGACCGTGCCGCGGCCGTCCTCGCCGCGTTCGAGCCGGACCGGGCCGCCGCGCCGGTGGGCATGTCCGAGGACGACCTCGTGCGGCTGCTCGCCCGGCCGCGGCCACGCACGGAGCCCGCGTCGCTGCCGGGGCTCGACCCGGCGTTCGCGGCCTGGCTGAACGCGGAGGCCGGCGGGCAGCGGTACTACCGGGATCTCGTGCGCGGCGGCGACCGCGCGTGGGATGTCCGCGAGCGGCACCTCGCCGACACGCTCGACCGGCTGGCCGACGCCTACGGCCCGGGTACGAAGGCCGTCGTGTGGGCGCACAACACGCACGTCGGCGACGTGCGCGCGACGGAACCGGCGCCGGGCGGGCGGACGAACCTGGGCCGGCTGGTCCGCGAGCGGCACGGCGCCGAGGACACGGTGCTGGTGGGGTTCGGCACCTACGCGGGCAGCGTGATCGCCGCGGACCGCTGGGCCGGTGAGCCGCGTCGCCTGCCGGTGCCGCCCGCCGCCCCGGACAGCGTCGAGAGCCGCTGGCACGAGGCGATGCCCGACGTGGACAGCATGGCGGTGTTCCCGCCCGGCGGCGGCCCGGCGTGGGCTCGTGAGCTGCGCGGCCACCGCTCGATCGGGGTGGTGTACGCAGGGGTGGGGGCCGACGGTTACGTGCGGACGGCGCTGCGCCCGCGGTACGACGCGTTCGTCCACTGTGACCGGTCGACCGCGCTGACCCCGTTGCACCGCATGGAGATCGTCACCCACGAGCTGGAAAGGCAGGGGTGAACACCGTGGCACTGGAGGCGCCCGCGCGCGGCTCGCTCGTGGTGTACGTGGCCGGGCGGCGGCCGAACGGGCAGCGGCGGTACCGCGTCGCCGACGTGACCGGGCCGGTGGTGGCCGACCCGGTGTCCGGGCGCGCGTGGATCGGGGTGGCGCTGCCGGACGTCCCGGGGATGGTGGACATCGTCGACATCGAGACGATCCGCAACATCGTCCCGCCCCGCTGAGTGTCTACTGAGGACGGTCAGCGCCTGTCGGCGGCGACCAGCCCGTCGGCCGGGACGCCGGCCTGCTCGTACACCCGGACGGTCTCCGCGGCCACCCGGTCCCACCCGTAACGCGCCCACGCCCGGTCCCGGCCGGCCGCGCCGTACTGCTCGCGCAGCGACGCGTGGCCCAGCAGGTGGTGCAGCGTCCCCGCGAGCGCGCGCGGCTTGCGCGGCGGCACCACCCGGCCGGTGATGCCGTCGACGACCGTCTCGGTCAGCCCGCCCACCGCGGACGCGACGACCGGCACCCCGCACCCCATCGCCTCGAGCGGCACGACCCCGAACGGCTCGTACCACGGCGTGCACACGACCACGTCCGCCGAGCGCAGCAGCGCGGGCAGCGCGGTCCGGTCCACCCGGCCGACCAGCTGGACCTGGCGCGCGACGCCCATCGACTCGGCGAAGGAGCGCAGGAACCTGGCGTGCTCGTCGCGGCCGAGCCGGCGCTTGTCCGGCCCGCCGGCGATGACGAGCTCGGCGTCCGGAAGCGCGCGGAGCGCGGCGATCGCGGTCGCGAAGCCCTTGCGCGGCACCAGCCTGCCGACCGACACGAGGCGTTTCGGGTATCTGCCCTTGGGCACCGCGTCGCCCTCGGGCACGAAGTGGTCGACGTCGACCCCGCACGGCACCACGGAGATCCGCGGGCGCGGCACGCCCATCGACACCAGTTCGGACATCTCGTCCGCGCAGGTCGCCGAGATCCGGCCGGCCTCGCGGCCGAGCATCTTCTCGGTGCCGATGCGCTGTTCCGGGCTCGTGTCGGCGTCGCCCTGGTACCGCTTCTCGACGGTGCCGAGCGCGTGGAACGTCTGCACCAGCGGCACGCCGACGGCCCGCGCGGCGGGGAGCGCCGCGAGGCCGGAGGTCCAGAAGTGCGCGTGCACCACGTCCGGCCGGTCGAGCTCCCAGCGCGCCTGCAGGAACGTGGCGAAGTCGCCCAGGTACGGCAGCAGGTCGTCCTTCGGCACGTGCCGGGCCGGGCCGGCCGGCACGTGCACGAGGCGGTAGCCCTGTTCGGTCAGCACCTCGTCGGGCAGGCCGCGCTCGTCGCGCCGGGTGTAGACGGTGACGTCGTGTCCCTGGCGCGTGAGCGCCGCGGACAGCTCGGCCACCTGGAGGTTCTGGCCGCCGGCGTCGACGCCGCCGAGGGCGGAGAGTGGGCTGGCCTGGGCTGAGACAATCGTGATCTTCACGCGAATTACCCACCTAGGTAGTCGATCAATACGGTGAGCAAGTCGTCCCAGCTTCTTAAGAACGTGCTCGGTGTCGGTGTCCGCGACACCAGCACCTGCTTTCGACAGTACCTCCGTCGCCGCTGTCGCGCAGGACGCGGCAGGTCGGGGACTGTTGCGGCAGCTCAGCGAGTGGGCTGACCGGCCTTCGGGGTGTCCTCGTTCGTGTCCGCGTTCGGAGACTCGACGACGGCATGCTGCTGCTGTTCGGGTTGCTGCCGCAGGACAGGCAGCTCTTCCTGTGCCGCCAACCGTTCGCGGCACAGCCGGGCGAGTTGTCGAGCGTGAACAGTCATGGCCAACTCCTCTTTCACAAAGGGATATACCCCTTGTCGGCCTACACCACACTTCATTTATCTGTTCAGACGCGCGAGTCGTATCAGGGTTCCGCGAGTTGTTCACCGGTATTCGGACGCCAAGGCCATGATCGGACAACCCCGCCGGTGGGCGGGTGAGTGTCTACTGAGGACTGTGCGCTCAGTCGCGCCGCGGCCCCGGGACCGCATGGGCGAGCGTGGGGTAGGAGGTGACGACCGCGGCCACCCCGCTGACCTCCAGTGACCGGCGCGCCGCACCGGCCGCGGCGACCACGGCGAACCGGCGCCCGTGCTCGCGCGCGGCGTCATTCGCGGCGAGCAGGACGTTGAGCCCGGCCGCGGCGAGGAAGGTGACCCCGGCGAGATCGAGGAAGATCACGGGTTCGCGGGCGCGGTCCAGCGCCCGGCGCAGCCGGGGCGCCGTGACCAGATCGACCTCCCCGACCGCGGTGACGACAGCCATCCCGGGCGCCGGGCTCTTCCGGCGGACAACGAGGGCATCACGCACCGAGTGATCTCGCATGGTCGCTCCCCGAAGCAACTCGCCGTGGGCAGGTCAACACCCACCGTAACTCGCAGCGCCCATGCCGGGGAACCTCCGACCTGCGGAATTCCCCGCCTTGACACCCTGGACCGCCCTGTTGACGCAGGTCAGGACGGTGTGTGAGCCGCCGGGTCGTTACGAGATCGCATCCTCGCGGCACGCCGGGGATCACCGCCTGCTTTCGACTGGAGGCGGCCCGCCACCGATCGAGTGCGGCCCTGTCGCGGGTCGCTCCGGGGCGCAGGTGTGCGAGGCGCGTCCTCATGGCGCGCTGGGGACACCGCCTGCTCGGGGTCAAGGCGGCGCCTGTTTCGGGGTGGCGGCGGCGCGCCAGTGATCGAGTGTTGTCGCGGGTCGCGGGGGTGGAGGGTGGCGGGTCGTTCGAGGTCGTGTCTTCCCGGGGCGTTGGGGACACCGCTTGCTTCGGGTTGAGGTGGCCGGGCCAGTTGATCGAGTGCTGTGGTGGGGCGCTCCGGGGTGGAGGGTCGTTCGAGGTCGTCGTCGCGGCGCGCTGGAGACACCGGCCGCTTCGGGCGGCGGTGGCTCGCCGGTGATCGAGTGCTGTCGTGGGTCGTGCGGGGGTGGCGGGTCGTTCGAGGTCGCGTCTTCGCGGCGGGCCGGAAACCACCTACTCCCAGTCGAGGCGGCCTGTCACTGACTAGTGCCGTCGTGCGTCGTGCCCCGGACGGCAGCTGTCGGATCGTTACGAGGCTGCGTCCAAGCCGCGCGGGGGACACCGCCCATGCGGGTGGCGGCGGCCTGCCAGTGATCGAGTGCTTTCCGGCGCGGGTCGTGCCCCGGACGGCAGCGGTCGGATCGTTGCGAGGCCGCGTCCAAGCGGCGCGCTGGGGATCACTGCCTGTGTCGGGTGGCGGCCGGCGATCGAGTGCTGTCGTGGTGGAGGCGGGTCGTCAGGAGATCGGGTCTTCCCGGTGCGTCGGATCGGAGCCGCTGGGGCGTGGCGAGGCCGCGTCCTTGCGGGCGCGTTGGGGGATCACCACGTACTTCGGGTCCAGCGTCGAGGCGACGCCGGCGTCGTACACGCCGAAGCGGGTACACAGGCCCGCGGCCAGGTAGGCGGCACCCGCGGCCGCGCTGGCGACACGACTGCGCCGTCCGGCCACCGAGAGGCCCGCGCCCACGGTCGTCAGTATCCGGGCGGCCTTCAGCAGCCTGCCCGCCCGCCCCGTCCGGTACGTCTCCGACACCAGGCCCAGGCCCTGCTCCAGCCGCCGCGCGGCGTACAGCTCCGCCGCGGCGCCGGCCAGCGCGAGGCGCCGCGCCGGACCCGTCTCCGCGACCGGCGCGGTGAGCAACGCCGCGCCCGCGCCGCTGGCCAGCGCGCTGCCGGCGAACAGCACCGGCAGGTCGTGCCTCGCCTCGTGCCAGGCTGGGGTGGCCGTGTCCGCCAGCAGGACGGCCGTGTACGTGCACATCGCCGGGCCGAGCACCCCGGCGGCCGCGCCGGTGAGCCGCCGCAGCGCCGGCCACCGGCCGGTCACCTCGAGCGCCGCCGTCACCGCGGTCAGCCCCGAGAACGGCGCCAGGATCCACGACCCGATCGACAGCGGCGAGGTCGGCTTGAACACCCGCAGCATGTTGAGGAACCGCGCCGGCCGGCCCAGGTCATGAACCAGCGCGACCACGCTCGCGCCCGCCGCGCCGGCCGCCACCAGCCGGGTGGCCCTGGCCAGCCCCGCCCGCCCGGACGGCCCGGCCAGCGCCCCGATCGTCGCGCTCGCGCCCGCGGTACCGCCGAGGAACAGGTACAGCGGCACGTCCGGCTGCTTCCACGCCGGCGGCTTGAGGATCGGCCGCCCGTAGTACGACTCGAACCGCGCCGGCTCGACCATCGAACGTTCCCGCGCCCTCGTCATCGCCGGCCGCCCACGAACGCCAGGGCCACCGCGGCCGCCACGCCCAGCGCCGCCTTCGCGGCCGAGCGCCACATGCCCGGCAGGTCCCTGGTCGTCACCACCGGGTCCGGCGGCAGCCCGTACACCTCCGGCTCGTCGAGCAGCAGGAAGAACGCGCCGTCCCCGCCCACCCCGTCGGACGGGTCGTGCCCGTACAGGCGCGCCTCGGCCACGCCCTCCTCGTGCAGCGCCGACACCCGCTCGGCCGCGCGCTCGCGCAGCTCGTCCAGCTCGCCGAACTGGATGGAGTCGGTCGGGCACGCCTTCGCGCACGCCGGCTCCATCCCGGCGCCGAGCCGGTCGTAGCAGAGCGTGCACTTGAAGGCCCGGCCGTCGTCCTCGCGCTTCTCGATCACGCCGTACGGGCACGCGGGAACGCAGTACCCACAACCGTTGCAGACGTCGGACTGCACCACGACCGTGTCGAACTCCGTGCGGAACAGCGCCCCGGTCGGGCACACGTCCAGGCACGCCGCGTGCGTGCAGTGCTTGCACACGTCCGACGACATCAGCCAGCGCACCCCGGAGTCGCCGACCTCCGGCATGCCGAGGTCGGTCGGCGCGGGGGAGGGCTGCTCCACGAACGCCACGTGCCGCCAGGTGTTCGCGCCCAGCGCGCCGGTGTTGTCGAACGACATGCCGAGCAGGTCCGGCGGCTGGTCGGCCGGCACGCCGTTCCACTCCTTGCACGCCACCTCGCACGCCTTGCAGCCGATGCACACCGACGTGTCGGTGAAGAAACCCATGCGGCTCATGACCTTTTCCCTTCGGCCTGCCGGCGGTAGCGCTCGACGAGCTCGCGCAGGGCCGGCCCGCGCGGGCGCCGGCCGGCCCGGATGTCACACGTCGTCGCCTTCGACTCCTGGATGTGCACGTTCGGGTCGAGCACGACGGGAAGCAGGTCGTTCGCCGCGTCGCCGGTCGTGATCCCGTTGCCGCCCCAGTGGTAGGGCAACCCGATCTGGTGCAGGACCCGCCCGCGGACCCGCAGCGGCGACATCCGCGCGGTGACGAGCACCCGCGCCTCGATCGCGGAGCGCTCCGAGATGATCGTCGCCCAGCCGCCGTGTTCGAGCCCGCGCTCGGCCGCGAGCTGCGGCGACACCTCGCAGAACATGGCCGGCTGCAGCTCGGCCAGGTACGGCAGGGTCCGGCTCATCCCGCCTGCGGTGTGGTGCTCGGTGAGCCGGTAGGTCGTCGCCACGTACGGGTAGACCGGGCTGCCCTGCGGGTGGTGCGGGTTGAGCTCGGTGTCGTAGGTCTGCAGCAGCGGGTTGAACTGCTGGCCGTACAACGGGTTGTCCACGGGGGACTCGAGCGGCTCGTAGTGCGCGGGCAGCGGGCCGTCCGCGAGGCCGGCCGGTGCGAACAGCCAGGCCTTGCCGTCGGTCTGCATGATGAACGGGTCCACACCGGACAGTGCGGCCTGCGCCGTCGCGCCCTCGGGCGGGCGGTAGTCCGGCGCCTTGTCCGGCTCGAAGTCGGGCACGTCCTCGCCGGTCCAGCTGCCCCGCGCGGCGTCCCACCACACGTACTTCTTCCGCTCGCTCCACGGTTTCCCGTCCGGGTCGGCGGACGCGCGGTTGTAGAGGATGCGCCGGTTCGCCGGCCACGCCCAGGCCCACTCCGGCGCCACCCACGACTGCTCCGACCCGGGCTTGCGGTCGGCCGCGTGGTTGTGCCCGTCGGCGTACACGCCGCAGTAGATCCAGCAGCCGCACGACGTCGAGCCGTCGTCGGCCAGCTCGGTGTAGGCCGACAGGGGACCGTCGGGCCCGGTGCCGTTGATCTCGGCCAGCACGGCCTCGGCCGACGGCTCGGCGTGCGGCCCGGACACCGGGTAGTCCCACACGAGCTCCTGCAGCGGCAGGTCGCGCGGATCGGTGCTGGCCGCCAGCTTCTCCCGGACGATGCGGCCGAGGTGGTAGTAGAACCACAGCTCGCTGCGCGCGTCGCCGGGCGGGTCGACCGCCTTGTGGTGCCACTGCAGCAGCCGCTGAGTGTTGGTGAAGCTGCCGTCCTTCTCGGTGTGCGCGGCGGCCGGCAGCACGAACACCTCGGTACCGATGTCCTTTGTGGACATCTCACCGGACTCGATCTCCGGACCGTCCAGCCAGAACGTCGCGCTCTCGATCAGCTGCAGGTCGCGCACGACGAGCCAGTCGAGGCTCGCGAGCCCGCGCCGCTGCATCCGCCCGTTCGCCGAGCCGACCGCCGGGTTCTCGCCCACCAGGAAGTAGCCCTTGCACTCGCCCGCGATCTGCTTGAGCACGGTCTGGTACGTGCCGTGGTCACCGGTCAGCCGGGGGAGGTGTGCGAACCGGTACTGGTTGTCCTCGGTGGCGTGCTCGCCCCAGTACGCCTTGAGCAGGCTCACGATGTAGGAGCGCATGTTGCCCCAGAAGCCGGTCTTGCCGGCGTCCGCCTCGACGTAGGCGTCGAGGTCCTCGTGCTGGTGGGCGCTCGGCATCGGCAGGTAGCCGGGCAGGATGTTGAACAGCGTGGGGATGTCGGTCGAACCCTGGATGCTGGCGTGCCCGCGCAGCGCGAGGATGCCGCCGCCGGGCCGGCCGATGTTGCCGAGCAGGGCCTGCAGGATCGACGCGGTGCGGATGTACTGCACGCCGACGGTGTGCTGGGTCCAGCCGACCGAGTACACCCACGCGGTGGTGCGCTCGCGCCCGGAGTTCTCGGTGATCGCGCGGGCGACCTCCGCGAAGCACTCGGGTGTCACGCCGCACGCGTCGGCCACGAGCTCGGGGGTGTAGCGGGCGAAGTGCCGCTTGAGCACCTGGTACACGCAGCGCGGGTGCTGCAGGGTCGGGTCGATCCGCGGCTTGGCCGACACCGCGGCGCCGCCGCTGCCGTAGGTCTCGGCGCGCGCGTGGCTGTCGTGCTCCTCGCCGCCGTGCTGGGTCTGCTCGCGCTCACCCGCGGCGGGCGCGACCTCCTCGGTGTCCTCGTAGGCCCACGTGGCGGGGTCGTACGTACGGCCCTCCGGGTCGTAGCCGGAGAAGATCCCGTCGAGGTCCTCGGTGTCGGCGAAGTCCTCGCGGAGGATGGCCCCGGCGTTGGTGTAGGCAACGACGTACTTGCGGAAGTCGAGCTCGTTGTCCAGGACGTAGTTGATCAGCCCGCCGAGGAAGGCGATGTCGCTGCCGGCCCGCAGCGGCACGTGGGTGTGCGCGAGCGCGCTCGTCCGGGTGAACCTCGGGTCGACGTGGATGACCCGCGCGCCACGCCGCTTCGCCTCCACCACCCACTGGAACCCGACCGGGTGACACTCGGCCATGTTCGAACCCTGGATGACGATGCAGTCCGCGTTCACCAGGTCCTGCTGGAACGTCGTGGCGCCGCCGCGACCGAAGGAGGTACCCAGACCGGGCACCGTGGAGGAGTGTCAAATGCGCGCCTGGTTCTCCACCTGGACCGCGCCGAGCGCGGTGTACAGCTTCTTCATCAGGTAGTTCTCTTCGTTGTCCAGCGTGGCGCCGCCGAGGCTCGCGAAGCCGAGCGTGCGGTTCACCCGCCGGCCGCCCTCGTCGACCTCCTGCCAGGTGTCCCGCCGGGTCGCGAGCACGCGGTCGGCGATCATGTCCATCGCCTGGTCCAGCTCGAGCCGCTCCCACGCGGTGCCGTGCGGACGCCGGTACATCACGTGGGTGACCCGGCTCGGGCTCGTCACGAGCTGCAGGCTGGCGGAGCCCTTGGGGCACAGGCGACCGCGTGAGATGGGGGAGTCGGGGTCGCCCTCGATCTGGGTGACCGCGCCGTCCTTGACGTACACCTTCTGGCCACAGCCGACTGCGCAATAAGGACAGACGGAGCGAACCACCGCGTCGGCGTCCTCGGTGCGGGCACGCAGGTCCCCGGTCTTGCGGGACTTCGCCGCGGCACCTCGCCCCGACCGGTCCTCGCCGGTGAGCTGGCGGTACACCGGCCAGCTCGCGAGCAGCCGTCGCAGGTCCATGTCTCCCTGCGACGGTTACCCACTCGAAACGCGATCATGCGTCTGTCACGCTGGCAAGGTGACGGGTGGATCGGCGGAGGAGTTCCAGGCGCACCGCGGCCGGCTGTTCGGGCTGGCCTACCGGCTGCTCGGCTCGGCCGAGGAGGCGGAGGACGCCGTGCAGGACGCGTTCCTGCGGTGGACGGCCGCGGACCGCGCCGCGATCGAGGCGCCGGGCGGGTGGCTCGCCAAGGTCGTCACGAACCTGTGCCTGAACCGGCTGACCTCGGCGCGGGTGCGGCGGGAGCGCTACGTCGGGCCGTGGCTGCCGGAGCCGGTGCTGACCTCGTCGGGCGAGCTCGGGCCGCTGGACACCGCCGAGCAGCGGGACCTGGTCTCGCTCGGCCTGCTGCGGCTGATGGAGACGCTGACGCCGACCGAGCGGGCGGTGTTCGTGCTGCGCGAGGCGTTCGGGTACAGCCACCGGGAGGTCGCCGAGACCGTGCCGGTGACCGAGGAGAACTCGCGCCAGCTGCACGCGCGGGCGCGGCGGCGGCTGGCCCGGCCGGCGGCCGCGCGGTCGGTGGACCGGGCGGGCTGGCGGACGCTGGTCGAGCGGTTCCTGCGCGCGGCGACCGAGGGCGACCTGCCCGCGCTGGAGGACCTGCTGGCCGCCGAGGTGACGTCGGTCGCGGACGGCGGCGGCCGGACGACGGCGGCCCGCAAGCCGGTGGCCGGCCGCTCGCGCGTTGCCCACTACCTGGCCGGCGCCTTCCGCACGGGTCTGGCCCGGCTGGACCTGACGGCGTCCTATGCCGAGGTCAACGGCGCGCCGGCGGTGCTGGGCCTGCTCGGCGACCGGTTGCTGGGCGTGCTCGTGCTCGAGGTCGTGGACGGCCGGATCGCGGCGCTGCACATCGCGGCGAACCCGGACAAGCTGCGCTTCGCGGGCGGGCAGCTGTCACGTCCGGCGGTTCTCAGCCCATGATCCTGGTGACCGGAGGAACCGGAACGCTCGGCCGCGCCGTCGTCGCGCGGCTGCCCGGTGCCCGCGTGCTGAGCCGGCGGCCGGGCCCCGGCCACGTGGTCGGCGACCTGTCGACCGGCGCGGGGCTGGCCGCCGCACTGTCCGGAGTGGACACGGTGATCCACTGCGCGACGTCCCTGCGCCGCCACGACGTGCTGCACGCAAGGCGGTTGCTCGACGCCTGTCAGGGTGAGCGCGCACGTCGTGTACGTGTCGATCGTCGGCATCGAGGACATCCCGCTGCCGTACTACCGGACGAAGCTGGCCGTCGAGCGGATGGTCGCGGAGTCCGGCCTGCCGTGGACGGTGCTGCGGGCGACCCAGTTCCACGACCTGGTGCTGCGGTTGCTCACCCTGCAACGGTGGTCGCCCGCGCTGTTCGTACCGGCCGGTACACGGTTCCAGCCGGTGGACGTGCGGGACGTGGCCGAGCGGCTGGTCTCCTTCCACGGCCCGGCCGGCCGGGTGCCCGACTTCGGCGGCCCGGAGGTGCGCTCGATGACGTCGCTCGCGCGGGCGTACTCGCGACGCCCGATCGTGCCGGTTCCCTTGCCGGGCAAGGTGATGCGGGGTTACCGGACGGGCGCGAACCTGGCACCGGCGGCGGGCACGATCACGTTCGAGGAGTTCCTGCGATGAGGGCGGGCCTGGCGTTCCTGCTCCTGCTCACCCGGCGGCGGCCTGCCGGGTGATGGCGGCCTCGACGCCGTCCAGGATGACGTTCAGGCCCACCTCGAAGGTCTCGCGCGCCTGCTGTTCCAGGTAGGGCAGCGACTGGTCCACCTCGAAGGTGTCCTCTCTGCCCAGGCGGACAATCGTGGGGTAGCGGTCCGCGAAGTCGGGGGCTATCTCGGTCAGCATGGCCGAGCGCGCGAACCACCAGTCCTCATTGGACACACCAGTGTCGGCCACCGCCTGGCCGGCCTCCGCGACGGTCGACGCCGCGCCGCGGACGAAGTGCGACAGGGTGCCCACCACGCGAGCCAGCAGCCGCGCCGGCAGGCCCGTCTCGTACAGGATCCGGGTCACCGCCTCGACCATGGCGTACTCGTTCGGGCCCAGCACCGGCCGCGCCTGCGACACCTGCAGCACCCACGGATGCCGCTGGTAGCACCGCCACAGCTCACCCGCCCACGCGACCGCCGCGGGCCGCCAGCCGCCGGACAGGTCGTACGAACCGGGCAGCGCCGCGTGCGCCTGGTCGTACATCAGGTCCACCAGCTCGCTCTTGCTCGGCACGTACGTGTACAACGCCATCCCGGTCCGGCCGAGCCGCTGCCCGACGGCCCGCATCGACAACGCCGCCATGCCCTCGGCGTCGGCGACCTCGATCGCCGCGTCGACGATCTCGTCCACGGTCAGCGCCTGCTTCGGGCCCGGGCGCGGCTCGTCGGGCACGGCGCGCCACAGCAGCGCCAGCGAGCGCCGGGCGTCGCCCTGTGCGGCGAAGACGACCACCTTGGCATCTCCTTACGGTATAAAGTACGCTCACTTTACACCGTAAGGAGACGATGATGGAGCTCGTCGGAGTTCTGACGGTCACGCGTGTCCGGTCGCTGACGCCGCGCATGGTGCGGGTGAGCTTCACCGCGCCGGACGGCTTCGAGCCGTGGCCCGACCAGCAGCTGAAGCTGTGCTTCCCACGCGGCGGCGAGCTGCGGTTGCCGCCCTCCGACGGCGACGACATGCGCTGGTACCAGGCGTTTCCTGGCGATCCCGAGGAGTCGCGACCGTGGATGCGCGGCTTCACCGTGCGCGCCCACGACCCGGCGCGCGCCGAGATCGACATCGACTTCGTGCTGCACGGCGACGGCCGGTCCGGCCGTCCGCTGGGCCCGCACGGCGGCCGCCGGGCCAGGTGCTGGGCCGCTACGGCCCGTCCAGGATCTACGCGCCGCCCGCTGCCGCCCGGCGACTGGCACCTGTTCGCCGGCGACGAGACGGCACTGCCGGCGATCGGTTCGCTGCTGGAGTCGCTGCCCGCGTCGGCCAGGCCGGTGGTGTTCGCCGAGGTGGCGGATCCGGCGGAGGAACAGCCTTTGCCGGGCCGGCCGGAGGTGCACTGGCTGCACCGCTCGCGCGGCGAGTCGCTGGTGGACGCCGTGCGCGCGGCGTCGTTCCCGCCGGGTGCGGTGTCCGCGTGGCTGGCGGGGGAGGCGAGCGCGGTCCGGTCGCTGCGCCGCCACCTGGTGGACGAGCGCGGCGGTCCCGAAGCGGTCGATCGAGTTCGCCGGCTACTGGCGCCACACCCTCACCCAGGACGACGCCCCGACCGAAGAGGACCTGGCGGAAGCACAGGAAAGCTGGCGCAGGCCCGCGGCGAGGTCTGACCGGTCAGGACGTCGTGGCGGGACCAGGCCGGCCCGGGTGCGAGGCAGCGTCCGGCGGACGCGGTCGAGCACCTCGAGGAGCGTGGGTGCGGCGGCAGGGCTGAGGCCTGTTGCGAGCCGGGAATTCAGGCGGACTGGCGGCGGACGAGCGTCGGCTCGAAGATGACTCTGGTACGCGGGGTGTCCGGGGTCGTTGATCTGGCGCAGGAGAAGCCGGGCCATCTCGGCGGCCATGTCCTCCACCGGCTGGCGGACCGTGGTCAGCGGGGGCTCGCAGGCCAGCGCCGCCGAGCTGTCGTCGAAGCCCACCACCGCGACGTCCTCCGGGACGCGGCGGCCGGCGGACGCGCAGCACCGCCAGCGCGCCCTGCGCCATGAGGTCCGACGCCGCGAACACGCCGTCCAGCTACGGGTCCCGGGCCAGCAGCTCGGCCATCCCCGCCGTGCCGCTCTCCCGGGTGAAGCTCGCCCTCCACCCATGGCACGTCCCGCGTCCGGCAGCGCGGCGCGGAAGCCCGTCAGGCGGTCCTGCCCGCCGAGGTGTGCTGCGGCCCGGCGATCGTCGCCAGGCGGTGGCGGCCCAGGGAGGTCAGGTGGCGCGCGGCCAGCGCCGCGCCCTCGGTCTGGTTCACGTCGACGTAGGTGATCGGCAGCGGCTGGAGCGGGCGGGACGACAGCACGACCGGGAACCGGCCCTCGACGAGCAGCCGCGGGAGCGGGTCGAGCGGGTCGGTGTGGATCAGGATCACGCCGTCGAGCCGGCCGCGGCGCACGTCGGACTCCACTTGGGACGCGGGTGTCCGCGGCCAGCACCAGGTGCACGCCCGCGGGCTCGGTCACGGTCATCACGCCGCTCACCACCCGGCCGAAGAACGGGTCGCCGAGCATCCGGCCCTCCTCGGGCAGCACCAGGGCGATGGCGTCCGCGCGGCGGGTGACCAACGACCGCGCGGCCAGGTTCGGCAGGTACCCCGTGTCGGCGATCGCGCGCTGGACCGCCTCCCGGATGGTCTGCGTCGACGCTCGCCACGCCGTTGACCACGCGCGACGCCGTCGCCCGCGACACCCCCGCGACCCTCGCCACCTCCTCCAGCGTGACGCGGCGCGGTGAGGACGGGGGCACGGCTTCTTTATACCCGCGGCACCCGTCGGCAACGCGCTCGGCCGGCCCAGCCCGGCGGGCCGGGCTCGTCGACGCGCCGCGCCCGCTCGCCGCGACGCCGACCCGCGTCGGCGAGGTCCTTCGTCGGCGCGTTGGTCAGCCGCGCCGAGCGAGCGGCCGAGCTCTCGCGACCCGCTCGCCGACCTCCCGCGCGGCCGAGTGCGCCACCGTCGCGGACTCGCTCAGGTGTGCGCGCACGAGGTCCGCCAGGGTCGCGTCGAAGTCGCCCGCCGCGACAGTCCGGTCAGCTCCGCCTCGGTCGGCATGCCCGGCATGTCGTGGCCCGCGTGCAGGTTCGCGTACGGCACGCCCGCCGCGTCCAGCAGGCCGTGCAGCTCGGCCAGCTCGCCGCGCCGGGCACCCGCCAGCGCCGCGGCGAACCCGCGCAGCCGCGGGGACGTCGCCCGCCGCGTGCCGAGGTCGAGCATCCTCACGGCCTGGTCGTCGGTCGCGATCTCCAGCTGGACGAACGCCTGCTCGGTCGCCCCGAACCCGCCCGGCGGCGCGGACGGAGCGGGCCGGGCACGGCGCCGAGCGCGGGCGGAACCACAGGCCGCGAGGCAGGTGACCTGCAGGACGGCCGATGCCAGGCCGAGCCGTTCCGCACCCGATTGGTCATCCAATCAGCCCGCACGGCAGAGAAATCAGCCCGCATACATCGCTGCCCTCGAGCGTCACTCGCAGAAGCAGGGCACCGAGAGAGCGCTCTCCCACGGACGAGCATGACCCGGCGGCGGCAGGTCACGCGTTCGCTCAACGCCGGGGCGAACAGGCCCCGTTCGGCCCAGCGAGCGGCGCAACGGACGAGCCGTCGGACACTCTTGACACGGTCGCGGCGTCGAGCGGGACCCTCGGATTCGAGGAGAGCGCTCTCACACCCCCTGCCTCTCGTCCTTCTTTCCTGCCGCGCCCGTGGCCGTCGGCCCTGGCGCGCAAAGGAGCACGCATGAAATCCGTTCCCGTCCCGGCGGCCGCGCCGCCGGTTCCTCGTCCCGGGCGTGGTCGCCGCCCTCGTGACCGCGTTGCTGTCGGCGCCCGGCCACGGCGGCCGCCGCCGGCACCCTGCTGTCCCAGAACCGTCCGGTCACCGTGTCCTCGACGGAGTCCGCCGCCTTCCCCGGCCGCCGCCGCGGTGGACGGCGACCCCGGCACCCGGTGGTCGAGCGGGTTCGCCGACCCGCAGTGGATCCAGGTCGACCTCGGCGCCGCCGCCGCCCTCGAGGAGGTGCGGCTGAGCTGGGAGGCCGCCTACGCGCGGGCGTTCACCGTGCAGGTCTCCACCAACGCCACCACATGGTCCACTGTGTACTCGACGGCCGCCGGCGCCGGCGGCGAACCAGGCGCTCGCGGTCGTCGGCCACCGGCCGGTACGTGCGGCTGCAGCTCACCGCGCGGGCCACCCAGTACGGCTACTCGCTGTGGGAGTTCCAGGTCTTCGGCACCGGCGGCACCGGGCCGGGCCCGGACGGGCTGCTGTCCTACAACAAGCCCGCGACCGCGTCGACGTTCCAGAACGACGGCGCCTGCCGCGAACTGCACGCCCGGCGAAGGCCACCGACCTCGACCCGGCCACCCGGTGGGCGACCAGCGCGACCAACGGCTGGGTGGACCCCGGCTGGATCACGATCGACCTCGGCGCGACCGCGACGGTCAGCAAGGTCGTGCTGCAGTGGGACCCGGCGTTCGCGGTCTCCTACCAGCTCCAGCTGTCCGACGACAACGCGAACTGGCGCACGGTCCACACCGACCACGGCCGGGCCGCGGGTTCAAGGAGACGCTGACCGTGTCGGGCACCGGGCGGTACGTGCGGATGTACGGCACGCAGCGGTCGAACGGGTACGGCTACTCGCTGTGGGAGTTCCAGGTGTACGGCACCGGCGGCAACCCGACGCCGCCCCCGCCCGCGCCGCCCGCGCCGAACTTCGGCAACCTGGTGTGGAGCGACGAGTTCAACGGTGCCAACGGGTCCACACCCGGACCCTGCCAAGTGGACACCCGAGGTCGGCGCCGGGCGTGAACAACGAGCTGCAGTACTACACGAACAACGCCAACGCGCGGATGGACGGCGCCGGCAACCTGGTGATCCAGGCGCGGCGCGAGGTCACGCCCGGCTCGGCGTGCCCGCCGGACCCGAACAGCGGCGGCAGCACGACCTGCCAGTACACCTCGGGGCGGCTCAACACGCACGGGAAGTTCGAGACCACGTACGGCCGGATCGAGGCGCGGATGAAGGCTGTCGACCACGCAGGGCCTGTGGCCGGCGTTCTGGATGCTGGGCGCGAACTTCTTCGCCGGCACGCCGTGGCCGGCCAGCGGCGAGATCGACATCATGGAGCACATCGGCCGCGAGCCGAACCTGGTGCACTCGACGCTGCACGCGCCGGCGTACTTCGGCGGCGGCGGGTTCGGCGCGCCGCGGGACCTCGGTGGCCCGGCGAACGCGGCGTTCCACATCTTCGCCGTGGAGTGGGACGCGAGCCACATGACGTTCTTGGTGGACGGCAACGGGTTCTTCACGGTGAACCGGGACGAGCCTCGAGCGGACGCGCGGACCGTGGGTCTACGACCACCCGTTCTTCCTGATCCTGAACAACGCCGTCGGCGGCGACTGGCCCGGCCCGCCCGGTGCGGGCACCGCAGCTGCCGCAGAACATGGTGATCGACTACGTCCGCGTGTACCGGTAGGTCGCGGTGGCGTGCCGGGCCGCTCGGGCCCGGCACGCCCTTCCTACCCCCGCCCCAGGCGCAGGATCGCGGTGCCGTCCGCCGCCGCGGGCACGGACAGCACGACCTTGTTGATCGACACGTGGGCGCCCGGGTGCGCGGTCGCGAAGGCGACCGGCGGCGAGGTGCCCACGAACGACGTCCGGCACGCGTCGTCGCCGGTGCAGTTCATCGTGAACCGGCCGGTGGCAAGGGTGATCGCCGCGGTGACCTCGTCGCCGGTGATCGACTCGACGGCCACCTCGGTGATGCCGGCGCCGGGTCGACCGGGATGACCGTGCGGCGGGTCAGCCGGACCTCGCACACGCCGTCGCGGCAGGCCGCGATGTTGCCGCCGTCCTTCGCCTTCGCGGGCGGGGGAGGCGGCGGCGGGGTCGTCGGTGGTCGTAGCGGTCGTCGTGGTGGTGGTCGTCGAGGGGGAGCGGCTGCGGCCGGCCCGCCCGTCCTCGAGGTGCACGCGGGCACCACGAGGACGGCGGCCAGCAGGAGTGCCGCCGGGCGTCGTGTCACGGGGGACAGGACACCACGGCGGCCTCGGGACCCCTCCCGGACTAGGAGTTCGCGTCCTGGTAGTCGCGGGCCACGCGGACCAGCTCGGCCAGGCCGTCGGCGTACTCCTGGGACTCGGCGTGCGCCTCGGGGAACGGCGGCTGGAAGCCGACGCCCTCCCACTCGCCGCTCGCCGGGTTCCACCGGTCGTTGCCGATCTCGAAGTCCCACGCGAAGATGCCCAGCTCGTAGTACAGCTGGTCGGCGGAGTTGCCGGCCGCCGAGTACAGCACGTCGGCCACCGGGCCGGTGCGCGACGGCCACGTCACCGTGCTCGCGGCCCGCCGCGATCGCGCCGACGATCCGCTTCGGCGCTCGCCTGGAACATCGTCGACTCCTCGATCGACGGGCGCGGCAGCGTGATCCGGCCCGGCATCGCGTACGCGCCGGGCGGCCACATGAAGTAGCCGCCGTAGCTGTGCACGTTCATCGCGAACCGGATGTTCGGGTGCGCGGCGGCGAGCGTCGACCACGTTGTTCGCCTCCGGCTCGGACAGCTCGGCCGGTGCCGGCGTAGGTGCCGGACAGGCAGTTCGTCGACGACGCGCCGACGTAGCCGTCGAACACCGAGCCGACCGTGTAGTTGCGGTTGACGTCCACGCCCCACGAGTCGGCGTAGCGCGGGTCGCGCAGCGCGCCGGTGCAGTGGTTGGACAGGTTCTTGCGCTGGAAGGCCGCGTCGTTGAACGAGTAGTTCGCGCCGTCCGGGTTCGACCGTCGGGATCACGAACACCTCGACGTCCGCCAGCAGCTCCCGGGTCTCCGGCGTCGGTCGCGTAGTTGGCCAGCAGCCGCTCGGCGAACTCCAGCGTGACGAGCGGCGTCGCCCACTCCCGCGCGTGCTCCTGGGAGTAGGCCAGCACGCCGATCCGCGAGCCGTCGCGGTGCACGCCGATCCGCAGCGCCTGCACGGTCCACGGCTTGTGCGGCACGCCGGCGGGCGCGTCGAGGCCGTCGGACATCCGGGCCGGGCCCGGCCACCGGCATGACCTTGCCGGCCGAGCCGTCCTCGACGAACGCGGAGAACCGCTGCGGGAAGCGGGCGCCGATGAGCGCGGCGACCTGGTCGGTGGTGCTGACGACCGCGCCGGCGGCGTCGGTCGCGAGCGACACGGTCAGCACCCGGTCGCGCCAGGTCGCCTGCGCCGGCCGGTTCGGCCGGCCCGGGTCGACCGTGCGGACCTGCCAGCCGTTGGGCCCCTGGTCGCCGAACTTCACCGACTCGACGACGATCGCCGCGGCCGCCGGGTCGCCGAGGTAGGCGGTGGCGGTGCGCCGGTAGCCCTGCGTCTTGTTCGGCAGGTCGACGACGTCGACGAGGTCCGGGTACTGCCGGGCGAGGCGGGCGACCCGGGCCTTGATGTCGACCGGCGTCATGTACGCGTCGATGAAGTCCTTCTGGTAGCCGGCGGGCGGTGCCGGCGGGGTGGCGCCCGGCCACGCGGCCGGCGTGGCCGGCCGGGTGGTGCCGCCGAGGCTCGACGTGGCGGTCACCCGCACCGGCTGCGCGGGCAGCGGCTGCGGCGCGGCGATGTGGTACTGGTACTCGCCGGCGTCCTCGAACCGCTGCAGCGGGAAGGAACCCGTCGTGCCGTCGGCGGTCTGCCAGGTCACGGTGATCTCGACCTCGGGGTCGGTCACGGCGGTGGTGGCGACCCGGGTCTCCAGGAACGTCTGGCCGTCGGTGGTCCACCAGTACGCGGACAGGAACTGCAGGGTGTCGGCGGCGGCGCGGCGTCGCGGCCTTCGCCGCCTGCTCTGCTCTGCGCGTAGCGCTGCGCGCCGTCGGCCTCGCGCTGGATCAGCTGCACCGGCCTGGCGCCGCGGGCGACGAGCGCGTCGAGCTCGCGGCCGGTGAGCACGAGGTCGGCGACGAGCGTGCCGTCCGGGGTGCGGCCCTGCGCGGCGATGTCGGCGCCGCCGGCCGTGAGCTGGTCGAGCATCGACGCGGCGGGCAGCTGGAACCGGACGAGGGCGACCTCGTCGGCGGCGACCTGGACCGTCCGTGCCGGGCGGCGCGCGCGGTCGCCGGCGTGGCGCACTGGCGGCGAACGTGGCGGTGCACAGCAGGGCGAGCGCGGCGGCCGCGTTGCGCCATCTTCGCGTTGGACATGGCGCCTCCCAGACGGGCGGGGTGGTGAGGTAATCCTTCCCCACAACCGTTGGGAGTCAAGAAGTTTCGTGCTGCGCAACTAGTCCATCGGTGCGCGGCGGTGCGCCCGGCGGACGGCCGCGACGATCTCCGTGTTCGGCGCGCCCTTGAGCAGGTACTCGACGATGCCGGCCCGCATCATCTCCGCCACCGTGCCCGAGTCGTCGTAGGCGGAGAACGCCAGGATCCGGGTGCCCGGCGAGCGCTCGCAGGATCTCCCGCGCCGCGCGCGGGCCGCCGCCGCCGGGCATCCGGACGTCGAGCACGGCGACGGCGGGGGCGTGCTCGCTCGGCGAGCGCGATGGCCTCGTCGGCGTCGCCCGCGACGGCGACCACCTCGATGTCCGGCTCCGCCTCGAGCACCTCGCGCAGCGCGTCGCGGATCATCGGGTCGTCGTCGGAGATGAGCACGCGCAGCAGTGCGGATCGCGTTCATGACGGCACCTCCGCGAGGTCGGCGAACCGAGTCGGGCAGCCAGAACTCGACGGTGGTGCCGCTGTCGGGCGTGCCGGTGACCGTCCACCAGCCGCCCGCGGTCTCGGCCCGCTCGCGCATCTCGATCAGGCCGAAGTGCTCCAGCGGCTCGGGCGGCGTGTCGGACGTGCGGAACCCGATGCCGTCGTCGACGACCCGCGCCAGCGTGCCGCCGTCCACAGTGGACAGAGAGATGTCGACCGCGCTCGCGCCGGCGTGCTTGCGCACGTTGGTGATCGCCTCCTGGCAGATCCGGAAGATCGTGATCGCGGTCTCGGTCGGCGGCTCCTCGGTCGAGCTCGTCGTGGTGCAGCGCCGGCACCAGGCCCCAGCCGGTCACCACGTCGCGCAGGTAGTCGGTCGAGCGCGGCGACCAGGCCGTGCCGGTCGATCGCGGTGGGCCGCAGCTGGAACACCAGCGTGCGCAGCCGGCGAGATCGTGTCGCGCACCGCGTCGTCGAGCTGGTCCAGGGTCGCCCGGTGCTCCTCGGGCAGCCGGCCGGCGAGCAGCTGCAGCCGCATGCCGACCGCGACCATCGACTGGATGGAGTCGTCGTGCACGTCCCACGCGATCCGCCGCCGCTCCAGCTCCTGGGCCTGCACGAGGTGGCCCAGCAGCCTGCGCCGCTCGTCGAGCGCCTGCTCGGCGGCGCGCCGTTCGGTCAGGTCGCGGGTGACCTTGCCGAAGCCGCGGAGCTCGCCGCTGGTCGTCGTAGAGCGCGGTGATGACGACGTTGGCCCAGAAGCGGGTGCCGTCCTTGCGGACGCGCCAGCCCTCGTCCTCGAGGCGGCCCTCGGCGATGGCGGTCTCGAGCTCGCGGGCGGGCTTGCCGGCGGCGTTGTCCTCGGCGGGGTAGAAGACGAGAAGTGCTTGCCGATGATCTCGTCGGCGCGGTAGCCCTTGATCCGCTCGGCGCCGGCGTTCCAGCTGATGATGTAGCCCGTCGGGGTCGAGCATGAAGATCGCGTAGTCCAGCACGCTCTGCACGAGCAGCCGGAAGCGCTCCTCGCTGTCGCGCAGCGCCTGCTCGGCGGCGCGGCGCTCGGTCAGGTCGCGGGTGACCTTGCCGAAGCCGCGGAGCTCGCCGTCGTCGTCGTGGAGGGCGGTGATGACGACGTTGGCCCAGAAGCGGGTGCCGTCCTTGCGGATGCGCCAGCCCTCGTCCTCGAGGCGGCCCTCGGCGATGGCGGTCTCGAGCTCGTGGGCGGGCTTGTCGGCGGCGTTGTCCTCGTCGGGTAGAAGACCGAGAAGTGCTTGCCGATGATCTCGTCGGCGCGGTAGCCCTTGATCCGTTCGGCGCCGGCGTTCCAGCGTGACGATGTGCCCCGTCGGGGTCGAGCATGAAGATCGCGTAGTCGACGCACGTCCTGCACCAGCAGCCGGAAGTCGGCGCCTAGCGGCGGTGGTGCGGCGTCGGGCATGGCGTCACTGTGCCCGACGCGGACCGCGCGCATCGCGCGGACCGGTTCACGCCGGCATCGGGCTCGGGGCCGCGGGAAGCTCACACCACACGACCTTCCCGCGGCCCCGCCTCGACACACCCCACGCCGTCGACATCCGCTCGACGAGCTGCATGCCAAGCCCGCCGGCACCGGTCCGGCGGACCGTCGGCGGCTGCGGGCTGTCGTCGGAGACCTCGACGCGGACGCCGTCGGCGACCTCCGAGCAGGCGCAGCACCGGCTGGCCGTGCGCGTGCAGCAGCACGTTGCTCACCAGCTCGGACACCACCTGCGCCGCGTCCTGCCAGCTCGAGTGGCCCCACGCCGGTCAGCGTCCGGCGGGTGAACTCGCGCGCCAGGGCGGCGCTGCGGTGGTTCTCCGGGAGGCGAACCTCGGTGTGCGTCATGGCCTGTGCGTCCACGCCTGCACTCTGCGCTACGGCCGCCCAGCACCGGGAGACGCAGCGGACTCACCGCGTCTAGTGCATGACGCATCAGTCGAGCAGGCCCTCGCGGCGGGCGATGGCGACGGCCTCGAGCTTGGAGCGCGCGCCGAGCTTGTCGAGGATGCGCTGCACGTGGTTGCGCACGGTGTTGCGGGTGACGCCGAGCCGCTCGCTGACCTCCTCGGTGCTGGCGCCGTCGGCCAGCAGCACGAGGGTCTCCTGCTCGCGCGCGGTCAGCGGGGTGCCGGCGCCGCGGGCCCGGCCGGTGAGCCGGTCGAGCACGCCGGCGAGCAGCCCCGGCCCGAACGCGACCTCGCCGGCGGCGACCTGCAGCACCGCCGACTCGAGCTCGTCGAGCCGGGAGGACTTGAGCACCAGCCCGGCGCCGCCGGCCTCGGCGACCCGGGTGGCGACCGCGGCGCTGGCCTCGCCGGTGAGCACGAGCACGCGGGCGCCGGTGGTGGACAGCTCGCGCGATCGCGCCGATCGCCGTCGCCGTCGGGCAGCCTGCGGTCGAGGACCACGACGTCCGGCTTGTGCCGCTGGGTCTCGGCGAGCGCCTCGGCGATGGACTTCGCCCTGGCCACGACGGTGATGCCGGCGGCCTGCTCCAGCGCCAGCCCGATCGCCTCGGCGACCATGTCGTGGTCCTCGACGAGGACTACGCGGTGCTGGCGTCGTCGGCGACGATGGCATGCGGTGAGGTCCCTGGACGACGGCTGGCGGATATTGCTGCAACCGTGATGTTACCGCCCGCGGGGCGGTCGGACGTGACCGACCACACGGCGAGCCGGGAACGTATCGGGCCTCGGCCCGTTGTACGTGTTGGTCGCCGCCTGGAGCCAGGAAGTAGCTGGGGTTTCCGGCGGTGTGATTCCCCCAAAGCACCGTCGACGTACTTCGGCTTTCTTGCGCCGGCGACCCAGAACCGCCGGCCGGTCGGAACCCCCAGCCGCCGGCCGGCGGTCCATATGTTTCTGTCCTCTTGGGACGGTCCGGTTTCTGTAGCTGTGACGCAGGCTTTGCGCGGTCAGCGTTTGCGCGCGACCCCGCCGAGCGCGACCGCGTCGGCCGGCGGGTGCGGGGTGAGCAGCGGGCCGTCCGGCCACCAGTCGTTGAGGCGGACCAGACCGGGCTCGACCATCTCGAGCCCGTCGAAGTACGCCTCGATCTCCTCGCGGGTGCGGAAGAAGCCGGACCCCATGGCGCCCCTGGCGAAGATCTCCTCGACAAGCGCGGCGAGCTCGGTGCCGGCGCCGCCGTCCTGCGGGTCGTTGAAGTGGCTCAGCGCGAGGTAGGAGCCGGGCGGCAGCAGCTCGGCGTAGCGCCGCATGATCTCCGCGGGCCGCTCCGCGTCGCAGACGTGGTGCATCGTGTTGCTGTGGATCAGGGCCACCGGCCGGGAGAGGTCGAGGTAGCGGGTGATGTCCGGGTGGCTGAAGATCTCGTCGGGCTTGGTGAGGTCGGCCATCACCAGGTGCGTGCGGTCGTTCTCCTCGAGCAGCGCGCGCCCGTGCGCGGCGACCACCGGGTCGTTGTCGACGTAGACGACGCGCGCGTCGGGGTTCATCCGCTGCGCGGCCTGGTGGGTGTTCTCGGCCGCGGGCAGGCCGGCGCCGAGGTCGAGGAACTGGTCGATGCCGGCCTCGCGGGCGAGGAAGCGGGTGACGCGGACGAGCCAGTGGCGCCCGGACGCGGGCGAGCAGCTTCATCTGCGGCGCGACGGCGTCGACTTGCAGGAACACCTGGCGGTCGACCTCGTAGTTGTCTTTGCCACCAAGGAAGCAGTCGTACACGCGCGCAACACTCGGCCAGCGTCGTGTCGATCACCGCCGCAGCTTGCTGTGTGTCCCGAGTCACCTCGCGAACGTTACCTGAGCCTTCGGCCGGTCACTCCGCCGTCCGATCATTCCGGCCCACCGGTCCGGTGCGCGGTCACCTCGATCTCGATGCGCATGCGCGGGTCGGCGAGCCCGCACACCAGCATCGTCGCGGCCGGGCGGACCGCGCCGAAGCACTCGCGCAGCACCGGCCAGCACGGCTCGAAGTCGGCGCGGTCGGGCAGCAGGTAGCGGACCCGGACGACGTCGGCGAAGTCCGCGCCGGCCTCGCGCGAGCGCGGCGCCGATGTTCGCGAGGCACTGCCGCGCCTGCGCGACGACGTCGTCGGGGATCGTCATCGTGGCGTAGTCGAAGCCGGTCGTGCCCGAGACGTGCACCCAGTCGCCGTCGACCACGGCGCGGGCGTAGCCGATCCGCTCCTCGAAGGTCGACCCGGACACGATCGCTCTGCGGTCGCTCATGCGGTCGACCTTATGGTCGATCTCACCCTGCTCGAGGAGGACGTGTGGTTCACGAGATCGACCGGCGCACCCTGCTCGCCGGACTGGGACTCGCGGGGGCCGCCGGCCTCGCCGCACCCGGCCCGGCCGCCGCCGCACCCGCCGCCATGCCCGCCGACAACCCGTTGGACCTGGCGTTCCGGATCACCGAGAAGTACCGGCCGTTCGACCTGATCGCGCCGCGGTTCACGCAGTACGACACCGCGGTCGGCCGGGTCCGGTCGACACTGGTCGACACCGGCCGGCGGCCGCGGGCACCGTACGGCTCGGTGCTGGTGGAGGTCCGCTCGCTCGCCGGCGCCGTGGTCGCCGGGCTCGTCGGCGACCGCACCGTGCTCGGCACCTGTGACGGCGCCACGGTCGCGATCGAGGTCGACGGCACGGTCGTGGCCTCCGCGCCCGCCTCGCTCGTCGCGCCGTTCGGTTTCGCCGTGGTGGTCAACGAGAACGCGGTGACCGTGCTCGCCGACCCGACCGCCACCGGAACCGGCTGGCAGCCGCTGCTGACCACCCGCGACCCGGTGCGCGAGCGGATCGACCTGCGCGTGCCCGACGTGCTGGGCCGGCTGAGCTACGGCTACGGCGGCCGCGGCGACGTGCTGCTCGGCCGGGTGCGGGCCGGGTACTTCGGCCAGGCCGGCGTCCGCGACCCGCACGTCGTGCAGCATGCCGACGGCCGCCCGTACATCGAGAACGGCAAGCTGTACCTGACGATGACCAACGCCGGGCTGGGCTTCTTCCAGCAGGCGCACTGGGCGGTCTGGACGCTCGACCTCGCCGACCCGACCCGGCTGGAGCAGGTCGCCACGCTGTTCTTCGCGCGCGACGGGGTCGTGCTCGGCGACCACGCCGGCCAGATCGTGTACGACCGCGGCCGGTTCATCCTGGCGATGAGCTCGTGGGGCGACTTCGACTTCAACGGGGTGCACGTCCGGCACGTCGCGACGACGGCGAACGTGCTGTCCGGCGTGCACGTGCTGGCCACCGAGCAGCTGCCGCTGCCGACGTCGGTCAGCGCGTGGGACCCGGCGCTGACGAAGATCGGCGGCCGCTGGCACGTGGCGTTCGTGGAGAGCCCGGCCCAGCAGCCCGCGTTCGTGTTCCACCCGGCGCTGGCGGCCGGCCCGCGCGGCGCGGACTACGCCGAGGGCCTGGCCCTGGTAGGCGCCGACACGTCCGTGGACCAGACCGAGGGCACGATCCTGCAGCGCTTCGGCGCCACCTGGTACGTCCTGGCCAGCGACGGCGACGCGCGCCAGTACAAGGTCTACGACCTGCGGATGCGGCTGCTCGGCACCCTCGATGCGCCGTACGGCACGAACATCCCGCACCCATGACGGTGCCGGTGCGTGGTGGTTGGTGGCTGCTGACCTTCGACGGCACCCAGTACGCCGAGCCAGTCCTCGGCTACGGCGGGCACGGCGACTTCATCGTCATGCGGGCCGGGAGCTAGGCCGCGGGGATCTCGCCCGTGATCGCGAAGTCCAGGCGCCTGGCCACCGACACGGCCTGGTCGGCGAAGCGCTCGTAGTAGCGGGCGAGCAGCGCGAGCGACATGGCCGACGGCACGCCGTGCGGCCAGCCGGGGTCGGTGATCGCCCGCATGACGCCCGCGTGCAGGGCGTCGACCGCCTTGTCGGTCTCGTGCAGCTCGGCGAAGCAGCACTCGCCGGGGTTGCGGAGGAGCTCGGCGAGCCGGTCGGCCATCTCCACGGCGATCCGGCCGAGGTGGGCGAACTCGTCCTCCAGCTCGGGCGGCACCGGCCGCCGCGGGTGGGCGAGCGGGACGGCGTCGGCGACGTGGGCGGCGAGGTCACCCATCCGCTCGAGCTTGTCCGTGCAGTACACGGCGGTGAGCACGAGCCGCAGGTCCCGGGCGACCGGCGCCTGCAGGGCGAGCAGCTGCAGGGTGGTCGCCTCGCACCGGTCGCGGGCCCGGTCGAGCTCGGCGTCCGCGGCCAGCACCCGTCTCGCCAGGTCGGCGTCGGCCTCCGACACCGCCGTGCATGCCGACCGCATCGCCGCCGCGGCCAGCTCGCACATCTCGGCGAGCTGGTCGCGCAGGCCGGTCAGCTGTGCATGAAACGTCTCTCGCATGATCCCGGGCTCCTCGCAGACCTGGACTGAGCACGACGGACTACCCAGGATCACTGTTCCTACACCAGCCGGCATCCGGATTCTCGCCGGGCTCCACCGCGGCTCCAGCGGGAACCGGTCACGCGCGGCGTGGCAGCAGCAGCGCGAGCACGGCGCCGGCGGCGACCACGAGCGCGCCCACGAACAGTGCCGGGGCGAGCCCGTCGACGAACGCGGCGGGGGAGTGGTAGTCGCCGTGCGCGGTGAACACCGAGGCCAGCGCCGCCACGCCGACCGCGACGCCCAGCTCGCGCAGGGTGTTGTTCGTGCCGGACGCGGCGCCGTACTCCGCCGCCGGCACGCTCGCCAGGGTCGTGGTGGTCAGCGGCGGGAACGTCAGGCCCATGCCGATGCCGGCCAGCAGCAGCGGCGGCACCAGGGCGCCGTAGCCGACGTCCACCGCGGTGACGAACGAGATCCAGCCCAGCCCGGCCGCGAGCAGCGCCAGCCCGGCCGCCACGAGCACGCGTGGCCGACCCGGCCGACGACCAGCCCGGCCAGCGGCGCCACCACCATCGGCGCCATCGTCCACGGCATCGTCCGCAGCCCCGACTCGAGCGGGCTCAGCCCCTGGG
The DNA here is from genome assembly GCA_963841395.1 of uncultured Actinomycetota bacterium. GTDB lineage: Bacteria > Actinomycetota > Actinomycetes > Mycobacteriales > Pseudonocardiaceae > Actinophytocola. The sequence continues at coordinate 652,581 of CAWJCX010000048.1, forward strand.
CCACCTGGAAGAACTGGGCGAGCAGGAACACCGAGCCGAACACGCCCGCGGAGAACACGAACGCGACCGCGTTCACCGCGCTGAACCCGCGGGAGCGGAACAGCCGCAGCGGCAGCATCGGCGCCGCCGCGCGCCGCTCCCAGGCGAGGAACGCGATCAGCAGCAGGCCGCCGCCGACCAGCGCGGCCAGCACCGGTGCCGACGTCCAGCCGTCGTCCGAGCCGTGCACGATGCCCCACACGACGCCGAGCACGCCGGCCGCGGACAGCAGCAGCCCCAGCGGGTCGAGCCGGCCCGCGCCGCCCCGCGACTCGCGCAGCACGACCGCGGCCAGCGGCAGCGCGACGACGCCGACCGGGACGTTGAGCCAGAAGATCCAGGTCCAGTCCAGCCCGTCGGCCACCGCGCCGCCGACCACCGGGCCGACCGCCACGCCGAGCCCGCTGATGCCGCCCCAGATGCCGATCGCCATGTTGCGCATCCGCTCGGGCACCGCGGCCGCGAGCAGCGTCAGCGACAGCGGCATCACCGCGGCGCCGGCCGCGCCCTGCACCGCGCGCGCCGCGGTCAGCATCCACGGTTCGGTGGCCACCGCGCACGCCGCCGACGCGACGGTGAACAGGCCGATGCCGAACAGGAACAGGCGCCGCCTGCCCAGCCGGTCGCCCAGCGCGGACGCGGTGAGCAGCAGCGCGGCGAAGGACAGCGTGTAGGCGTTGACGAACCACTGCAGGTCGGTCAGCGACGCGTTCAGGTTCGTCTTGATCACGGGCAATGCCGTGGTCACGACGAGGTTGTCCAGCGTGACCATGAACATCGGGATGCCGACCGCGGCGAGCACGGCGGCGAGCGGGCGGGTGGCGCGGCGGGGTTCGGGGGCTGGGGGAGCCTCCGCCACCGGGATGGCGACCATCGGTCAATCTCCTAGTTGTAATCCACTGATAACTAACGTTGGCGTCAAAGTAGCTATCGACTGATAACATGTCAACATGGCCCCTCGGACGAGATCGCGACTGTCCGCCGCCGAGCGCACCGAGCAGCTGGTGTGCGCCGCCGTCACCGCGTTCTCCGACAGCGGCTACGCGGGCACGTCGACCGACGACATCGCCCGGCTCGCCGGCGTCTCCCAGCCGTACGTGATCCGCCTGTTCGGCTCGAAGCAGCGGCTGTTCCTCGCGGGGATCGACCGCGCGTGCGGCCGGATCGAGCAGGCGTTCCGCGATGCCGGGCCGGGTGAGCTGTCGAGCCTGGCGTCGGCGTTCAAGCAGCTGCTCGACTCGCGGGAGTTCCTCGCGATGCTGCTGCACGGGTTCGCGGCCAGCGCCGATCCAGCCGTCGGCGCGGTCGTGCGGCAGCGGTTCGGCCGGATCTACGAGCTGGTGAAGGAGCTCTCCGGCGCCGAGCCCGAGGACGTCCGGCGCTTCCTGTCCACCGGCATGCTGCTCACCGTGCTGGCGTCGATGAAGGTCGTCGGCCCGGACGCGGTGGCCCAGGAGCCGTGGATGGCCGAGCTGGTCGGCACGTTCGACGCCCTGAACACCGACGACTGCGAGTCAGAGTCAGAGTCGGAGCCGGAGCCGGCGGGCTGAGGTCAGGCGTCGCGGGTGTGCTCGCGCACCACGCGCTTGGCGATCGCCCAGCGATGGGTCTCCGACGGGCCGTCGTAGATGCGGAACGGGCGGACCTCGCGCAGGTAGCGCGACAGCAGCACGTCGCCGGACACGCCCAGCGAACCGCAGATCTGCAGCGCCCGGTCGACCACCCGCCACACCGCCTCGGCGACGAACGTCTTGGCCATGGCCGTCGACTGGGCGCCGTTCATGCCCTGGTCGAGCTCCCAGCAGGCCTGGGTGATCAGGCCGCGCGAGGCGGCGATGTCGATCTCGTTGTCGGCGATCATCTGCTGGGTCATGCCGAGGTCGGCCAGCCGGGTGCCGAAGATCTTCCGCTCGGCCGCCCGGCCCACCGCGATGTCCTGGGCCCGCCGCGCGATCCCGAGCCAGCGCATGCAGTGCGTCATCCGTGCCGGGCCCAGCCGCACCTGCGCATACTCGAAGCCCTTGTCGACCTCGCCGAGCACCGCGTCCTCGCCTACCACGCAGCCGTCGAACACGACCTCGCAGTGCCCGCCGAAGGTGCCTTCGTCGATCGTGTCCACGTGCCGGACGACGTTCATGCCCGGGTTGTCCGCGTCCACCAGGAACATCGTGGCGCCGCCGCGGTCGCCCGGCGTGCCCGACGTGCGGGCCATGCAGATCGCGAACGCCGCCCCGTCCGCGCCCGTGATGAACCACTTGCGGCCCGAGATCCGCCAGCCGTCCGACACCGGCTCGGCCGCGGACGCGAGCGCCGAGGGGTCCGAGCCCGCGCCGGGGGACGGCTCGGTCATCGCGAAGCACGAACGCACGTCGCCGAGTGCGAGCGGGCGCAGGTAGCGCTCCCGCTGCGCCTCGGTGCCCACCTCGGCCAGCAGGTGCATGTTGCCCTCGTCCGGCGCGGCGATGTTCAGCGCGACCGGACCGAACAGGGAGTAGCCCGCCGCCTCGAACACCGGCGCGCGGTCGCTCATGCCGAGCCCGTGCCCGCCGAGCTCGCGCGACACGTGCGGGGCGAACACACCCGCGTCGCGGGCGGCCTGCTGCAGGCGCAGGCGGGCCGCGTCACCGGCGGCCGCGGCGACGCCGTCGTGCGCCTCCTCCACCGGGATCACCGTCTCGCGCACGAACTCCGCGGTCCGCGCCACGAGGTCGGTGACGGCCTGGTCCGGCCTCAGTTCGACTGCCACGCGGCGAGCCTAACTCCGGCCGGCGTTCGTCAGCGCGGAAGCTTGACCACCGTCACGAAGAACTCGTCGATGTGGCGGACGACCTCGATGAACCGGTCGAAGTCCACCGGCTTGCTCACGTAGGCGTTGGCGTGCAGGCGGTAGCTGCGCACGATGTCCTCCTCCGCCTCGGAGGTGGTCAGCACCACGACCGGGATGAGGCTCAGCTCGGGGTCGTTCTTGAGCTCGGCCAGCACCTCGCGGCCGTCGCGGCGCGGCAGGTTCAGGTCCAGCAGGATCAGCCCGGGCCGCGGGGCGTCGGCGAACTCGCCCTCACGCCGCAGGAACTGCAGCGCCTCCTCGCCGTCGCGCACGACGTGCAGCCGGTTGCGGATCTTGTGGTACTCGAACGCTTCCTTCGTCATCAGCACGTCGCCGTCGTCGTCCTCGACGAGCAGCACGTCGACCACGTCGAGCGGAATGGGATCAGCCATCGATGTCGTTCTCCTTGCCGGTCGGCCGGTCGGCCACGGTGTCAGGCGTGGTGTCGGTCGTGGTTTCGGTCGTCGTGTCGGTCTTGTCAATCGTCGCGTCTGCCGGCGCCACCGGCAGCGTGAAGACGAAACGGGCGCCGCCGCGGTACTCGGTGTCGAGCCAGATGCGGCCGCCGTGGTACTCGATGATCTTGCGGCACATCGCGAGGCCGATCCCGGTACCCGGGTACTCGCCCTTGCCGTGCAGCCGCTGGAAGATCACGAAGATGCGGTCGGCGTAGTCGGGGTCGATGCCGATCCCGTTGTCGGTGAAGGAGAACTCCCAGAACTCGCCGTCCCGGTGGGCGCCGACGACGATCCGCGGCGGCTCGTCGCCGCGGAACTTCATCGCGTTCGCGAGCAGATTCTGGAACACCGCGGTCAGCAGCGGCACCTCGGCGCGGACGGTGGGCAGCTCGCCCGCCTCGACCGTCGCGCCGGAGTGCTCGATCACCGTCGCCAGGTTCGCCTTCGCCTGCGACAGCACGCTCGCGCAGGTCACGTCGACCGCGTCGCGCGCGATCCGGCCCACCCGGCTGAACGCCAGCAGGTCGTTGATCAGCTCCTGCATCCGCTTGGCGCCGTCGACCGCGAACTCGATGTACTGGTCGGCCCGCTCGTCGAGCTTGCCGGCGTAGCGGCGCTGCAGCAGCTGGCAGAAGCTCGCGACCTTGCGCAGCGGCTCCTGCAGGTCGTGCGAGGCGACGTAGGCGAACTGCTCCAGCTCGGTGTTCGACCGCTCCAGGTCCTGGGTCCGCGCGTCCAGCTCGGCGTGCGCGTCTCGCAGCGCGGACAGCTCGTGCAGGATCCGCTCGCGCATCTGGTTGACGTCCGCGCCGAGGTCGCGCACCTCGGCCGGGCCGCTCTGCTCGACCTGGTGGGAGAAGTCGCCGCCGGCGACCGTGCGGACCTCCGCGGCCAGCCGCGACACCGGCCGGATCGCGGCGCGCCGCAGCCCGACCGCGAGCGAGACCACGATCAGCACGAAGCCGGCCGCGATCACGACGCAGACGATGTTGAGGGTCGTCGCGGACCGCGTCCAGCGCGGCCGCGGCGGTCGCGCGCTGGTCGTCGAGGTCGTCCTGCAGCGTGGTGAGCGAGGCGCGCACCGCGTCGAAGTAGGCCCGCCCGGTGTCCACGCTCGTCGTGGTGACCGTGGGCTCGCCGGTGCGGTCGACGATGGCGATGGCGGGCTCGGCGTAGCTGGCGCCGCCAGTTCTCCGCCCGGTCGACGATCTCCCGGAGTGCGGCCGCGGCGGCCGGGAGGCCGCCGATCACGGGTTCGAGCCGGCCGGCGGCGTCCTGCTCGGCCGCGAGGCCCTCGGTGTAGGGCTCGAGCAGGTCGCGCTGCGCGCCGAGCGAGTAGCCGCGGACCCCGGTCTCCTGGTTGACCAGTGCCGCCTCGAGCGGCTGCGCCTGCTGGATGGCCGGGTCGATCCGCTCCACGACCAGCCCGCGGGCGTCGGCCAGGCGGGCCAGCGCGAAGGTGCCGACGACGATGGAGGCGAGGCAGAACAGCGCGAGCACGCCGACGCTGACGTTGATGATCCGCCGCAGCGGCCACCGCGACTCCCCGGCGGGCCGCGTGGCGGGCCGGGGTGCCGGCTGCGTCGCGGGTCCGTGTCCGGTGCCCGCTCGGCCACGCTCGCCCGGCTCACGACCGCGCCTCGCCCTGTGTCATCGATGATTCGCTCACTAGCTCATTCATGCGTCGTCCCCGGCGAGCCGGCCGAGCGCGACCACGGCGAGGTCGTCGTCGAGCTCGCCGCCGTTGAGCTCGCGCACCCGGCCGATCACCTCGTCCAGCAACCGGTCGTTGCGCCGCCCCGGCCCGACGTCGGGCGCGCCGGCGGACAGGACGGACTCGACGAGCACCACGAGCCCGTTGACGTCGAGGCGGTCGTTGCCGCGGCCGACCCGGCCCTCGATCAGCCCGTCGGTGTACATGATGACCGACCACGCGTCACCGAGCTCGACCTCGCCGCTCGGCCACACCGTGCCGTCGCCGACGCCGATCGGCGTCCGCAGCGGGGTCTCGAGCGGGCGCACCCCGGCCGGGGTGATCAGCAGGGGCGGCGGGTGGCCGGCGAGGTAGAGCCGGGCGGCGGTGCGCGACGGGTCGATCGAGAACATGCAGAGCGTCGTGAACAGGCTCGGCCGGTACCGCTCGTGGGTGAAGACCTGGTCGAGGGTGGTCAGCGCCTCGCTGCCGGCGTGGGCGGCGAGCATCATCGTCCGCCACGCGACGCGCATGGACACGCCGAGCGCGGCCTCGTCCGGCCCGTGCCCGCACACGTCGCCGACCACCGCGTGCACCCAGTTGTCGGAGGACTCGACGACGTCGTAGAAGTCGCCGCCGAGCAGCATGCGCTGCCCGCCCGGGGAGTAGCGGGCGGTGACCTTCAGCCTCGGGTCGTTCACCAGCGGCGAGGGCAGCAGCCCGCGCTCGAGGCGGGCGTTCTCCTCGGCGTAGATCTGGGCCTCGCGCAGCTGGCGCTGGATCTCGTCGGAGCGCAGCCGCTCGATGGCGTAGCGGATGACCCGGTTCAGCAGCTGCCCGTCGACCTGGCCCTTGACCAGGTAGTCCTGCGCCCCGATGCGGACCGCCTCGGCGCCGAGGTACTCGTCGGCGAGCCCGGTGAGCACGACGACGGCGACCGTGGGCACGTTCTCCTGCAGCCAGCGCAGGCCGTCCAGCTCGTGGGTGTCGGGCAGGCCGAGGTCGAGCAGCACGCACGCGGCGCCGGCGAGCGCGGCCTTGGCCTCGGCGAGCGAGCGCACCCGGCGCATCTCGACGTCGGCCTCGACCTCGCGGAGCAGCTCCTCCACGAGGAACGCGTCGCCGTCGTCGTCCTCGATCAGCAGCACCTGGGTGGGCTCGGGACGGTCCTCGAGCGGCGCGCCGGTGAACGCGAAATCCCGAGCTACCATCGGCCGTCTGCCCGTCCTGATCCTGAGTGCCGACCTCCGGCGGTCGATACGGTTGGCACATCGTAGACGTTGGTGTGTGGAGACATCGCGCCCAGATTGCCAGGTGGGCGTGGCGCGCCCGGGAGGCGCCCGGACAGCGTGTCGGATGCCGTGACCGATGGTGTCCCGGATGGGTGGGTCCCGCCCGGCCGGAGCCGAGCGGGACCCACACCGTCACGCGGCGCTACAGCCTGGCGCACTGGCCGGAGGCCGGTCCGCGCACCGTGTTCTTCCGGTTGTCGTTCCCCGGCGGCGGGGTGTTGCCCGAACACGACAGCGGGCCGCTGACCGTGTTCGCGGCGATCACGTTGTCGCCGCCCGTGTTACCGGTCACCGAGACCGGGCCGGTCACCGTCGACCGTGTCGATCCGGACGCCGCCCCGGTTGCCGGTCAGCGACACCGGGCCGCTGACCCGGGCGCCGTCGAGCAGGACCGCGCCGGTCGCGCCGTTCACCGACACCGGGCCGATCACCGACGTGCCCGAGAGCGTGAACTGCCCCGGCCGGGTGGCCGAGATCGGACCGGAGACCATCCCGTCCGTCGCGATCAGCGACGCACCCGGCCGCACGGTCACCGGGCCGAGGATCGTCGCGTCGTCCAGGCAGGTCAGCCCGGACGAGATGGTCAGCGGACCGGTGCGCCGCCCGGTGATCGTCGGTCGCACGCCGGACCCGGCTGGCCGACCGACGACCGGAACACCGGGTCGGCGGTGACCGGCGAGTTCGCGGCGAGGTAGTCGATCAGCATCGTCAGGTCGTTGTCGCCGGTCGTCGCGCGGTCGGTGCCGCCGGCCAGGGCGGCGAAGTTGTCCCCGCCCGCGGCGAGGAACGAGTTCACCGTGACCCGGTAGGTGCCGGTGGGGCTGATCGGCGTGCCGTTCAGCGACATCGACGTGATCCGGCTGCCCGCCGCGTTGTCCGGCAGGTAGGTGTAGGTGAAGCCCTTCGACACGCCGAGGTGCAGGATCGGCCGTGACGCGCCCGCGGGCTGCCACTGCTCCTCGAGCGCCTGCTTGATCTGCGCGCCGGTGTAGGTCTTCGTCACCACGTCGTTGGAGAACGGCTGCACGGAGAACGCCTCCGAGTAGGTGACCACGCCGTCCGGCGCGAACAGCAGGTCGGCCCGCAGCCCGCCCGGGTTCATGAGCGCGATCTGCGCCCCGCCCCGGCCCGGGTCGCTGGTGCCGGCGAGCTGCACGTCGGCGACGAAGTTGCCGAGCACCGACTCGGCACCCCGGTCCTCGGTGCCCGTCGGCGTGACCGCCCGCTTGACGTCCGCGGTGATCGAGCCGAGCGGCCGCTGGCCCAGCACGTCGGCGTTCGCCTTCGCCTGCGCCACCAGCGCCGCGACCTCCGGGTCGGACGGTGCGCCGACCACGTCGAGCAGCGCCGCGGAGGTGTCCACGACGGACTTCGTCGCCGGGTCGACCGTCAGCGTCACCTGCGAGAGCTTGCGGCCGTACTCCTGCGCCTCGACCACCGGCCGCAGCCGGTCGGTGCCCGGGATCGGCGCCTTGAACGCGTACGGCTGGTGCGTGTGTCCACTGAGGATCGCGTCGATGCTCGCGTCGGCGTTCATGAACTCGCCGAACACCGGGTCGTTCTGCAGGTCCTCGACCGAGCCGATGTTCGCCGGGTCGGCACCCTCGTGCGCGAGCAGCACGACCACGTCGGCCTCGCCGTTGGCCTCGTCGCCGTCCTTCAGCTCGGCGGCGACCGCCTCGGCCTCGTCGACCGGGTCGCGGAACGTGATGCCGGCGATGCCGTCCGGGTTGACCAGCGACGCGGTCTGCTCGGTGACCACGCCGACGATGCCGACCCGCACGCCGCCGACGGTCTTGACGGCGTAGGCCGGCAGCGCCCGGTCGTCGCCGCGGTAGACGTTCGCGCCCAGGTACGGGAAGTCGCGCGCGGTCGTCGACCCGGCCGGTCAGGTCCGCGATGCCCTTGTCGAACTCGTGGTTGCCGACCGCGGAGGCGTCCAGGCCCATCAGGTTCAGCGCGTCGAGCGTCGGGTTGTCCTCGTCGATCGCCGAGATGAACGTGGACGCGCCGATGTTGTCGCCGGCGGAGAGGAACAGCGTGTTCGGGTTCTCCGCCCGCTGCTGGTCGACCAGCCCGGCGAGCTGGGCAGCGCCGCCGACCGGCCGGCCGTCGGGCGCGTTGCCCGGCGACTCGAGGCGGCCGTGGAAGTCGTTGATGCCCAGCAGCTGCAGGTCCACCGGGCCGGCCGGCGCGGTGGACAGGCCGACGACGAGCGGGTTGTGGTCGCTCGCCCGGTACGGGTTCGGCTGGTAGAACGCCGGGTGGCCGTCGTACTCGAACGCGAACGACTCGTGCGAGTTGATCTGCCAGACGTCGACCCCGGTGACCCGGCCGGCCAGCGACGGCGACGCGACCGCGTGGTCGAGCGAGCCGGACTCGCCGCCGAACACGTAGGTGTCCTTGCGCCCGTCGTTGAGGTCCACATAGGACTCGTCGTAGAGGACCTGCATCGGGTCCTCGTGGGTGTAGGAGTTGAAGTCGCCGAGCAGCAGCACGTCGTCGCTGCCGCTGTCGGCCTTGAGCTGCGTCACGAACGCGGTCAGCGAGTGCGCCTGGCGCACCCGGTCGCCGTTGAACGCGCCCTGCCCGTCACCGGTGTCGGCGTTGTCGCCGGTCGCGGCGTCCGACGGGCTCTTGGACTTGAGGTGGTTGGCGACCACGGTGAACGTGGCCGAGCCCGCGGTGAACGTCTGCGCGATCGGCTCGCGGGCGTTGAACCACACGGACTCGTCGTTGATCGTGCGCGACTCGCCCTGCGGGCGTCACCGACGCCGGCTTGAAGATGATCGCCGTGGTGATGAAGTCCTGCTGCCTCGGGTGCCGGCAGCGCGGCGGGGGAGCGGACGTAGTCCCACGTGCCCGCGCCGTCGCCTGTCGTTCAGCGCGCCGACCAGCCGCTTCAGCGCCATCTGCGGGTCGGCCGGCTCGAAGCGGACCGAGTTCTCGATCTCCTCGAGCGCCACCACGTCCGCGTCGAGCGCGCGAGATCGCCGAGACGATCTTGGCCTCCTGCTTGGCGAGCCCGGCCTCGTCGTCCGCGCCGCGCGCGTCGCCGCCGAAGTGGACGAAGTAGTTCAGCACGTTGAAGCTGGCCAGCCGGATGTCGCCGCCGACCGCCTCCGGGCGCCGCGGTGCGCGGGTTGGTCGACCTTGAACGTGGTCCGGTCGATGGCCGGCGTGGTCGCGGTGACCGGGGTGGCCGGCTGCAGGCGCCACTCGTCGAAGCCGAACGACAGCACGGTCGGGCCGAACGCCTCGACGCTGTCGCCGACCCGCAGCGGCGCGTCGGGGTAGAGGTAGGGCGGCAGCTGGCCGGCGGTGGAGAGGTTGGCCGACGAGCCGTCGTCGAGCAGCAGCCGGCGCGAGCTTGTTGGCGGCGGCCAGGTCCTGGGCCTGCTGGGTGCCCGGCCGGAACCGGTCGGTGGGGATCGGCGCGGGGTCGTCGCCGGCGGCGAGCACGACCTCGCCGAACCGGTTGGTGTTGAAGACCTCGGAGACCGTGTAGTCGCCGACCGGTGCGACCAGCATCGACTCGACCGACTCGCGGGCGGCCGGCGTCGAGCGGCAGGGTGAGCGCGGTCGGGCGCGGGCAGCGCCGCGTCGTGCGCGCAGACCTGCACGTCGGCTTCGGGCGCCGATGGAGATCTCGGTGAGGCCGTTGAACTCGCTGACCGTGCCGCGGACCCGGACCTGGTCGCCGATCGCGACGCCCGGGTGGTTGGCGGGGTTCGTGGTCAGGTAGACGAAGACGCCGTCGGACGCGACGCCGGCCTGCGGGGCGCGGTCGCCGGTGCCCGCGGTCTGCACGTAGATGCCGTTGTAGCCGCCGCTGCGGTGGTCGGCGGTCACGACGCCCTCGACGACGACCTGGCTGCCGGCCAGCGGCGAGGCGTCGCCGGTGCCCTGGACCTCGGCGATCGTGTGGTCGACCGGGATGTCGCAGCCGACCGGGTCGGGATCGGGGTCACCGCCGCCCTCGCCGTTGCGCACGCCGAACGTGTTGGGCGCGGGCGCCTGCCAGACGCCGTCGATCTTCTGCAGCGAGAAGCCGACCGGGTTGGCCGTGCCCTCGGCGACGCCGATGTCGGTGGCGGCCGTGCCGTTCGCCGGGCCGCCGGTCGCGGTCAGCGGACCCTCGTAGGTGAGGAACTCGGCGACCGTCCCGTCCGGGCGCGACGAGCGCGACGCCGTCCGGCGAGCCGTTCTGCAGGCCGTCGGTCGGGTAGGTGGCCACGACGACGCCCGCGGCGGGCACCGTGCCGGACAGCGTGCGGGTGTTGTACACGGCGCCGCCGTTGCCGTTGTAGAGGGCGAGCTGCCAGCCGGTCAGGTCGAAGCCGACGGGGGCCTCGACCTCCAGCGCCTCGCCGGTGTCGGTGCCGACGTTGTCGTAGTGGATCTCGCTGAGGAACGGTGCGGTCGGTTCCTCCGCCGCGGCCGGCGGCGGGGCCGAGCATCGCGATCACGGCGATCGCGGACAGCGACTCCGAGGACTTGGCGCGAACGGACACGTCTGTCACTTGGCATCGGGGGCGGGCCTCCAGGTGATGAAACGGACAAACCTGCCGGAGCCTAGGTTCGGAAGGTGGCCGCAAAAGATCTCCACCGGCTACGTGACGCGATCGTTAGCCGTTCCGGGCACGGTTGGTGATCAGTCGCTCCACGTCCGTGACGGGCCTTGCCGAACGGACGAATCGCTTCCACCGAACCTCGCAGAGCCGTTGGTATGGCTACGATTCCCCGAGATTCGCGGTGGGGAGGAGCCAGGGCCATGGCGCGGGATCCGGTTCACCTGCCGGGCGGGGTGGAGCTGTACACGTTCGGAGCCGGCGGGGAGGTCGTCGTCCGTGACGAGCGGGGCGCCGCGCCGCTGGGCCCGGGAGCCGCCCTGCTGCGGTTCATCGACGACGGCCAGTTCGCCCGCTACTTCATCGGCGACGCGAAGACCTCGCCGGAGCGGCCGAGCAACGCCACCTACAAGCTCGGCATGGTCGCCCCGCGCAGCGCGTTCACCCCGCACGCGCACGCCGGCGAACACTTCGTCCTGTCCCTCGGGCACGCCTCGTGCGGCCTCTACGACGCCGGCCGGGTCACCACGCTGCGGCTGGCGCCGGGCACGATGGTCCGGATCCCGGCGATGATGCCGCACTCGTTCGGCAACCGGGCGGGGAGCCCGCTGCTGATCCTGGCCGCCAACACCGGGTACGGCATCGACCACGAGGACTACGCGATCACCGCCGGGCAGGCCCGCGAGCGCGGCGACGGCGACCTGGCCGCCGCGCTCACCGCACTCGACGGCCGCCCGCCCGCGCCCACCGGCTGGCGGGACCGGCTCGCGACCGGCCTGCGCCGCCTCGCCGCCCGGCTGGACGCGCGGCCGTGATCTGCCCGCACTGCGCCCACGAGCTGCAGTACAAGCAGCGCAGCCGGCGGCGCTGCTCGTACTGCAAGCGGCACTTCGCGTTCGAGCCGAAGGCGAACAAGCTGCACCTGCACGACCTGAAGGTGCGCAAGCTCGCCGACCGGCTCAGCGACAGCGGCGGGCAGCGCTACACGGTCACCCAGCTCTGGTACGCCGCGGCGCGCAAGACCCTCGGCGAGACGCGGACCCCGCTGGCGGGCTGCGGCTGCGCGCTGCCGGTGGCCGGTGTGATCGCGGTCGGTGCGATCGGCGTGCTGGTCGGCAACGGCGGCTCGGACGCCTTCGGTGGGCTGGCCGTCGGCGTGGTGGTGCTCGTCCTGCTGGCCTACGTACTGCTCGTGGTGGTGCGCCTGCGGCTGCAGCGGGAGGCGGCGGTCGAGCCGCGGGTGCCGCTCGGCGAGTTCCGCGAGATGATCCTGCGCCGCTGGCCCGAGGTGTACCAGCAGCTGCCGCACCACCTGGTCGACGAGGAGCGGGCCACCGCGCCGGTGGTGCCGCGGCCCCGGATCGCGCTGGTCTGCCCGGACCGCTCGGTACTCGCCTGCCTCGGCGCGAACGGCGTGCCGGAGCTGTTCGCGATGGCGCTCGCCATGTCGCCCGGCGCCGTGCCGCCCGGGATCCCGATCGTCGTCGTGCACGACGCGAGCGCCGACGGGTGCCGCTTCGCCGCGCGGGTTCGTGCCGAGTGGCCCGGCCGGGTCGTCGTGGACGCCGGCCTGCGCCCGTCGATGGTGCTGCGCCGGGAGAACCTGATCCGCTTGCGGCGCAAGCCCTTCCCGCAGCCCGGCGAGCTCGCGGGGCTGGGGCTCATCCATGCCGAGGTGGCCTGGCTCGCGCAGGGCTGGTGGTCGCCGGTGGCCGCGATCGGGCCGGCCCAGCTGGTCCTGGCCGTCACCAAGGCCGTCCAGCGCGCGCAGGCGATGACCGACCCCGACGCCCGGCGCGCGGCGCGGCTCGGCTTCCTCACCTGGCCCGCCGCGTGACCCGCCCACTGCTGGACCGCGCGCTGCGCGCCGCGGTCGCGACGGCCGGCGCGCCCGGCGGGCTGCGGTTCACCGAGCGCCAGCTGTACTACGGGCTGTGCCGCGTGCTGGCGCCGTGGCACCGGCTCCCGCGCCGGCCGGGGTTCACCGTCGCACCGCCACTGTCCTACCGCGACTTCCGGGCCGCGCTGGCGCGGCACGGCGAGGTGGCGGGCCTGCTGGGCCCGGCACCGGTCCGCACCGGGGTCGGGCGGCACACGGCCGAGCCCGACCTGTTCGAGTACGGACTGCCGCGGCTGCTGGTCTGCGAACCGGCCGGCATCGCGCACATGCTGCGGGCCAACGGGGTGCCGATGGAGTCGGCGTGCCCGGTGTTCGACGCCGCCGAGCTGCCGCTCGACGAGCGGGTGGGAGAGATGCTCACCCGCGGCGAGGGCACGATCTTCCTGCTGCACGACGCGAGCGCGCACGGCCTGACCTTCCCCGCGCGGCTCGCGGAGCTGACCGAGGTGCCGCCGGGCGTGCGGGTGGTGGCACTGGGCCTGCGCCCGCGGCAGGCCGCCCCGCTGCACCTCACCCACGGCCGCGGGCCCGTGCGCCAGGCCCGCGTTCCGGTCAGCGGCTGGGAGTTCGGCTGGCTCGCCCGGGGCCGGTTCGTCGAGGTCGCCGCCGTCGAGCCGGCGGTGCTGGTGCGTACCGTGCACCGGCTGGTCCGCGACGTGCGGCCGCGAAGTCCACAGTGGAGCGCCCGCCGCGAGGTGGGCTTCCTGACCTGGCCGGTGGCATGAGAGGGGAGTGGGCGTGACCGCACCACGCGAGGTCACCTACACCGACGAGCTGCTCGCCGACCAGACGGTGCACCGGCGCTACTCCGACGGCCGCCAGGAATGGCGCAGTCGCGAGCCGAGCGGGCTGGTGAGCTGGCGCGACGACCGGGAGCGCATGGGCACCGACGAGGCGCTGGGCGGGCGGATCATCAAGCGCACCTTCGCCGACGGCGCCGTCGTGTACGGCCGCGACGTGGGCTACGGCCGCACGCTGTGGCGCGACGGGGTGCTCACGGTGAACCGCACGTCGTTCGGCGGCCGGCTCGGCGCGATCCTCGGCGCGGTCGCGGGTGCGGCGCTGCTGGGCTCGATGGTGCCGCCGCCGGACCACCTCAGCGCGGCCGAGGAGGAGGAGCTGCGGCGCCAGGTGGACGCGCAGGCGTCGTCCGGCGGTGGCGGCAGCGACGGTGCGGGCGGCTACGACGACTGGGACGATGACGACGGCTCCGACGGCGACGGGGACTTCGGCTGAGGGGAGGGACCCGTGCCGCGGTGGGTTGCGTGCGTGGCGCCGGATGCGGCCGGCCACGTGGTCGCGATGGGCGGCCGCCCGGTCGAGGTGCGCGGCGGGTACGCGCTCGGCCTGCTCGACGGGCCGGGCGCGGCGGCCGGACCGTTCCGGGTGGACCGGTTCCGCGCGGTCGGCGAGGTCACCCTGCACAACGCCGCCGAGCTGCGCGCGACGGTCGGCGGGCCGCCGTGCCCGGACGGTGAGCTGCTGCTGCGCTGCTACGCCCGGGACGGCCTCGCCGGTGTCGCCGCGGCGGAGGGCATGTTCGCGCTGGCCGTCATGGACGGCGACGACCTCGTGCTGATCCGCGACCACGTCGGCGCCCGCACGCTGTTCCACGCCCGCGCAGGCCGCGCCTGGGCCGCCGCGTCCTCGTTGCGGGCGCTGCGGCACTGGCCGGCCCTGGCCACCGGCCTGCACCTGCCGGCGGTGCGCTCCTTCCTCACGTTCGCCTACCTGCCCGGCACGGAGACGCTGCTGCGCGGGGTGCACGAGGCGCTGCCCGGCCGCTGCCTGCGGCTGCGTCCGGACGGGTCCACGACCGAGGAGACGTTCTGGGAGCCGGCGGAGGTCGCCGACGAGCGCCCGCCCGGCGAGCACGCCGAGGCCCTGCGCGCCTTGCTCGAGGACGCCACCGCCCGCCGGCTGCCGGCCGCCGAACCGGTCGGCGTGCTGCTCTCCGGCGGCATCGACTCGAGCCTGGTCACCGCGATCGCGGCGAAGCGGCACGACCAGCCGGTGCGCTCGTACTCGATCAGCTTCGGCGACACCACGCCCAACGAGCTGGCCTACTCGGGGCTGGTCGCCACGCACTGCCACACCGAGCACCGGGTGCTGACCGTGTCCGGTGAGCAGGTCGCGGCCCGGCTGCCGGGGACCGTGGCGCTGCTGGACTGCCCGGTCGGCGACCCGCTCACCGTGCCGAACCTGCTGCTCGCGGAGGCCGTGGCCGCCGACGGCGCGCGGGTCGTGCTCAACGGCGAGGGCGGCGACCCGGTGTTCGGCGGGCCGAAGAACCTGCCGATGCTGATCTTCGAGCTGCACCGCGACGACCCGCACCCGGACGCCCGGGCCCGCGCCTACCTGGAGTCCTACCGCAAGTGCTACGCCGACCTGCCGGTCCTGCTCACCGACGACGTGCACGCCGAGCTGGCCGGCGCGCCGCCGCTGACCGGCCACGTGGCGCCCTACCTGCGGCCGGAGCGGATGCCGAGCCTGCTCAACCAGCTGCTGCACGCCAACCTGCGGACCAAGGGCGCCCACCACATCCTGACCAAGGTCGAGCGGCTGACCGCGGCCAGCGGGGTGGAGGGCCGGGCGCCGCTGTTCGACCGCGCGGTCGTCGACCACGCCTTCCGGGTCCCGCCCCGTGGAAGCTCGCCGGCACGACCGAGAAGTGGATCCTCAAGGAGGCGGTCCGCGACCTGCTGCCGCCCACGATCGTCGACCGGCCGAAGAGCGGCATGCGGGTGCCGGTGCAGCAGTGGCTGGGCGGACCGCTGGCCGAGCTCGGCCACGACCTGCTGCTCGGGCCGTCCGCGAGCGGCCTGTTCCGCCGGGACACGATCCGGTCCTGGCTGCGCCGCGAGGGCACGTTGCTGCCTCGTCACGGAGGGAAGTTGTGGCTGGTGCTGACGCTGGAGCTGTGGCTGCGCTCGTTCGACGCCGTCCTGCCGCCCGCCCGGTCGCCCGTCGACCGGGGCCGGGGTTGAACCATCCGGCCCAGCCGCTCGTGTATCTGGTGAGCCGACGCAGGCTCATCTAAACGATCGCGAGCTGAGGAGAGTGCCGTGACGCATCGTGGACCGGTGGTCACCGCCGTCGTCGTAATGGCCGGTTTGGTCGGATTCATGACGGCCAACTCGGCGGGTGCCCTGGTCGCGACGAAGAACGCCGCCGACAGAGCAACGACGTGAACGTGCCGGCGCCGCCGGCGGACTCCGCGCCCGGTGGCAAGCCACCGGCGTCGGGCGAGACACCGCCCCCGACCAAGGCGCCCGAGAAGCCCAAGCCGCCGCCGGCGCCACCCGCGCCGACGTTCCCGGCCCAGGCCATGTACGCCGGTGACGCGACCGGCAGCGACCTCGCGATCGCCGTCGCGGTCAAGGGCAAGCAGGCCTCGGCGTACCTGTGCGACGGTGCCGCGGTCGAGGACTGGCTCAAGGGCACGGCCGACGCCGGCAAGATGGACCTCACCTCGAAGAACGGCGAGTCCGCCATCAACGCCACGCTGAAGGGCAAGCGCCTCGCCGGCACGGTGACCTTCGAGGGACACAAGCTCCCGTTCTCGATCGCCATCGCGCCGCCGCCCGCGGGTCTCTACCGCGGCGAGAACGGCAAGACGACGGTCGGCTGGATCGTGTTGCCGAACGGCCAGCAGGTGGGCATGGTCAACAACGACGGCATGGAGTCGCCCGGCGCCGGAGCTCGACGTGGACGAGGGTGTCGCGACGGTGGACGGCATGCAGGTCATGGCCAAGAAGGTCGAGGGCGACACCACCTGGGGCTGAGCCAGCGGCAGCGAGAGAAGCGACGTCGGGGAGAGATGAGATGCGTCGGATGAGTACCTCGGACTTCGGGTCGCCCGAACGCGGACAGCCCGAACTACGGGCAACCCGAGTACGTGCAGCCCGAATACGGCCAGCCCGACTACTACGGGCAGCCCGGCCTACGGGCCGGACGCCGACGCCACTCAGCCCGTCGACCAGCACTTCACCTCGCCGCGAGTGGGCTGGGACGGCCCCGGCTGGGAGGGGGAGGTCGTCGAGGAGGAGCCGCCGCAGGGCAACTTCGGCCGCGTCCTGCTCGCGCTCGCGATCGGCTCGTTCGTCTCCGTCGCGCTCGGCGTCTACGGCTCGGCGCACGACCCGAGCGGCGAGGCGCTCAACCTGGCCGGCTTCTCCGACGGCCTGCACGCGAAGGCCTGGCTCGCGACGCGCGGCGTTCGCGCTGGTGATCGTGCAGCTGCTCTCGGCGCTCGCGATGTGGGGCCGGCTGCCCGGCGTGCGCGGCGGCGGGGCCGTCTCGGCGAAGCTGCACCGCTGGTCCGGCCGGATCGCCGTGCTGATCTCGTTGCCGGTGGCGGCGCACTGCCTGTACGCGCTGGGCTTCCAGACGTTCGACACCCGCGTGCTGCTGCACTCGCTGCTCGGCTGCTTCTTCTACGGCATCTTCATCTGCAAGATGATCGTCTTGTCCAGGGACGACCAGAAGCCCTGGGTACTCCCGGTGATCGGTGGCCTCGTGTTCGCCGGCCTGACCGGGCTGTGGGTGACGTCGTCGCTGTGGTTCTTCTCCAATGTCGGTTTGCACCTGTAGTCGATCTGGAGGCTTGGTATCCCATGGCGGACGACACGCGTGCCCGAGGCGTGCCGAGGCGTACCGCGGTGACCGGAGCGGTGGTGATCGCCGGCGCCGCGGCAGGATGCGCCCGCTACGCCGAACCCGCGGCCGAGCCACCAGCCACCCGGCCCGGCGGCACAGGAGGGAACCGTCCTCGGCGCCGCCACGGACGTGCCGGTCGGCGGCGGGAAGATCTACGCCGACAAGAAGGTCGTGGTCACCCAGCCG
Organism: uncultured Actinomycetota bacterium; assembly: GCA_963841395.1. GTDB lineage: Bacteria > Actinomycetota > Actinomycetes > Mycobacteriales > Pseudonocardiaceae > Actinophytocola. Next base: position 670,206 of record CAWJCX010000048.1, read on the forward strand.
GTGAAGGGCCAGTTCAAGGGCTTCTCGACCACCTGCACCCACCAGGGCTGCGCGGTCAACAAGGTCGCCGACGGCACGATCGACTGCCCGTGCCACGCCAGCAAGTTCGCGATCGCCGACGGTTCGGTGAAGGCCGGGCCCGCGCCCAAGCCGTTGCCGGCGCAGGAGGTCAGCGTCACGGCCGACGGCAAGATCACCCTCGGCGGGGGCGGCGGCGGCAAGGAGCCCGAGCCCACGAAGGAGAAGCCGCCGGCCGAGGAGAAGCCGCCGGTCCAGGGGCTGGCGTCCACAAAGGACATTCCGGTGGGTGGCGGCAAGGTCTTCGAGAAGGAACAGATCGTCATCACCCAGCCCAACGAGGGCGAGTTCAAGGGCTTCTCGTCGATCTGCACGCACCAGGGCTGCGCGGTCAACAAGGTCGCCGGCGGCACGATCAACTGCCCGTGCCACGGCAGCAAGTTCGAGGTCACGGACGGCTCCGTGCGCACCGGCCCGGCGACCAAGCCGTTGCCGTACCGCAGCCTCAAGGTCGACGGTGACCAGATCAACCTGGCCTGACGGTCCGTGTCGCTGACCGGGCTCGTCGAGAGCCGGCTGTCCATCGGGGAAGGTCGAGTACTTCGTCGCGCACGGCGGCTCGGGCCCGCCCGTGCTGTTGCTGCACGGGTTCCCGCAGACCCACGCCTGCTGGCACCGGGTCGCGCCGCGGCTGGCGTCGTCGTTCACCGTGGTGGCGCCGGACCTGCGCGGGTACGGCGCCTCGTCCGCGCCGCCCGGCGGACCCGCCGGCGAGGGGTACACGAAGCGGGAGATGGCCGCCGAACTGGTCGAGCTGATGGCGGAGCTGGGACACGACCGGTTCGCCGTCGTCGGCCACGACCGCGGTGCGCGCGTCGCGTACCGGCTGGCGCTGGACCACCCCGCGCGGGTGACCCGGGTCGCGGTGATCGACGTCGTGCCGACGCTGGAGCAGTTCGAGCGGATGGGCGGCGGGCCGTCGCTGGGGTACTGGCCGTGGTTCCTGCTGGCCCAGCCCGCGCCGTTCCCCGAGCGGATGATCGCCGCCGATCCCGGGGGGCTGCTGACCCACGTGTTCGCCACGTGGCCGAGCACCCCGGCGGCGATCGACGACGAGCGCCGGGCCGCCTACCTCGAGGCGCTGACCCCGGACACCATCGCGGCCATGTGCGCCGACTACCGGGCGAGCTTCCACCCGACCGCCGCCACGAGGCCGACGACCGCGCGGCGGGCAACCGCATCATCGCCCCGCTGCTGGTGGTGGTCGGCGACGACGAGACGCAGCTGGCCGACGCGCCGACGGTGTGGACCCGCTGGGCGGAGGACATCACGGCGGCCCGCGTGCCGGGCGGGCACTTCACGCCCGAGGAGGCACCCGACGAGCTGCGGACCGCCCTGGTCGACTTCCTCGCGCGGTAGCTAGGGCTGGTCGTAGCGCATCGCGCCGACCACGTTGCCCGACGGATCGGCCACGAAGACCAGGTCACCGACCCCGGTGATCGTGGACCGCGCCATCACCACCCGGCCGCCGTGCGCGACCGCGGCCTTCGCCACGACGTCCACATCGGACACCGCGACCGTGCACTCGAACCCGACCGTCCGGGCGCCCGCGACCAGCTCGCGCCGCCGCTGGAGCGCGCCGCGCGGGGCGACGGTCGTGGCCGTGCCGGTGTCGCTGCCGGTCTCGATGTGGAAGAAGTCCGGCGGTCCCCAGGGTTCGAACCGCCAGCCGAACACCGCCTCGTAGAACCGTTTCGTGGCCTCGACGTCGTCGGCGTTGATCGCGAAGTGCGCGAGTTCTCCGGTCATGCGGCAAGCCTGACGGAAGCGGGCTCTGGTGCGCATCCGACGATCCGGCACAGAATGTCGAATATGCGACAGCTGCTGCGGAGCTACTCGGTCGGCCACCCGCCGGGCGCCTTCACGCTGCCGACCGCGCCGGGCTGGCACCAGCTGCTGTACGCGAGCCAGGGCGTGATGAGCGTGCACACCGCCGCCGGCACGTGGGCGGTGCCGCGGGACCGGGCGGCGTGGATCCCGGCCGGCGACGTGCCGGACGTCGTCGTGCACGGCCGGGTCGAGGTGCGCGCGCTGTACCTGCCCGACGCGCTGTGGGACCTGCGCAAGCCGTGCCGGGTGATCGCGGTGCCGCCGCTGCTGCGCGAGCTGGTCCTGCACCTGGCCCGGGTCTGCCCGCTGGACCTGGCCGTACCCGCGCACCGTCGGCTCGCCGAGGTGCTCGTCGACCTCGTCACCGGCCTGCCCGACGCGCCGCTGCGGCTCCCGATGCCCGCCGACCCGCGGGCCCTCGCGGTGGCCGACGCCCTGCTCGCCGACCCGGCCAGGGCCGAGGTCGCCGCACCCGGCGCGAGCCGGCGCACGATCGAGCGGATCTTCCTCGCCGAGACCGGCATGACCCCGGCCGCGTGGCGGCGCCGGCTGCGGATCATCGAGGCACTGCGGCTGCTGGCCGAGGGGGAGCCGGTGACCACTGTGGCGCTGGCCGTCGGCTACGCGACGCCCAGCGCGTTCACCGCGATGTTCCGGGCCGAGGTCGGCACGACGCCCAGCGGCTACCGGTCCACAACAATACAGAGCAGGACTGTATTGTAATTGGCATGAGCACCGCCGGACGGCCGCGCAGCAGGGCGGCGGACGAGGCCATCCTCACCGCCGCGCTCGACCTGCTCGTCGAGCGCGGCGCGGGCGAGGCGAGCATCGAGCAGGTGGCCCGCCGCGCGGGCGTCACCCGGGCGACGGTGTACCGGCGGTACCCGGACCGGACCGCGCTGCTCGTCCGAGCCGTCGAGTGGGCCCACCGCGACCTCGACGCCATGGACTGGCCGGACGTCGAGGCGATGGTCGACGAGTGGGCCGGCTACCTCAGCCGCCCGCGCAACCGCCGGCTCATGCGCCGCCTGTACGGCGCCGTCGACGACCTGCCCGAGCTGCTGCGCGCCTACGGCCGTACCCACGGCCACGCCCGGGCCGAAGCGGTCCGGGTGACCCTCGGCAAGGCGCGGGCGGGCGGCGAGCTCCCGGCCGGCGTCGACGTGGCGGTCCTGCAGGAGACGCTCAGCGGCGCGGCGCTGCAGCACCTCGGCGCGCATCCGGACACGAGCGGCCGCGACGAGGTCGGGGCGTACCTGCTCGCCGTCCTCGCGCTGGCCGGCTACCGGAAGGAGGCGCGCACGTGAGCCTCGGGCGGGACGTGCGGCGGGCACGCGCGGAGGGCATGGCGGGCATCCGGCGGCGCCAGCGCGACCGGCTGGCCGACGCGGTCGCCCGGGCGCGACACGACTCGCCGTACTACCGGGAGCTCTACCGCGGGCTGCCCGAGCGCATCGAGGACCCGACGCTGCTGCCGGTCACCGACAAGGCGCGGCTGATGGACCGCTTCGACGACTGGGTCGCCGACCGAGCGATCACGTTCGATCAGGTAAGCGCGTTCGTCGGGGACCCGGACCGGATCGGGCAGCGGTTCCTCGGGAAGTACCTCGTCGCGACGACCTCTGGCACGAGCGGGCGGCGGGGCGTGTTCGTCGTCGAGGACCACTACCTCGACGTCGCCGCCGCGCTGACCTCGCGCGCGCTCGGCTCGTGGCTGGGTGCCCGGGACACGCTGCGCACCGTCGCGCGCGGCGGCCGGATCGCGCTGCTGATCGCGACGGGCGGGCACTACGTCGGGTACGCGGGCTACGCGCGGACGGCCGCGGAGAGCCGGTGGAAGGCGCGGGCGATGCGGCCGTTCTCGGTGCACACCCCGATGCCGGACCTCGTCCGGGCACTCGACGAGTACCGCCCGGCGATCATCATCGGGTACGCCAGCGTGATCATGCTGCTCGCCGCCGAGCAGGAGGCGGGCCGGCTGCACATCGCCCCGCTGCTCGTCCAGCCCGCTGGCGAGACGATGACCACCGACGACACCGACCGGATGGCGCGCGCGTTCGGCGCGACCGTGCGCTCGGTGTACACGGCGACCGAGTGCACCTACCTCAGCCACGGCTGCGCGCACGGCTGGCACCACGTGAACAGCGACTGGGCCGTGCTCGAACCGGTCGACGAGCACCACCGGCCCACGCCGCCCGGGGAGCTGTCCCACACCGTGCTGATCAGCAACCTGGCCAACCACGTGCAGCCGTTCCTGCGCTACGACCTCGGCGACAGTGTCCTCATGCGACCGGACGCGTGTCCCTGCGGCAACCCGCTGCCGGCCGTGCGGGTCCAGGGCCGCGCGAGCGACGTCCTGACGTTCCCGGCCGGGCGCGGCGGGCCGGTGACGATCGCGCCGCTCGCGTTTGGCACGCTGTTCGACCGCACGCCGGGCGTGGCACTGTTCCAGGTGGAGCAGACCAGGCCGGCGACCCTGAGCGTGCGCATGCTGCTCGCGGCGGGCGCGGACCCGGACACCGTGTGGCGCACCGTCTCCGCCGAGCTGTCCGGCCTGCTTTCCGGCCACGGGCTCGAGAACGTGACCGTCGAGCGCGCGGCCGAACCGCCCCGGCAGGCGGCGGGCGGCAAGTTCCGCACGGTCATCCCGCTGGGATCGCACTGACAGCACTGAGAAAGCGAACTGTCAGCGACCGTGAATACCGTCGCGCCCCATGTCAGGGGGATTCACCGTTCAATGCGAAAAGCTCGACGAGATCGTGCGGCAGTTCCTGCTCCCGATCGTGATCGAAATGGAGGAGGTCCGGACCAGGATCGCGAACACGGCGCGGTACGACGACGCCGGGATGTTCGGCAAGGAGACCAAGCCGGACTTCTGCGCGATGGAGCGCGTGAAGGGTGACTGGGCGCGCACGAGGGACTTCTTCACCCGGATTCTGGCCGACGACAGCACGAACCTGAAGCTGGCCGCGGAGGCGCTGACCGAGATCGCCAACCGCTACCGGCAGGTCGACGGCCAGGGCTGAGGGGGAGAGATGGGCAACTACACGCCGTACGACCAGTGGTGCGACGACATGTACGCCACCGGCCAGAACATCATCGCCGCCTGGAAAGAGCACTACGACTGGCTCGCGGGGACCTACTCCGACGACATCACCGTGCCGAAGGACGTCGAGGATCTGTTCGAGCGGTTCCGCAACATCGATCCCGCCGCGGCCGAGAAGTGCGTCGAGGAGCTCACCGACGCGATGATGACCGTGGCCAGCCACACCAGCCTGCTGGCCGACGCGCACCAGCGGGTGTCGGACTACTGGGCAGGTGACGCGGCCGACGGGTTCATGGACTACCTGAACGCGATGATCAACGCGCTGACCAACCTCCAGGACCGGCTGAACGCGTTCATCATCGTCGCGAAGGCCGAGCTGCAGCTGGCCGAGGACTTCCAGAAGGACGTGGTCGACCTCGTGCAGGCGACCCTGAAGGGCATCGAGGAGGCGGAGACCCACTGGAAGAAGGAGATGCTGGCGATCGCCGGCTCGATCGCGGCGGTCGGCGCGGCGGTGGCGAGCGGCGGCGTCGCGGTGGCCGCGCTGGGCGTGGCCGCGGCCATGACCTCGGGTGCGGCCGCCGTCGCGAGCGAGGGGATCGACGCCGACAGCGTCATGGATGTCGTCAAGGGGTTCATCACCGCCGGCCACTCGCTGACCGGGGACCTGGGCGGGCAGGGCAGCGCGCTGGTGGGCGGTCTGTACAAGCTGGACGAGTACCTCACCGAGGGGCACCTGCCCGAGGTGCGCCCGGCCCGCCCGGAGATCATCACGGCGGTCAAGTTCGACCCCGGCCTGTTCTACCCGGAGGGTTTCCCCGAGGAGCTGCGGGCGTCCGTGCCCACCGGCGACCTCGTCGAGGAGCCCACGCAGAGCGGCGACCAGGAGAGTGACCACGTCGGCGGCAAGGCCGACATCACGGTGTTCGGCACCAAGGTCGGCGAGGTGGACAACGGACCGAACCGCGACGTCTACCCGGAGGAGGGGCCGGCGGCATGAGTACCGATGAGGCCCGGATGACCTCCGCCCAGCTCGTCGAGCGGTCCGCGCACGTCCTCACGACCGCGATCCGCCGCCGGGCCGCCGTCGAGCAGGCCGAGCAGGCGATCGCGGCGGCCACCGGCAGCGCGTCCTCACCGGACGGAGCGGTGACCGCGACCGTCGACGCCTGGGGCACGCTGACCTCCTTGCGGGTCAACGGACACGACGCCCTCGCCGCGACGGTCACCGCGGTCGTCCGGCAGGCCGCCGAGCAGGCCCGCTCCGGCGTGCGGTCCACGATGGAGGGCCTGCTGAACGAGGGCGTGCTGCGCGAACCACCGCTCGGCCGCCCCGAGCCCCTCCGCCTCACGGCGGTGCCGGCCGCGCCGCTCCACCCGGTACCGGTCGCGCCGGCCCCGCCGCGACCGGCGGCCCCGGCGCGGGTCGCGCCCAGACCGGTCGCGTCCCGGCCCCGGCCGCGGCCTGCACCTGTGGAGGACCCCGACGACGAGCTGCGCTCCATCTACGGGGAGTGAGCCGGGTAATTCTTGATCGTCCCGCGGTACCCTGGATGTCCGCCTGGACCTCGACGGGGATGGTCATGGACGACCGGGACACCGAGCGCACGCCGGCGCGCCGCATTCGTGCCGATGCCCTGCGCAACCGCGAGCAGATCCTGCGCGCCACCATCGATCTCGTCGCCGAGCAGGGGCCGGGCGTGGCGATGGACGTGATCGCCCGCCGGGCGGGCGTGGGCGTCGCGACCCTGTACCGGCACTTCGCCGACCGGTCGAGCCTCTACGCGCAGGTGCAGTACGAGGTGCTGCGGCGGTGCGCCGACGAGGCCGAGGCCGCGCTGCGCGAGGAGAGCGACGCCTTCGCCGCCCTCGCCCGCTACATGCACAAGGCGATCGACCTCCGCGCGAGTGCGGTCATGCCGCTGCTCAACGACCGCGTGTCACCGGGCGAGGAGCTCGTCGCCGCACGGAAACGGGGCCGCGACGCGATCGAGTCCCTGGTGGCCCGCGCGCACCGCGAGCGGGCGCTGCGCCCGGACGTCTCCACCGCCGACATCGCGATGCTGATCATCCGGGTCTCCAAGCCGGTGCCGGGCATCGCCATGGCGGAGAACCTGGAGCTGAGCCACCGCCACCTGGAGCTGCTGCTGGACGGCGTGCTGCGCTTCCTCGCCGACGAGCCGCTGCCCGGGCCGGTCGTCTCGGTCGAGGAGCTCGCCGCGGCCCCGCGCCCGCCCGCCGGGTGATGTTCACAGTTTCGTACTCTTGGCTGGTCGCGCCCCAAAACATAACGCCCTACACTCGCTGTGCTCTGGTAAATATTCACCACCCGGCCACGGGTCCATAATCGAGCTAGCCGGGAGATGATGCGTGTGGCGGCGTCGCACGGTGAACCGACGTCCCGCACGGTCCGGGTGCTCCTCGTCGATGACCACTCCCTCGTCGTGATGGCGATGACCGCGGCGTTCGAGGACGTCCCGGACATCGACCTCGTGGCCACCGCCTCGACCGTCGAGGGCGCCGTCGCCGAGACCGTGCGGCTGCGGCCCGACGTGGTGCTGCTGGACCGGCGGCTGCCCGACGGCGACGGTGTCGACGCGATCGGCCGGCTGCGCGACCAGGCGCCCGACGCTCCGGGTGCTGCTGTTCACCGGCGCCGCCGACCCGGCCACCGCCGACCGGGTCGCCGAGGCAGGTGGCGCCGGCGTTCTGCTGAAGGCCGGCGTGCTCGACGACATGCTGGACACGATCCGCCGGGTGGCGGACGGGGCCAGCTCGTTCGACGTCAGACCGTCCGGGCGGCCGCGAGTGCGCTGACGCGCCGCCCTTGGAACAATGAGGTGCCGATGACGCAGCGGCAGTCCAGCCCCGCGGGCCGCGAGACCGGCCCGGTCGACCGGGCACCCAACGACGAACGCCTCCAGCAGCTGCTCGACGGCCTCAAGTCCGTGCGCGACGGCGACTTCTCCACCCGCCTGCCCCAGGTCGGCGACGTGCTGCTGGACGAGATCTCCACGGTGTTCAACGGCATGGTCGACCAGCTCGCGCTGTTCACCTCCGAGGTCACCCGGGTCGCCCGCGAGGTCGGCACCGACGGCAAGCTCGGCGGCCAGGCCTCCGTGCCGGCGGTGTCCGGCAGCTGGAAGGACCTGACCGAGTCGGTCAACGCGATGGCCGGCAACCTGACCGCCCAGGTGCGCGACATCGCGAGCGTGGCGACGGCGGTGGCCAAGGGCGACCTGACCCAGAAGATCACCGTGCACGTCAAGGGCGAGCTGCTGGAGCTGAAGGGGACCATCAACACGATGGTCGACCAGCTCTCGTCGTTCGCCGACGAGGTGACCCGCGTGGCGCGCGAGGTCGGCAGCGAGGGCCGGCTGGGTGGCCAGGCCGAGGTTCCCGGCGTCGCGGGCACGTGGCGGGACCTGACGACGTCGGTGAACTTCATGGCCGGCAACCTGACCGCGCAGGTCCGCTCGATCGCCGAGGTCACCACGGCGGTCGCGAAGGGCGACCTGACCCAGAAGATCACCGTCGACGCGCGCGGCGAGATCCTCGAGCTGAAGTCGACGATCAACACCATGGTCGACACGCTGTCCTCGTTCGCCGACGAGGTCACGCGAGTGGCCAGGGAGGTCGGCACCGAGGGGATCCTGGGCGGCCAGGCCCAGGTGCCCGGCGTGGCCGGCACGTGGCGGGACCTGACGACGTCGGTGAACTTCATGGCCGGCAACCTGACCGCGCAGGTCCGCTCGATCGCCCAGGTGGCGACCGCGGTGGCGCGGGGTGACCTGTCGCAGAAGATCACCGTCGACGCCCGCGGCGAGATCCTCGAGCTCAAGGACACGATCAACACGATGGTGGACCAGCTGTCGGCGTTCGCCGACGAGGTCACCAGGGTGGCGCGTGAGGTGGGTACGGACGGCCGGCTGGGTGGTCAGGCGGACGTGAAGGGTGTGTCGGGTACGTGGAAGGGCCTGACGGAGTCGGTGAACGTCATGGCCGACAACCTGACCGCGCAGGTCCGCTCGATCGCCCAGGTGACCACCGCGGTCGCGCGCGGCGACCTGTCGCAGAAGATCCGGGTGGACGCCCGCGGGGAGATCCTGGAGCTGAAGGAGACCATCAACACGATGGTGGACCAGCTCTCGGCGTTCGCCGACGAGGTCACGAGAGTGGCGCGTGAGGTGGGTACGGAGGGCCGGCTGGGTGGTCAGGCGGACGTGAAGGGTGTGTCGGGTACGTGGAAGGGCCTGACGGAGTCGGTGAACGTGATGGCCGACAACCTGACCGCGCAGGTCCGCTCCATCGCCCACGGTGTCGACCGCGGTGGCCCGCGGCGACCTGTCGCAGAAGATCACCGTCGAGGCCAAGGGCGAGGTCGCCGCGCTGGCCGACACGATCAACACGATGGTCGACACGCTGTCCGCGTTCGCCGACGAGGTCACCAGAGTGGCCCGCGAGGTCGGCACCGAGGGCATCCTCGGCGGCCAGGCGCGCGGTGCCGAACGTGGCCGGCACGTGGAAGAGCCTGACCGACAACGTCAACTCGATGGCGAACAACCTGACCAGCCAGGTGCGCTCCATCGCCCAGGTCACCACCGCCGTCGCGCGCGGCAACCTGTCCCAGAAGATCGACGTGGACGCGCGCGGCGAGATCCTGGAGCTCAAGACCACGATCAACACGATGGTCGACACGCTGTCCTCCTTCGCCGCCGAGGTCACCAGAGTGGCGCGCGAGGTGGGCAAGGACGGCCGGCTCGGCGGGCAGGCCGAGGTCGAGGGCGTGTCCGGCACCTGGAAGCGGCTGACCGAGAACGTCAACGAGCTGGCCGGCAACCTGACCCGCCAGGTCCGCGCGATCGCCGAGGTCGCGAGCGCGGTGGCGACCGGCGACCTGACCCGCTCCATCTCCGTGGAGGCCGAGGGCGAGGTCGCGGAGCTGTCCGACAACATCAACGCGATGGTCCAGTCGCTGCGCGAGACGACGCTGGCCAACGAGCAGCAGGACTGGCTCAACACCAACCTCGCCCGGATCTCCGGGCTCCTGCAGGGCCACCGCGACCTGCGCGCGGTCGCCCAGCTGATCATGAACGAGCTGGCCCCGCTCGTCGGCGCCCAGCACGGCACGTTCTTCCTGATGGAGACCGGTCGCGACGAGCGTGCCGACGCGCCGCGGCTGGCGCTGATCGCCGGCTACGGCTACGAGACCGCCGCCGACCTGCCCCAGGCGTTCGAGCTGGGCGAGTCGCTGATCGGCCAGGTGGCGAGGGTCAAGCGGCCGCTGCACGTCGAGGGCGTTCCGCCGGGCTACGTGCGGATCTCCTCGAGCCTCGGCTCGGCGCCGCCGATCAGCCTGATCGTGCTGCCGATCGTGTTCGAGGACCAGGTGCTCGGCGTCATCGAGCTGGCGTCGTTCTACCGGTTCACACCGGTGCAGCGGGACTTCCTCGAGCAGCTGACCGAGAGCATCGGCGTCAACCTCAACACGATCATCGCCAACGCGCGCACCGACTCGCTGCTCGACGAGTCGCAGCGGCTGGCCGCCGAGCTGCAGGCCCGCTCCGGCGAGCTGCAGTCCCAGCAGGGCAAGCTCCAGCAGTCCAACGCGGAGCTCGAGGAGAAGGCCGCGCTGCTGGTTCGGCAGAACCGCGACATCGAGATCAAGAACTTCGAGATCGAGCAGGCCCGCCAGGAGATCGAGGAGCGCGCCCAGCAGCTGGCGCTCGCGTCGCGGTACAAGTCGGAGTTCCTGGCCAACATGTCCCACGAGCTGCGCACGCCGCTGACGAGCCTGCTCATCCTCGCCGGGGTGCTCGCGCAGAACTCGACGCAGAACCTGACCCCGAAGCAGGTCGAGTTCGCGAAGGTCATCCAGTCCGCGGGCACCGACCTGCAGCAGCTGATCGACGACATCCTGGACCTGTCCAAGGTCGAGGCCGGGAAGATGGACATCCACCCCGAGGAGATCCGCCTCGCGGAGCTGCTCGACTACGTGCGGACGACCTTCCACCCGCTGACCGCGGACAAGGGCCTCGAGTTCGAGGTGTCGGTCGACCCGGACGTGCCGGAGCTGCTCACCACCGACGACCAGCGGCTGCGCCAGGTGCTGCGCAACCTGCTGTCCAACGCGGTCAAGTTCACCGAGAAGGGCCGGGTCGAGCTGCGGGTGCGCCGGGTCGACGGGCCGGAGCCGCGGGTGGCGCTGTCGGTCGTCGACACGGGGATCGGCATCTCGAAGGAGAACCTGAGCACGATCTTCGGCGCGTTCCAGCAGGCCGACGGCACGACGAGCCGCCGCTACGGCGGCACCGGGCTCGGCCTGTCGATCAGCCGCCAGGTGGCGAACCTGCTCGGCGGCGAGATCCAGGCGCAGAGCCGGCTCGGCCGCGGCAGCACGTTCACGCTGCTGCTGCCGGTGACCCCGCCGTTCCAGGTGGGCGCGCCGGAGCGGCGGACGCGGGTCGGAGCCGGACGCGGAGAAGCACGTGCTCGTCGTCGAGGCGCCCGACAACCGGTTGCTGACCATGCTGATCCGCCAGTTCGCGGCCGACCTGCCCGGCGGCGAGCAGGCGCGCATCGACTCGGTCACCTCCCCGGACGCGGCGATCGAGCGGCTGTCCGCGCACGCGTACCGCTGCGTCGTGGTGGACGCGAGCATGCCGGGCGCGACGACGATGACCCTGTTGCAGCGGCTGGGCGACGAGCCGCTCGCGGTGCCGGTGCTGGTGCACCCGACCCGCAAGCTGAGCCCGGCGCAGCACCGGCTGATCGAGGCGCACGCGGCGGACCACCTGGCCGAGCTGGTGTGGTCGCTGGACGCGCTGCGCGAGCGGTTCCTCGTCCTGCTGACCCAGATCACCGCGACGAACGCGCCGGCCGCCGAGGTCGTGCCCGAGGCGGAGACCGCCCCGGGGCACCTGCACGGCCGCAAGGTCCTGCTCGTCGACGACGACTCGCGCAACGTGCTGGCGCTGGCGGAGATGCTGAAGCTGCACGGGATCGAGGTCAGCCACGCGTCGAACGGTCGCAAGGGGATCGACGCGCTGCTGGCGAGCCCGCAGGTCGACCTGATCCTGATGGACGTGATGATGCCGGAGATGGACGGCTACGCCACGACGGCCGCCATCCGCGACATGCCGCAGTTCGACAACCTGCCGATCATCATGGTCACGGCGAAGGCCATGGCCGGCGACCGGGAGAAGAGCCTGGCCTCGGGCGCGAGCGACTACGTCACGAAGCCGGTCGACCCGGACGAGCTGCTGAGCTGCATAGGCCGCTGGCTGGCCGACGCCTGACCCGACTCGCGTTGTCCCGCCGACGCTGACCTACACCGCCGATGACCAGTGCACGGCGCAGTTGGGCTCAATTCGACGGGGTGGCGGATGCCGTCGTCGTCGTGGTGGTTGTCGTCGTCGGTGTCGTCGGTGTCGTCGGTGTCGTTGTGGTGGTCGTGGGTGGGCGGCGGATCGGGCTGTCCTCGATGGGATGCGGTTCGTCCTCGCTGCTCACGCCGCAGCCCGTCACGGCCAGCAGCGCGACGAGGACGGCGGCCAGCGCGCGGCGGATCACGTCGCCACCTCCGGAAGCTCGACGACGAAGCGCGCGCCGCCGCCCGGGCGTTCCTCGACCCAGGTGCGGCCCTCGTGGCGGCGCACGTGCTGCTCGACGAGGGCGAGCCCGAGCCCGGCGCCGCTGTCGGTCGCGTCGCGGTCGGCGGGGGAGCCGCGTGCGAAGCGTTCGAAGACGTGTTCGCGGGCGTCGGCCGGGACGCCCGGGCCGGCGTCGTCGACCTCGATGCGTGCGTTGCCGTCGTGGTGCCGCACGCCGAGGCGCACCAGGCCCTTGCCGTGCCGCCGCGCGTTGTCCAGCAGGTTCGCGAGCACGCGTTCGAGCCGGATCCGGTCCGCGAGCACCCACGGCGTGGCGTCGATGTCGAGCGCGCCGGGCGGGACCGGGCCGTGGTGGTCGGCCGTGACGCGCACGAGCGCGGCGAGGTCGACGAGCTCGAAGGTGGAGCGGTCGGTGTCCTCGTCGCCCCGGGAGATCTCGAGGAGGTCGTCGACCATCCGGCGGAAGCGGTGCAGGTCGGTGTCGAGCAGGTCGACGGCCGCCCGGGTGCTCGCGGGCAGCTCGCCGCTGCGTCGCTTGAGGACGGACATCGCGTTCAGCATCGTGGTCAGCGGGGACCGCAGCTCGTGGCTCACGTCGCCGGCGAACCGGGCGTCCCGGGCGACGCGGCGCTGGAGCCGTTCGGCGGTGTCGTTGAACGCGGTGGCGAAGGGGATCAGGTCGGGGTCGCGGGTGGGCGGCAGCCGGACGCCGAGGTCGCCGTGGGCTGCTTTCGCCGCGGTGTCGGTGAACCGCCGCAGCGGGCGCAGTGCGTGGGTGGTCGCCCAGCGGCCGAGCAGCGCGCCGGCGAGGCCGCTGGTGACGGTGCCCGCGAGCAGGATCCAGCTCAGGAACCGGAAGGTGCGGTCGAGCTCGCTCAGCGGGGCGACCTCGATGTAGGTGGCCGACAGGTCGCGCATCGGCAGGCCGATCGCGAGCACCGGGACGCCGTTGCGGACGATGCGCTGGTGTGCGGGGGTGCCGCCCTGCACCACCTCGAGGAAGTCGTCGGGCAGGCTCGCGGGGTCGATGTTCCCGCCGCGGGGCCGGTTGTCGTGGCCGACGACCAGCACCGCGGACTCGGCCTCGGCGCTCAGGCCGGTCAGCAGGTCGTCGAGACCGCCGGAGTCGCGGCGCAGCAGCGTCTCGACGAGCCAGGCGTCGCCGCTGGCCTGGCGTATCGCGTTGGTCTCCCGCCGCTTGATCATGTAGCCGCTGGACAGCTCCCAGGTCGCGAACGCGAGCGTGCCTCCGACCAGCAGCGACACCAGGCCGAACCAGGCCATCACCCTGGTGCGTAAGGGAAAGCGGTTCACCGGTCACCGTCCTCGGGTCCGGTCTCGTACCCGGCGCGGTAGCCGACGCCCCGCACGGTCACGATCAGCCGGGGTTGTCCCGGGTCGTGCTCGATCTTGCGGCGCAGCCTGCGGATGTGCACGTCGAGCAGGCGGGTGTCGCCGAAGTAGTCGTAGTCCCACACGCGTTCCAGCAGCTGCTCGCGGGTGACGACGGCCCCGCGCGCGGCGACGAGGGTGTGCAGGAGCCGGAACTCGGTCTTGGTCAGCGGGAGGTCCCGGCCGTCGCGCAGCACCCGCCCTTCCGGGACCCGCACGGTGAGCTCGCCGAGCTCCAGGGTGTCCTGGCCGACGTTGCGGGTACGCCGCAGCAGCGCCCGGATCCGGGCCGCGAGCTCGCCCGCGTCGACGGGCTTGGTCACGTAGTCGTCCGCGCCCGCCTCGAGTCCGGCGATGACCTCGTGCGACGCGGTCCGGGCGGTGACGATGATGATCGGCAGGTCGCCGCGCTCGCGGATGCGTGCGCACACCTGCAGGCCGTCCATGCCCGGCAGCATCAGGTCGAGCAGCGCGACGTCGGGCACCGGCTGCCCCGCGGCGAGATGGTCGAGCGCCTGCTCGCCGGTGGCTGCCTCGACGACCCGGTATCCCTCGTCGGCCAGCGCGAGCCGCAGGGCGCCGCGGATCCGAGGGTCGTCCTCGACCAGCAGCAAGGTGATGGGCATTCCCGTGTCGTATCGCATGGTCGGCGGCGATGCTACGGGCTCGCGCGGGCCGTCTGGATTGTCAGGTAGTCGTCAGGTCGGCCGGCGGCGGTGTCGGTCAGGATGACGAGGGTGACCTCTCCGTCGGCCGGCGCCGACCGCCTCCTGGCCGAGGCGCGGTTCACCGAGGTCGACGCGGCGTTCCTGCTGGACCTGCGCGGCTGGCTCGAAGAACCGCTGCGGGGCTACCCGCCGCCGCTCGTCCGGGACGTGGCCGTCGTGCTCGGCGAGCTGATGACCAATGCCTTCCGGCACGCCCGGCCGCCGTTCGCCGCGCGGCTGGCCGTGCCGCGCCGCGGCGCCGTGGTGCGCGTGGAGGTGCACGACGGCGCGGCCTCTCCCACGACCGGCTGGTCGCTGGGGCGGGGCCTGCTGATCGTCCGCGACCGCTGCCCGGACTGGGGCGTCGAGCACCGGCCGGACAGCAAGATCACGTGGGCGGAGGTTGTCATTCCGGACAATCCGGCACGTAACTGAGCTCGCACCTTGCGGTTACCTGACAACTCCCGTGGCACTGAACGTGCGGCTCGGGAGTCCTCGTATGTCTGGGCGTTGGACGACTCGGCGAATGGGCGAGGAAATGCGACGCGGAATGCTTCGATGGGTACTGGCAAGCCTCCTGGTGGTTCTCGGTGCGGCGTTTCCCGCGGCGGGTATCGCGTTCGCCGGGCAGGCCCACCACACCGGCCGGGTGCTGGACTCGAAGGTGATCGACGGGCGCGACCAGGAGTTCCTCACGGTGATCCGGTTCGCGAACCTGTGGGAGATGCCGATGGGCAAACTCGCGACCGAGCGCGGCACGACCAAGGAGGTCAAGACCGCCGGCCAGACGATGCTCACCGACCACACGAACCTGAACACCGTCGTCGAGCAGCTCGCGAGGAAGTTCGGCGTGCAGCTGCCGGACAAGCCCAAGTCGTCCCACCAGGGCTGGATGGCGGAGATCTCGGGCAAGACGGGCGTGGAGTTCGACAAGACGTTCGCCACCCGGCTGCGCGCGGCGCACGGCTCGGTGTTCAGCACGATCGCCGAGGTGCGGGCCGGCACCCACAACAAGACGATCCTCGACTTCGCCACCCAGGCCAACAACATCGTGTTGAAGCACATGACGTTGCTCGAGGCGACCGGTTACGTGAATGACCAAACAGGACACTTCGCCGAAGCGGGCTCCCGGGCCGCCTCCTACCCCGAGAACACGCTCAGCGCGGGTGTCCTCCTCCTCGGCGCGATGATCTTCGTCGTGGTGGCGGTGGGGACCATTCTGACCGTGCGCCTCCTGAGCGCCGGCCGCTCGAACTGACGGTTACCATGATTGCGTGGCGCAACTGTCAGCGACGAAGCACGGAACCGACCAGGCGCTGGCGGTACTGCGCGCGATGGTCGCGATCGCGGACTCGACGGTGGAGACGGTCGTCGGGCAGCTCACCCTGACGCAGTTCCGCACGCTGCGGACGGTCGCCGAGCGGACACCGGTCACGATGGGCGCGGTCGCGCAGGAGCTCGCGATCAACCCGTCCACCGTGACCCGGGCCGGCGAGCGGCTGGTGGCGCTCGGTTTGCTGCAGCGCGCGCACAATCCGCTGAACCGGCGGGAGCGGCTGCTCGCGCCGACGGCCAAGGGGCGGCGGATCGTCGAGCGCGTCGACCACGACCGCCGGGAGGTCCTCACGACGATCATGCGGAGGCTGGACGCGAAGGAGCGGTCGGCCGTGACCACCGCGTTCGAGCGGTTCGCGGCTGCCGCCGCTGGCGATCTCTAGCGGTCCGGAGCTGTGATTGCGTCACGCAAACAACTAGGCAGCATGACCGGGGCGCCGCAGTGCGCCGAGTGCGCCGGTCCGGTAACCCGGACCATCCACCGGATGGAAGGCTTCGTGTCCGCCGACATCAGCGACGTCGACACCCGGGTACTGAACTGTCCACAGTGCTCGGACGCCGTCCACGCCCACCATCCCGTGGGCAAGGGCCTCGCGCCGCGCTGAGACTCAGTCCGCTCGCGGGCTGAAGGCGATCGCGTGCACGGTGGCGGCGATCCGCGGCCAGTCCGGGTCGGCGGGGTCGGCCGGGAAGCCGAGCAGTGGCGCCAGGCGCTTCCAGGCGTGCGGGTGGGCTCGTTGGTAGGCAAGCAAAGTACGCCGGGTCTCGGCCGCGTCGAGGAACCGGTGGCGCGGCTCGAGCCAGCGCCGTGCGCCGAGCCGTACCTCGATGGCGGGCGCGGCCCGCAGGTTGCGGTACCAGTCGGGCGTGCCGCCCCACGCCGCGACGACCACCACCTCCGGGACGGCCGGGTCGAAGCGCACCGTCTCGACGACGACCTCGCGGCGCGCACCGGTGCGCCGGCCGCGGTGGGCGATATAGAGCAGCCGCTGGCCGGCCAGCCGGCCCACTTTGGCGCGGTAGAGCCAGATCGGCGCGCGGAGCACGAGCCGGAGGATGCCGGTGGGCCGGCGGTCGGTCAGGGCCATGGGTCGCCTCCATTCATCGCGGGTGCGACCAGCCGTTCGAGTACCGGGGTGACCACGTCGGCGGACAGGGCCGGGTCGAGGGCCCGGTGCAGCAGCAGGCCGTCGACGGCCGCGGCGAGCACGGCGGCGGTGCCGTCCGGCGCGGGGACGTCGTGGTCACGGAGCCAGGCCGCGAACCGCGCGCGAAGGTCGGCGGCGACCTCGGCGACCGCGGTGTGCAGCACGGGGTCTCGGGTCGCGGCGAGGTAGGTCTCGGTGAACACCGCCGACACCGGGTCGCGGCCGGTGTACCCGTCCAGCGACGCCATCAGCAGGCGCACGGCGTCGGCCGGCCCGGCCGCCTGGTCGAGCAGCGGTCCGATGGACCCGGCGACCGCGCGCATCGTGCCGATCGCCGCCTCGGTCTGCAACGCCTGCAGGGACGCGAAGTGGTAGTGCACCAGCCCGGAACCCACCCCGGCCCGCTCGGCCAGCACCCGGGTGCTCACGCCGGACCACCCCCGCTCGGCGATGAGCGCCACCGCCGCCTCGAGCAGCCGCGCCCGGACGGCGCGGCCCTGGTCGGCGGAAGTGGGCATGGCCGGCTCCTCGGTTGGTCAGTCGCCTTGGGCGATCGACCAATCATACCTCCGCGGCCGGGGCGGCGAGCATCTGTTCGAGCAGCCGGGTGAGCGTGGCGCGGTCGTTCGCGTCGAGCCGGCCGGTCGCCGGGGTGAGCGCGTGGCGCACCTCGGCCTGCACCCGCTCCGCGAGCTCGACGCCGGCCGCGGTCAGGGACACGTGCACGGCGCGGCCGTCGTCGGCGGTGCGCCCGCGTTCGAGCAGGCCGCGTCGTTCGGCGCGGTCGACCAGTCCGGACATCGTCGACTTCTCCAGTCCCAGGTAGTCCGCCAGCTCCGCCATCCGCGGCCTGCGGTCGCGCAGGATCGCGAACACCCGCATCTGGGTGAGGGACAGGTCGTGTGCGGCCGCGATCCGGGTGAGCACGCCCATCACGGCGAACCCGCTCTGCGCGAGCGCGTCGACGAGGGCGTCGCCGGCCCGGTCACGTTTCGCGTTCACACCGGCAGCCTAGTTGACTTGGTTCGTATTACCAACCATATTGGTTCGTGATACCAACTACCTCGCGAGGGGGAGGACATGCACGCAGCCGTCGTCACGTCGTTCGGGAGCCCGCCGCGCTACGCCGAGTACTCCGATCCCGTCGCCCGCGACGAGGACGAGGTCGTCGTCGAGGTGCTGGCCGCGGGCCTGCATCCGCGCGTCCGTTCCCAGGTCACCGGCACGCACTACACCGGCACCGGTGAGCTCCCGTTCGTCCCCGGCATCGACGGCGTCGTCCGCGACCCGCGCGGCCGCATCCGGTACGCGGTCCTCGACGACACGCTCCTCGGCACCATGGCCGAGTACACCGTGATCGACCCGAGGCGCAGTGTGCTGCTGCCCGACGGGATCGACCCGGTCCGGCTGGCGGCGGCGATGAACCCGGTGATGTCGTCGTGGGTCGCGTTGCGCAGGCGCATCGACTTCCCGCACGGGCAGCGGGTTCTCGTCCTCGGCGCGACGGGCAACGCCGGCCGACTGGCGATCCAGGTCGCGAAGCGGTTCGGCGCCGCACAGGTGATCGCGGCCGGCCGCGACCCGGCCCGGCTGGCCGCCCTCGGCGCCGACGACACCTGCACGTTCGACGAGCTCGCCAAGGCAGCCGACGTCGACGTCGTGCTCGACTACGTGTGGGGCGCGCCCACCGCCCGCGCGATGGTCGACGTGCTCACCGCTCGCGGCGACCGCGGCGCGCCGCTGACCTGGATCGAGATCGGCTCGGTCGCCGGTCCCGAGGCGGCCGTGCCGTCCGCGGCGCTGCGCTCGGCCCGGCTGTCGATCGTCGGCAGTGGCATCGGCTCGGTTCCCGGCCGCGACTTCGTCGAGGAGCTCCCCGCGATCGCGGAGGCCGTGGCGGGTGGTGGTTTCGACGTCCGCGCCCGCGCCGTACCGCTCCGGGACGTCGAGCGGAGCTGGACCGCGAACCCCGCGACACCCGACCGGATCGTGCTCGTCCCGTAGCGTGCGCGGCATGCTGATCATCGCCGGTTACGTGCTCATGGACCCGGAGAAGCGGGATGCGTTCGTGGCGGCCCATCGCGACCTGGTGGCCCGGGCCAGGCAGGCGCCGGGCTGTCTCGACGTCGCCATCAGCGCGGACGCGCTGGATCCCCGACGGGTCAACAACTTCGAGCGCTGGGAGTCGTGGGAGCTGCTCGACGGCTGGCGTGCCGTGGCCAACGCCCCCGACCTCGGGTTCACCTTCGACGAGGTCGACGTCCGGCTGTACGACGCGAGCAACGAGCGCCCGCCGTTCTGAAAGGCATCGAGGGCCGCACCCGTCCGGCGGGTGCGGCCCTCGATGTCGTTGCTACCTCAGGCGGCCACAGCGGTGTGGGCGTCCGGGACGGCCTTGGCGGTTGACACCGCGGCGGTGCGGGCCTTCGCGCGGTTGGCGCGCGGCGGGACACCGTTGATGCCCTCGGTGCTGATCGCGTACGAACCCAGCACGAACGCGATCGCGTCCGAGTTGCGGTCCAGGGCCACGCGGTCGACGCCGCCCAGGTCGTCGCAGATCATGTGGAAGCACGGCGCGAAGGTCGTGCCCGCGGTACCGCCCCACTTGGCGGCCTGGGCCTCGGTCTTCACCGCGTCGGCGCCGGTGAACAGGCCACCCGACGGGATGCCGTCGAGCATGAACTCGCCGAAGTCGAAGGCGCCGTCGAAGCCCTCCAGCGGGACGCCGGTGTAATCGAAGTAGTCGGTGAACGCCTGCTCGATCTGCGCGGAACCGTACGGGCCGGCGCCCGCGCCGACGCCGTCGGAGTTGTCACCGTCGAAGGCGAAGTAGCCCGCGTTCGGCGAGCCGATCATGTCGAAGTTCAGGTACAGCGCGATGTCGAGCTGCTCGTCGAAGGTGAGGTTGTCGACGTAGTGGTTCGACCCGATCTGGCTGAGCTCCTCCGCGCTCCACCACGCGAACCGCACCGCGTTGCCGACCTTCGGCGAACCGCCGAGCTGCAGCGCGATCTCCAGCAGCGCCGCGGATCCCGTGCCGTTGTCGTTGATGCCGGGGCCGTCGGGGACGCTGTCGAGGTGCGCGCCGGCCATGACCACGTTGTCGTGCCGCCCGGTCCGGGTCTCGGCGATCACGTTGTACGACGTGCGTTCCTCCATGAAGCCCTGCAGGTCGAGGGTGACCGGGGCGCCGTCCTGCGTGGCGAGCTGCCGGCCCTGCTCCTGCGTGAGGCCACCGGCCGGGGCGCTGCCCGGGACCGGCTGCACGAGCGTGCCGACCAGGGGGAAGAGCGGCACGTTGTTGTACACCAGCAGGGCGAGGGCGCCACCCTGCGCGGCGGCGACGGTCTTCGCGGCGAAGGAGCACACGCCACGTCCGACCAGCGCGATCTTGCCCGCGGCGTTCGCGTAGTCGGACGCCTCGCAGCCCGGGGTCGGGTCGCTGGGCAGCACGGACAGCGTGCCCGTCACGCCGCCGGCGGGCAGGGACTCGCTGTACCTCATGCGGCGGACGTTCATCGCGGTGCCGCCCACGGTGAGTGAGGCGCCGTGGGTCTCGTCGTATACGAACGGGAACTCCTGCCGCTCGACCGTGTACCCCGCCGCCTCGAGCTTCGTGGCGACGTACTCGGCGGACGCCGCGTACCCCGGGGTGCCGGCGGCCCGCGTGCGGGCGTTGCGGTCGGCGATCCGCTGCAGCGCGATCAGGTGGCGGTTGGTGTTCGCCACGTCGACCTTCTTGACCAGCTGGCGGGCCAGCGCGGGACCGTCGGGGATCGCGGGCGCGGCAGCCACCGCGGGTACGGCCGCGAGGCCGATACCAGTCGCGGCCGCGAGCAACGCGACCCCGACGCGGAATGTCGTCTTGACGGACGGCATGAAGAGTTCCTCTCGTGTTCCCAAGGTTCAGACGACGCCCCGGATCGCCCCGATTCGATCCGCACGCCGGCCGCACACCTTTGTCGGAAACTCTCACACCGGTCAAGCCCCTCGCGCAGAACGTTTTTCTGTTCCACTTACCGTTTTCACATGCACGCGGATCTACTGGGGCACAAGGAAGATCGCGCCGCGGAGCGTTTCAGTGACAAAGGTGACAGTCCAGCGGGAAAAGAAACTGCCGCTAACCAAGTGAATTGGTCAGCGGCGGTGCGATCAGCGGGCCGAAGATCACGTATAGGGGTTGTCGACCGCCTGCCAGCCGATCGGCATACACACGGTTCGCGTGTGACCTCTCGAGCGCGAGGTTCGCGAGGTGTGTATTGATCAGCTTGTCGACGCGTTGTCCACGGGGAGCCGCAGGTGGCCGGATATGGCGAAACCGCCGAGATCCAGCGAAAGTGCTGGTCAGCGGCGGTTTGACTGGGCGCCCTTGGCAGGATTCGAACCTGCGACACCTGCCTCCGGAGGGTTAGGTCGACTGGGCACACCGCAACCCGCTGACCAGCGAATTTAGCTCCAGCTGGCGCCATGCAGCCCCGGTCTTGTCCACGCATTGTCCACACACAGAGCCCGCGCCGCTCGTGGCTCGTATCCTCGTTGGCCGAGCGACACCGTGGGGTGGATAGCAGTGGACGGTTTCCACCATGTCGAGGACGACGCCGCTGGTGACGGCCAAACCCAGCGACCACCCGAGGCGAGCATCACTGAGCGGGAGCAGCTCGTCTGGAACAACAAGGCCGTGATGGTGTCTCTCACCCGCGGCATGGCAGACGTCACCAACGGCAACGTGAGGAGCCTCGACGAGATCACGGATGCCGGCCCCAACGACTGAGGGTCCCTGCCGGGTGCGTCGTGGCTGCCTACACCTCCCCGGCTCCCTCGTGCAGGCCGTCACGTAACACCGGGTCGGCGGTGTCAAGGGTGGCGTAGCCATCGCGGAGCGACGCGTCAGCGCCCTTGGGACCGATGACCCGGTGTTAGACGATGGAGGCCGAGGGAGCTGCTCCGTGGCTCATCGTGCCGCCGGTGGTGGCGCTGCCGTCGCCAGCTCGTGGGCTGCGCCGCGCTGGCCGGTCGGCGTGAGCGGAGCGGCAGCCGACCGTGCCGCGATGGATGCGGGCCACGTTGCCAAGGTGACGGGCACAGCGCGCCGCCGCCGGCGGCGCGCCCTTGATCCCATAGAGGCGTGTTCTGCAAGTTGCGTTTCGGTAGCGTTTCGGTAGCAGCGATGCGGAGCGCCAAGCTTCGAGCCAGTCGCGATGGGATCGACGTCCTTGGCCTTCACGACCGGTTGCGTTCGCCGAATGCCGTTCACTCACTTCTACCTCGAGTGACCTGCATACACACAGCTCAGCTACCTAGAACGCCCCGTGGCGACCAGCATCGAAACCAGGATATGGTCATGTGAGACTAGTGATCCGCGACTGCATGCTTCTTGACCTTGTTCGCTGCCGCGGAGGTCCCAAGTGCGACCGGAGGAGCCCGATGCCGATCTCGAACACGTCGACAGCAGCATGTTCGCTGTGAGGCGCACGACCACCGGGGTTGCTACAGTGAATCGATTCTTTCCATACGGATGTTCGGCAGAGGTCAGCAATGAACTCAAATAGGCCGTCCTCTGACCTTTTTTCGCCTTCCATTGACGAGGTACGTGAAGAGTACTTCGAGAATATGCCGATGGGGATCGAATTAGAAGAAGATGACGACGAGCCGATAGCGCGGCCGTGGGATCCTAACGCCATTCGTGTGAGTACAAAGACGTTTTCGATACGTCAAGTATTGGATCAGATCGACGAGGACGATCTCGAATTGGCTCCGGATTTTCAACGAAACCTTGTCTGGAGCTCCACGCAAAAATCTAAGCTGATCGAGTCTATAATCCTCCAGATTCCCTTGCCTGCGTTCTATTTTGCAGAAGACGAGGATGGTAGGTATCGAGCTGTTGACGGGCTACAACGTCTCTCGGCGATACACTCGTTTGTGCGAAGCGAAGGTTTTGCGTTGTCCGGACTGGAGTATCTGCACAACGCATCAGGTAGCGTATTCGCCGACCTTCCGCAAGCTTGGAAGAGACGCATCTTTAGTAGTCAGATAGTTGTTCACGTTATTGATCCAACGACGCCAACAGATGTCAAGTACAACATTTTTAAACGGCTTAACACAGGTGGCTCTCCGCTGAATGCGCAAGAGATCCGCCACTGCATGAGCGACAATCGAAGCCGTGACTTCCTAAAAAGGTGCGCGGATACTTCCGTTTTCGAGGCGGTTGCAGGAAGCGCCCTGCGATCGCGGGTCAGAATGACAGATCGTGAGATGGTCCTGCGATTCTGTGCGTTTCGTGTTCTCGGATTAGAGATGTACGAAGAACCTGCTTTTCGGGCGATGGAGCCGTTCCTAGACGAGGCGACGAGATGTCTGGATTCTCCGAAGCTGATCTCCGACTCAGACCTAGAAGTCCTCTACCTGGATTTTACGCAGGCAATGAAGAATAGCTATCAAGTCTTCGGCTCGCACGCCTTCCGTAAGTGGCCAGAAAAGAAGACAGGTCATAGTCCATTTAACCGTGCTCTGTTCGAATCATGGTCTGTAGCGCTCGCGGGTCACAGTGCGGAGGACGTCAGCCGCAAGAAAGTTGATATTGTTCGACGCGCGAGGAAACTGATGACTTCAGATGCTGAGTATCTGACTGCAATCACGACATCTACAGGCGATCTCAGAAAAGTTCAATATCGCTTCCGTAAAGCGCGAGAAGCTGTCGGGCTCGAAGAATGATAGAGCAAGCACGTATCCAGAATTTCAAGTGTTTTCAGGATCTAAATCTTCCGTTGCGTCCACTAACTGTCCTGACTGGCGCCAATGGTGGCGGTAAGAGCACCGTAATTCAAGCCATACTGTTGGCGAGGCAAGCCAGCGAAGACACGCGAGCTAATGTGGTACAGCTCAACGGGCCATATGCGCTCGAAATTGGCGAGGCTGAAGACGCGCTCTCCGCAGATGCGGAAGAGCAAGCCATAAGGATCTCGCTTTCGGCAGATGGACAAGACAACGAGTTTGTTTTTAGTGCCGATCTCGAAGAGCGCTCGCTGCATCTTCGTATTTTTTCTCGTCCGGACAGTGTCTCGACCTGTCTGGCAGCGCCTGGCCTGGCTTTTTCATACTTGAATGCCGAAAGGCTCGGACCGCGCGATCTTCTTTCAGTTACTTCTGCGGAGTTGGCGACCGTAGGAGTTGGCGAACGAGGACAATATGTCGCCCAAGCGCTTGCGACACATGAACGCGATACCGTAGCCGAGGAACTGAGGCATCCCAGTGCCAGCAATATCCTGACGCTTCGGGCTCAAGTGGAAGCCTGGCTATCCAACATCGTCCGGCCTGTCCGTATTGAGACGGATTGGCTGCCTGGCGTAAATGCAAGCATGGTGCGATTTCAAACACCGAACCTGGCGGCGCAACCATTACGTCCGGGCAACGTTGGTTTTGGCGTTTCATACGTCCTCCCTATTATCGTGGCCGGCCTCGCAATTGACGAGGGCATACTTATTATTGAGAATCCTGAGGCGCATCTTCATCCGGCGGCTCAGTCAAAGCTCGGCAGGTTCTTGGCGCGGATTGCGGGGCATAAGACACAGGTAATTATTGAGACTCACAGTGAACATATTGTGAACGGAATCCGGCGCGGTGCAGTCGACGACGGGAATGTCGATTCGTCTGCTGTTGTGTTTCACTATTTTACGGAGAACGCTGCCCCTGCGACGCTGGACCTGTCGTCAAGGGGCGGCATGTCCAGTTGGCCACCGGGCTTTTTTGACCAGCTCGACGAGGATCTAGGAAGGCTTGCACGTGCGAAACGAGCAAGTATTGACAGAGAGTCGGATAGTCGTCGATGAGAGCAGCTTTTCCTTCGGCACACTTGACGACCTCGATGTCGAACTAGCGCTGGATAGTTTCAACGACGCTCTATCGTCGCTACTTCGCTCTGGTGTCCCTGTATCAAAATTCTCGCTACTGCTTGAGATTGAATGTCGCGAGAGCCTGCCGATCTTTTCGTTTTTGTATGATCATCGGACGGCCGTTGACATTGAAACATTGCGGCGGTTAAGCACGTTGTTGGAGCGGTGTGTAGATTGGGATGAGCACACTTTTGACGTCGATCCGGCCTGCCAGATTGACGGGACACCGTATGAGTCTTGGTCCCTCGCATATGCGGCAAGGATTGGCAAGACGAGAAGCGTTGCATCCTTGACAGTCTCTCACTCGCCTTGCCCTGACGTGTGCTCCGTCTCAGCTGGAGAGGAAACGGTTGAGGTATTTTGTTTAACTAAGGCTGAGCAAATACCTCATTTTTGGCAATACGTTATTCGTCGCGATCTGGTTCCCGCAGATGAGTTCTTTGCGCTCGCGGAGCGCGCATATTTGACCCTTTATCTACATCCAGACTTGGACTTTGGACGATTCCGCGGAAGTTATGCAGACGTGTATCCCTGGGTTGTGCAAGTACTTTCAATCTTGGATCGACACTTTGCGGCCACCTTTGAGCGGCACAACGGTGTCCGGAATCTAATTCAGGATGAGATGAGTGCGCACGGCGTGAACGTCTCCCCGGAAAGTCCGCAAACACACAAGAAAGCTGCCGCCATGAGCGAGCGACTAGTTACCGTAGAATCGGCGGCATATATGTGTGAATGGCATGCAAAGAGGCTCTGGAATGTCGACAGAATGCACTTCTCCATTCCCGGCGTCTTGCCTGACGGCAAGACCATTATAGGAATTTTTGTTGACCACCTTATGATCTAGCGACTCGCAGTTAGTTGCTCAAAATGGAGACTCTTGCTTGTCGATCTTGTGTGGTGAAGGCTGAGCGTTGATGCCACCCGTGGCTGCTGCTGGAGTGCCCGGCATTCGTTGCTAGGGATCGTGCTGCGTCGCTGCCGGTGTGACGGGATTATGACGGGATGCGCGGATTCCGAAAAGAATCACAGTAACTCCGACCAGAGAAAGCTGGGGAACTGATTCTTGTAGAACAGTGAACCCCAACAACAATGATGTGATTGGGATGAGATAGGTGACAACGGATGCGCCGACAGGTCCCTCGGTGCGAATGAGTGCGTAGTTGACAATGTAGGCGAGGCCTGTGCCCAGTGCGCCCAATGCAACAAGGGTCATCCAGGGGCCGGTTGACCACGCTGGGAGGCCGGGGCGGTCAAAGGGCAGGATGGCAGCGGTGAGAACCGTCGCAGCGAGAATTTGGCCTGTCGAAAGAAGTGTCGGTGATAGGTTCCGTGGAGTGAGGAATCGGCTCATGTATAGGTAGCTGATCGCGTAGCTGAGTCCGGCTAGTAGGCAGTACAGAGCGCCTAGCGTGTCGATGGCGCCGGCATCCCACGGCGTGAAGATCAGTAGGCAGCCGATGAACCCGAGGCACAGGCCGGCGACCTGGAGCACATCGAACCGGCGCGACTGGCGGATCGTGAAGGCCAGAACCAGGGTCCATAGCGGTGTGGTGGCGTTGAGTGAGCCTGCGATGCCGGAGTCGACGCGGGTCTCTCCGAGTGCGAAGAGCAGGTATGGGGCGACGTTGGCGACCAGGGCGGCGACGAACAGGTGGCCCCAGGTCGGTAGGTCATGGGGGAGTTTTTCGCGGCGGATGGTGATTACGACGAGGAGGACGAGGGCGCCGAGGACCATGCGGGCGAAGGTGATCTGGATCGGGCTAAATGCTTCCAGCGCAATCTTGATCCAGAGGAAGTTGGAGCCCCAGACGAGTGCGAGTGTGGCGATGAGCAGGGTTCCGCGCGCGGAGGTGCGCACTCAGTTCTCGATTTCGAAGTTGTAGACGAGGCCGGCTTTGTCGGCGCGGTGGACGAAGCGGGTGACTTCGAAGGGGTCGCCGTGTTGGTTGAAGCTGGTGTGGAGGACGTCGAGGACGGGGACGCCGGATGGGGTTTGGAGGAAGCCGGCTTCGTCGTGGGTGGGCATGCGGGCGGTGATCTCGTCGCGGCCGGTGGTCAGGGTGTGGCCCTTGTCTTCTAGCCGGCCGTGGATGCCGCCGGGGCCGGTTTTGGGTTCGAGGAGTTGGGTGCCTTCGGCGTCGGTCCAGCGGAGGTAGGTGGTGACGAGCTGGACGGGTTCGTCGTCGGCGCGGTACTCGTTCAGGCGGCGGAGTACTGATTCTTCGTCGGGGGAGACGTTGAGGCGTTCGGCCACGTCGAGTGGGGGTGTGATGCGGTCGATGGCGACGGCTTGGATGTCCGCGGTCTTGCCTTGGCGTTGCATCTCGATGCGGAACGGGGTCAGGCCGGTCTCGCGGTAGGTCTTGCGCGAGTAGCGGTCGTTGCCCCACCGGAACAGGCGGTGCTTCTCTCGCACGAACACGCCCTTGCCGTGGTGTGCGGTGACGAGGGCTTCTTCGGTCAGCAGGCGGACTGCTTCGCGGGCGGTGTTGCGGGCGGTGCCGAACCTGCGGGCGAGCTCGCGTTCGGACGGCAGTTTGTCCCCCGGCGCCAGCTCGCCGGACGTGATCAGCTCGCGCACGGCGTCGGCGATGCGACGGCTCGGCAGCTGGCCGGCGTCCGCGTTCTCTTGGGGGCTCATGCCACTCAGCATACAACTGGCTTAAACCAGTTCCTTGCCGTCGCCTGTGAGATGTGGTTCACTGGCTTAAGCCAGCTACTGGCTCAAGCCAGTTGACTACAGAGAGAGGCGATCATGGCTGTTCCATACGGCATGCGGTTCGCGGTCGACTTCGACGAGGTGTTCCCGCAAGGCGCGTACATCGTGGGCGAGGTTGTTCCGGTCACCGAGTACCAATCACAGGAGGACAAGGCCCGCAACCGGCCGGTGCGGCCGCGGATCGACGAGGCCAGCGGCATGCCGATCTTCAAGGTGACGATCGCGGACCCGGCCGCCGAGAAGGACCGCGACAAGTCGATCACCGTGGAAATCGCGGCCAAGGTCCAGCCGGTGCCGCCGGCCGCCGCCGGGAACCTGCCGTTCCGGCCCGTCGTGCTGGAGGGCCTGACGGTCCAGCCGCGGGCCGAGACGTCCGGCCAGGCGAAGTGGATCACCTGGGTGTTCCGCGCGACCGGGCTACGTGCGGTCGAGGTGGCTCCGGCCAAGACCACCACGTCGGCCAAGTCGAACGCGGCCTGAGCGGGGGAGAGGTGTTCACGGTGACATGCGCACCCGGCCGGGAAGCGGCTGCCGACGTCCGGCAGATCGCCCCTGGCTGGCTGTCGCTCGTCCTGTCGATGGACCCGGGCCGGGTGGTGATCGACGTCCCCTCGGTGAGCGGCGGCGGCATCATCCTGGCCCGGTTCTGCCTCGACCTCGCCCAAGCCGCGTCCAGCGTCGCCGCCGATCTGGAGCGGGGCGGTGGTCGGCGATGACCTTCAACGTCACGTGCTCGCCCGGCAAGGACGCCGCCGCCGGCTACATGCGGGTGACCGAGCACTTGCCCGCGCTGGTGCTCTACCTCGACCCGGTGAACATGGCGATCCAGCTGCCGCCGTTCCCCGGCGGGGAGAAGTTGCTCGCGAAGTTCTGCCGGGAGCTGTCGCGGGAAGCGGCCAAGCTCGCCGCTGCGATCGACCCGGTGGGCGAGACGACCGGGCCTCGGCATGCGCTGCGGGCGGACGGGTCGGAGTCGGTATGACCTCGGCACGGGTCGAGATCGGCAGTCCGCTGGTGGCCCGCCGGCGAGTGGCGCGTCAGTTGCGGTCGATGCGGGAACGGGCTCGGCTGACGCTGGACACGGCGGCGCCTCGGCTGGACCTGACCCGCAGCGCACTACACCGTGTCGAGGTCGGCATGACGCGGGTGAGTGTGCACCTGGCGCGCAGCATGATGGATGTCTACGACCAGTACTCGGCAGACCTGCTCGACACCGTGCGTGCCGCCCGTGTCCGTGGCTGGTGGCAAGACTTCCGGGTCACCGATAGCGACTACGTGGCGTGGGAGGCCGGCGCCACGCATGTGGATGAGTTCGCGGTGGCGCAGATGCCGGAGCTGTTGCAGACCGAGGACTACGCCCGCGTGCTGTTGGCCGGCGCTCGGGACCTCGACGCGGAGCTCGCTGCTCGACGGATCCGTCAGCGCCGGCTGACCGGTGAGACGACGTTGGCGGTGTCGGTGGTGGTAGACGAGGCCGCGCTACACAACCGGGTCGGCAGCCCGGCGGTGATGCGAGCACAGCTCGACTACCTCGGCGTCTGCTCGGCCTGGGCTGGGGTGACTCTGCGCGTGCTACCCGCGGCCGCTGGGGCGCACATGCGAGCCGGCGGATTCCGGCTCCTCGGCTTCGACCACCCCGACGATCCGCCCGTGGTGTACCTGGAATCCGCCGTCGGCGTGCTCAGAGAGGAGGGTGCGGAACGAGTCGCCACTGTGCGGCAGGTATTCGACTCGCTCAGCTCGACGGCATTGACCGTCGACGAGTCACGGAAGTTCATCGAGCAGCTTGCTCGGTAAGTCCTGAATAGACAGAACAAACGCACGCCGGACGTGTGGCGATGACACGCGTCCTTGTTGTGCTGCAACAAAACATAAGACGCAGAAGCGGAACCCGGCTACCAACCATTTCCCGCTTCTGCGCTGTCCACCCGACGAGGAGTGAACAGTGACAAGGCTAGAACCAACGAAGGTCTCCGCGCCAGTCCGGGGTGTCCGGCCGCGGTGTGTGGAGTGCAAGCGGTTCGCGCGGCTGCCGATCGGTGAGTCCCGGTGTGCGACGTGCCGCGGGGAGCTGCCGCTCGACTTCCGGGCTGGTGGTCGGTGATGGCGCGAGATTCCCGCTGGATTGACCCGGCGCCGCTGGAGGTCGCCCGTCCGCGGTTGCCGTGGTGGACGCTGCTGCCCGGCTGGGTCAAGCTCGTCATCTCACCCGTCGTGCTCGTGTGGCTCGTGTGCTGGCTGACCTGGCAGACCGGCCGAGTTGTCTACCGGTACCCGCTGTCGCTCGCGCTGCTGACGGTGGGCTGGTGGTCCTACTCCGGGCTCGGGGCCTGGTGGTTCTGCTCGCTGCTCGTCCTCGCCCTGGGCGGGCTCGCGGTCTGGTGGTGGCGGCACCGGACGTCCTTTGAGCGGTTCGCGCTGCGGCGCATCCGTACCGAGGTCCGGCGGCTGTGCGTCTACGCCTGGGAGTGGCGCACCGTCATGCGCCTATCGGAACTGACCAAGGACAAGCACGGCAAGGAATACCGGCCCGTCCTCGGCCACGTCCGCGCTGAGGGCTGGCGTGATGTGGTGCGGGTCCGGATGATCCGCGGGCAGGCACCGGAACAATGGGAGCTACACGCCTCCGGCCTCGCGCACTCGTTCAACGCCGAGTCCTGCCGGGTCCGGGTGGTCAAGCCGCGTCGGCTGGAGTTGGACTTCATCCACTCCGACCCGCTCGCCGTATCCATTCCGGCGCCGGCTCTCGCCGAGGATACCGCAGGGGTGGATCTGCGGCGCGTGTTGATCGGGCGAACGGAGACCGGGAAGGCGTTGCGGCTGCCGCTGCTCGGCACCCACGTCCTCACCTGCGGCGTCTCCGGTGCGGGCAAGGGCTCGCTGCTGTGGAGCGTGGTGTGCGCGCTGGCGCCCGCGGTCAAGTCCGGCCACGTGAAGCTCTTCGGGATCGACCCGAAGGGTGGGATGGAGCTCGGGCAGGCACCGGAGGTGTTCGAGCAGGTCGTCTATGACAACGGGTCGCGTGCGGTCACGTTGCTGGAATGGCTGGCGCAGGAAGTCAAGCGCCGCGCCGAGTCCTACCGTGGTCGGCGTCGCATGTGGACACCGGAGACCGGGGATCCGTTCATCCTGCTGGTGGTCGACGAGCTGGCGGACGTCATCGCCTACCAGACCGACAAGAACCTCCGCGAGCGCGCGACCCGGGCGGTGCAGGCGATCACCTCGCAGGGCCGGGCGCCCGGGGTGTGCGTGCTGGGGCTGTTGCAGGACCCACGCAAGGAGATCATCGCCTTCCGGCACCCTGTTCTCCACCCGCATCGCCATGCGCCTCGACGAACCCGCCCAGGTCGACATGGTCCTCGGCGACGGCGTACGGCAACGCGGGGCGGCAGCGCACGAGATCTCGGAGAACACCCCCGGTGTCGCCTGGGTGAAAGAGGACGGCAAGCGGGAGCCGGTGCGCGCTCGGGTCTTCCACGTCACCGACGAGCACCTGGCCCAGCTCGTCACCTACCTGACCGGGCGGATGCCCGTCGCGGGTGAGGTCCTCGCCTTCCCAACACCAGCCTGAACGAGCGCACCGGAGGTGCCGCATGACCACGTCTGAGACTTTCCTGCCCCTGCTCGACTCCATCCGCGTCCTGCTCCGCGACTACCCGATCCACACCGACATGACCACCGTCCGCGTCGTCGACGGAGAGAGGGTCGTGGTCCAGCTCGCCGCCGGAGACCTCGGCACGGTCGCGGCCGGGATCGTCGAATGGGACCGCACCCTCGCTGCCGGGCGGCACACCGTTGAGCGGTCGTCGGACGGCGCCACAGTCACCCTCGGGTTGGCCGGGCATGTCGATGAGGACGGCACCGACGTCGAGGTCTACGGCACCACCCCGTATGACGCCCGGCGGCTGGGCACCGACCTCCTGCCCGGCGAGACCACAGGAGTGCCGTTCGAAGTGCTCGCTGTGTGGGCCATCGGTGCGGGGCGGGTGATCCCGTGAGTCCAGTGACCGGGCAGACCAGGGCCGAACGCATGGCCGTGCCGCTCGCGATCGATGTCGTGGTCGCGACCGCCGAGCAGCATGGCGTGTGCGTGCGGCCGTTCACCATGGAGGTCGGCGACCTCGACACCGGCGAACTGCGACACGTCGCCGTGCCCTGCGGGTCCACGGTGGAGTCGGTGTGTGGGCCGTGCGCGCGGAAGGCTCGGGCGCTCCGAATTGCGCAGTGTCGTGAGGGTTGGCACATGGCGGAGGAGCCCGACTTCCCGGCCGATCCGCCGAGTGAGGACCACAAGGCGCTGCTCACCTTCCGGGCCGACCTCGTGGCCGCCTACCGGCATGCCGAGGGTGCGGACGTCGACGAGCTGCGGGATGAGATCCGCTCCGTCGATGAGGAACTTCGGCAACTCGGCATGCGGGGCCGGCTGCCCTCACCCGACGTGCCGACCAAGGTCGTGCCGAAGCGGTCGACGAAACGGCGCCAGGACGCACCGGAGCTGCCCCGGCGGCGGGTCGAGAAGCGAACCCTCGGGCGGGAGTTTGCCGGGCGGTTCCGGCCGTCCATGTTCGTCACGCTCACCTGTGACAGCTATGGGCGGGTGCGGGATGACGGGACGCCCGTTGACCCGGCAGCGTATGACTACCGGCGGGCCGCTCGGGACGCGGTGCACTTCGCCGCCCTGGTGGATCGGTGGTGGCAGAACCTGCGGCGCTGCGTCGGCTGGGACGTGCAGTACTTCGCCACCGTCGAACCCCAGAAACGCGTCGCACCGCACCTGCATGCTGCGATCCGCGGTTCGATCCCGCACGAGCTGCTGCGGGCCGTCACGGCGGCGACCTATCACCAGGTGTGGTGGCCGAAGCATGACGAGCTGGTCTACGGCGGGGATCGTCTGCCCACGTGGGACGGTGAGCGATTTGTCGACCCGGAGACACGGCGACCTGTCACCACGTGGACAGAGGCACTCGACGACATCGAGGAGCCTGCGCACGTCGTCTCCTTTGGACGGCAGGTGCACTCCAAGGGCATCCTCGGCGGCTCCGACGAGGCCGGGCGGCACATCGGGTACCTGACCAAGTACCTCACCAAGTCGATCGGGGAGGTCGTCGAGTCCAACTCCGACCGGCAGCGACGGCACCACGACCGGTTGCACGACGAGCTGTCGGTCACCCCGTGCTCGCCCCGGTGCGCGGTGTGGCTGCTGTACGGCGTCCAGCCTCTCGGCGCCAACGGGCGGATGACACCCGGGCACTGCAAGGGCAGGGCTCACCGGCGGACCACGCTCGGACTCCCCGGCCGGCGAGTGCTCGTGTCGCGGAAGTGGTCCGGGAAGACACTCGCCGACCACAAGGCCGACCGACGCGCCTTCGTCCTCCAGGCCCTCGCAGACATCGGCATCGAGAAGCCGGCCGAAGAACCACGGCGCCTGGTCTGGCAGAAGGTCCAGCCAGGCGACCCCAACGTCCCACCACGGGCGCACCTGCTCATGCACGCCATCGCTGAACGCATCCGATGGAGAGCCGAGTACGACCGCGCCCTACTCGCGGCCGGCGAACTTTCGGCAACTCAACCAACCGCAGCCTGACCAGGGGGAATCGTGGGGATCAGTCGGCACATGACCGTTGAGGACGTCTGCACGGAGCTGGACGTCGCGCGGTCCACGTTCGATGACTGGCGTGCGAAAGGCCGTGCGCCGCGGTGCATCAAGCTGCCCAACGGCCGGCTGCGCATTCGGCGGTCGGACTTCGAGTTGTGGCTGACGTCGTGTGAGGACAAGGCGGCCTGATGGGTGCCACGTATGACGTCCGCATCTGGACGGTAAAGCCGCGGAAGAACACCACCGGGAAAGTCACCAGCTACGGCGTTCGGTGGGCTGTAGAGGGGCAGTCCTTCTATGAGTCGTACAAGGTGAAGGCACAGGCCGAGGGGCGGCGCGCGGAGCTGTTGTCGGCGCAGCGGCGGGGCGAGAAGTTCGATACGGCGTCTGGGATGCCGGTATCGCTGGCGCGAATCGAGAAGGACGCGACATGGTTCGACTTCACACGCGGCTATATAGACATGAAGTGGCCTGATCTCGCGGCGACGACTCGACAGACGACTGCGGAGTCGTTGATCCGGGTGATGCCGGTCTTCGTTCCCGAGGGCAAGGAGCCGACTGCGAAGGAGCTGCGGTCGGCGTTGCGGCAGTGGGGATACAACACGGAGCTCCGGAACGGTGCGCCGGCTGATGTGCGTGTGGTGCTCAACTGGTGCTCGCGGAACACGCTTCCAGTCAGATCGGCCATGGAGCCGGAGGTGTTGCGTGGGTTGCAGCGGGCGGTGACTCGGCGGCTCGATGGGCAGGCATATGCGCCGACTGTGGCGCGCAAAACCCGTTCGGTGCTTTGGAACGCGCTGGACTACGCGGTCGAGCTGGGATTGATCGAGACGAACCCGTTGGCGGGTGTCAAGTGGACGGCGATGCCGAAGGGGAAGCGGAAGGTCGACCGGCGGGCGGTGCCGAACCCGATCCAGGCGCGGACGTTGTTGGCGGCGGTGCGGGAGGTGCCTCGTAGCGGTGCGCGGCTGGTGGCGTATTTCGGGACGATGTACTACTCGGCGTTGCGGCCGGAGGAGGCGGCGGCGCTCTGCAAGCGGCACGTCGACATTCCGGAGCCGAAGACGGTTGGCGGGACGGCCGTTCACGAGTGGGGGTCGTTCCACCTGGACGAGGCGACGCCGCACGTGGGTGGGCGGTGGACGGATGACGGTCAGCCGCGGGATGTTCGGCAGCTGAAGTCACGAGCGGCGGGGGAGGGGCGGACGGTGCCGTGTCCGCCGGAGCTGACGGCGCTGCTGTGGGAGCACATCGGGCGGTATGGGTACGGGGCGGATGGCCGACTGTTCCGCGGTGAGCGCGGCGGGCCGCTACCGATGATCACCTATACGCGGGTGTGGCGGGAGGCTCGACGGCTGGCGTTGACCGAGGAGGCACAGGCGACACCGCTGGCTGGGCGGCCATATGACCTGCGGCACGCGGCGGTGAGTACGTGGCTGATGGCAGGTGTGGATCCGGTGATGGTCGCTGAGTGGGCAGGGCACTCGTTGTCGGTACTCATGGAGGTATATGCGGCCTGTTTGTACGGCCAGGATGTCGTTGCCCGCCGACGTGTCCAGGAGGCGCTAGGCTCCTGATAGACAACCGCGTTCCCGAATTCGTGGTTGTCCAAAACTCGATTTGGCAAACGTTTCACGCCAGAGGGATGCAGCAATGTTGACAATTAAGAAGGTCGCAACAAAGAGTGGTGCTATCGCGCAAGTTGCTTCCCCTGGAGTACTGTGCATCGTCGGTGGCAATAATGTGGGAAAGTCGCAGTTGCTGCGAGAAATATTTGGCATCCTCGAGGTGGGTCAAAATCCAACAGTAATTCTTGCTCGCGCCGAGTACGATGTCGGGTTGACGCTCGAAAACGCCGAAAGCTGGTTTCGTGCAAATTCCGCAATAATTCGGAAAGGTCCTGGTAGTGCGGAGGTATTTTCTTCGATGTCGGGCGCGGGTCAAACTCTGCAGATGTCCGAAATCGTCAACCTAATCAAAGGTCGTAACTGGGCGCCATTCTCGGCGTGGCTGATAAGGGAACTCGACTCCGGAAATCGAAGCGGCTTGGCTGCTGGCGCGATCGAATCAATGCAGATGGGATTTGGTCCGTTGCCACCGTTGCCACCGTTGCCACCGTTGCCACCGTTGGCGATGTTGTATCGCGATGGTGTCAAAGAAGAACAATTGTCCGACATTTGTTTTCGGACGTTTGGATTTCCGCTCACATTGGATCGCACGAATGGTGTGGTTCGTCTCCGGGTTGGTGCTCCCGATATGGAATCGCCGCCTCTGCAACGTCCAACAGTAGAGTATTCGGACGCTGTGGCTGCTCTATCTTCGTTGGAATATGAGGGCGATGGTGTGCGCAACTATCTGGGTATGGTCCTGCATATGATGACGTCGTCAGCCGGTGTCACGATCATCGATGAGCCAGAGGCTTTTTGCATCCTGCTCAGGCGAGGGTATTGGGGCAGCATCTGGGCGATGTTGTTAAAGCTGAGGGTAGGCAATTGCTTACTGCAACGCATGATCGGGATTTTGTTCTCGGGCTACTCGCGTCAGATGTTCCAGTCACTTTTCTTCGGCTTGGGCGTGACGGCGCTCTCTCCTATTCAAGGACGTTGGATTCCGCGTCCGTGAAAAGTATTTGGGATCGGCCGGAGTTGCGCTATTCTAATGTGTTGCAGGGGCTGTTTCACAGAGTTGCGGTTGTTTGCGAAGCGGACGCAGATTGCAGGTGGTACGCGGCGGTCTTGGATGCCGCGGCGGCTGATCTTCGCGCACCGAGTGAAGAGGTACTTTTCCTGCCGGCTGGCGGCAAGAGTGGAGCCCAGAATTGTGTCTCCGCGCTGGATGCGATAGGCGTCAACTGCTTTGTCGTCCTTGACTTTGACGTGTTGTTGGATCCGGATCAGCTCAAGATACTTCTTGCAAGCTTCAGTGTGGATTCGAATGACGATAGAATCATTGATATTGCGCGGGTGATTAAAAATGACCTTGATGCGGAAGGTCGGAGTCGGGCTAAGGCAAACGGTGTAGCGGGCCTCCCGAGGGGAACCAAACAGCAAATGGCTCAGGAGGTCATTCACCTGCTTGCTCGACGGCGCGTGCTCGTGGTCGACATTGGCGAGATGGAGAGCTTCTACGGCGCTGGAGGAGGCAAGGGCGCAGCATGGGTGACTCGTGCGCTGGAACGGGGGGTTCACAGGGCTTGCGAGCCAGCGGCGCGGCTCCTTCAGCCGGTGATCGACTTGCTGCTACGTAACCGGGATCCCGCGATGGAATCAGAAGCGGGCAGGTAGGTGTGAACATCTGGCGTGAACGCGGCTTGATCAACTTGTCCACGCATTGTCCACGGGGAGTCGCAGGTGGCCGGGTTTCGTCGGATGTGGCCGGATGTGGCGAAACCGCCGAGATCCAGCAAAAGTGCTGGTCAGCGGCGGTTTGACTGGGCGCCCTTGGCAGGATTCGAACCTGCGACACCTGCCTCCGGAGGGCAGTGCTCTATCCCCTGAGCTACAAGGGCCCGTCTGCTTGCGACCGGCGTAGCTTAGCGTACTCGGTGGGGCCTGCTGGGGGCGGCTACCGTGATCGTATGGCTGGGTTGCGGCGCTGGGTCGTCGACGTGGGTGGGGTGTCGCATTTCGGGGGTTGAGCAGGGGAGCGGGCCCACCGTGATCCTCGTGCACGGGTATCCGGACGACCTCTCACGTCTGGGACGGGGTGGCGGAGCGGCTCGCCCGCCGCTTCCGGGTGGTGCGGTACGACGTGCGCGGCCACGGGGAGTCCGGGGCACCGGACAGCCGGGACGGGTACGCGATCGAGCGCGCTCAACGACGATCTCCGGGCCGTCAAGGCGGCACGTCAGTCCGGACGAGCCAGTCCATCTCGTGGGGCATGACTGGGGCTCCATCCAGTGCTGGGCGGCACTGGATCCCGCGACTGATCACCTCCTACACCTCGATCTCCGGGCCCGACCTCGACCAGATCGGCGTCTGGATGCGCGGCTGGCGCCGCCGCCCGCTGCAGGTGCTCCGGCAGGTGCTGCACACCTGGTACATCGCCGCCTTCCAGCTGCCCCTCATCCCCGAGCTGATCTGGCGGCTCCGACGACTGCGCAGGCGACTCCACGCCCGCTACCGGGACGCGCGCAACGGGATCCAGCTCTACCGGGCCAACATGATGAAGCCCACCAAGCACGCCCCAGCAAGTCACGCTGCCCGTCCAGCAGATCGCGCTCACCCAGGACCCCTACGTCACCCGCCCCCTGCTCGACGCCGCCGAGCCCTGGTGCGACCGGCCTCTGGCGCCGCGAGCTCGCCGCCGGGCACTGGGCGCCCCGCACCCACCCGGACGCCGTCGCCCGGCTGATCACCGAGTTCGTCGACCACGTCGACGGGCGGCCGGCGCCCCGGGAGCTGACCCGCGCCCGGCTGGGCACCCCGCGCACCGAGATGGCCGGCCACCTGGCCGTCGTCACCGGGGCCGGGAGTGGCATCGGGCGGGAGACGGCCCTCGCGCTGGCCGGGGCGGGCGCCGAGGTCCTCTGCCTCGACATCGACCTCGACGCCGCCGAGCGCACGGCCAAGCGAGGCCGGCGGCGCCGCCTACCAGCTCGACGTCGCCGACGGGGCCGCCACCGAGCGAGCTCGCCGCGCACGATCGGCGCCGAGCACGGCGTGCCCGACCTCGTGATGGCCAACGCCGGCATCGGGGTCAGCGGCTCCTTCCTCGACACCACCGTCGAGGACTGGCGCCGCGTGCTCGACGTCAACCTGTGGGGCGTCATCCACACCCTCCGCGCCTTCCTGCCCGCCATGGTCGAGCGCCGCGAGGGCGGGCACGTCGTGATCACGTCCTCGGCCGCGGGCTACCTCGCCACGCCGTCGCTGCCCGGCCTACAGCACCACCAAGGCCGGCGTCCTCATGCTCGCCCAGTGCCTCGCCGGCGAGCTCGACGAGGCCGGCATCGGGGTGAGCGCCATCTGCCCCGGCTTCGTGCACACCAACATCACCGCCACCACCCGCTTCGCCGGCACCACGCCCGACGAGGAGCGCGCGCACCAGCAGCGGGCGTTCGCGATGTACGGCAAGCGCGGCTACGGGCCGGAGAAGGTCGCCCGCGCCGTGGTCGAGGCGGTCCGGGCCGGCGAGCTCGTCGTGCCGGTCACGCCCGAGGCCCGGGCCGGCGCGTTCGGCGTCCGGTTCGCGCCCGCGACGACCCGGGCCATCGGGCGCTGGATCGGCGCGCGGGCCGCCAAGCTAAACCTTGCACGCATGCGCATGTGACTATATGTTAGCCCGGCGGACCGAGAAGGAGGCCGGGCATGAGCCACGGGCACGGGCACGCGAGCGCGTCCGGCCGCCACCTCGGCAGCGCTGACCGCCGCGTTCGTGATCACCGCCGTCTTCATGGTCGTCGAGCTCGCCGCCGGCTTCGCGACCTCCTCGCTGGCCCTCATCTCCGACGGCGCGCACATGGTCACCGACGTCGTCGGCGTCGGTCTCGCGCTCGCTCGCGATCCTCGCCGCCAAGCGCGCCCACCCGACCGCGAGCCGCACCTTCGGCCTCTACCGCGCCGAGGTGCTCGCCGCCCTCGCCAACGCCGTCCTGCTGTTCGGCGTCGCCGCCTACGTCCTCGTCGAGGCGGTGCAGCGCTTCCGCGACCCGCCCGCGGTGCCCGGCGGCACCGTGCTCGTCGTCGCGCTGCTCGGGCTCGCCGCCAACGTCGTCGCGTTCCTGTTGCTGCGCAAGGGATCCGCCGAGAGCCTCAACGTCCGCGGCGCCTACCTCGAGGTGCTCGCCGACCTGGTCGGCTCGTTCGGCGTGCTGGTCAGCGGCGCGGTGACGCTGCTGTTCGGCTGGCGCTACGCCGACCCGGTCCTCGGTGTCGCGATCGGACTGTGGGTGCTGCCGCGCACCTGGACGCTCGCCCGCCGCTCGCTGCGGATCCTCTTCCAGCACGCCCCGGAACGGGTGGACGTCGACCAGCTCACCAAGGCCCTGTGCGCGCTGGACGGCGTCCTCGAGGTCCACGACGTGCACGTCTGGACGCTCACCTCGGGCATGGAGGTCGCCTCGGCGCACCTCACCGTGGCGGCCGGCACCGACCAGACGGAGATCCTGCGGACCGCGCAGCGGGCTGCTCGACCGACGAGTACCAGATCGAGCACGCCACGCTGCAGGTCGAGGCCGGCCGGACCGCGGCGAGCTGCCGCGAGCTGAAGTGGTGATCAG
Organism: uncultured Actinomycetota bacterium; assembly: GCA_963841395.1. Taxonomy (GTDB): domain Bacteria; phylum Actinomycetota; class Actinomycetes; order Mycobacteriales; family Pseudonocardiaceae; genus Actinophytocola. Next base: position 709,779 of record CAWJCX010000048.1, read on the forward strand.
GGGAACGGCAGCGGCTTGCCGCCGCGCTGGGCGAGGTACTGCGTCATCAGCTTGATCTCGTTGTCCTGGCTGGACACGACCTTCTGCGCCAGGTTCCGCACGTAGCCCTCGGTCGCGTGCTGCGCGGCGTACTGCGCCATCTCGAGCCCGCCCTGGTGGTGGCGGAGCATCAGCTGCAGGAACAGCACGTCCAGCTCCTTGCCGGAGAGCTTGCGCAGCTGGTTGATCTCGTCGGTGGTGGCCATGCCGGGCATGCGCTGCACCGGGCCGGTGGTGGTCCCGCCGGCGCCGTCGCTGTGCGCGTGGGTGCCGCCCTCGGACATCCAGCCCATGTGCGCCGCGCCCGGCGCCGGCAGGTCGGGCTGGCCCCACACGGTGAGCCAGCCCGCCATCTCGCTGAGCTGGGTGAGCTGCGTGGACTCGATGTCGAACGCGATGCCGCGCAGGATCGGGTCGGTCGTGCGGTCCCGCTCGATGCCGGCCATCGTCACGGCCTGCAGGTGGTGCACCCGCATGTCCTGGGCGAACCCGACGTCGACCGAGTTCGCGTCCGGCGGCGCGTCCGAGCCGGTCCGGGACAGCGTCAGCAGCATCCCGGCGGCGGCACCGACGAGCAGCAGGACGATCGCCGCCGCGACGAAGACCAGCACGCGGCCGGCGCGCGACGGCTCGTCCGGCTCGTCCAGGTCGACGTCGTCGAGGTCCGAGTCCGGCCCGTCAGGATCGTCGGGCTCGTCGACGTCCACCGACGAGTCCGACCGATCCTGCGGGCGGTCGGTCACTTGCTCGGCGCCGGCGCGCTCGCGGAGCCCGCGGGCGGTGCCGTCCCGGTCGGGGGTGCGGTCACCGGGGCGGTGGCCGGGGCCTGGCCGGTCTCGTCGCCTGCCTCGATCGCGCCCTTGCCGTCCATGGTCACGGCGTCCTTGCCCGGCTTCTCGGCCACGAACGGCGGCGGGTTGGTCGGGTCGAAGCCCGTGCCCTCGGAGTCGCAGCGGCCGCCCGGCTCGGGGTGCTGGTACTTGTTCTCCCGCAGCGAGGTGATGAAGTGGTCGATCCGCTCGTCGTCGGCGCTGTCCAGCTTGAGCTGGTGGCCCCACGACTGCAGCGAGACCGGCTTGTCCAGGCCGGGGTAGGGCGACAGCATCATGTACGGCTGGCCGTCGACCTTCTTCTTCAGCGTGTCGAGCGCGCCACCCTTGATCTTGTCCGGGTTGTACGCGATCCACACCGCGCCGTGCTCGAGCGCGTGGACCATGTTCTCGTTGCGGACGGCCTTGTCGTAGACCGTGCCGGCGCAGTTCGCCCAGGCCTGGTCGTGCGGGCCGCCGAACGGCGGGCTCTGGTCGTAGGCCACCCGCTGCTGGGCCGTGACGTGCTGGGCGCCGTCGTAGGTGACCTTCTTGACGCCGTCGATGTTGTCCGACGGGTCCTTGTTGTCATCCGCGGCGATGTACTTCTCTTTTTCGTTGATCTGCACGAACGCGTAGGTGAAAACGCCGCCGGCCAGCAGGACCACCACGATGACGCCCATGATCATGCCCCACGGCTTCGGCTTCCCGGCGCGGGCGATCGAGTTGCGCGTGTTCTTGGCGGACCCGCCCTTGCTCTTGGGCTTGCTCGAGCCCTTGCTCTTCGTCCCGCTCGCCATGCCGGTCTCGGACCTCGTCTCGTACAGGGAAAGACAGACTGCAGCCGCCAAGTGTAAGGAACGGACCTGTTGGGTCGGCGTCAGGGCACTTGGACGGGCAGCGCGTCCGGTCCCGGCGGCCGCGGATCGAACGGCGGCGGGTTCGTGACGTCGAAGGTCGAGGGGTTCGTTCCGCAGGGCGCGCCGGCCTCCGGCGTCGTGTACGGGTTGTTCCGCAGGGCCGCGACGAACTGGTCGATCCGCGGGTCGTCGGCCCTGGCCAGCTTGAGCTGGTGTCCCCAGGACTGCACGGAGAGCGGTTTGTCCAGCTTCGGGTACGGCGAGAGCATCATGTACGGCTGGCCGTCGACCTTCTGTGCCAGCGCGGCGAGCGCGCCGCCCCGGACCCGCGCGGGGTCGTAGGCGATCCACACCGCGCCGTGCTCCAGGGCGTGCACCATGTTCTCGTTGCGGACCGCCTTGGGGTAGACGGTGCCGGTGCAGTCCGCCCAGGTCGGGGCGTGCGCGCCGCCGTACGGCGGGGACTTGTCGTAGGCGACCCGCTGGTCGGGGTGGGCGTGCATCGGCCGGTACGGCGTGATGACGATGCCCTTGATCACCTTGGCCGGGTCGTGGTTGCGGGCCGACGGCTCGAACGCGCTGTTGTCGGGTGGCCGCGTCGTGGACGGGGGAGCGGACGGCCCGCCGCCGCGCGGGGAGCCGCTCGTGGTCCCGCAGCCGGCGAGCAGCACGAGAGCGGCGGCGGCCAGGGCCAGCCCGCGACGCGGGTAGCAGGTGGCGATGATGATCATCCTCCCGTCCGGGCACTCGCGGACAGCCTATGGCCGAGGCCACTCCGACGGGTCCGAACGGCCTACCTAGACTTCTCAGGGTGACTCCCGCCGCGCTTGCCGACCTCGTCCGTACCGTCGCCGTGGACGTGCTGACCAGCCGAGACCTCGACCACGCCGCCCTGCCGCCCGCGGTGACGATCGAGCGGCCGAGAAACCCCGAGCACGGCGACTACGCGACGAACCTGGCGCTGCAGGTGGCGAAGAAGGTCGGCGTCGCGCCGCGCGACCTCGCGGGCTGGCTCGCCGAGGCGCTGACCGGCCGCGACGGCGTGGCCTCGGCCGACGTCGCCGGCCCCGGCTTCATCAACCTCCGGCTCGCCGCCGACGCGCAGGGCGAGATCGTCCGCCAGGTGCTCGACGCCGGCGAGGGCTACGGCCGGGGCGCGGCGCTGGCCGGGTTGAAGATCAACCTCGAGTTCGTCTCGGCCAACCCGACCGGCCCGCTGCACCTCGGCGGCACCCGCTGGGCCGCGGTCGGCGACGCGCTCGGCCGGGTGCTCGCCGCGCAGGGCGCCGAGGTCGTCCGCGAGTACTACTTCAACGACGCCGGCGCCCAGATCGACCGGTTCGTCCGCTCGCTGATCGCGTCGGCGAAGGGGGAGCCGCCGCCCGAGGACGGCTACGCCGGCGCCTACCTGTCCGACGTCGCCGCCGAGGTGCTGCGCAACGAGCCGAACGCGCTGTCGCTGCCCGAGGACGAGTGCGCCGAGACGTTCCGCCGCATCGGCGTCGGGCTGATGTTCGACGAGATCAAGCAGAGCCTGCACGAGTTCGGCACCGACTTCGACGTCTTCTTCCACGAGGACTCGCTGCACAGCTCCGGGCAGGTCGGCGAGGTCGTCGAGGAGCTGAAGGCGCGCGGGCACCTGTACGAGGCCGACGGCGCGTGGTGGCTGCGCTCCACGGAGTTCGGCGACGACAAGGACCGGGTGGTCATCAAGTCCGACGGCGCCCCGGCCTACATCGCCGGCGACATCGCCTACTTCCGCGACAAGCGCCGCCGCGGGTTCGACCTGTGCATCTACATGCTCGGCGCGGACCACCACGGCTACATCGCCCGGCTCAAGGCCGCGGCCGCCGCGCTGGACGACGACCCGGCCGATGGTCGAGGTGCTCATCGGGCAGATGGTCAACCTGGTCAGCGACGGCAAGCCGGTGCGGATGTCCAAGCGCGCGGGCACCGTGGTCACGATGGAGGACCTGGTCGAGCGCGGTCGGCGTGGACGCGGCCCGCTACGCGCTGATCCGCTCGTCGGTGGACGCCACGCTCGACATCGACCTCGACCTGTGGAGCAGGCGCACCAGCGACAACCCGGTGTTCTACGTGCAGTACGCGCACGCCCGGCTGTCCTCGCTGGAGCGCAACGCCGCCGAGCTGGGCATCAAGGTGCCCGACGCGGCGTCCGAGGTGGACCTCGGCCTGCTGACCCACCAGCGGGAGGGCGAGCTGATCCGCACGATCGGCGACTTCCCGAAGGTGGTCGCCACCGCGGCCGCGCTGCGCGAGCCGCACCGGGTCGCCCGCTACCTGGAGGAGCTGGCGAGCGCGTACCACAAGTTCTACGACAGCTGCCGGGTCCTGCCGCAGGGCGACGAGGAGGCGACCCCGCTCACCACCGCCCGGCTGGCCCTGTGCGCCGCGGTGCGCCAGCTGCTCGCCAACGGCCTGCGCCTGCTCGGCGTCTCCGCCCCGGAACGGATGTAGCACCTTGAGGGCGCATCCCGCAGGGCCGCGGCACGCCGAGGTCCTGCCGCCCGGCAACACCGCCGGGCCCCGACCGTCCACAGCGGACGAGCTGGACGAGCTGCTGCCGGCCGTCTGGCCGCGCAACGCCCGCCGCGACGACGGCGGCGTGGTGCGCCTCGCCGGCGTCGACGTCCGGGAGCTCGCGGAGGAGTTCGGCACGCCGCTGTTCGTCGTGGACGAGGCCGACTTCCGGGCCCGCTGCGCCGAGCACGTCGCCGCGTTCGGCGACCCGGCGCTCGTGCACTACGCGGCCAAGGCGTTCCTGTCCGTCCAGGTGGCCCGCTGGGTCGCCGAGGAGGGGCTGTCGCTGGACGTGTGCAGCGGCGGCGAGCTGGCGATCGCGCTGCGCGCCGGCTTCCCGCCGGAGCGGATCGCGTTGCACGGCAACAACAAGTCGGCCGCCGAGCTCGCCGCCGGGGTGGCCGCCGGGGTCGGCGCGGTCGTGCTCGACTCGTTCTACGAGATCGCCCGGCTGGACCGGATCGCCGGCGACCAGGGCACCGTGCAGAACGTGCTCGTGCGGGTCACCGTCGGGGTCGAGGCGCACACCCACGAGTACATCGCGACCGCGCACGAGGACCAGAAGTTCGGCTTCTCGCTCGCCGGTGGCGCCGCCGCCGAGGCGGTCCGCCGCGTGCTCGGCTCGCCCGGGCTGCGGCTGGTCGGGCTGCACAGCCACATCGGCTCGCAGATCTTCGACGCCAACGCGTTCGAGGTGTCCGCGCACCGGGTCATCGGGCTGCTGGCCGAGCTGCGCGACGAGCACGGCGCGGACGCGCTGGCCACCGTGTCCACTGTGGACCTCGGGGGCGGGCTCGGCATCGCCTACACGGCCGCCGACGACCCGCCGCCGCCCGGCTGGCTCGCCGAGCAGCTGCGCGCGATCGTGGCCAAGGAGTGCGAGCAGGCGGGGCTCGACGTGCCGCGGATCGCGGTCGAGCCGGGCCGGGCGATCGTCGGCCCGGGCACCGTGACGCTCTACGAGGTCGGCACCATCAAGGACGTCGAGCTCGGCCACGGCACCGCGCGCCGCTACGTCAGCGTGGACGGCGGGATGAGCGACAACATCCGCACCGCGCTCTACGACGCGGACTACGACTGCCGGCTGGTGTCCCGGTTCTCCGACGAGGGCGGCCGCGGCGGCGAGCCGGTGCTGTCCCGCGTGGTCGGCAAGCACTGCGAGTCCGGCGACGTCGTGGTGCGGGACTGCTGGCTGCCGGAGAACCTCGCGCCCGGCGACCTGGTCGCGGTGGCCGCGACCGGCGCGTACTGCTACGCGATGGCCAGCGGCTACAACCGGCTGCTGCGCCCGGCCGTGGTCGCGGTGCGCGACGGCGCGACCCGGCTGCTGCTGCGCCGCGAGACCGTGGACGACCTGCTGCGCCTGGAGGTCTCGTGACGATCAGGGTCGCGATGCTCGGGTGCGGAACCGTTGGGGCGCAGGTGGTCCGGCTGCTGCACGAGCAGGCCGGGGACCTCGCCGCGCGCGTCGGCGGGGAGATCGAGCTCGCCGGGATCGCCGTGCGGCGGCCGAACCGGCACCCGGAGGTGCCCGCGCACCTGCTCACCACCGACGCCGCCGCGCTCGTCGCGTCCGATGTGGACGTCGTGGTCGAGGTGATCGGCGGCATCGAGCCCGCGCGCACGCTGCTGACCGACGCCCTGCGGGCCGGCAAGTCCGTGGTCACCGCGAACAAGGCGCTGCTCGCCGAGCACGCCGCGGACCTGTTCGCCGCGGCCGGCTCGTCGGGCGCGGACCTGTACTTCGAGGCCGCGGTGGCCGGCGCGATCCCGCTGCTGCGCCCGCTGCGCGAGTCGCTCGCCGGGGACCGGATCACCCGCGTGATGGGGATCGTCAACGGCACCACCAACTACATCCTGTCCGCGATGGACTCCTCCGGCGCCGGCTACGCGGAGACGCTCGACGAGGCGTCCCGGCTCGGCTACGCGGAGGCCGACCCGACGGCCGACGTGGACGGCTACGACGCGGCGTCCAAGGCGGCCATCCTCGCCTCGATCGCCTTCCACACCAGGGTCACCGCGGCCGACGTGTACCGCGAGGGCATCACCGCGGTCACCCCGGCCGACATCGCGGCGGCGCGCACGCTCGGCCGCACGATCAAGCTGCTCGCCATCTGCGAGCGGACCGACTCGGGCGTCGCGGTGCGCGTGCACCCGGCGATGATCCCGCGCACCCACCCGCTCGCGGGCGTCGGCGGCGCGTTCAACGCGGTGTTCGTGGAGGCCGACGCGGCCGGCTCGCTGATGTTCTACGGCCAGGGCGCGGGCGGCGCGCCGACCGCGAGCGCGGTGCTCGGCGACCTGGTCGCGGTGGCCCGCAACAAGGTCGTCGGCGGGCGCGGGCCGGGGGAGTCGTCCTACGCGGCGCTGCCGGTGCGGCCGATCGCCCAGGTGGACACCCGCTACCACGTCAGCCTGGACGTCGCGGACCGCGCGGGCGTGCTGTCGGCGGTGGCGTCGGTGTTCGCCGAGCACGACGTGAGCATCGCCGCGGTCCGCCAGCAGGGCCGCAGCACGGACGCGAGCCTGGTGATCGTCACGCACTCCGCCCCGGACGCCGCGCTACGGTCCACAGTGGACAAGATCGCGGGCCTGCCGGCGGTGCACGGGGTGGTCAGCGTGATGCGCGTGGAAGGCGAGGAACCATGAGTGCACCCGCCGGTGTCCGCCCCGGGTGGCCGGGCGTGATCCACGCCTACGCCGACCGGATCCCGCTTCCGGACGGGGCGAAGGTCGTGACGCTGCAGGAGGGCGGCACGCCGCTGCTGGAGGCGCCGCACGTCTCCGAAGCCACCGGCTGCCGGGTGTTCCTCAAGATCGAGGGCGCCAACCCGACCGGCTCGTTCAAGGACCGCGGGATGACCGTGGCGATCACCCACGCGCTCGCGACCGGTGCCACCGCGGTGATCTGCGCGTCCACCGGCAACACGTCCGCCTCGGCCGCCGCGTACGCCGCGCGGGCCGGGCTGACCTGCGCGGTACTCGTGCCGAGCGGCAAGATCGCGATGGGCAAGCTCGCCCAGGCGGTCGCGCACGGCGCGCGGATCCTGCAGATCAGCGGCAACTTCGACGACTGCCTCGAGCTGGCCCGCAAGACCGCCGCCGAGTACCCGGTCGAGCTGGTCAACTCGGTCAACCCGGTGCGGCTGGTCGGCCAGCAGACCGCCGCCTGGGAGATCTGCGACACGCTCGGCCGCGCGCCGGACGTGCACTGCCTGCCGGTCGGCAACGCCGGCAACATCACCGCCTACTGGAAGGGCTACCGCGCCTACGCCGACGAGGGCGTCGTCGCCGACCGGCCGCGGATGTTCGGCTTCCAGGCCGCGGGCGCGGCGCCGCTGGTGCGCGGCGAGCCGGTGCGCGACCCGGACACCATGGCGACCGCGATCCGGGTGGGCAACCCGGCGTCGTGGGCGGGCGCGGTCGCCGCGCGCGACGCGTCCGGCGGGCTCATCGACGCGATCACCGACGAACACCTGCTGGAGGCCTACCACCTGCTCGCGAGCCGGGAGGGCGTGTTCGTCGAGCCCGCGTCGGCGATCAGCGTGGCCGGCGTGCTGGCCACCGCCGCGGACGGCCGGCTGCCGGCCGGCTCGCTGGTGGTCTGCACGGTCACCGGCCACGGCCTCAAGGACCCGGACACCGCGCTGGCCGAGCATGCCGCCGGTCGAGCCGGTGCCGGTCGAGCCGGGCGCGGTCGCCTCCGCGCTGGAGCTGGCATGAGCCATCCGGGTCACGGTGCCGGCCTCGACCGCGAACCTGGGGTCCGGGTTCGACGCGCTCGGGCTCGCGCTCGCGCTGTACGACGTGGTCGAGGTGACCGTCACCGGCGAGGGCGTCAAGGGCACGGTCACCGGCGAGGGCGCGGACCTGCTCGTCGACGAGAACCACCTGGTCGTGCGCGCCCTGCTCGCCGCGGCCGCGCACGCTCGACCTCGACCTGCCCGGCGTGGAGCTGACCTGCGTCAACGCGATCCCGCACGCGCGCGGGCTCGGCTCGTCGGCGGCGGCGGTCGTGGCGGGCGTCGCCGCCGGGTACGCGCTGGCCGAACGCGAGCTGGACGGCGACGCGCTGCAGCTCGCCGCCGCGTTCGAGGGGCACGCCGACAACGTCGCGGCCAGCCTGCTACGGCGGCCTCGCGCTGGCCTGGTCGGAGCCGGGGCCGGCCTATCACGCGGTGCGCTTCGAGCCGCACGCCGCGCTGCGCCCGGTCGTGCTGATCCCGGACGAGCAGTCGGCGACCGCGCTCACCCGCGGCCTGCTGCCCGCCGCCGTGCCGCACGTCGACGCCGCGTTCGCCGCCGGCCGGTGCGCGCTCGCGGTGCACGCGTTCACGACGTGGCCCGGGCCTGCTGCTGACCGCGACCGAGGACCGGCTGCACCAGGACTACCGCGCGCGGCGCGTGGCCGAACACCATGCGGGTGGTGCGCGAACTTCGCGAGAACGGTGTCGCCGCAACGGTTTCCGGCGCCGGACCGACCGTGTTCGCGGCGACGCTGGACGGCCGGCTGCCGGCCGGCGTGGACACCGCGGGCTTCGCCGTGCTCGAGCTCGGCGGTCGACCGCGACGGGGTACGAACCGAGCGGATCGGAACAAATTCCAGGTAGGCGAGGTTGTGGCGGTTAGCCACGCCGGGCACCCGGTTGTTGCACCCGGATGCAGGTCCGTCTACTCTCAGGGGCGTTCAGTCACCGCGCGTACGGGCGCCCGGTGTCGTTCCCGGGGAAATCTTTCCGGGTCGCATCATCATCCGTTGAGATGCCGACTCGGCCTCAGATGGCCGAAGTCGACGCTGGCGGATACCGAAAGCCGTGGTGACCGAGGTAGCTCCGCGTTGACGATCCGTCGTCCCGCATTGGCGAATCTGCCAGGTGGCCACGGTCGTGACGGCGGTCGATCAACCGGGGCATAACGCCGTGCCGAGTTCATCGGACGGCGGTCCGCTGGTACACGGGTCCACCACATGGAGGCGGGGACCTGGTCAGGAAGGACATGAGTGAGCAACACTGATCTGCTGGGTAGCGAATCTGCCAACGGCACTGTCGAAGGCGCCGCGCCTGCCGCGGACACCGATGCCACGCCGCGTACCAGCACAAACGGGGGCACGACCAAGCGACGCGCCGGCCTGTCGGGCATGGTGCTCGCCGAGCTTCGCGAACTCGCCGGCCAGCTGGGCATCACCGGCACGGCCGGCATGCGCAAGGGGGACCTGATCGCCGCCATCAAGGAGCGGCAGGGCGCGTCGGGTGGTTCGCGGGCAGTTCGTCCCGCGGCTCCGAGACGCTGCCACTGGGCATCGAGGCCGAGCGGGCCACCCCAGGCCGAGCAGCCGGAGAAGCCCGTCAAGGCGACCGCGCCTGCCGAGACCGACGCGCCTGCCGAGCAGGGCGAGGGCGAGGACGGCGGCCGTCGGACGGCAACCGCCGCCGGCGCGGGTCCAGCCGTGCCGCCGGCAGCCCGGACACCGAGCAGCGCGACGACAAGCGCGAGGACAAGCGCGACGATCGCGGCGGTGACAAGCGCGAGGAGAGCAAGCGCGACGACCGCGGGGACCGTGGCAGTGACCGCGGTGACCGTGGTGACCGCGGTGACCGTGGCAACGACCGCGGTGACCGTGGCGACCGCGCCAACGACCGTGGCGACCGGGGCGACCGGAACCAGGACCGCCAGGGGGGCGGCCGGGACCGCAACCAGGACCGGCAGGGTGGCCGCAACCAGGGCCAGAACCGCAACGATCGCAACGATCGCAACGACCGCAACACCCGCAACGATCGCGACGACCGCGACAACGGGCCGGACGACGACGATGACGATGGTGGCCGGCGTCGTGGCCGGCGCTTCCGGGACCGTCGCCGGCGTGGCGGCACCGGTGCCACCGGCGGCCGGGGCGAGTCGCCGGACACCGAGGTGCGCGAGGACGACGTGCTGCTGCCCGTCGCCGGCGTGCTCGACGTGCTCGAGAACTACGCGTTCGTGCGGACCTCGGGCTACCTGTCCGGGCCGAACGACGTCTACGTCTCGCTCTCGCTCGTGCGCAAGTACGGCCTGCGCCGCGGTGACGCGATCACCGGCATGGTGCGCCAGCCGCGCGACGGCGAGCAGCAGCGGCAGAAGTTCAACCCGCTGGTGCGGCGTGGAGACGATCAACGGGCTGGACCCGGAGCAGGCCAAGAACCGCGCCGAGTTCACGAAGCTGACGCCGCTGTACCCGAACGACCGGCTGCGCCTCGAGACCGAGTCGCACATCCTCACCACCCGCGTCATCGACCTGGTGATGCCGGTCGGCAAGGGGCAGCGCGCGCTGATCGTGTCGCCGCCGAAGGCCGGCAAGACCATGGTGTTGCAGGCGATCGCGAACGCGATCACCACGAACAACCCCGAGGTCTACCTCATGGTCGTGCTCGTGGACGAGCGGCCGGAGGAGGTCACCGACATGCAGCGGTCGGTGAAGGGTGAGGTCATCGCCTCGACCTTCGACCGCCCGCCGTCGGACCACACCACGGTCGCGGAGCTGTCCATCGAGCGGGCCAAGCGCCTGGTCGAGATGGGCCACGACGTGGTCGTGCTGCTCGACTCGATCACCCGCCTCGGCCGCGCGTACAACCTGGCGGCGCCGGCGTCCGGCCGGATCCTGTCCGGTGGTGTCGACTCGACCGCGCTGTTCCCGCCCAAGCGGTTCCTCGGTGCGGCACGCAACATCGAGGACGGCGGCTCGCTGACCATCTTCGCCACCGCGCTGGTGGAGACCGGTTCCGCGGGTGACACGGTGATCTTCGAGGAGTTCAAGGGCACCGGCAACGCCGAGCTGAAGCTGGACCGCAAGATCGCCGACAAGCGGACGTTCCCGGCCGTCGACGTCGACCAGTCCAGCACCCGCAAGGAGGAGCTGCTGCTCCCGCCGGACGAGCTCGCGGTCACCGTGAAGCTGCGTCGGGTGCTGCACGCGCTGGACAACCAGCAGGCCATCGACCTGCTGCTGACCCAGCTGCGCAAGACCCGCACGAACATCGAGTTCCTCATGCAGGTGGCGAAGAACACACCGTCGGTCAACGACGACTGAGTTCTGTCTCCTCGTCTTCATCGGCAGCGTCGGCCTGCCGGCACAGGATCACCAAGGTGACCAGTGCCGGCAGGCCGACTGCTGTCGCCACCCAGGTCGGGATCGCCGGGCCGCCGAACAGCAGCCCGGCCACGAAGATCGCGGTGGGGTAGGCGATCCGCAGGCAGCGGCGCCGGCAGTTCGGCCAGTCGTGCGGGATGGACGTCGATCAGCGCGGTCACCGCGGCGGCGGCACCGCACAGGGCGCTGGACAGGGTTGCCTGCCAGCGCGCGTCGATGAGCACGCCGAGCACCGCGACCAGCCCGAGGACGGCGGTCGCGAACAGGAACGGGATGGCCAGCCAGGCGCGCACGGGGAGCGGCCGGCCGGACATGTCGGGGATGCCGGGCAGCACCAGTGCAGTGTGTCCTCGATGCACGACCACGAACGGGTGACGTTGGCCTGCGAACGGGTCATTGCGGCGGGCGGTCGGGCGTCGGAATTTCCCCTGATCGGCCCGTGTTGAAGGAGCTGTCAGGACATCTGGCAGACTGTGAGGTCGAGTCCGGCTCCGGTTCACCCCGACTTGTCGGGGACCCGGCGGCCACTGAGAAAGGGCAAGATCTGTGAAGACCGGTATTCACCCCGAGTACGTCACGACCGAGGTCGTCTGCGGCTGCGGGAACACGTTCACCACGCGCAGCACCAAGAAGTCGGGCAGCATCCACGTCGAGATCTGCTCGAACTGCCACCCGTTCTACACGGGCAAGCAGAAGATCCTCGACACCGGCGGCCGGGTCGCTCGCTTCGAGGCCCGCTACGGCAAGCGGCAGAAGTCCAAGTAGCTTCGCGTTCGGCGCCTACCCGACATCGGGTGGGCGCCGTTTTCGTGCCCGCGCCAAGAAGAGAGGAGGTCGACCGTGGACTCGACGTCGCTCAAGGACCTGCTGGACGAGTATGCCGAGCTGGAGCGGGTACTCGCCGACCCCGCAGTGCACGGCGACCAGAACCGGGCACGCAAGCTCGGCCGGCGCTACGCCGAGCTGACCCCGACCGTGAAGACGCTGCGCGAGCTGGAGTCGGTCCGGGAGGACCTGACCGCGGCCCGCGAGCTGGCCGCCGAGGACGAGACGTTCGCCGCCGAGGCGGAGTCGCTCGCGCAGCGGGTCGCGGTGCTGGAGGCGCGGCTCACCGAATTGCTGCTGCCGCGCGACCCGCACGACGGCTCGGACCTGCTGCTGGAGATCAAGTCGGGAGAGGGCGGCGACGAGTCGGCGCTGTTCGCCGGCGACCTGCTGCGGATGTACCTGCGGTACGCGGAGCGGCACGGCTGGCAGGCCGAGGTGCTCGACGGCACGGAGACCGAGCTCGGCGGGTACAAGGACGTCACGGTCGCGATCAAGAGCAAGGCGGCCACGCGCCGACGGCGTGTGGTCGCGGCTGAAGTTCGAGGGCGGCGTGCACCGGGTGCAGCGCGTGCCGGTCACCGAGTCGCAGGGCCGGATCCACACGTCCGCGGCCGGCGTGCTCGTCTACCCCGACGTCGAGGACGTCGAGGTGGAGATCGACGAGAAGGACCTGCGGATCGACGTGTTCCGGTCGTCGGGCAAGGGCGGGCAGAGCGTGAACACGACCGACTCGGCGGTGCGGATCACCCACCTGCCGACCGGGATCGTGGTGTCCTGCCAGAACGAGCGGAGCCAGCTGCAGAACAAGACCCGCGCGATGCAGGTGCTGCGCGCCCGGCTCGTGGCGGTGGCCGAGGAGGAGGCGGCGAAGCAGGCCGCGGCCGACCGGCGCAGCCAGGTCCGCACGGTCGACCGCTCCGAGCGGGTGCGCACGTACAACTTCCCGGAGAACCGGATCTCCGACCACCGGGTCAGCTACAAGGCCTACAACCTCGACCAGGTCCTCGACGGTGACCTGGACGGCGTGCTGGACGCCCTGGCCACCGCCGACCGCGCCGAGCGTCTCGCCACCGCACAGTCCGGCTGAGATCCCGCTGGAATCCCGCGGGGACACGGCGACCGGAGTGGGGGACTCGTGGGTGCCGTGTGCCAGGGTGGGGCCGTGACTCGACAGCCGCTGCGCCTCGCCATCATGGAGGCCGAGCGGATCCTCGCCGCGGCCGGTGTCGCCTCGCCGCGGGTGGACGCCGAGCTGATCGCGGCGCACGTGCTCGGCGTCGAACGCGGCAAGCTGCCGCTCGTGCCGCTGGTCGACCCGCCGGTGATCGAGGCGATCGGCCAGCTCGTCAACCAGCGCGCGAAGCGCGTGCCGCTGCAGCACCTGCTCGGCTGGGCGTCGATGGGCGCGGTCACCGTCGCGGTCGGCGCCGGCGTGTTCGTGCCGCGGCCGGAGACCGAGCTGCTGCTCGAGTGGGGCCTCGGCGCGCTCAAGGACGTGCCCGACCCGCTGGTCGTCGACCTGTGCACCGGCTCGGCCGCGCTCGCGCTGGCCCTGGCCCACGAGCGCCCGGACGCCACCGTGCACGCCGTCGAGCTCGACGCCTCCGCGCTGGCCTGGGCCCGCCGCAACGCCGACGCCCGCGCCGACGCCGGTGACCGGCCGGTCGTGCTGCACCAGGGCGACGTCGCCGATCCCGCGCTGCTCGCCGACCTCGAGGGCCGCGTCGACCTGCTCGTGTGCAACCCGCCGTACGTGCCGGTCGGCACCGAGGTGCCGCCGGAGGTGGGGGAGCACGACCCGTTCGGCGCGGTGTTCGCGCCCGGCGACGGGCTGGCGGTGATCCGCCACGTCGTCACCGCCGCGGCCCGGCTGCTGCGCCCGGGCGGCGGGTTCGCGATGGAGCACGACGACACGCAGGCCGAGTCGGTGCCGGCGCTGCTCGCCACCCGCCGGGTGCTGACCGACGTCGAGGACCACCAGGATCTCGCGGGCCGCCCGCGCTTCGTCACCGCGCGGCACGCCTAGCGGGCTCGGTCAGGGCCGGGAGTTCGCCACCATCGCGTCGTAGACCGGCTGCATCCGCGACCACTGCGCCTGCGGGCCGGACGCGAAGACGAAGTACTCGACGCCGTCGACCAGCCAGTACAGCGCCCGCACGTGCTGGGTGCCGCTGCCGTCGTTGTGCTCGTACTCCCACTCGATGGCCGGATGGCCGGCGTAGGTCGCCCGGTTCAGGCCCAGCCGCTCGTAGGCCGTGGCGCGCGCGGCGAACTGGGTCTCGACGTCGAGGTGCAGCTTGGCGATGTCGGCCGTCGCGGACGGGGCGCCGCCGTAGCCGACGAACCGGCCGGCGTCGGACGGGTCGGACGCGCGCATGGCGCCCGGACCGCCGGAGCGGGCGATCCGCCAGCCGACCGGGATCACGGTCTCGACCTTGGCCGGGCCCGTCACGCGCTGGAAGCCCTGCGGCGGCGGCGCGGCTCGTGCTCGAGTCCCGCGAACCCTCGTCGGCGACGTAGGTGGGCAGCGACGACGCGGGGCTCGCGACGGAGGGGACGTCCGGCCGTACCAGCAGCGCAGCGCCGAGCACGGCGCTCACCACGACGTACGCGGCAGCACAACAGACCGCCAGCCACCTAGAGCTGAGCGTCCGGACGCTCGCCACCAGTTTCACCTCTACTACCCCCCGACACAGGTCTACTGAGAGTAACGTGCCCGCCGGGGTGATCCAATGCTTCGAGCTTGGCAGGACGTGATCGTCAAATGGCGGCTGGTGCCCGACGACCTCGCAGAGGTGCGGTCCGTGGGGCGCGAGCACGCCGATTTGGCGCGCTCCGCCCTGCTCGACGGCCGCCTCGACGAGGCGCAGAAGCATTTCGAGACCGCCGCCCGGTTGCGTGAGCATCCACTCGACCAGGTGGGGATCGGCGACGTGCACCTCGCGCGCGGCCGGTGGCGCGAGGCCGACGAGCACTACCAGCGGGCGCTGCTCGCCGGCGGCGTGGCGGCGCTGCTCGCCAAGCTCGGCATCGGCCAGGTGATGATCGGCGAGGGCCGCGCGGCCGGGTCGATCGCCGACCTCGAGCACCTGGTCGCCGACCAGCCGGAGGACCCGACGCTGCGGTACTACCTCGCGAGCGCCTGGTACTCGGTGGCCGAGCAGAGCCGCTCGCGCACCGCCGACGACACGCTGGTGATCACGAGCGAGCAGCAGCTGCTGATCTGCGAGCAGGCGGCCGAGCGGATCCTGTCGCTGAAGGTCGGCGACGAGGAGCTCGAGCGCGGCGCGGAGCTTCCTGCTCAACGAGGTCGCGCTGGGCCGGCGCTGGACCTGGTCGCCGGAGGGGATCGCGGTCAGCCTCGCCGTGCTGACCGTCGCATTGGGACTGATCACCGTCGTGGCCGGCGGCCTGATGGGCAACCCGGCGCTGGTGGTCGCCGGCGTCGTGCTGGGCGGCCTGCTGCTGTTCGCGATCGTGTGGCGCTTCCGCCGCCAGACCTGGCGCCGCCGCGCCGACCGAGATGGCCCCGCAGATCACCCAGTTCGGCGTCTGAGCCGAAGGTCTAGGGTTCCGCTCTGTGAGCGTTGTGTACGACTGTGCGCGTGAGCCGGACCGGGCCGACGGGCTGGCCGCCGCCGCGAGCGCGGTGCGGGCCGGGCGGCTGGTGGTGGTCCCGACCGACACCGTCTACGGCATCGGCGCGGACGCGTTCTCCTCGACGGCGGTCCGGTCGCTGCTGCAGGCGAAGAACCGCGGCCCGGACATGCCGGTCGGCGTGCTGGTCGGGTTCCTGGACGACCATCGACGGGCTCGTGCTGTCGGTGCCGCAGCCGGCGCGCGCGCTGATCGAGGCGTTCTGGCCCGGTGACCTGTCGATCGTGCTGCCGCACGCGCCCTCGCTGTCCTGGGACCTCGGCCGCAGCCACGGCACGGTCATGCTGCGGATGCCGCTGCACCCGGTGGCGATCGAGCTGCTGCGCGAGGTCGGCCCGATGGCCGTGTCCAGCGCGAACGTCTCCGGCCGCCCGCCGGCCGCGACGGTCGACGAGGCCCGGAGCAGCTCGGCGAGTCGGTCGCGGTCTACCTCGACGGCGGCCCGTCGGGCGAGCCGGTGCCGTCCACGATCGTCGACCTGACCGGCGACGAGCCGGTCGTGCTGCGCGAGGGCGCGGTCAGCCTGGCCGCGGTGTCCGAGGTCGTCGGCGGCGAGGTCCGTACGGCGAACTAGCACGCGAACTGGCTAGTACTTCTCCGGGATCCAGCGCATCGAGTCCAGCGGCGGCCGCTGGTAGTCCGGGTCGGCCGGGCCGCGGGCCGGCAGCTTCAGCTTCGGCGGGTGCACGTCCTCGTAGGGCACCTGCGAGAGCAGGTGCGTGATGCAGTTCAGCCGCGCCCGCTTCTTGCTGTCGGCGTTGACCACCCACCACGGGGAGTCCTCGACGTCGGTGTGGGCGAACATCTCGTCCTTGGCCCGGGAGTAGTCGAACCAGCGCCGCCGGGCCTCCAGGTCCATGTCGGAGATCTTCCAGCGCTTGGTCCGGTCGGCGATCCGCTCCTGGAACCGCTTCTCCTGCTCCTCGTCGCTCACCGAGAACCAGTACTTGACCAGCGTGATCCCGGAGCGGATCAGCAGCCGCTCGAACTCCGGCGCGGCGCGCAGGAACTCCCAGTACTCCTGCTCGGTGCAGAACCCCATCACGCGCTCGACGCCGGCGCGGTTGTACCAGGACCGGTCGAACAGCACGATCTCCCCGGCCGCCGGCAGGTGCGCGACGTAGCGCTGGAAGTACCACTGGCTCTTCTCCCGCTCGGTCGGCGTGCCGAGCGCGGCGATCCGGCAGACGCGCGGGTTGAGCGGCTCGGCGATCCGCTTGATCACGCCGCCCTTGCCGGCCGCGTCCCGGCCCTCGAACAGGGCCACGACCCGCAGCCCGCGGGCCTTGACCCAGTCCTGCAGCTTCACGAGCTCGAGGTGCAGATGGGCCAGTGCCGTCTCGTACTCGCGCTTCTTCAGCTTGGTCACCACCGAACCGTAACCCCGATCGGGCGCGGTAGCCTGACTCGGCAACATGCGCCGAGGAGAGAGCTACAGGCTTGGACACGCCGTTCTGGGGCCCGGACTTCGACGCCCTGGCCAGCACGGATCCCGAGATCGCCGACGTCGTGCTCGGCGAGCTGGAGCGCCTCCGGGGCGGGCTGCAACTGATCGCCAGCGAGAACCTGACCAGCCCGGCCGTGCTCGCCGCGCTCGGGTCGACGCTGTCCAACAAGTACGCCGAGGGCTACCCGAACCGGCGCTACTACGGCGGCTGCGCGCAGGTCGACGTCGCCGAGGAGATCGGCATCGCGCGCGCCAAGGAGCTGTTCGGCGCCGAGCACGCGAACCTGCAGCCGCACTCCGGGGCGAGCGCGAACCTCGCCGCGTACGCCGCGTTCTGCGAGCCGGGCGACGTCGTGCTCGCGATGGACCTCAAGCAGGGCGGCCACCTCACGCACGGCTCGAAGGTCAACTTCTCCGGCAGCTGGTTCCGGCCGGTCTCCTACGGCGTGCGCGCGGACACCGAGCTGATCGACTACGACCAGGTCCGCGACCTCGCGCTGGCCCACGAGCCGCGGATGATCATCGCGGGCGCCACCGCGTACCCGCGGCTGATCGACTTCGCGGCGTTCCGCTCGATCGCGGACGAGGTCGGCGCGATCCTCATGGTCGACGCCGCGCACTTCGTCGGGCTGGTGGCGGGCAAGGCGATCCCGTCGCCGGTGCCGTTCGCCGACGTCGTCACGTTCACCACGCACAAGGTGCTGCGCGGCCCGCGCGGCGGCATGATCCTGTGCCGCGCGGAGCACGCGAAGGCCGTCGACAAGGCGGTGTTCCCGTTCGGCCAGGGCGGTCCGCTGATGCACGCGGTGGCCGCCAAGGCGGTCGCGCTGCGCGAGGCGTCCACTTCGGACTTCCAGGACTACGCGGCCCAGGTCGTGGCGAACGCCGCCGCGCTCGCGAAGGGACTGGAGGCCGAGGGCATGCGCGCGGTGTCCGGCGGCACCGACACCCACCTCGCGCTGCTCGACGTCCGCCCGCTCGAGGTCACCGGCGCGGCGGCCGAGCGCCGCTGCGACGCCGCGCGGATCACGCTGAACAAGAACGCGATCCCGTTCGACCCGGCCCCGCCGGCCACCGCGTCCGGCATCCGGATCGGCTCGCCGAGCGTGACCACCCAGGGCATGACCGAGCCGGACATGGCCGAGATCGCCCGGCTGATCGGCCGCGCGGTGCGCGCCGAGCCGGGCACCGCGGCGGGCGACGCCGAGCTCGCC
Organism: uncultured Actinomycetota bacterium; assembly: GCA_963841395.1. Classification (GTDB taxonomy): domain Bacteria; phylum Actinomycetota; class Actinomycetes; order Mycobacteriales; family Pseudonocardiaceae; genus Actinophytocola. The sequence goes on from CAWJCX010000048.1 coordinate 728,297, forward strand.
GACGTGGCGACGGCCGTCAGCGCCTGGCCGCCGCGCACCCCGCCTATCCCGACCACCCGGCACACCCCGCGGACGCCGCCCGGTGAACCTCGCGCAGGACTACCAGCCGGCCGGGCTCCCGATCCGGGAGTACCTGCTGGTGGCGCTGACCACCGCGGTGCTCACGTTCCTGTTCACCGGCCTCGTGCGGCGCCTCGCGATCCGCTGGGGCGCGGTCGCCCACCCGCGCCAGCGCGACGTGCACACCGTGCCGATCCCGCGGCTCGGCGGGCTCGCGATGTACCTGGGCGTGTGCGGCGGGATGCTCCTCGCCCACCAGCTGCCGGTGCTGCGCCGGGCGTTCGAGTACACGCTCGACCCGACCGCCGTGCTGATCGGCGGCGGGCTGATCGTGCTGATCGGCATGCTCGACGACCGCTACGAGCTGGACTCGCTGACCAAGCTCGCCGGCCAGACCACCTGCGCGGGCATCCTCGTGCTGTTCGGCCTGCAGTGGGTGCTGCTGTGGGTGCCGTGGGGCGCCGAGGACGGGCTCGGCTCGACGCTGGTGCTCGACCAGAACCAGGGCGCGATCGTCACCGTGCTGCTCGTCGTCACGATGGTCAACGCGATGAACTTCGTCGACGGGCTCGACGGGCTCGCCGCCGGCATCGGGCTCATCTCGGCGACCGCGACGTGTGCCTTCTCACTCAACCTGCTCAAGCAGACCGGCGGCGACGTGAACAACTACGCGCCGGCGCTGATCGCGGCCACGCTCGCGGGCGCCTGCCTCGGTTTCCTGCCGCACAACTTCCAGCCGGCCAAGATCTTCATGGGCGACTCCGGCTCGATGCTGCTCGGCCTGATGATGGCCGCGGCGACGACGTCGGCGTCCGGCCGGGTGCCCGACCTCAACCAGACGCAGACCATCGCCCTGCTGTCCCCGCTGCTGGTGGTCGCCGCGGTGCTGTTCGTGCCGCTGCTCGACCTGCTGATGGCCATCATCCGCCGTACCCGCAAGGGATTGAGCCCGTTCCACGCGGACAAGATGCACCTGCACCACCGGCTGCTGGAGATCGGCCACTCGCAGCGCCGCGCGGTCCTGCTCATCTACCTGTGGGCCGCGGTGCTCGCGTTCGGGGCCGTCGCGCTGACCATTTTCGACGCGTTCGCGGTCGCCTGGGGGATGGGCATCGGGCTCCTCATCGCACTCGTCATCTCGGCCATCCCGAGGCTGCGCGAGAACGGTCGATCCTGACCTTGTGAGCACCCTGAACTTCGCACCTCAGGCCACCTCAAAGGGGCCCGAGAATCGTGTGATAGCGTGCGATTCGTCCCCAAGGAGGCATGGGGACAACGCCGGCCGCGACGGCTGGATCCGCCAGGGCTTGGCACCACACCGCCGTCGCTTCGACCGACAAGGAGCTTGCGCATGAGTGATCATCACGTGCCTATAGCCCTCCGGTAGGCCTGGTCGTCGTGCCACTCAGAGCCACCCAGACAGGCCAGCCTCAGAGACTTCCTCGGCGTCGGCTCCGCGATCGCGGTTCTGGTCGCAGGCGGAATGTTGTTGGGCTGGTTCATCGACTCCAAGGCGGGCACCCTGCCGGTGTTCGCTCTTGTCGGTCTCGCGGTCGGAATCACGATCCGCCTGCTTCTACGCGTATTTCAAGTTCCGGCGATTCATGAAGAATTGAGGTCGAGGGTTCAGTCGTGTCAGCCATGCAAGCCGCGGCGGCCAACGTGCCCGCCGCAACCGTCCTGGATCTCCGCAAGCCGGTGTTCGTGGCCATCTTCGTCGGCGCTCGTCGGCACTGGTCGTCTGCGGGCTGCTCGGACACATCGTCATGGGGGCGCTCTTCATCGTCGGCATGGGCCTCGGCCTGCTGAACACCCGCCTGCTGCAGAAGTCGGTCGCGAAGGTCATCGCCAGCGACAACCCGAGCAAGAAGGCGATCGGCAAGTCCTCGGTGCCGCGGCTGATGTTCATCACCGCGCTCGCGTTCGGCATCGGCGTCTTCGTGCGGCCGGACGGGCTCGGGGTGTTCTTCGGCCTCGTCGTCTTCCAGTTGATCATCGTTGGCACCACGACCATGTCGGTCATGAAGGAGCGTCGCACGTGACGGGGCAGGTCCTGGCGCGCCGAGACGACGATCGAGGTCGGCGAGCACAGCGAGTGGCACCTCTTCGGGCTGACGCTGCACGCCGACACCATCCTGGGCACGCTCGTCGCCGCGGCCGATCGTGGTCGGTCTCGGCCTGTACGTGCGCTCGAAGGTCACCTCCGGCGTGCCCAGCGGCCCGCAGCTGTTCTACGAGGCCGTGACGAAGTTCCTGCGGGACCAGGTCGAGACGAGCATCGGCGTGCGCACGGCGCCGTTCCTGCTGCCGCTCGCGATCACGCTCTTCGTGTTCATCCTGGCCTGCAACTGGCTCGTGGCCCTGCCGCTGCACCACTACCTGCCGCCGCCGACGGCCGACGTGAACCTGGTCTACCCGCTGGCGCTGCTGGTGTTCTTCTGGCGGCAGGTGGCCGGTGCGCGCACGCACGGCGGTGCGGGCCGCCAGCTGGTGCACATCGCCGAGGGCCACAACAAGGCGCTGGCGCCGCTGTGGTTCATCGAGGAGATCACCGGCGTCATCTCGCACTCGCTTCGACTCTTCGGCAACATCCTCGCCGGCGGCGTGATGATCGGCCTGCTCGCGCTGATCCCCGCCTACATCACGTGGGCGCCGACCGCCGGCTGGAAGCTGTTCGACCTGTTCATCGGCGCGGTGCAGGCGTTCATCTTCGCCTTCCTGACGATCATCTACTTCGCCAGTCGATGGAGGACCGGTCGGAGGGGCACTGACCTCCCCGCGGTCGTCCGGCATTCCAGTCACGTACCAAGCAGATAACAAGAAAGGTAGAGGTTAATGGCCGACATTGGAGACGCGATCATCACAGCCGGCGCCTACATCGGTGGTGGCGTGGCGCTCGCCGGCGGTGCCGCCGGTGCCGCCATCGGTGATGGTCTCGCCGGTAGCCAGCTGGTCGCCGGGATCGCGCGGCAGCCCGAGGCCCAGGGCCGGCTGTTCACGCCGTTCTTCCTGACCGTCGGGCTCGCCGAGGGAAACTTCTTCATCAACGTCGCGTTCGCGGCCCTGCTGCTCTTCGTGTTCCCCGCCTAATGATGCTGACGAGCACGCATCCACCTGGCGCAGGAAGGAGAAGAACAACTTCCTGCTGCCGAACGCGACGTTCTTCGTCGAGGCGATCATCTTCCTGGTCGTGATGTTCATCTTCTTCCGGTTCATCGTGCCGCCGATCCGCCAGGCCTTGCGCGAACGCAACGAGATGGTCCAGCGGCAGGCCGACGAGAGCCGCAAGGCCGAGCGAGAAGTTCGCGGCGGCCGAGCAGCGGCACCGGGAGGCGCTGGCCGAGGCGCGGGCCGAGGCCGGCTCGATCCGGGACGCCGCGCGGGCCGACGGGCAGCGGGTGCTCGACGAGCTGCGCGGGCAGGCGAGCGCCGAGGTGGCCCGGCTGCGCCGCGAGGGCGACGAGCAGCTGGCCGCGCAGCGCGACCCAGGTCGTGAGCGACCTCGAGCCGCAGGTGGCCGAGCTGTCGCGGGCCCTGGCCGGCCGGATCGTCGGCGAGAACGTCGCGGTGGCGAGTGGGAGAAAACGCTGATGGGTGAGTGGATTGGCGAGCTGCTCGCGCTTCATCGTGGTCGTGCTGGTGATCTGGCGGTACGTCGTGCCGCCGGTCCGCACGATGATGAAGAACCAGCAGGACACCGTCGCCAAGCAGGTCGAGGACGCGAAGAAGGCGGCGAGCGGCTGGCCACCGCGGAGAAGCAGTACAGCGAGGCGCTCGCCGAGGCGCGGACCGAGGCGGCGAAGATCCGCGACACGGCCCGCGCCGACGGTCAGCGCATCGTCGAGGAGATGCGGGCCCAGGCCGAGCGCGAGATCGAGCGGATCAAGCCAGCGCGGCGAGGAGGACCTGGCCAACCAGCGCCAGCAGGTCATCCGCGAGCTGCGGCGCGCATCGGCCGGCTGTCCGCCGAGTCGGCGGACGAGCTGGTCGACGCGGCACCTGTCGACCGACGCGAAGCGCAAGGCGACCGTCGACCGGTTCCTCGACGAGCTCGAGGCCATGTCCGCGCCCGAGGGCACGGTCGTCCGGCCGACGCAGGGGTGATGCGTGATGCAGGCCGCGAGCAGGGAAGCACTGGCCGGCGCCAGGGAGCGGCTGGACGAGCGGATCGGAACGGCGCGCGACGGCGTGCGCCGAGCTGGCGGGCGAGCTGTTCGACGTCGCCGCCGTGCTGGTTCGCGAGCGGGCGCTGCGGCGGCTGCTGGCCGACCCGGCGACGGCGGAGTCCGAGCGGGTCCGGCTGGCCGACGCGGTGTTCGGCGGCAAGATCTCCGACGCCGCGCTGGAGACGCTGACCGGGCTGGTCTCCGCCCGGTGGTCGCGGCCCGGTGACCTGGTCGAGCGCGATCGAGGACGCTCGCCCGGCGCGCGCTGCTGGCGGTGGCCGAGCAGGACGGCTCGCTGGAGAACGTCGAGGACGAGCTGTTCCGGTTCGCCCGGGTCCTCGACTCCGAGTCCGGGCTGCGCGAGCTGCTGGCCGACGAGTCCGCAGCCGGAGCAGGGCCGCCTGGAGCTGCTCGACGGGCTGGTGGACGGCAAGGTCAGCCGATCACGCTGGAGCTGCTGCGGCAGGCCGTGCGGCTGCCCCGCGGCCGGTCGCTCGACGTGCGTGGTCGACCGAGCTGGCCGAGCTCGCCGCGGCCCGGCGTGAGCGGTCCGTGGCGCGGGTGACCGCGGCCGCACCGCTGACCGCCGAGCAGGAGCAGCGGCTCACCGACGCGCTGTCGCGCGTCTACGGCCCGGCCGGTCTCGGTGCAGGTCGAGCTCGACCCCGACCAGCTCGGCGGGCTGGTCATCCGGGTCGGCGACGAAGTGATCGACGGCAGCATCGCGACGCGGCTCGCGCAGGCCCGCCAGGAGCTGTCCGGCTGAGTGCGCGGTCGCACTCGAGCCCCAAGAACCAAGTTTGAGCACAGAGAGCAGGGACCGAATACGCCATGGCGGAGCTGACGATCTCCTCAGACGAGATCCGGAGCGCGATCGAGAACTACGTCTCCACCTTCTCGCCCGAGACCTCGCGCGAGGAGGTGGGCACCGTCGCCCTCACCGGTGACGGCATCGCCCGGGTCGAGGGCCTTCCATCGGCCGTCACCAGTGAGTTGCTCGAGTTCGAGGGCGGGGTGCTCGGCGTCGCGCAGAACCTCGACGTGCACGAGATCGGCGCCGTCATCCTCGGTGACTACGAGAAGATCGAGGAGGGCCAGCCGGTCAAGCGGACCGGCACCGGTCCTCTCGGTGCCGGTGGGCGACGACTTCCTCGGCCGCGTGGTGAACCCGCTGGGCGAGCCGATCGACGGCCTCGGCGACATCGACGCGCGACGAGCGCCGCGCGCTCGAGCTGCAGGCGCCGAGCGTGATCGACCGGCAGCCGGTGAAGGAGCCGCTGCAGACCGGCATCAAGGCGATCGACTCGCAGACGCCGATCGGCCGCGGCCAGCGCCAGCTGATCATCGGCGACCGCAAGACCGGCAAGACCGCGGTCTGCGTCGACACGATCATCAACCAGAAGGAGAACTGGGCGACCGGCGACGAGAAGCAGCAGGTGCGCTGCATCTACGTCGCGATCGGCCAGAAGGGCTCCACGATCGCCGGTGTCCGCCAGGCGCTCGACGACGCGGGTGCGCTGGAGTACACGACGATCGTCGCGGCGCCCGCGTCCGACTCGGCCGGCTTCAAGTGGCTCGCGCCCTACACCGGCTCCGCACTGGGCCAGCACTGGATGTACCAGGGCAAGCACGTCCTGATCGTGTTCGACGACCTCACCAAGCAGGCCGAGGCCTACCGCGCGATCTCGCTGCTGCTGCGCCGCCCGCCGGGCCGCGAGGCGTTCCCCGGCGACGTCTTCTACTTGCACTCCCGCCTGCTCGAGCGTTGCGCGAAGCTGTCCGACGAGCTGGGCGCGGGCTCGATGACCGGCCTGCCGATCATCGAGACCAAGGCCAACGACGTGTCGGCCTACATCCCGACCAACGTCATCTCGATCACCGACGGCCAGTGCTTCCTCGAGACCGACCTGTTCAACCAGGGTGTCCGCCCGGCGATCAACGTCGGTATCTCGGTCTCCCGGGTCGGTGGCGCCGCGCAGATCAGGGCCATGCGCAAGGTGGCCGGGCTCGCTGCGCCTGGACCTGTCCCAGTTCCGTGAGCTGGAGGCGTTCTCCGCGTTCGCGTCCGACCTCGACGCCGCGTCCCGCGCCCAGCTGGACCGCGGCACGCGGCTGGTCGAGGTGCTCAAGCAGCCGCAGTACTCGCCGATGTCGGCCGAGGAGCAGGTGGTCGCCATCTTCGCCGGCACCCGCGGCCACCTCGACACGGTCCCGGTGGGCGACGTGCGGCGGTTCGAGAGCCGAGCTGCTCGACCACGTCCGCCACAACGAGGAGGGCCTGCTCGCGGAGATCCGCGACACCAAGGACCTCTCCGACGACAACGAGGAGCGGCTGGTCAACGCCATCAACGCGGTCAAGCAGCAGTTCACCGCGTCGGACGGCAGCTCCGTGGTCAACGAGGCGGAGGCCGACGCCATGGACGCCGACGAGGTCGGCCACGAGTCGGTGAAGGTCCGGCGGGCCGCGCCGGCCAAGAAGTGACCGGGTAGCGACATGCCTGCACAGGTACGCATCCTCCGCCGAAGGATCCGCGCGACACAGTCGATGCGGAAGATCACCAAGGCCCAGGAGCTGATCGCCACCTCGCGGATCGGCAAGGCCCAGGCCAGGGTCGAGGCGGCGCGCCCGTACACCGACGGGATCACCGGCGTGGTCTCCGCGCTCGCCGAGACGGCGGCGCTGGACCACCCGCTGCTCGTCGAGCGGGAGAACCCGCAGCGGGCCGCGGTGCTGGTGGTGACCAGCGACCGCGGTCTGGCCGGTGGCTACAACGCCAACGTGCTGCGCCGCGCCGAGGAGCTGCAGGCCCTGCTCCGCGAGCAGGGCAAGGAGCCGGTGCTCTACGTCATCGGACGCAAGGGCGTGAACTTCTACCGGTTCCGCCAGCGCGAGATCGCCGAGTCGTGGACGGGCTTCTCCGAGCAGCCGACCTACGCCGCGGCCGCGGAGGCGGCCCGGACGCTGGTGGCCGCGTTCCTCGTCGGCACCGAGTACGCCGAGGACGCGCCGGAGGGCGTGGAGGCGACCGAGCGTCGACGAGATCCACATCGTCTACACCGAGTTCAAGCAGCATGCTGACGCAGACGCCCGCCGCCGTCCGGCTCGCCCCGATGGAGGTCGAGTACGGCGCGGAGGACGTCGGCCCGTCACCGTCCTACGAGTTCGAGCCGGATCCCGAGGAGCTGTTCGGGTCGCTGCTGCCGCGTTACCTGTCGGCGCGGGTCTACACCGCGCTGCTGGAGTCGGCGGCCTCGGAGTCCGCGTCCCGGCGCCGCGCGATGAAGGCGGCCACGGACAACGCGAACGACCTCATCCGGGACCTGACACTCGAAGCCAACCGGGCCCGCCAGGCCCAGATCACCCAGGAGATCAGCGAGATCGTCGGGGGCGTTGACGCGCTCGCGGCCGCCGCAGGAAGTGATGACTGACCTATGACTGCCACAGTTTCCGCTGCGACATCCGGACAGACGACCGCCGGTCGCGTCCTGCGGATCACCGGACCCGTCGTCGACGTCGAGTTCCCGCGCGACGCCATGCCGGAGCTGTTCACCGCGCTGCACGCCGAGGTCGAGTTCGAAGAGCTCGCCAAGACGCTGACCCTCGAGGTCGCCCAGCACCTCGGCGACAACGTCGTCCGCGCGATCTCCATGCAGCCCACCGACGGCCTGGTGCGCGGCAAGGAGGTCGTCAGCACCGGCAAGCCGATCTCCGTGCCGATCGGCGACGAGGTCAAGGGCCACGTGTTCAACGCGCTCGGCCGCTGCCTCGACGAGCCCGGCTTCGGCGACGACCTCGAGCACTGGTCGATCCACCGCAAGGCGCCGGCGTTCGACCAGCTCGAGGGCCGCACCGAGATGCTCGAGACCGGCCTGAAGGTCGTCGACCTGCTCACCCCGTACGTGCGTGGTGGCAAGATCGGCCTGTTCGGCGGCGCGGGCGTGGGCAAGACGGTGCTCATCCAGGAGATGATCAACCGCATCGCCCGCAACTTCGGTGGTACGTCGGTGTTCGCCGGTGTCGGCGAGCGCACCCGTGAGGGCAACGACCTGTGGCTGGAGCTGCAGGAGGCGAACGTCCTCAAGGACACCGCGCTGGTGTTCGGTCAGATGGACGAGCCGCCGGGCACCCGCATGCGGGTCGCGCTGTCCGCGCTGACGATGGCGGAGTGGTTCCGCGACGTGAAGAACGTCGACGTGCTGCTGTTCATCGACAACATCTTCCGGTTCACCCAGGCCGGTTCCGAGGTCTCCACGCTGCTCGGCCGCATGCCGTCCGCGGTGGGCTACCAGCCGACCCTGGCCGACGAGATGGGCGAGCTGCAGGAGCGGATCACCTCGACCAAGGGCCGGTCGATCACCTCGATGCAGGCGATCTACGTGCCCGCGGACGACTACACCGACCCGGCGCCGGCCACCACCTTCGCCCACCTGGACGCCACCACCGAGCTCTCCCGTTCGGTGTTCTCCAAGGGCATCTTCCCGGCGGTGGACCCGCTGGCCTCCAGCTCGACCATCCTCGACCCGGCCATCGTCGGCGAGGAGCACTACCGGGTCGCGCAGGAGGTCATCCGGATCCTGCAGCGCTACCAGGACCTGCAGGACATCATCGCGATCCTCGGTATCGACGAGCTGTCCGAGGAGGACAAGCAGCTGGTCGGCCGGGCGCGCCGGATCGAGCGGTTCCTGTCGCAGAACATGATGGCGGCCGAGCAGTTCACCGGCCAGCCGGGCTCGACGGTGCCGCTGAAGGAGACCATCGAGGCGTTCGACAAGCTCACCAAGGGCGAGTTCGACCACATGCCCGAGCAGGCGTTCTTCCTGATCGGCGGCCTGGAGGACCTGGACCGCAAGTACAAGGAAATCACCAAGAAGTGACGCCGGACCGCATCGACCACCGCATCGGACTAGGAGACTCACGTGGCTGACATGCACGTCGAGCTGGTGGCGCCGGACCGGCTGCTGTGGGAAGGGCAGGCCACGTTCGTGTTCGCCCGGACCACCGCGGGTGAGATCGGCATCCTGCCGCGGCACATCCCGCTGCTCGCCGAGCTCGTCGAGGGTGAGATGGTCCGGATCGACACGGTGGACGGCGAGGAGTACCACGCCGCCGTCCACGGTGGCTTCCTGTCGGTCACCGACCAGGGCGTCACGATCCTGGCGGAGGACGCCGAGCCGGCCGAGGAGATCGACGTCGAGCAGGCGCAGCGGGACTTCCAGAGCGAGGACGAGGAAGTCCGCAACCGGGCCCGCGCCCGGCTGCGTGCGGCCGGCCACTCGGCGGTCTGACCAGCGACGACGAACAGCGAAGACGAAAGCGACGCCCCCGGCTCCGGCCGGGGGCGTCGCTCTTTCCGTCTACTTCGGACAGACACGTCCGGTGACCCGGCTCACCGGGGTGAAGACCGGCCTGAGTGGTGTCGTCGTCACGAGACCATTTACACTGCGAGAGCCCCGGATCGATGCCCGGACGACGGAGGTACGGCGTGGCCGACATGTCTCCCCAGCTGGTCGTGGTAGCGCCACGCTGTCGGCCGGGCATGCGTGCCAGCACGAGCTGCCGGCTCCGCGCCCCAGGGCGAATGGTCTGAAGGCCGGCGGGGGGCGAGCAGGGCCGTGGACATCAGCGTGATTGCCGGAGCGGTCCTCCTTCTGATCCTGGTCGTGCTGGCGTTGCTCACCGTGCGCAGGCTGCGCGCGCTGCGCTCGGGCGGCGTGCACGCCGCGCTCCGCACCCGCCTCGACCCGGCCGGCAAGGGCTGGCATCTCGGCGTCGGCCGCTACCACGGTGACGAGTTCGTCTGGTTCCGGGTGCTCAGCCTGCGGATGGGCCCCGACCGGGTGATCCACCGCAGCGGCCTGGAGATCGCCGACCGCCGCGACCCGTCGGGCGCCGAGCTGTACGGCATGCCGCCGGGCTCGCGGGTACTCCGCTTCGCCGCCACCGGCGGCGACCCGGACCAGTCGCAGGTCGAGATCGCGATGAGCCCGGACGCCCTGACCGGCTTCCTGTCCTGGCTGGAGTCCGCCCCACCGGGCCGGCTGCCCTGGGCCTCCTAGAACTCCTCAGTACTTGTGCGCCTGGGCGGCGGCGAAGCAGTACACGCCGTACGCCGCCAGGCCCACGGCCACCAGGCACAGCAGCACCGGACCGAACGGCTGGCCCGCGAGCGTCTTGAGCGCCGCGTCCATGCCGCCGGCCTCCTTCGGGTCGGCCGTCAGCGCCGCGATCCCGACCAGCACGCCGATGATGCCGATCGTGACGCCCTTCGCGATGTAGCCGAACACGCCGAGCCGGCGCACCCACTGCTGCGTGCCGCTGGGCAGGTCGGTCATGTCGAGGTCGTCCAGGAACGACTTGCGGAACCCCTTCGCCGCGGTCCCCACCGCGACGCCGATGATCACCAGCGCCACGACGGCGACGAGGAACGGGCCGGCCGGCAGGGCGAGGACCTTGGCGGTCATCGTCTGCTGCTGCTCGTTGCTCGACCCGCTCGAGCTCGAACCCGTGACGTAGCCGATGGAGGTGACGCCGAGCGCGATCCCGACGACCCCGCGGGCCGCGGCGCCGATCTGCTTGCGGGTGCGCTTTCCCTTCTTCTCCACCCACTGGAAGCTCTTGGCGGCGAGCAGGAACTGCCAGGCGCCGAACGCGAACAGGCCGATCGCGAGCACCCACAGCAGGAACACGCCGATGCCGGTCGAGCCGACCTCCTGGATCGCGCCCTTCTGGTCGGCCTGCTCGGACGAGCCGAACGCCACGCGCACCGCCAGGTAGGCCACCAGCACGTGGACCACGCCGTAGCAGACCATCCCGGCCCGGCCGAGAGCCTGCGTGGCCTTGCTGTTCTTCGCTCTTGTGGTCTTCGCCTGCGCTGACGACTGCCTGGGCAGTGTTCATGAACGCCTCCTCGGGGCACCGCGAGGGGACATACCGCAGTTGGACCTACCGGAAACGGGCCATTTGCAGTAACCCGGCTAAACCGGGACGGTCAGCGTCGCGACGTAGCCGCTCGCGACGTCGCCGGTGACGGTGGCGAGCTGGGTGTCCCAGCCGTCGCTGAACACCATGTCCCGCTCCAGCGACGTCTGCGCGAGGTTGCTCGTGCTCTGGCCGTAGCCGTCGGTGGCGTAGACCTTCTCGCAGACGTCCTGGGGGAGCGCGAGCTGCGAGGTGACGAGCTTGCCGGCGCCCCCGGTGGCGTCGCTCGACGCTCGGGTAGACCTCGAAGTGGGCGTGCGGCCAGCGTCCCGAGTACGCGGCCGGGAAGATGCTGGTGAACGCGAGCTTGCCGGCGGCGTCGGCCGCCTGCACGCCACGCAGGTAGTTCTCCTCGGCGACGGCCTGGGAGTACAGCGAGTAGTCGCCGTTGCGGTCGCAGTGCCACAGGTACACCGCGGCGCCGGGCAGTGCCGCGCCGGTGTCCGCCTCGACGACGGTCAGCTCGATGCGCAGCGGCACGCCCTCGGCGGTCCCGCTCGCTGCGCCGAAGCTGGACCGGATGTCGGCGCGGACGATGCCGGCATCGGCGAGCACGTCGGGCCCGTTGGAGCCGTCGCCGGGGAAGGGCCCGGCCGTCTCGCTCGGGATCTCGTCGAGCGGTCCGGCGGCGCCCGACCCCGCAGTTGTCGTGGTGGTCGACTTCGTGGTGGTCGGGGCCGGCGCCGCGTCGGAACCCGTGCCGCAGCCGGCGAGCACGGCGAGGCCCGCGCCGCCGAACAGGGCCAGGGCGGCGCGCCTGCTGCGCAGCGTCGCGAGGTCGAACCCGAGGCCCCGGTCGTGATCGTCGCGGTCGTCGTCGTGGTCGTGCATGTCGAACCTTCCGTCGTCGTCGGGTTCGATGGTGCGCGGCGCCGCCCTGCCGCGCCTGTGCGCTTGCTGTGTGTCGCGCTTAGCGTCCGCCGCCGGGGGACCACAGCACGTCGCCGTCCGGGTTGGCCACCCGGGAGAGCACGAACAGCAGGTCGGACAGCCGGTTCAGGTACCTCGCCGCGAGCGGGTTGGTGCGCTCGGCGTCGTCGTAGATGAGCCGCCACGCGCTGCGCTCGGCGCGCCGGGTGACCGTGCGGGCCACGTGCAGCAGCGCGGCGCCCGCGGTGCCGCCGGGCAGGATGAACGAGCTGAGCTTCTCCAGCCGGGCGTTGAAGTCGTCGCACCAGCCCTCGAGCCGCTCGACGTAGGGCTCGGTGATGCGCAGCGGCGGGTACTTGGGGTCCGGCACGACCGGCGCGCACAGGTCGGCGCCGACGTCGAACAGGTCGTTCTGCACGGCGCGCAGCACGTCGGTCAGCTCGTCGGTGAGCCCGCCCATCGCGACCGCGACGCCGATCGCCGCGTTGGCCTCGTCGACGTCGGCGTAGGCGGCCAGGCGCGAGTCGGTCTTGGGCACCCGGTGGCCGTCACCGAGTGCGGTGGTCCCGTCGTCGCCGACCTTTGTGTACACGCGCGTGATGTGAACGGCCATGCGCCGACGATACGGCTCAGCCCAGCACGGCGTCGCCGACCGTCGCGGTGATCCACCTCTCCCACTCGTCGGCGTGCCAGCCGCGTTCCACGGTCAGCAGCAGGAAGAGCTCGTGGCTGATCAGGGAGAAGACGATGTCGGTGGCGCGGTCGAGGGTCAGCCCGTCGCGCAGTGCCCCCTTGGCGGCCAGCAGCTCGACGAGCGCCCGGTGCGCGGTGGCCCGCTGGCTCTGGTTGACCGCCCACTGCTCGGCCATCGCCTCGTCCATGCCGGCCGCGTCGCGCACCACCTGCATGATCGGCGCCACCCGGAGGAAGATCTCCTTGCTCGTCGCGGTCCAGATCGCGAGCGCCGCGCGGGGGTCCGGCTCGTCGCGCACCCGCTGGACGAACGGGCGCTCGAGCAGGGGGACCGGCTCGTCGTCGCCGACCGACGAGACGTCCACCGACTCCTTGAGCAACGTGCGCTTGTTGGTGAAGTGGAAGTACACCGTCTGCACGGCGACCCGGGCCTTCGCGGCGACGTCCTCGATCTTGGTGGTGGCGTAGCCCTGCGCGATGAACAGCTCGGTCGCCGCGGTGATGATCTTGCGCCGGGTCGCGCGGGCGCGATTTTTCTTGACACCCTCGGCCATGTATTAGAGTCTAACTCTAGAGTTGGACTACAGTGAAAGTGGGGCTGGGATGACGTCGTTGCAGGGCTTCCATCACGTCAAGCTGCCGGTCACGGACGTGGGGCGGACGCGTGACTGGTACGAGCGGGTGCTGGGCTTAGGTTTACGGATCGAGTTCGTGGAGGACGGCGTGTTGATGGGGGTCGCGATGGCGGACCCGAGCGGCACGGTGCAGCTCGGCTTCCGCTGCGACCCGGACCGCGCGAAGGTGCTGGCGGGCTTCGACCCGATCGCGCTCGGCATCTCGACGGTCGCGGACCTCGAGGAGTGGCGCGACAAGCTGACGTCGCTGGGGGAGCAGCACGACGGCATCATCTCCGGCCACGCCGGCTCGGTCCTCGTCGGCCTGCACGACCCGGACGGCATCGAGGTCCGTCTGTATACAGAGGACGGTGCGGCATGACGTTCGACCCGAACGGCTACGTGCTGACCGAACAGGACGGCGAGCACGTCTGGTTCCTCGACACCCGGATGACCGTGAAAGCCGGCGGCGCGCAGACCGGCGGCAGGTTCACGTTCCTGGAGTGGACCGCTCCACTCGGCTTCGGCCCGCCGCGCCACGTGCACGCGGTCGAGGACGAGGCCTTCTACATCCTCGACGGCGAGCTGGTCGTGGACTGCGGCGAGCGCCGGACGAAGGCCGGACCGGGCGCGTTCGTCTTCCTGCCGCACGGGATCGCGCACTCGTTCGTGGTGTCCGCGGGACCGGTGCGCGGGCTGCAGATCACCTCGCCGTCCGGGTTCGAGCAGTTCATCACCGAGGTGGGCCGCCCGGCCGAGCACCTCGGGCTGCCCGAACCGTCCCAGCCGGACATCCCGCTGCTGGTCGAGGCGGGCCGCCGGCACGGCAACGAGATCGTCGGCCCACCGATCACCCTGGACCCGGCGCGCTGACCTCCAGCAGCGTCTTGCCGACCGTCGCGCGCGACTCGATGGCCGCGTGCGCGTCGGCCGCCCGGTCCAGCGGGAAGCGCTGCCCGATCACCGCGCGGAGGCGCCCGGCGGCGGCCTCGGCCAGCGCGCTTTCCGTGCAGGCACGGAGTTCCTGCCCCGTCGGCGACGTGCGCAGCAGCGTGACGCCGCGCTCGGCGGCCTCCTCCGCGGTGACCGCCGTCCAGCTGCCGCTCGCCAGGCCGTAGCTCAGCATCCGGCCGCCGCGGGGGAGCAGCCCGAACGCGGCGCGGCTGACGTCCCCGCCGACCCCGTCGAACACGACGTCCACTCGCCCCGGCACGCGCCGGCCAGCCCGGCTCGCGGTAGTCCGACGACCTCGTCGGCGCCCAGCTCCCGCGCGAGGTCGAGCTTGCGCGCCCCGCCGGCCGCGGCGACCACGTGCGCGCCGGCCGCCTTCGCCAGCTGCACGAGCAGGCTGCCGACGCCGCCCGCGGCCGCCTCGACGAGCACCCGCTCGCCCGGCTTCGGCTCCGCCGTGCGCATCAGCAGGGTGGCCGTGCGGCCGTCGGCCAGCAGCGCCGTCGCGGCGTCGAGCGCGAGGCCGGCGGGCACCGGGTACACGCCGGCCGCGTCGACCGCGACCCGCGACGCGTAGCCGCCCGAGCCGCCGGTGGCGCTGACCACGCGCGTGCCGACCAGCGCGGGGTCCACGCCGTCGCCGACCGCGGCGACGACGCCGCCGACCCCGTTGCCGGGGATCACCGGCGGCTCGGCGGTGACCGGGCCACCGCCGGTGGCCCGGAACTGCGTCTCGACGAACGTGATGCTGGCGTAGGCGACGTCGACCAGCGCCTGCCCCGGCCCGGCCTGCGGGTCCGGCGTGTCCCGCGCGACGAGCGCCTCCGGGCCGCCGAACTCCGTCAACCACACCGCACGCATGGGGTCCTCCGATCGCCGCGCGGGCAACGGATCCAGCGTGCAACCTCCAGCTAGGTGGAGGTCAAGGCGTCGGCTCGCCCGGCCGTTCGGTCGGCGCCGCCGGCTCGGACGGTCCTTCGGGGCCGGTGGGCGCGGGTGGTTCGGGCGGCGCCCCGGGGCCGACCGGTGCGGGCGGCTCGGTGGGCGCGGGTGCCGGCGGCTCGGCCGGCTCCGGCGACTCGGCCCGCCAGATCGGTGCGGCCCCGGCAGCGGTCGCGTGGGCGAGCTCCGGGCGGCGGGAGAAATCTTGTCCTTGAACACGGTCCCCACGCTAAGCCCCGCGATGAGGATCAGCCCGACGAGCGAGAGCCAGTAGCCGACCTCGGCGTGGATGAGCTCGTCGATCCGGTCGATGTTCGGCACGGGCTCGTTCTGCGACAGCTTCTCCGCGTAGTCGGTGAGCCGGTCGGTCAGGTTCGCCTGCGCGACGACCTGGGTGACGACCATCAGCGCGCCGGCCAGCACCGCGAGCGCGGCGCCGCCGAACATCCGGTGGCGCAGCTCGTGGCCCAGCCGCGGCACGAACGGCAGCACCACACCGGCCACCAGCAGCAGGGCGACGACGAGCGCGAGCACCCGCACGCCGGGGTCCAGCACGTCGAGCAGCTCGTCGGCGATGTCCTCCAGGCCCTTCGGGATCTCGACCTGCGGGTCGGCCCCGGTGGCCAGCCGCGCGCCGGTGTAGTCCGCGCTGATCGAACCGGCCCGGGCACGTCGCAGGACGCCGACAGGAACGGCATGACCAGGAACAGCAGCAACACCAGCGCGAACCCGGCCGGGCTCGCGAGTCTCTGTGCCGTCGTCGCAGGCTTCGTCGCAGCCTTCATCGCATCCCTTCGGGCCGGATGGCCGGGAGGGTAGCGGACGGCGGGCGGCCCGGCGAATGCGCACGCCGGGGGTGGGGCATGATGGGCGCTCGTGACGGAGCACTTCCAGGTCCATGGTGGCGCGCGGCTTGCCGGCGAGGTCGACGTCGTGGGCGCCAAGAACAGCGTGCTGAAGCTGATGGCCGCCGCCCTGCTCGCCGAGGGCACGACCACGCTCACCAACTGCCCGCAGATCCTGGACGTCCCGCTGATGGCCGAGGTGCTGCGCAGCCTCGGCTGCGAGGTCGTGATCGAGGCCGACACGGTCACCATCACGACCCCCGCGGACCTCAACCACCACGCCGACTCCGCGTCGATGGGCAAGCTGCGCGCGTCGGTGTGCGTGCTGGGCCCGCTGGTCGGCCGCTGCAAGCGCGCGGTCGTCGCGCTGCCCGGCGGGGACGCGATCGGGTCGCGGCCGCTGGACATGCACCAGAACGGCCTGCGCCAGCTGGGCGCGCACAGCGAGATCGAGCACGGGTGCGTGGTGGCCGAGGCCGAGGGCCTGCACGGCGCGCAGATCTGGCTCGACTTCCCGAGCGTGGGCGCCACCGAGAACATCCTGATGGCCGCCGTGCTCGCGGACGGCACCACGGTGATCGACAACGCCGCGCGCGAGCCGGAGATCGTCGACCTGTGCACGATGCTGCTGCAGATGGGCGGCAAGATCGAGGGCGCCGGCACGTCGACCCTCACCGTGCACGGCGTGGACGCGCTGCAGCCGACCGAGCACCGGGTGATCGGCGACCGGATCGTGGGCGCCACCTGGGCGTTCGCCGCGGCGATGACCCGTGGTGACGTCACCGTGCGCGGCGTGGACCCGCACCACCTCGACCTCGTGCTGGAGAAGCTGCGCACCGCGGGCGCGGAGGTCTCGATCCTGGACGGCCAGGCGTTCCGCGTCGTCCAGCACGACCGGCCCGCCGCGGTCGACTTCGTGACGCTGCCCTACCCGGGGTTCGCCACCGACCTGCAGCCGTTCGCCATCGCCCTGACCTCGATCGCCGACGGCACGTCGATGATCACCGAGAACCTGTTCGAGGCCCGGTTCCGGTTCATCGAGGAGATGGTCCGCCTGGGCGCCGACGCCCGCACCGACGGCCACCACGCGGTGGTCCGCGGCGTCGAGCGCCTGTCCAGCGCGCCGGTCTGGGCGTCGGACATCCGCGCCGGCGTGGGCCTGGTGCTGGCCGGCCTGTGCGCGGAGGGCGTGACCGAGGTCTGGGACGTCTTCCACATCGACCGCGGCTACCCGGGCCTGGTGGAGAACCTCGTCAACCTGGGCGCGGACGTCCGCCGCGTGGACGAGGCCCCGGAACGCGCCTGAGGGTTCGGCGTTGTGCGTGGCCCTCCGGGCGGGTAAGACAATGGTTCACCTGATCGGATCATGGGAAGAGGGCGGCATGCGAACACGCCGGATCGGCTCGGCCTTATCGGTTGGAGTCCTGCTCGTCTCGGGGCTCGCGGCCGGGGGCGCCGTCGCCGAGGCAGACCACCAGCAGCCGGGCAAGAAACCGGTGGCCGTCGGCACCGGTGGTGCGGTCGTGTCGGACACCCAGGAGTCCACCGACGCGGGCCTGCAGGTGCTGCGCAAGGGCGGCACCGCGGCCGACGCGGCGGTCGCCGTCGCCGCCACGCTCGGCGTCACCGACCCCTACGTCGCCGGTCTCGGCGGCGGTGGCTACTTCGTCTACTACGACGCGCGCACCCACCAGGTGTCCACGATCGACGGTCGCGAGACGACCCCGCGGGCCGGCAGCGACACGATGTTCGTCGACCCGGCGACCGGCCAGCCCTACCCGTTCCCGAAGGCGGTGACCAGCGGACTGTCCGTCGGCGTGCCGGGCATGCTCGCCACCTGGGAGCGCGCGCTGGACCGGTGGGGCCGCTTCGACCTCGCCGACAACCTGAAGCCGGCCATCAAGGTGGCCGACCGCGGGTTCACTGTGGACGCCACGTTCCGCGAGCAGACCCGCCAGAACGAGACCCGCTTCCGCCAGTTCGGCGCCACGAGCGAGCTGTTCCTGCCCGGCGGCCAGCTGCCGGTGGTCGGCTCGACGCTGCGCAACCCGGACCTCGCCGACACCTACCGGGAGATCGCCCGCCGCGGTCCCGGCGCGCTCTACGGCGGCTCGGTCGGCCGCGACATGGTCGACGCGGTACAGAACCCGCCGGTCGCTCCCGACGCGACGATCGACCCGCTGCCCGGCCTGATGACCGTGCGGGACCTCAAGGACTACCGCGCGATCGACCGCCGCCCGGCGCACGCCGACTACCGCGGGCTACGACGTGTACGGCATGGCGCCGTCCTCCAGCGGCGGCATCACGGTCGGCGAGTCGCTGAACATCATGGAGAAGTTCGACCTGTCCGGAATGGACCGGGTCCAGGCGCTGCACCACTACCTGGAGTCGACCCGCCTCGCGTTCGCCGACCGCGGCCGCTACATCGGCGATCCGGCCTATGTGGACGTTCCGCAGCGGCAGCTGCTGTCCGACCGGTTCGCCGCGCAGCGCGCGTGCCTGATCGACCCGGCCGCGGCGGCGACGAGCCCGGTCGCGCCCGGTGACCCGAACGGTCCCGGCACCTGCACGGCGACCGGCAAGGCGACGCCGGACGGCAACCAGGGCGCGCACACGAACCACTTCGTCGTGACCGACCGGTGGGGCAACGTGGTGTCCTACACGAACACCATCGAGCAGCTCGGCGGCAGCGGCATCGTCGTGCCGGGCCGCGGCTTCCTGCTGAACAACGAGCTGACGGACTTCAACTTCGCGCCCACCCAGGGCGACGCGCCCGACCCGAACCTGGCGGCACCGGGCAAGCGGCCGCGGTCGAGCATGTCGCCGACGATCGTGCTGCGGCACGGGAAGCCGTTCCTCGCGGTCGGGTCCCCGGGTGGCGCCACGATCATCACCACGGTGATCCAGATCCTGATGAACCGCCTCGACCTCGGCATGTCCCTGCCGGAGGCCATCGCCGCGCCGCGCGCCTCGCAGCGCAACGCGGCGACGACCCAGGCCGAGCCGGCGTTCCTGACGACGCCGGAGGTGGCCGGGCTGCAGGCGCTGGGCCACACGTTCGCGGTGAACAACACCTCACCGCTGGACCCGAACATCCACAACGACGGCAACATCGGCGTGGCGTCGGGCCTGGAGTTCGTGGGCCACGACAAGGTGATCGCGGCCGGCGAGCCGTCCCGCCGCGGCGGCAGCGCGGCCGGCGTCGTGCATCCGTCCCACTAGGACAGTCGAGCAGGAGGGCCGGGTCGCCGACAGGCGGCCCGGCCCTTTCTCACGCACCGTGACCGTGGTGACGTCGGGTTACTGTCGGAAACTTGCCGATAACTCTTGACGCGGGTTTCACACCGCCTTAATTTGTCCGACTGACGGACAAATTAAGAGGTGCCCTGTGAACGCCTCTCCACACGGTCGCCGCCGGCAGCCGGCCGACCAGCTGACCATGCGCCGCAGCAACCTCGCGCTGGTGCTGCGGCACCTGCGTGACGCGGGCCCGCGCTCGCGTGCGCGCATCTCCGTGGAGACCGGCCTCAACCGCGGCACCGTGTCCAGCCTGATCGCCGAGCTCATCGACCGCGGGCTGGTCCGCGAGGGCGACGTGCAGCGCGGCGGCTCGGTCGGGCGCCCGGGCCAGACCGTGGAGCTGGACGGCCGGGGGATCGGCGGCATCGGCGTCGAGATCAACGTCGACTACGTGACCGCGCTGGTGCTGGACCTGACCAACACCGTCGTCTTCGACCAGCGGGTGGCGCTCGACGTGCAGGCCCTGCCCGCCGAGGCCGTCCTCGACGCGGTCACCGACCTGGCCGCCCGCGCGCTCGCCGAGTGCGCCCGCGTCGGCATGACCCCGGCCGGCATGACGCTCGCCGTGCCGGCCCTGGTCGACGCGGAGTCCGGCGTCGTGGCCTTCGCGCCGAACCTGCACTGGACGAAGGTCGCGGCTGTCGACGGCCTGGTCGAACGGCTGACCCGCCGGCTCGGCCCGCCCGCGTTCCCGGTCCAGGTCGACAACGACGCGAACCTGGCCGCCCTCGGCGAGTACGCGATGGGCGGCATGGCCGGCACCCCGGACCTGGTCTACCTCACCGGCGAGACCGGCGTCGGCGGTGGCGTGATGGTCGACGGCCGGCTGCTGCGCGGCGCGGAGGGCTTCTCCGGCGAGATCGGGCACATGCCCCTCAACCCCGGCGGCAACCTGTGCGGCTGCGGCCGGCGCGGCTGCTGGGAGACCATGGTCGGCCTCGCCGCGCTGCTGCGCCTGGCGGCCACCCCCGACGACCCGGTGTGCGACCCGTCGCTGGACCTCGAGCAGCGCCTGGACGTCATCTGCGACCGCGCGCGGGGCAGGCGACCGGCGGACGCTGGAGGCCCTCGAGCTGGTCGGCACCGCGCTCGGCCTCGGCGCCTCGATCCTGATCAACGTGTTCAACCCGCGGGTGCTGGTCCTCGGCGGCTACTTCGCGAGCCTCGGCCACTACCTGCTCGAACCGATGCTCGGCGAGATGCGCGGCCGGGTGATCGCGCCGGACGCCGGCGCCTGCCGGGTAGAGCTGTCCACGCTCGGCTTCGCCGCGGCCTCGCGCGGCGGCGCGCACGTCGCGCTGGAGGCGGTGCTCGACGACCCGACGCTGGTCGCCGTGCGACACAGGGCCTGAGAAAGGGCCGTGGTGCGAGGTGTTGGCCCACCTCACACCACGGCAGGTGCACCACACGGGAGAGAGGAGGGACCGCCGCGGGCGATCCGCACCTGTCGGGGAAGCAACGCCAGTCACACCCCACCCGGGCTTCCGGGCACCTCTTGGGAGGTTAATAGATGTCCCGCACGAGCAGGGCGGCCGCGGCGTTATCGTCCCGGCTGGCTCGACTCTGCAGACCGCTGGTGGTGGTCGTGGCGGGTGCCGCGATCGCCGCGAGCATGGCGTCCGCCCCGGCCGCCGCGGCCCCCGCGCCCGCCGCCGACGCGCCGTTCAAGGCACTGGTCTTCTCCAAGACGACGGGCTTTCGCCACGACTCCATCCCGGACGGCATCGCCGCGATCCAGAAGCTCGGTCAGGAGCACGGCTTCGCGGTCGACGCCACCGAGGACGACACGCTGTTCACCGACGAGAACCTCGCGCAGTACGACGTGGTGATCTTCATGTCCACCACCGGCGACCCGCTCGGCACCCAGGCGGAGAAGGACGCCTTCCAGCGCTACATCGAGGCGGGCGGCGGCTTCGTCGGCGTGCACGCCGCGGCGGACAGCGGCTACGAGTGGGAGTGGTACGGCGGCCTCGTCGGCGCCTACTTCAAGCAGCACCCGGCGATCCAGCAGGCGACCGTCAAGGTCGAGGACCCGGCGCACCCGTCCACCGCGGGGCTCGCGAGCACGCTGAGCCGCGACCGACGAGTGGTACGACTTCCAGGCCGACCCGCGCGGCACCGTGCACGTGCTGACCTCGCTGGACGAGTCGACCTACACCGGTGGCACCAATGGGCTTCGACCACCCGAACACCTGGTGCCAGGACTACGACGGCGGCCGCTCCTGGTACACCGGCCTCGGCCACACCAAGGAGAGCTACGTCGAGCCGGACTTCCTGCACCTGCTGCTCGGCGGCATCCAGACCGCGGCCGGCGTGGTCCCCGCGGACTGCTCCGCCTCGCAGGACACCAGCTTCGAGAAGGTCACCCTCGACGACAACACGTCCAACCCGATGATGCTGGACGTCGCCGGGGACGGCCGGGTGTTCTACATCGACCGGCTCGGCGACGTGAAGGTCGTCCGGCCGACCGGCGGCACCGCGACCGCCGCGCACCTCGACGTGTTCACCGCCAACGAGAGCGGCCTGCTCGGCATGGCGCTCGACCCCGGGTTCGCCACGAACAACTGGATCTACCTGTACTACTCGCCGAACGGGCCGGACAACGTGGACCGGCTGTCCCGGTTCACGGTGAACGCCGACTCCACGCTGGACCTGGCGAGCGAGAAGGTCGTGCTCGACGTCCCGGTGCAGCGCTCGCAGTGCTGCCACCACGGCGGCGGCATGGTCTTCGACGAGGCGACCGGTGACCTGTGGCTCGCCAACGGCGACAACACCAACCCGTTCGACTCCGACGGCTACGCCCCGATCGACGAGCGCGCCGGCCGGTCCGACTGGGACGCGCAGAAGTCCGCGGCCAACACGAACGACCTGCGCGGCAAGGTGCTGCGGATCCACCCGGAGACCGACGGGACGTACACGATCCCCGACGGCAACATGTTCGCGCCGGGCACCGCGAAGACCCGCCCGGAGATCTACGCGATGGGCTTCCGCAACCCGTTCCGCATCGGCATCGACCCGAAGACCCACAAGCTGATGGTGGCCAACTACGGCCCGGACGCGGGGAACCCGAACCCGAACCGCGGGCCGGAGAACACCGTCGAGTGGGACATCATGAACCAGCCGGGCTTCTACGGCTGGCCCTACTGCATCGGCCAGAACGTCCCCTACAACGACTACGACTTCGCCACCGCCACCTCGGGCGCGAAGTTCGACTGCGCGCACCCGGTGAACAACTCGCCGAACAACACCGGGCTGACCGACCTGCCGCGCCGCGAAGGCGGCCACGGTGGACTACCACTACGCGGCCAACCCGGCGTTCCCCGAGCTCGGTGGCGGCGGCGCGCCGATGGCCGGGCCGGTCTACCGGTACGACCCGGACCTCGCCTCGGACCGCAAGTGGCCGGCCTACTGGGACGGCAAGGCGATGTTCGCCGAGTGGAACCAGAACAAGCTGTACTCCTTCCAGCTCGACGAGGACGGCAGCAGCCTCGTCGACATCAACCAGATCCTCAGCTCGATGACCATGCTCAAGCCGATGGACATGAAGTTCGGTCCGGACGGCGCGCTCTACATGATCGAGTGGGGCTCCGGGTTCGGCGGTGACAACACCGACTCCGGCGTCTACCGGATCGACTACGTGCAGGGCAACCGTGCGCCGATCGCGAGGGCATCGGCGGACAAGACCTCCGGCCTGGCACCACTGACCGTCCAGTTCACCGGCGACGGCTCGCTCGACCCGGACGGCACGCCGATCACCTACGCGTGGGACTTCGACGGGGACGGCACGACCGACTCCACCGAGGCGAACCCGAGCCACACCTACGCGGCGAACGGCAACTTCAGCGCCACGCTCACGGTGACCGACGCCGACGGGCGCACCGGCACCGCGAGCGTGCCGATCGTCGTCGGCAACACCGCGCCGACGGTGACGCTGAACATCCCGCCGAACGGCGGGTTCTTCGACTGGGGCGACCAGGTGAAGTTCGACATCACCGTGACCGACCCCGAGGACGGCACGATCGACTGCGACGACGTGCACCTGCAGTCGATCCTCGGCCACGACACGCACGGCCACCCGCTCGACCAGTACACCGGCTGCAACGGGACCGTCCAGACCACGTTGTCCTCCGGGCACTCCGAGGGCGACAACGTCTTCGCGGTGTTCGAGGCCAGCTACACCGACAAGGGCGGCGCCGGCGGCGCCGGCGCCGCTGACCGGGCGGGCGCAGGCGATCCTGCAGCCCAAGCACAAGCAGGCGGAGTTCTTCACCGCGACCGGCCGGGTCTCCGACAGCGCCGGCACCGGCGACCCCGGCGTGCAGGTGGAGACCGCCTCCGACACGGCGGGCGGGTTCAAGGACATCGGGTTCATCGAGGACGGTGACTGGTGGTCCTTCGACCCGACCAACTTGTCCAATGTGGACTCGATCGGTTTCCGGGTGGCGTCCGCGTCCTCCGGCGGCACGATCGAGGTGCACGCCGGCGCCACCGACGGCCCGCTGGTGGGCAGCGTCGTCGCGCCGGTCACCGGTGACTGGCAGACCTACACCGACGTGACGCTCACCCTGTCCGACCCGCCGACCACGAGCGGACCGCTGTACTTCGTCGCCCGCAGGCCCGCGGGCAGCGACAACACCGGCGGCCTGTTCAACGTCAACTGGGTCGACTTCGACGGCAGGGGCGTCACCGACAACCAGCGCCCGGTCGTCAGCGCCACCGGCACGCCCAACCGCGGCACCGCGCCGCTGACGGTGGCCTTCCACTCCGACGGCGACCGACGCCGAGGGCGACACCCGCTGGCGTACCAGTGGAACTTCGGCGTGGCGGGCGCACCCGCACCGACCACACCGGACGCGTCCTACACCTACACCGCGCCCGGCAACTACGAGGCGATCGGTGACCGTCACCGACAGCCGGGGCGCGGCGACCACCGAGCACGTACCGATCACAGTGGACAGTCCGAGCCCGACGCTGCCTGACCGGCAGGTCGGACGACTTCCTCGGCGCGTCGCTGGACGCCGGCCGGTGGACGGTCATCCGGCAGAACCAGGACCTGTCCGTCTCCGGCGGCAGCCTGCACATCCCGACGTCCAACACCGACATCTACGGCACGGACAACGCCAACCCGATGCCGAACATGGTCGTCCAGCCCGCGCCGAGCGGGGCCTGGCAGGCCACGACGAAGGTGTCGCTGACCGCGCGGGACGCCTACCAGCAGGCCGGGCTGGTGCTCTACGGCGACGACGACAACTACGCCAAGATGGTGCTGGAGGCCCGCGGCACGGCCGACGCAAACGCCCGCGTCTTCCAGTTCATCCGCGAGGAGGCCGGGCAGCCCAACGAGGTGGCCGAGTCCAACACGGCCAACCTCGGCGCGGACTACCCGGACACCGCCTACGTCCGGCTGGCGAGCGACGGCACGACGCTGACCGCGTCGTACTCGGCGGACGGCCTGTCGTGGACGGCGATGCCGCAGACCGGCAAGCTGATCGCCGGGATCGCCAACCCGCGCATCGGCGTCATGTCGCTGACCGGCACGGGCGCCCGGCCCGGTGGTCGACGCGGCGTTCGACTGGTTCCAGCTGGTGCCGGACGACACCGCGGGAGCCACCACGCCGGACGACGAGTTCGACGGATCCTCTGTGGACGGTTGCCGGTGGAGCACGGTCGTGCGCCCCGACCCGGCCGCGGAGCGGGTCACCGGCGGCAACCTGGAGATCGACACCAGCACCGGCGACATCTACGGGACGTCGAACTCCGGCCCGAAGAACTTCACCCTGCAGACCCCGCCCGCCGGGGACTGGACGGTGGAGACCAAGGTCGACGGCAGCGCGTTCAACCAGGCCTACCACCAGGGCGGCCTGATCGTGTACACCGACGACGCGAACTACGTGAAGTTCGACTACATCACCGACAGCGCCACCGCCCGCCGCATCGAGCTGCGCAGCGAGACCGGTGACGTGGTGGGCGATCCGCAGCCGACCGCGAACGACCTGACCCAGGGCGTCTGGTACCTGCGGCTGGCCAAGGCGGGGAACGCCTACACCGGGTCCTACTCCGCGGACGGCACCGCGTGGACCGACCTCGGCACGGTGACCAACACCGCCGTGGCGGGCGGGAAGGTCGGGCTGTTCGCCTTCGGGGTCGACCAGACCCAGTCGGTGACCGCGAAGTTCGACTACTTCCACGCCTCGTGGGCCGAGCAGGCCGACGAGACCGCGCCGGTCACCACCGCCACCACCGACCCGGCGAACCCGGGCACCGGCGGCTGGTACACCGCGCCGGTCACGGTCACCCTGGCCGCGGTCGACGAGTCGTCCGGGGTGGCGTCCACCGAGTACTCAGTGGACGGTGGTGCCTTCACCGCGTACACCGAGCCGTTCAGCGTGAGCGGCGACGGTGCGCACGAGGTCCGGTACCGGTCCGCGGACGCCGCTGGCAACGTCGAGGAGGCCAGGACCCTCGCGGTCAAGGTCGACGCGACGGCGCCGCTGACCACCGCGTCGTTCGCCCCGCCGAACGACGGCGGGTGGCACGCCGGGGCGGTGCCGGTGACCCTGTCCGCCGCGGACGGGGCGTCCGGGGTGGCGTCCACCGAGTTCGCTGTGGACGGTGGCGCGTGGACGCCGTACACCGAGCCGGTCGACGTCTCCGGCGACGGTACCCACACGGTGGCGTACCGGTCGACCGACGAGGCCGGCAACGCGGAGACCGAGAAGGCGGCCACGGTCAGGATCGACGGCGCGAAGCCGACGGTGCTGGTCTCCGGCATCGCCGACGGGCAGGTCTACGGCGACAGCCAGGACCTGCGGATCAGCTGGCAGGCCGTGGACCCGACGTCCGGGGTCAAGACGCTGGCGGGCACGCTCGACGGCTCGCGGTACACCTCCGGGGTGCTGCAGGCGCTCTACGAGCTGCCGCTCGGCACGCACGCGCTGAAGGTCACCGCGGTGGACAACGCCGGCAACCGGACCGTGCAGACGGTCACGTTCGGCATCACCACGTCCACAAGGGACCTGGCGAACCTGGTCGACCGCTTCCACGCGGTCGGCTGGCTCAACCAGGCCACCGCGAACACGTTGCAGTCCCAGCTCACCAAGGCCCGCAAGGCCGAGGCGAACGGCAACGACGCGAAGACCGTCACGTTGTTGCGGAAGTTCCGCACCACGGCGACCGACCCGGCCACGGTGCCGGTCGCCGAGGTGCGGCAGGTTCTGGCGAGGGACACCGACGCGGTGATCGCGCGGCTGTCCTGAGTGGCACGGGGCGCCCCGCGTCGCGGGGCGCCCCTCACCCTCGAGGGAGAACACGATGGTTCGCAGACTCGTCACACTGGCCGGCGTCGTGCTGGCCACTCTCCTCGCCGTGCTCGCGACGACTGGGATGGCGCGAGCGCACGGTGGTCCCATCGCGCTGGAGGTCCAGGGCGACGGCGGCCAGGGCGTCACCACGACGGTGAGCTACGTGCGCGACCACCACCCGGTGAGCGTGCAGGTGGACCTGAGCTTCACCGCCGTGTCCGACCAGGGCCGGACGGTCGGGCCGTTCGCATTGGTGGCGGCGAACGAGGGGCAGTCCTTCTACGTCAGCAAGAACCCGCTGCCGGTCGGCAGGTGGACGGTGACGGTCACCGCCACCCACCCGTCGCCGGCGACGAAGACGGTCGCGGTCACGGCGGCGACGCTGCCAGCAGTGCCGGGCCCGGCGCCCGCGCCGCAGGGCCTGCCCCCGATGGCGGTCGTGGCCGGCGCGGCCGCGGTGGTCGCGCTACTCGCCGGGATCGCGTTCTTCGGCACCGTGCTGCTGCGGCGGCGCCGGGCGGTCTAGGAGTCTTGCCGGGGTCAGCGCTCGCTGCCACGCTGATGGCCGTGGCCGACCGTGGGCTCGCCCGGCGCACCCCTGCCGGCGTGGCGCTGGCCGGGGTCGCGCTCGTGGCCGCGACGGCCTGCGGTCCGGACGAGGTACGGGTGGAAGGCTTCGTCCACGCCGGCGTCGAAGACGGGTGCCTGCTCGTCCACGCGGAGCCGGACGACTTCCTGCTCAGGGCCGACGGCGACGCGCGGGCGCTCATCGTCGGGAGCTACGTCGTCATCCGGGGAGTGCCGCTCCGCGACTGGGGCTCCGGCTGCGCGCAGGGCGTGGTGTTCGACGTGCGCGAGGTCGAGTGCAGCACGCCGCCGGGACCGGTCCGCACGGGAACACGCGTGCGCGGCGCGCCGCCCGAGTGCCCGGGGAACTGACCGCGACCGACGCTAGGGAGAGTTCTTCAGCAGGACGTCGATCGCGGTCGCCTGGTCGGCCGGGAAGACGAGGATGCGCAGCCCGTTCCCGTCCTCGGCGGGGACCGTGGTGGCCGTGACACCGGCCTGGCGAAGCTGGGTCTCGACCACCCGCGCCGCCGTCGAGGTCGGGACCTTCGCGACCTCGCGGAGCAGGCCGTAGTCCTTGCGGTGCGCCTCGTCGGTGTCGAGGCTCGACGCCCAGCGCAGCACGAGCGCCAGCAGCCCGAGGACCACGACGGGGATCGCGATTTGGAACAGGCCCACGCCACCATTGTCGCGCGTGCGCGCCGCGAGTACCTAGGCGTCGCGCAGGTCGCCCCGGCCGTCCTCGATCGTGAGCAGGTAGACCTCGTGCGCGACGGCCGGCCGCGACGGCACGGATCGGTCGTCGTCCTCGACCGCCGCCCAGAACTCCGCCTCCGACGGCGCCTCGCCGACGACGACCCACGGGGACTCGCCGCGCCGGGCCACCCACACCCGGCAGCGGCGCAGGCCCGGGCCGTCCAGCACGCCGTCGGTCGGCGGGTCGCCGTCCATCGTGCCCAGCAGCTCGGACCGGTGCTCGCCCGCGCAGTCCCGGCGCAGCAGCCGCCGCGCCCACCACGAGCGCAGGTGCTCGGCGGCCGAGTCGGCGAAGTCCTCGGCCGCGTCCTCCGCGCCCTGGTCGGCGTTGGCGTAGGAGGGACGGTCGACGCGGACCAGCAGGTCGTGCCAGCACAGCAGGCCGGCGTAGCGGTAGAGGCGGAACTCGCGCCCGGCAGGTGCCATGGCGCCGGACCGTAGCCGCCTGTGAGGAAGTGCACCCGGTGGAGGGGGTTACCGGCCAGTACTCTCAGTAGACCAAGCCGTCAACGGAGGTGTCCGATGCCGTATCCGGCCGATGACGAGCGGGACCGGCCGTGGGTGATGCGCACCTACGCCGGGCATTCCTCGGCGGCGGCGTCGAACCGGCTCTACCGGCGCAACCTCGACAAGGGGCAGACCGGGCTCTCGGTCGCGTTCGACCTGCCGACCCAGACCGGCTACGACCCCGACCACGTGCTCTCCCGCGGCGAGGTCGGCAAGGTCGGCGTGCCGGTCGGCCACATCGGGGACATGCGCCAGCTCTTCGACGGCATCCCGCTGGCCGAGGCCAACACCTCGATGACCATCAACGCCACCGCGATGTGGCTGTTCGCCCTCTACGTCTCCCTCGCCCAGGAGCAGGCCGAGGAGGCGGGCGCGGACTGGCACGAGGTCGTCGCGAAGCTCACCGGCACCACGCAGAACGACATCATCAAGGAGTACCTCTCCCGCGGCACCTACGTCTTCCCGCCCGGGCCGAGCCTGCGCCTGATCACCGACATGGTCGCCTGGACCGTCGCCAACGTGCCGAAGTGGAACCCGACCAACATCTGCAGCTACCACCTGCAGGAGGCCGGCGCGACCCCGGTCCAGGAGGTCGCCTACGCGATGTGCACGGCGATCGCCGTGCTCGACGCGGTGCGCGACTCCGGGCAGGTGCCGGCGGACAAGATGGGCGACGTCGTCGCGCGCATCTCCTTCTTCGTCAACGCCGGCGTGCGGTTCGTCGAGGAGATGTGCAAGATGCGTGCGTTCGCCCAGCTGTGGGACGAGATCACCCGCGAGCGCTACGGCGTGGAGAACCCGCGCCACCGGCGGTTCCGCTACGGCGTGCAGGTCAACTCGCTCGGCCTCACCGAGGCGCAGCCGGAGAACAACGTGCAGCGCATCGTGCTCGAGATGCTCGCGGTCTCCCTGTCCCGCAACGCCCGCGCCCGCGCGATCCAGCTGCCGGCGTGGAACGAGGCGCTCGGCCTGCCCCGCCCGTGGGACCAGCAGTGGGCGCTGCGCATGCAGCAGGTGCTCGCCTACGAGACGGACCTGCTGGAGTACGAGGACCTCTTCGACGGCTCGCCGGTCATCCAGTCCAAGGTGGACGAGATCGTCGCGGGCGCCCGCGCGGAGATCGACCGGGTGCAGGACATGGGCGGCGCGGTCGCCGCGGTCGAGAGCGGCTACATGAAGACCCAGCTCGTCGGCTCGCTCGCCGAGCGGCGGCGGCGGATCGAGGCCGGCGAGGAGGTCGTCGTCGGCGTGAACCGCTTCGACACCACCGAACCCAGCCCGCTGGAGGGCGAGGGCATCATCGAGACGATCGAGCCAGAGGTCGAGCGCGAGGCGGTCGAGGCGATCGAGCGGTGGCGCGAGGGACGCTCCCAGTCCGAAGTGGACAAAGCGCTGGAGGTGCTGACCTCCTCGGCGCGCACCGACGCGAACCTCATGGAGGCCACGCTGGAGTGCGCGAAGGCCGGCGTCACGACCGGCGAGTGGGCCGGCGCGTTGCGCGAGGTGTTCGGCGAGTACCGGGCGCCGACCGGGGTGTCCGGCGCGTCGGCCTCGGGCGAGGCGTCCGGCGACCTCGCCGCGGTCCGGGACCGGGTGCGCGCGACCGGCGAGGAGCTCGGCGGGCGGCTGCGCATGCTCGTCGGCAAGCCCGGCCTCGACGGCCACTCCAACGGCGCCGAGCAGATCGCCGTGCGAGCCCGCGACGTCGGCTTCGAGGTCGTCTACCAGGGCATCCGGCTCACCCCGGAGCAGATCGTGGCCGCCGCGGTGCAGGAGGGCGTGCACGTGGTGGGCCTGTCGATCCTGTCCGGCTCGCACCTCGCGGTCGTGCCGGAGGTGGTCGACGGGCTGCGGGCCGCCGGCGCCACGGACGTGCCGGTCGTGGTCGGCGGCATCGTCCCGCCGCAGGACGCCGCGCTCCTGCGCGAGCGCGGCGTCGCTAGGGTGTTCACGCCCAAGGACTACGAGCTCACCGGGATCATGAACGAGATCGTGGACGTGGTCCGGGAGGCGAACGGGATTCCCACGGAAGTCACGTGACGACGGGGTGACCACATGGCCTGGACGCGGCGCCAGTTCCTTTACCGCACAACGGTTCTCGGCGCGGCGCTGGGCACGGGCCCGATCGCGGCCTGCTCCTCGCGGGTCGGCGGCACACCGCAGCCGGACCCCGGGGCCCGCCCGGCGGCGGAGGCGTCCAGCTCCGCGCCGGTGGCCGACGCCGTGACGATCGGCGTCATGAACTACCAGCCGTACACGGTGCAGGACAACGGCGAGATCACCGGGCCGGTGCCCGAGGTCGCCCGCGCGGTGCTGAGCCAGCTCGGCATCACGAACATCAAGATCGCGCTGCTGACCGAGGAGGTGCAGCTGCTGGTCGGGCTGCGGTCCGGGAACTTCGACCTCGCCGGCGGCCTGGCGATCCGGCCCGACCTCTGCGCGGACCTCGCGTTCTCCACGCCGGACTACGTGTCCGGCACCGCGCTCATCGTCCCGGCCGGCAACCCCAAGGGCCTCGCGACCTACGCCGACGTCGTGGCCAAGGGCGCCAAGGTCGCGGTGATGAAGAACCTGCCCGAGCAGGGTGACGCCGCCACCGCGCGCGTGCCGGCGGCCCGGATCGTGGCGCTGGACACGCCGAACCTGATGATGCAGGCGGTGCAAGGCGGGCAGGCCGACTGCGCCGCGTTCGACGACCTCAGCGCACGCGAGCTGGTCGAGTCGACGGGCGGGGCGCTGACCGTCGCGGCGCCGTTCACCCCGCCCGGGCGGCTGCCGCTCGTGGGCGCCTACGCGTTTCCCAAGGACAAGGCCGACCTGCTCGAGGCGTTCGACAACCGGCTCCACGACCTGCACGAGAGCGGCGACTGGCTGGGGCTCGTCGCGCCGTTCGGGCTGACCGAGGACCACGTGCCGCCGCCGGACCTGACCGCGGAGCAGGCCTGCGCCGGGTAGGTCTCGTTTTGCTAACACCGGTCCTTGATCTTTCGCCGATCTTTGACCTGGTCAGACGTTGCCCCTACGTTCGGTGGTCTCCAGAGCATGCATACCAGGCGTGGGTACGAAAAGGACTGGCGAACCATGGCGACGGCACGGTGGACACGGCGCGACTTCTTCAGGCTGAGTGCGGCGACGGGAGCGGTGGCCGTCGGCGGCCCGGCCCTGCTCACCGCCTGCTCGGAGGTTCCGAAGCAGGGTGAGGGCGGTGCGCTGCAGCGCGCGAAGGATGCCAAGTCGATCAAGGTCGGCATCGCCGGCGAGATTCCCTACGGCTACACCGAGGGCGGCAAGGTCACCGGTGAGGCCCCCGAGGTCGCCAAGGCCGTGTTCAAGGCCCTCGGCATCGACAAGGTGGACGCGAAGCAGGTCGAGTTCGGCCAGCTCATCCAGGCGCTGAACGCCGGCCAGTACGACATGGTCGCCGCCGGCATGGCCATCAAGCCCGACCGGTGCGAGAACGCCGCGTTCTCCGTCGTCGACTACGTGACCCCGACCGCGCTGATGGTGCCCAAGGGAAACCCGAAGGCCATCAACAACTTCGACGACCTCAAGGCCAAGGGCGAGACGATCGCCGTGGTGTCCGGCACCATCGAGCAGTCCACGGTCACGGCGCTGGGCATCGCCAAGGACAAGATCCAGACCTACGACGGCCCGCCCGAGATGCTGCAGGCCCTGACCACCCAGCGCGCCTACTGCGGCGCGCTGACCGACATCTCGCTGCGCCGCCTGCTCGAGGACAACCCGGACGCGCCGCTGGAGGTCACCGAGGGCTTCATGCCGGTCGTCAACGGCAAGGAAGCGATCCAGGCCGGCGGGTTCGTGTTCCGCAAGGGCGACAAGGACCTGGTCGACGCGTTCAACACGGAGCTGAAGAAGCTGCAGGACAGCGGCGAGTGGCTCAAGATCACCGAGCCGTTCGGCTTCACCGACGCCAACCAGGTGCCCGACGGCGTGACCACCGAGAAGCTCTGCCAGGGCTAGGCGTCCGGCGATGTTCGACAACCTGCCGGAGTTCGTCTCGACCATCCTCGTCGGTCTCGGTCCGACCGTCGAGGCCACGCTGGGCGGCATCGCGATCGCGGCCGTGCTCTCGTTCGTGTTCGGGCTCGCGATGCTGTCCGGCTCGCGGACCGTCCGCGTGGTCGCCCGGATCTACATCGAGATCTGGCGCGGCACGTCCGAGGTGGTCCAGCTGTTCTGGATCTACTTCGTGCTGCCGCTGCTCGTCGGCTACCAGATCGTGCCGCTGGTGGCCGGCATCGTCGTGCTGGGCCTGAACTTCGGCGCGTACGGCGCGGAGATCGTCCGCGGCGCGATCCAGTCGGTGCCACGCGCGCAGTACGAGGGCGCGATCGCGCTGAGCCTGACGCCGGCCCAGCGCATGCGGCGGGTGATCCTGCCGCAGGCGCTGGTCGAGATGGTGCCGCCGTTCAACAACCTGTTCATCCAGCTGCTCAAGGGCAGCGCGCTGCTGACGATCATCGCCGTGCCGGACATGACCAACCAGGCGCGCAACGTGCTGATGGACGTGCACACCTCGCAGGCCGGCCTGATCTGGACCGTCCTGCTGGTGTTCTACCTGGTCCTCGCGGTCCTGATCACCTTCGGGATGAAGTTCCTGGAGCGCCGCGCGGCGCGGATCGTCGGGCGCGGTCCCAGCCGGGCGGCCAAGGACCGCGGCCTGATGATCGCCGCGCAGGCCGGCTCGGGCCTGAACCTTCCCGGAGGGCGGGTGCCGTGAACTGGGACTGGAACTACGCCTGGGAGGTGCTGCCCAGCATCGTCGGGGAAGGCCTGCTGATCACCGTCGAGGTGACCGTGCTCGCCTCGCTGGTCGCCTACGTGCTCGGGCTCGGGCTCGCGCTCCTGCGCCGCTCCCCGTTCGCGGTCGTGCGCTGGATCGTCTGGGGTTTCATCGAGTTCGTCCGCAGCACCCCGCTGATCGTGCAGATCTTCTTCATGTTCTTCGTCCTGCCGAACATCGGGATCAAGTTCGATCCGGTGCCGACCGGCGTGATCACGATCGGCCTGCACTACGCGACCTACACCTCCGAGGTGTACCGGGCGGGCATCGAGGCCGTGCCGAAGGGGCAGTGGGAGGCGGCGACCGCGCTGAGCCTGCCGCGCGGCCGCACCTGGTTCGCGGTGATCCTGCCGCAGGCGATCCCGCGGGTGCTGCCGGCGCTGGGCAACTACTCGATCTCCCTGCTCAAGGAGACGCCGCTCCTGCTGACGATCGGCGTGCTCGACATCGTCGGCGTGGCCTACCAGGAGGGCTCCAGCGCGTTCCGCTACGTGGAGCCGATCACGATCGCCGGCGTCCTGTTCCTCGTGGTGAGCTACTCGGCCTCGCTACTCGTCCGACGGTTGGAGCGCCGTGTCGCACGCAGCATCCACTGATCTCATGATCCAGTTCGACGGCGTCGTCAAGAGGTTCGGCGACAACCTCGTGCTGGACGAGCTGGACTTCGCGGTGAAGCCGGGGGAGTTCGTCACCCTGATCGGGCCGAGCGGCTCGGGCAAGACGACGATCCTGCGGCTGCTGATGACCCTCGAACAGGTCAGCGGCGGCCAGATCTACGTCGGCGGCGAGTGCCTGTCGCACATGAAGCGCGGCGACAAGCTCGTGCCGGCCGACGACAAGCACCAGCGGACCGTGCGCAAGCGGATCGGCATGGTGTTCCAGCAGTTCAACCTGTTCCCGAACATGAAGGTGCTGCAGAACCTCACCGAGGCGCCGATCCGGGTGCTGGGCCTGTCCCGCGCGGAGGCCGAGGAGCGGGCCCGGGAGCTGCTGGAGCTGGTGGGCCTGTCCGAGAAGGTCGACGCGCACCCGTCGCAGCTCTCCGGCGGCCAGCAGCAGCGGGTCGCGATCGCCCGGGCGCTCGCGATGCGCCCGGAGGTGCTGCTGCTCGACGAGGTGACCTCCGCGCTCGACCCGGAGCTGGTCGCGGGCGTGCTGGCGCTGCTCAAGGACATCGCGCGGACCACGGACATCACGTTCCTGTGCGTGACGCACGAGATGAACTTCGCCCGCGACGTGTCCGACCGGGTGCTGATGTTCGACGCGGGCCAGATCGTCGAGGACGCGCCGCCGGACAAGCTGTTCACCGAGCCCGACCACGAGCGAACCAAGACGTTCCTGCAGGCGGTGCTGAACCGCGGTTAGCTAGTCCGCCTCCCCGGAATTCAAAGTGTTGGTCGCGTTCCGGCGGACGGTGCGGATTACCGCGTACTTGTGGCTGGTTTGCGTCACGTTCCCCTGAGGTTGCGTTCGGCCGGGGGCCGGGGCTCGCACAGGGATCGGCGAGACAGGTGCTGGTGTTCTGCGGCGCACTAGCCTGGGTCCCATGTACGAGCATCTGCTGGTCAAGACGGATGGGGACACGGTCCGGATCACGATGAACCGGCCGTCGCGGCGTAACTCGTTGTCGCACGAGCATCTCACCGAGCTGCTGGCGGCGTTCCGGGCCGCGGGGTCCTCCGGTGCCACCGGCGTGGTGCTGGCCGGCGAGGGGCCGGTGTTCTCGGCCGGCCACGACTTCGGCGACGTGGCGTCCCGCGACCTGGTCGGCGTGCGCGACCTGCTGAAGCTGTGCACCGAGCTGATGCGCACGATCCAGTCGGTCCCGCAGGTGGTGATCGCCCGCGTGCACGGCCTGGCCACGGCCGCCGGCTGCCAGCTGGTGGCCTCGTGCGACCTGGCCGTGGCCGCCTCCTCGGCCGGGTTCGCGCTGCCGGGCGGCAAGGGCGGCTGGTTCTGCCACACGCCCGCGGTGCCGGTGGCGCGGTCGATCGGGCGCAAGCGGCTGATGGAGCTGGTGCTCACCGGTGACGCCGTCGACGCCGCCACGGCGCTGGACTGGGGCCTGGTGAACCGCGTGGTGCCGGACGACGCGCTCGACGAGGCCGTCGACGACCTGCTCGCCCGGGCGACCCGCGGCAGCCGGGCCAGCAAGGCGATCGGCAAGCAGACGATCTACGCCCAGCTGGACCGCCCGGAGGCGGACGCGTACGCGATCGCGCTCGAGGTGATGGCGTCGGTGTCCCAGCTGCCCGGCGCGCGCGAGGGCATGGCCGCGTTCCTGGAGAAGCGCAAGCCGGTCTGGCCGGACTAGTCCAGCCGCAGCACGTCCCCGGTGCGCACCGGCCCGGGCCGCACGACCGTGGCCAGGGCGCCCAGCTCGTTGTCGCGCCACCGCGCGATCGCCCGCAGCACGAGCGGTGAGTGCTCGAGCCCGGGCTGCGCCTCGCCGACCATGACGCAGCGCGTGCTGAGCCGCGCGAACGCGAGCCGCGCCCCGGCGCCGACCGTGGCCTCGCGTCCCAGCCAGCCCTCCTCGGCGAAGGGCGGGGCGCCGGGCGGCGTGCGCACGAGCAGGTTCGGCCGGAACCGCCGCTCGTCCACCGTCACCCCGGGCACCACCGAGCGGACCCAGTCGAGCGTCGCGGTGCTCAGCACGCTCACCGCCAGCTCGTCGAAGTGGGAGACAGCGCCCTCCGCGGCCAGGCAGACGTCGTCGCGGCCCAGGCGTTCGCGCAGGTAGCGGGTGGCGTCCGGGACCGGCAGGCCGTCCGGGTCGAGCACCTCGGGCACGCCATCTACGTAGCGCGCGCGGAGCCCCAGCAGCCCGGGCATCAGCCGGAAGCGGCGGGTCGTCTTGCCGGAGCCGAACCTGCCCTCGGCGTCGCGGACCGCGAACCACCGGTCGCCCGCCAGCCCGCGCTCGTCCACGTCGGCGCTGACCAGCCGCTCGCCGCCGAGCGACTTGACCGGGTAGCGCCAGATGCGCTCGACCGTCCCCGCCACCTCCGCCACCGCGCGCACGCTACCGGCCGGCCTTTGCGGCGGACGGATGTGCGCGGAGTCATCGGTTCGGCGCACCGGTACCCGTCCATCGGACGAGGTGTACAGGTGGGCCGGTGTGCTGAGATGGTGACCATGAGCTTCACGTTCGCCACGATCCGGGACTGGGGCGCGCTCCGCGTGCCCCAGGTGCAGGCGGTCGTGCTGTTCGTGGTCGGAAGCATGGTCCTCGCCGCCCGCGTGCCGGTCCTGTTCGTCGTCGACGAGGGCGCCGTGCTGCCCCCGGACCACCCGCTGCGGATGGTCACGCTGGTCGTGATCTGTGCCGCTGAGCTGCTGCGATCCCGCGCACCGGCGGTCGCGCTGGGCGTCGGGGCGGTCGTCGCCGGCGCCGAGCTGATGTACGGGATCGGTCTCGCCACCCTGCTCGTGTTCATCGACCTGCTCTTCGCCGCCACGCTGCACGGCTCGCGGCAGACGAACCGGCTGATCATCTGGGGTGTCGGCGCCGTGGTCCTCGGGCTCGTCGTCGCCTCGATCCTGCTCGCGGACAGCTGGCGCGACGTCGTGCTGGCGGTCCTGCCGCTGTGCACGGTCCCGCTGATCCCG
Organism: uncultured Actinomycetota bacterium; assembly: GCA_963841395.1. Taxonomy (GTDB): domain Bacteria; phylum Actinomycetota; class Actinomycetes; order Mycobacteriales; family Pseudonocardiaceae; genus Actinophytocola. The sequence continues at coordinate 765,264 of CAWJCX010000048.1, forward strand.
GTGTGGTGGGCGATGAACGTGCGCCAGCACCGCGAGGCGGCCCGCGAGCAGCGGGAACGCGCCGACCAGGACGCGAAGATCGCCGAGCTGGACCGCCAGGCGGCGGCCGCCGAGGAGCGCTCGCGAATGGCGCGCGACCTGCACGACGTGATCGCCGGCCACCTGTCGGCCATGGCGATCCAGTCGGCGGCCGCGCTGACGATGGCCGAGACCGACCCGACGATGATGATCAAGGTGCTGAAGGCGGTGCGGGAGAACAGCGTCGCGTCGCTGGGGGAGATGCGCGCCATGTTCGGCCTGCTGCGGTCGGAAGCGCAGGATGGCGTCGAGCGCACGGCACCCGCGCGGCTGCGGGACATCGACCGGCTGCTGGACTCGGCCCGGGCCGCGGGCCTGGACGTCCACATGCGCACCGAGGGCACCGAGTCGCTGCCGGCGGCGGTCGACCTGTCGGCGTACCGGATCGTGCAGGAGGCGCTGACCAACGTGGTCAAGCACGCGCCACGCAGCCGCGCCGAGGTCACGGTGGGGCGGTCGGACTCCATGCTGGTCGTCGAGGTGACCAACGAGCGGGTCGGCGCGGGTTCGCCGGGCTCCGGGCGCGGGCTGCTGAACATGCGCGAGCGTGCGCAGGCGGTCGGCGGGGTGCTGGAGGCGGGCCCTTCGCCGGGCGGTGGCGGGTGCGCGCGGAGCTGCCGGCCGGGACCGGGCAAGCCTGACGGCGTGCCCGCGGCGGTGCTCGCCACGGACGGCGGTCCGGTGGACTAGCCTGCCTCGCGTGCGTCTCGTGATCGCTCGCTGCCAGGTCGACTACGCCGGCCGGCTCACCGCCCACCTGCCCATGGCGACCCGGCTGCTGCTGGTGAAGGCGGACGGCTCGGTGTCCGTGCACTCGGACGACCGCGCGTACAAGCCGCTGAACTGGATGAGCCCGCCGTGCTGGCTGACCGAGGAGCCGGGCACCTGGACCGTGGCGAACAAGGCCGGCGAGAAGCTGGTGATCACGCTGGAGGAGGTCCTGCACGACTCGAAGCACGAGCTGGGCGCCGAGCCGGGCCTGGTGAAGGACGGCGTCGAGGCGCACCTGCAGGCCCTGCTGGCCGAGCACATCACCACCCTGGGCGACGGCTACTCGCTCGTCCGCCGCGAGTACCCGACCGCGATCGGCCCGGTGGACATCCTGTGCCGGGACGCCGGCGGCGCCGCGGTGGCCGTGGAGATCAAGCGCCGCGGCGAGATCGACGGCGTCGAGCAGCTGACCCGCTACCTCGACCTGCTCAACCGCGACCCGCTGCTGGCCCCGGTGCAGGGTGTCTTCGCCGCCCAGCAGATCAAGCCGCAGGCCCGCACGCTGGCCGAGGACCGCGGCATCCGCTGCGTGACCCTGGACTACGACGCGCTGCGCGGCATGGACTCCGACGAGTTCCGCCTCTTCTGATCTTCGGGCGAACCGGGAGGTTCCCCACACGCGACGAACGGCTACTGGATACGGTGCACCTTGTGAGGGGACTCCTGCCGGCCGCGACGGCCATGGTGCTGGCGCTCGTGCTCGCCGGGTGTGGCGGTGCGGCCGACACGACCAAGGTCACCTACCAGCGGACCACCGTGCCCGCCGGGCAGACGGGCGGCACCGGCAGCGCGACGGCGACCGGCGAGCCGCAGACCAACGACCCGGCCTTCAGCAACGCGAAGCTGCGCACCATCGACCCGTGCGGCCTGCTGACCAAGGACCTCCTGTCCAGCGTGGGCGAGCCCGCGGACAACGACCGCAGCGACTTCGGCGAGTGCGGCAACTACATGTCCGACACCGAGGGCGAGGACCTCAGCATCACCCTCACCCTCGGCGACAACGTCAGCAACCCGCAGGACGCCGACCAGAACATCGGCGGCCTGCCCGCGATCGAGAACGAGCTGGACTCCGGCGACGCGTGCTTCGTCACCGTCGTCACCTCGACCCAGCCGAACTTCGGCATCACCATCCAGGCCGGCGGGGACTCGAAGGAGCTCTGCAAGGCCGGCCGCACCGTGATGACCGGCGTGGTCGACCAGATCCGCACCGACCCGCCTGCCTACGACACCGGCAAGGGCACGCTGCTCGAGCTCGACCCCTGCGAGGTCGTCAAGGACGCGACGCTGCGGGCCGCGCTCGGCAACGACGCCGACGCCGGCGCGCCGTACAACCTGCACTGGTGCAACTGGCACAGCACGACCGCGAACCTCGGCCTCTGGCTGCGCATCGGCTTCGACCCGGCGAAGGCGTCCAGCGGCGGCAAGGCCGTCGCTCTCGGCGGCGGCGTCACCGGCTACACCACGACCACGACCTCGTCGGCCGCGAGCTGCGAGCTGCAGTGGGGCCACCGCCGCTTCTCCGGCGAGGACACCGAGATCGTGCACATCTTCTACGACAAGCCGAAGCCCGTGAAGGGCGAGGACCCGTGCAAGGCCCCGCTGGCCCTCGCGAAGAGCCTCGTCTCCGTCCTCCCCAAGACCTGACGCGCCGTTTCGCCTCGTCACGGCCATCGTGAGGCACGCCACGAGCGGTCCGCGATCTTAGTTACCGGCAGGTAGCATCCGGCGTACCCGGTTCGTCGGTCTCCGGAGGTAGCCATGGCGCGCGAGTTCGGATGTGTCGGAGTGGTCGGGCTGGGCACCATGGGTGCCGGGATCGCCGAGGTGATGGCCCGGACCGGCATCCGGGTGGTCGGCGTCGAGCTCGACGAGGAGTCCATCGCACGCGCCCGTGAGCACCTGGAGCACTCGACGGAACGGGCGCGCTCCGGCGGCAAGCTCGACGAGGCCGCCCGCGCCGCGCTGCTGGACCGGATCACGTACACGACGAAGCTCGCCGACCTCGCCGACGCCGACCTCGTCGTCGAGGCGATCCCGGAGAGCCTCGAGCTGAAGGCGCGGGTGTTCACCGAGCTCGAGGCGATCTGCCGGCCGGACGTGATCCTCGCGTCGAACACCTCCTCGCTGTCGGTCACCGAGATCGGCGTGCACACCGGGCGGCCGGGCAAGGTCGTCGGGCTGCACTTCTTCAACCCGGCGCCGGTGCTCAAGCTCGTGGAGATCGTGCGCACGGTCGTCACCGAGCCGGACGTGGTCGCCGACGTCGAGGCGTTCGCGCGCAAGCTCGGCAAGGAGCCGGTGGTGATCGGCGACCGCGCCGGGTTCATCGCCAACGCGCTGCTGTTCGGCTACCTCAACCACGCCGTGTCGATGTACGAGTCGCACTACGCGACGCGCGAGGACCTCGACGCCGCGATGCGGTTCGGCTGCGGCTACCCGATGGGCCCGCTCGCGCTGCTCGACTTGATCGGGCTGGACACCGCCTACGAGATCCTCGAGACGATGTACCGCCAGTCGCGCAACCGTTTGCACGCGCCGGCGCCGATCCTGCGGCAGATGATCACCGCGGGGCTGCGCGGCCGCAAGACCGGGCGCGGCTTCTACAGCTACGACGGGCTGGACTCTCCGGTCGTCGTGCCGGACTCGCTCACCCCGGTCCCGGCCGCCGAGGCCGAAGTGTCCACAAGGGACGTTCAGCGGGTCGGTGTGGTGGGCACCGGGACGATGGCCACCGGCATCGCGGAGGTGTTCGCCAAGAAGGGGTTCGACGTCGTGCTGCGGGCCCGGTCGGCGGCCAAGGCCGAGGCGGCGCGGGACGCGGTGGGAAAGTCGCTGGACCGCCAGGTGGTCAAGGGCCGGCTGTCCGAGGCCGACCGCGAGGCGGTGCTGGGCCGGATCCGCGGCGTCGTCGAGTTCGACGAGCTGGCCGACTGCGACCTGGTGGTCGAGGCGGTCGCCGAGGAGCTGCCGGTCAAGCGGGCGGTGTTCGGCGCGCTGGACGAGGTGGTCAAGCCGGGCGCGATCCTCGCGACCACGACGTCCTCGCTGCCGGTGATCGAGTGCGCGGCGGCGACCTCGCGGCCGGCCGACGTGGTGGGGCTGCACTTCTTCAACCCGGCGCCGGTGATGAAGCTGGTGGAGATCGTGTCGACGATCTCGACGGCCGACGACGTGCTGGCGACCGCGCGGGCGGTGTGTCAGCAGGTCGGCAAGCAGCCGGTGCACTGCGCGGACCGGGCCGGGTTCATCGTGAACGCGCTGCTGTTCCCGTACCTGAACGACGCGGTGAAGATGGTCGAGGCGCACTACGCGGACGCCGACGACATCGACACCGCGATGAAGGTGGGCTGCGGGCTGCCGATGGGCCCGTTCGAGCTGCTCGACGTGGTCGGGCTGGACGTGTCACTCGCCATCGAGCGCGCGCTGTACTACGAGTTCCGCGACGCCGGGTTCGCGCCCGCGCCGCTGCTGGAGCACCTGGTCACCGCTGGCCGGCTGGGCCGCAAGGCGGGCAAGGGCTTCCGGGACTACCGGTAGCTCAGCCGCACCCGCAGCCGCCGCCGCAGCACCCGCCGCCACCGCCCGTCGGCATGCGGGCACCCTCGCCGCCGACGCCGGTGAGCGCGATGGTCGAGAGCAGCTTGACGGTGTTCGTGTGGCCATCGGGGCACTGCGCCGGGTCGGACGACGCGCTCATGGGTCGCCGCACGTCGAAGGTCTGGGCGCAGTCGTGGCAGCGGTACTCGTATGTCGGCACGGGTCCATTGTGCCTTGCCGCTACGGTGCTCAGTCGTGCCTCGTCGTAACCGTGACCGGCGCGCGCCCCGGGCCGAGCCGCCGCCGCGTCCGCCGGCCGGTGGCTGGCAGCAGCTGGAGGCAGCGCCCGACGGCGACTGGCTGGTGCGCCGCGTGACCGGCACCCAGACGACGAAGACGTACCGCTGCCCGGGCTGCGACCACGAGATCCGCCCCGGCACGGCGCACGTGGTGGTCTGGCCCGCCGACGAGACGGGTGGCATCGCCGACCGCCGCCACTGGCACGAGTCCTGCTGGCAGGCCCGCGACCGCCGCCGACCGACCGGCCGGTACTGGTAGGCGGAAATTGTGTAAGAAATCCGGGCGCCGGGTGTCTATCCGGGTGTCGGTGCTTCGACGTATCAGTGACGGAGCACGGCGCGGCGAAACGGAGAGTCCGATGTCCCACCCCCTCGGTGCCCTGGCCGACAACCTCACCGCCTACGCCATCTACGCGACCGCCCAGGCCGAGATGCGGCGGGCCTACTCGCTCATCGACGCCGGTGAGCTCGACGCCGCCGCCGCGGAGATCGACTCCGCCGCGCGGGCCGCCGAGACGCTGGCCCACGCGAGCGCGTCGGCCGCGGCGGACCGGATCGGACACTGGCGGCGCGTCGCCACGGCACGCCGCCAGTTCGCCGAGCGCGCCCGCGCGCACGCCGCCGAGCACGCCCGCCCGCACCTCGTGGCGGCCTGAGCCCGGCCGTTCACAAGACGGTCAGCCCCCGAACGACCGCGCCGCCGCCAGGAAGGCGTCGTTCTCCTCCGCCAGCCCGGACACCGTCACCCGGGCCCCTTCCCCGGCGAACGCGCGCACCACGACCTTCTGCTCCAGGCAGTGCTCGTTGAACGCCGCCGTCTTCTCGCCGAGCAGCAGCCACACGAAGTTCGCCTGCGACGACGGCACCTCGTAGCCCATCTCCACCAGCGCCGCGTGCACCCGCTCCCGCTCGACGGTCACCGGCGCGCACCGGGCGAGCAGGTCCTGCGCCACGTCCATCGCCGCGATCGCCCCGGCCTGCGCCACCCGGCTCACCGCGAACGGGATGCCGACCTTGCGCGCGGCGGCCGTCACCCCGGCCGGCGCCACCGAGTAGCCGACCCGGATCCCGGCCAGCCCGTAGGCCTTCGAGAACGTCCGCACCACCGCGACGTTCTCCCGGCCCTCGGCGAGCGCCAGCCCGTCGGGCACGTCGGGATCGGTCACGAACTCGCGGTACGCCTCGTCGAGGACGACCAGCACGTGGTTGGGCACCCGGTCGAGGAAGCGCACCAGCTCGTCGGTGCGCACCGCGGTGCCGGTGGGGTTGTTCGGGTTCGCGACCAGCAGCACGCGGGTCTCGTCGGTGACCGCGTCGGCCATCGCGTCGAGGTCGTGGCGGTGGTCGGCGGTCAGCGGCACCCGGACGCCGCGCGCGCCGACGATCTGGGTGATGATCGGGTACGCCTCGAACGAGCGCCAGGCGAACACGACCTCCTGGCCCGGGACGCACATGGCCTGCAGGAACTGCTGAGCGAGCGCCACCGACCCGGCGCCGATCGCGACCCGGTCCTCGGCCACGCCCAGGTACGCCGCGGTTCTGGCCAGCACGTCGTCGTTGGCCATCTGCGGGTACCGGTTGACGTCGGCGGCCGCGTCGCGCATCGCGTCGAGCACGGACTGCGGCGCGGGGGTGGAGACCTCGTTGCTGGACAGCACGATCGCGCCCGGGATCTTGCGGCCGGGCACGTAGCTCGGCAGGTCGGCGATGTCGGCTCGGACGGTGAGGGGCATGTCCCGCATCATGTCATCCGGCGATGCAGGATGGTGACGTGCATTTGTCTGATCCTGTGGTGCTCCTGCACGCGTTTCCGCTCGACTCCCGGATGTGGGACGGGTTGCGTCCCGCGCTCGGCGACCGGCTGGTCACGCCCGACCTGCCCGGGTTCGGCACCGCCCCGCCGGCCGGCCGCGACGACCTGGACCTCGCCGCCGCGGCGGTGCTCGCGACGCTCGACCGGCTGGGCGTCGAGCGCGCGGTCGTCGGCGGCTGCTCGATGGGCGGCTACGTGACGATGGCGCTGCTGCGCCGCGCGCCGTCCCGCGTCAGCGGGCTGGTGCTGATCGACACGAAGGCGTCCGCCGACACCGACGCGGCACGGGCTAACCGGTTCACGATGGCCGCGCGGGCCGAGGCGGACGGGACCGGCTGGCTGGCCGACGAGATGCGTACGGCGCTGCTCGGTGCCACGACGCTGGCGAAGCGCCCGGCCGTCGAGGCCACGCTGCGCGGGCTCGTCGCGGACCAGCCGCCGGCCGCCGTGGCGTGGGCGCAGCGCGCGATGGCGGCACGGCCGGACTCGCTGGACGTGCTCCGCGCGGCGGACGTGCCGGCCCTGGTCGTGCGCGGCACCGAGGACGCGATGATCCCGGGGGAGGAGGCGGCCGCGATGGTTGCCGCCCTGCCGCGGGCGACGCTCGTGGAGCTGCCCGGCGCCGGACACCTTGCGCCGCTGGAGGTTCCCGGCGAGGTCGCTGCCGCGCTCACGAGCTGGCTGGCCTAGCGGCGTCGGCGGGCGCGGCGGCGCGGGCGATCGTCGTCGTCGGGTTCCAGGGGGATGTGGGGTTCCTCCTGGTCCTCGTCGCCGAGCAGGCCCAGCAGGTCGGTGGCGACCCGCTGGGCGGACTCGGCCGCGGTGGGTGGCTCGTCGCCGGCGCGGCGCAGGCTCGACGAGCGCAGCCGCGCGTAGCCGCGGACGGACACCGGGCGGCGGTGGCGGACCGTGAACGCGTCCCCGTCCCCGATGGCCTCGAGGGCCTCGGTCAGCTCGCGGTCGACCAGCACGGTGCCGGGCCGCGCGACCGAGGTGAGCCGGCTCGCGATGTTGACCACCGAGCCGTACACGTCGCCGAACCGGTTGAGCACCCGGCCGAGCGCGAGCCCGGCCCGCAGCGCCGGCATGCCCTCGGCGGCCTCGGCCCGCTCGAGCAGCGTGAGCGCGATCTCCGCGCCGTCGGCGGGGGAGTCGGCCACGAACAGCACCTCGTCGCCCAGCATCTTCACGATCCGGCCGTGGTTGTCGGCCACGACCTCGGCGGCGAGCGCGTCGAACCGGTCCACGACGGCCACCAGCTCGGCCTCGGTGGAGCGGCGGGTGAGGCTCGTGAAGCCCACCATGTCGGCGAACCCGACGACCTGCCGGCGCTCCTCGATGGCCTCGTCGGGCGCGACCAGCATGCGCACCGAGTACGCCGCGAGATGCCGGCGCCACACGAAGTCCTGCAGCCGCTCGAGGTCCGGCGTCAGGCGCTCGACCAGCCGGCCGAGCTGGCGCTCGTCGGCGAGCTCGGGGTTCGCGGCCACCACGTCGCGCAGCATCAGCACCTGCGACTCGGCGAGCCGGGACATGTGCTGGCCGATCATCCGCGCGCTGGAGATCGCGGCGGACGGCTCGATGAGGCCGGACTGGATCAGGTCGTCGACCGTGCGCACCGCCCGCACGTCGCCCTCGGTGAACACCGCCTCGTCCTCGCCGGCGGTCGCGAAGCCGAGCGCCCGCCACAGCGCGGTGGCCCGCTCGGGCGCCACGCCGGAACGTTCGGCGACCTCCGCGCGGGTGTACGTGCGCTCGCCGCCGAGCAGGATGCCCTCGATGTGTTGCTGCAGCGCGTCCAGCTGCTCGTCGGATTCGGTCGACGACATGGGTTCGCTCGCCGGCCCGCCTACGTGGTGTGCACGATGAGCACGTCGACCTTGGACTTGCGCGCGGCCTCCGCCGGCACCGAGCCGAGGATCCGGCCGGCGAGCGTGTTCAGCCCGCGGTTGCCGACGACCAGCAGGTCCGCGGACCGCTCGACGACCACCTTCGACAGCGTGGACACCGGCTCGCCGTCCACGACGACGGTGTCGATCTTCGCGGCGCCGGCCTTCTTGGCCCGCTCCGCGGCGGTGCGCACGGACTCCTCGGCGGGCGTGGACCCGACGACCTGGTAGGCGACGTCGTCGCCCAGCTCGTCCTGCGTGCGGCCGAGGTCCTCCTGCCTGGCGGGGTGGTACGCGCACGCGATGACCAGCGTGGCGCCACTGTCCGCGGCGATCTTCGCGGCGCGGTCGACAGCGAGGTAGGAGGAGTCCGAGCCGTCCGTGCCGACGACCACGGTCTGGTAAGCCGTCATGTTGCCTCCCGGGCGTGCTTATCTACTCGCGGGTAAACCTACCGTGCGGGGCAACCCGATCGCAGAATGAGGCATGGATCTCGCGGGGATGATCGGGGTGGCGGTCGACGAGGCACGTCAGGGGCTGTCCGAGGGCGGGATTCCCATCGGCGCCGCGCTCTTCGGCCCGTCCGGGGAGGTGCTGGGCCGCGGCCACAACCGCCGCGTGCAGGACGGCGACCCCTCGATGCACGCGGAGACCGCAGCGTTCCGCAACGCGGGGCGCCGCCGCCACTACCGCGACACGACCATGGTCACCACGCTGTCGCCCTGCTGGTACTGCAGCGGGCTGGTCCGTCAGTTCGCCATCCCGCGGGTGATCGTCGGCGAGGCGACCACGTTCTCCGGCGGCCACGAGTGGCTGGCCGAGCACGGCGTCGAGATCACCGTCGTCGAGGACGCGCGCTGCGTGGAGCTGATGACCGACTTCATCGCCGCGCACCCGGAGCTCTGGTACGAGGACATCGGCGAATAGGCCGCCGGAGATCCAGGGTCAGCGGGCGAAGCGCTTCGTCTGGGCCTGGGCCACCTCGGCCGGGATGTCGTCACCCGTGGCTTCCCACCGCTCCTGCGGCGGGCCGGGCACCGGGCCGCTCGTGCGCGGCGCCGGGGTCGGCCGCCGCTTGTCGGCGTCCTTCTCCTCGGGCAGGTACTCGAACGCCGGCGTGGCCAGCTCCAGGCTCTCGTGCGCGTCGGCGACCAGGTCCCGCGCGGACGAGAGCTGCTCGGCCACCCGCGTGCGCAGCTGGCGAAGCGCGTTGACCCGCTCCGCGGCGTGGTTGATCCGGCGGTTGGCCTCCTCGGTGGCGTCGCGGACCAGGCGGTGCGCCTCGTCGCGAGCCTCCTGCAGGCGTGCGGTCGACTCGGTGATCGCGTCGTGCCGGCGGCGGTTGGCCTCCTCGTTGGCCTCGCGGACCCGCCGCTCGGCCTCCGACTTCGACGTCGCCTCCTGCTCGGCGAGCGCGCGCATCGACTCGGTGCGCCGCGACGCCATCGCGATCTCGAAGTCCTCCTCGACCGTGGTCCGGCGCTGCTCGGCGTCGGCCTCCAGCTTGGCGCGCGCGGCCTCGGCCTTCGCGGTGATCTCGGCCGCGTCGGCGTTGGCCTTCTCCAGCACGCCGCGGTGCTCGGCCTCCATCGCCTCGCGCCGCTCGTCGAGCTCGGCGAGCTGCTTCTGGTACTGCTGGCGCAGCCCCTCGGCGTCGGCCTCGGCCGTGGCGCGGACGTGGTCGGCCTCGGCCTTCGCCTTGCCGAGGACCTCCTCGCGCTCCTCCTGGGCGAGCCGCAGCATCCGCTGCAGGCGCTCGGAAAGACCTTCCATGGTCGTCGGCGGCATGGAGAGGCGGTCGATCTGCCCGCGCAGGTCGTCGTTCGTCGTCCGGGCCACCTCGAGCTGCGCGGTGAGCTCGCCCGCCTGCGCCGCCGCCGCGTTGCGGTCGGCGGCCAGCAGCTTCAGCTGACCGTCGAGCTGCTCGAGATGCTCCTCCACCTGCACGCGGCTGTAACCGCGCTTGGTGATGTCGAATCCGGCTCCCAGCGGTACGAGATCGCGCTCCTCACCTAACGCCATGCGCTCACGCTACCCTGACCGGCCGCGCGGGGTGACGCCCGTGGCAAATACCTTTACACACCTCGGAAACGATTGATCTCCGCGAGGTGGCGCTCGCGCAGCTCGGGGTTCCGGACGCCGAGACCTTCCTCCGGCGCAAGGCAGAGCACGCCGACCTTGCCCTGGTGCGCGTTGAGGTGCACGTCCTGTGCGGCCTGCCCGGTCTGCTCCATCGGGTACACACTGGACAGTGTGGGATGGATCTTCCCCTTGGCGATCAACCGGTTCGCCTCCCACGCCTCGCGGTAGTTCGCGAAGTGCGAGCCGATGATCCGCTTCAGGTTCATCCAGAGGTACCGGTTGTCGTACTGATGGAGGAACCCACTGGTCGACGCGCAGGTCACGATCGTGCCGCCCTTCCTGGCGACGTAGACGCTCGCGCCGAACGTCTCCCGGCCCGGGTGCTCGAACACGATCTCGGGGTCTTCGCCACCGGTCAGCTCCCGGATCCGGGCGCCGAACCGCTTCCACTCTTTCGGGTCCTGGGTGACGTCGTCCTTCCAGAACTTGTAACCCTCCGCATTGCGATCGATGATCAGCTCGGCGCCCATCTTCCGGCAGATCTCGGCCTTCTGCTCGCTGCCGACCACGCACACCGGCGTCGCCCCGCCGTTCAGCGCGAACTGGGTGGCGTAGGAGCCGAGGCCGCCGGAGGCGCCCCAGATCAGGACGGTGTCGCCCTGCTTCATGTTGGCGCCGTTCGCGGAGACGAGCTGGCGGTAGGCGGTGGAGTTGACCAGGCCCGGGCAGGCGGCCTCCTCCCAGGTCAGGTGATCCGGTTTGGGCATGAGCTGGTTGGACTTGACCAGCGCCAGCTCCGCGAGCCCGCCGAAGTTCGTCTCGAAGCCCCAGATGCGCTGCTCGGGGTCGAGCATCGTGTCGTTGTGCCCGTCGGGGCTCTCCAGCTCGACGTTCAGGCAGTGCGCGACGACCTGGTCGCCGGGATGCCAGGCGTTGACGCCGGGCCCGGTGCGCAGCACCACGCCGGCCAGGTCGGAGCCGACGACGTGGTAGGGCTGGTCGTGCCGCTTGGCCAGGGGAGAGGTGCGCCCGTAGCGGCGCAGGAAGCCGAAGGTGTCCATCGGCTCGAAGATCGATGTCCAGACGGTGTTGTAGTTGACCGCGCTGGCCATGACGGCGACGAGCGCCTCACCGGGCCCGAGCTCGGGCGTGGGCACGTCGTCCACGTGGAGCGACTTGCGCGGGTCTTTGTCCTGAGTGGACTGACCGGCGAACATCTCCACCTCGTCGGCGTGCACGGTCACCCCCCGGTAGGACTCGGGGACCGGCAACGAGCCGACGGCGGCCAGGTCGTCGGCGAGGATGGCGTCGAGGATCTTCCGCATGCGCACCGACGTTACCGACCGGTAACGGTACAGAGCCAGCGTGGTGAGGGCAGGGTCACTCGAAGGAGCGATCCACCGGAAACGCCGCCAACCAGCGAAGAACCAACGTCGATCGAACTGTGACCCACCAGACTCGCCGCAGAGTTTGACCGGCCGGCCAATCAAGGCGCAGTATCGAGAGTGAGGCTCCACAAACACGGAGGTGGTCTCGATGACGAATCCCACGACGGTGCGACCCTGGACCAGGCCGCACGACTGGGCGGAGGTCGTACTGGGTGTCGTGGCGTTGTTGTCGCCCTTGTGGACGGACACCGACAACGCCGCGATGTGGACGATGATCGTTCTTGGTGCGCTCGTCGCCCTGGACGGGCTGGCGTCGCTGGCCGTGCCCGGCCAGGTCTACAGCGAGGGGATCCAGATCGTGCTGGGCGTGCTCATGGTCATCTCCCCCTGGGTGATGAGCTACACGAACCTCACCGGCATCGCCTGGTCCTCGTGGATCATCGGCGCGCTGACGATCATCGCCGGCGCGGCGGCACTCCCGGTCGCCCAGGCGGCGCACCGGGCCGGCAGCGGCATGGCCGGCCAGCACTAGAACGACTCCTTCGCCGAGCGCGCGCGGCCCATGACGTGGCCTTCCGGGTTACGTTATGGGCCGCGCGCCTGCGAGGAGGGACTGCCCGACATGCGCCTGACGAAGAAGAAGGGCGACGACCCGTCCGCCCGCGAGCGGATCCTGGCCGCGGCCGAGGAGCTGTTCGCCGAGTCGGGGTTCGACGCCACCCCGACCTCGAAGATCGCCGCGCGGGCCGGCGTGCCCAAGGGTCTCGTGCACTACTACTTCCAGCGCAAGCCCGACCTGCTCGCCGCGCTCGTCGAGCGGCTGCCCGACGAGCAGGTCGACCCGGCCGGCGTGGTCGTCCCCGGCGACGTGGCCGCGAGCCTGCGCCGCCTGGTCGCCGAGCTGGACGCCCGGATGCGCGCCTCCTACCTGCTGTCCCACCTGCTCTGGCGCGAGGCCGACACGCACACCGCCGTCCGCGACGCGCTGCAGCAGCGGTTCGGCAAGGTGGTGGACCAGGTCCGCGCGGTGATCATGGCGGCGAGCACGGGCAGGCTGCCGGTGGCCGCGGTCGACACGGCCGCGGGGCTGCTCGCGCTCGCGGTCAGCTACCGGCACTCCGTCGCGCGGCACGGCGAGGCCGAGGACGGCGCGCCGGACGTCGCGAGCGCGGAGACCATGGACCGCGAGGTCGACTTCATCGCCGGGGCGCTCACTGCTCCTCCGGCGCCGGCTCCACTAGCTCGATGAGCACCCCGCCGGTGCTGCGGGGGTGCACGAAGTTCGCCTTGCTGTTCGCCGTGCCGGGCGTGGCCTTCTCGTACATCACGCGCATGCCCTTGGCGCGCAACGCGTCCGCGGCCGCGTCGACGTCGGTGACGCGGTAGGCCAGCTGCTGCAGGCCGGGCCCCTTGCGGGCGATGAACTTGCCGATCGTGGTGTCCGGGCCGAGCGGGGCGAGCAGCTGCACCGCCGTGCCGCCCTCGCCGCCGGGCGGGCGCAGCATCGCCTCGTGCACGCCCTGGGCCTCGTTGATCTCCTGGTGGTAGAGCTCGAGGCCGAGCACGTCGCGGTAGAACGCGATCGCCTCGTCCAGGTCGGGCACCGCGATGCCGACGTGGTCGATCGCTGTGACGTACGGCTTCAGCTCGTCCATACGACACAAGGTAACGCCCGCGACAGCCCGACGTCTGTGCGGCTACTCACATCACCGAGTGTCCGCGCGGCGGCCCCCGGGTAACGTACGAAGTTAACGCCCGCTAGCTGCTGGAGGCTCGTCGTGTCCGGTTCCGTCATCGTCGCCGGGGCGCGCACCCCGATCGGCCGCCTGCTCGGCTCGCTGAAGGACTTCACCGGCGCGCAGCTCGGCGGCGTCGCCATCAAGGCCGCGCTCGAGCGCGCCGGGGTCGCGCCGGAGCAGGTGCAGTACACGATCATGGGCCAGGTGCTGACCGCCGGCGCCGGCCAGATCCCGGCCCGCCAGGCCGCGGTCGCCGCCGGCATCCCGATGGACGTGCCGGCGCTGACCATCAACAAGGTGTGCCTGTCCGGCCTCGACGCGATCGCGCTCGCCGACCAGCTGATCCGCGCCGGCGAGTTCGAGATCGTCGTCGCCGGCGGCCAGGAGTCGATGACCCAGGCGCCGCACCTGCTGGCGAAGTCCCGCTCGGGCTTCAAGTACGGCGACGTCACGATGACCGACCACATGGCCCACGACGGCCTGTTCTGCGCGTTCGACCAGGTCGCCATGGGCGCGTCGACCGAGAAGTACAACTCCCGCTACGGCCTGACCCGCGAGGAGCAGGACGCGTTCTCCGCGCGCTCCCACCAGCGGGCCGCCGCCGCGATCAAGGACGGCGTGTTCGCCGAGGAGATCACCCCGGTCACGATCCCGCAGCGCAAGGGCGACCCGGTCGTCTTCGACACCGACGAGGGCGTGCGCGGCGACACGACGGTCGAGGGGCTGGCGCGGCTGCGCCCGGCGTTCGCCTCCGACGGCACCATCACCGCCGGCTCGGCCTCGCAGATCTCCGACGGCGCCGCGGCGGTAGTCGTGATGAGCAAGGCGAAGGCGCAGGAGCTCGGCCTCGAGTGGCTCGCCGAGATCGGCGCGCACGGCGTGGTCGCCGGCCCCGACGCGAGCCTGCACGAGCAGCCGTCCAACGCGATCAAGGCCGCGCTGGCCAAGGCGGGCCTGGCGGCGTCGGACCTCGACCTCGTGGAGATCAACGAGGCGTTCGCCGCGGTCGGCGTGGTGTCCACCCGGCAGCTGGGCATCAGCGAGGACATCGTGAACGTCAACGGCGGCGCGATCGCCCTCGGCCACCCGATCGGGGCGTCCGGCGCGCGGCTGGCCGTGCACCTGGCCTACGAGCTGCGCCGCCGCGGCGGCGGGCTCGGCGCGGCCGCGCTGTGCGGTGGCGGCGGCCAGGGCGACGCGCTGCTGCTGCGCGTCTGAGCCAGTCCCCGGTGGACGTCGACGAGCTCGTCGGGCGGGCGCGCGAGGGGCAGCCCCGCGCGGTCGCCCGGCTGATCTCGCTCGTCGAGGACGAGAGCCCGCACCTGCGCGAGGTCGCGGCCGCGCTCAACCCGCTGACCGGCAACGCCCGGGTGCTCGGCCTGACCGGACCGCCCGGCGTCGGCAAGTCGACCTCCACGTCGATGCTGGTGTCCGCGTTCCGCAAGGCCGGCCTGCGCGTCGGCGTGCTCGCCATCGACCCGTCGTCGCCGTTCTCCGGCGGCGCGCTGCTCGGCGACCGCATCCGGATGCACGACCACACCACGGACCCGGACGTCTTCATCCGCTCGATGGCCACCCGCGGCCAGCTCGGCGGCCTGGCCGCGGCGACCCCGCAGGCGCTGCGCGTGCTGGACGCCGCGGGCTGCGACGTGGTGCTGATCGAGACCGTCGGGGTCGGACAGTCCGAAGTGGACATCGTGGCGCTGGCGGACACCACGGTCGTGCTGCTCGCGCCGGGCATGGGCGACGGCATCCAGGCGGCGAAGGCCGGCATCCTCGAGGTGGCCGACGTGTTCGTGGTGAACAAGGCGGACCGGGACGGCGCCGAGCAGACCGTGCGCGACCTCAAGCACATGATCTCGCTGGGCCGCCGCGAGCTGGGGCCGTCGTGGCGGCAGCCGATCGTGCGGACCGTCGCGTCGGCGGGGGAGGGCATCGAAGAGCTGACGGCGGCGCTCGACGCGCACCGCGACTGGCTGGTGTCCCACGGCGAGCTGGCGGCCCGCCGGGCCCGGCGGGCCGAGCGCGAGATCGAGGCGATCGCGGTGGCCGCGCTGCGCTCGCGTATCGGCGTCGGTCAGGAGGCGCTGCGCCGGCTGGCCGAACGGGTGGCGGCAGGCGAGCTGGACCCGTACGCCGCCGCCGACAGGCTGACCGGGTGACCGAGATCGACCTCGGGTGGGCCGTCGCCTGGCGCGCGGCGGCCGGCGGGGCGCTGCTCGCCGCGGGCGGGCTCGCGCTGGGTGTCGCCGCCGTGGTCGGCTTGCCCGGTCGCGACCCGAGCCAGCGGGCGCTGGCCGTGGTGTTCGCGCTGGTGCTGCTGGCCGTCGGCGTGCTGATCCTGGTCGCCGTGCGCGCGACGGCCCTGCGGCTGCGCGTCGACGCGACGGGGATGACCGTCGAGCACCGCCGGCACGGCGGTTTCACCGCACGGTGGGAGGACGTCGCGTCGGTGCGCCTGCTGCGTGAGAGGCGGTGGGTGGGCCGGGCGCGGACGTGGCACTACACGCTGGTGCTGGAGCCGCGGCGGGACATCCCGTCGCTCGACCTGTGGCGCGAGGGCTCCGGGTACCGCTACGAGCTGGGCCGGCTGGGCCTCGCCGGGCGGCGGACGGACCGGGCGCTGGCGGAGTACTTTCCGGCCGGGTACCGCGGGCTCGCCCGCGCCTGACCTGAGCGGACTCGCTGTGGAAGGTCGGGGTTGTGGTTACCATCGGCCGCGTGACGACGCCAGGGGGACCACACTTCCAGCCGCCGTACGGCGCACCGCAGACTCCGCCACCCGGCTACGGCCCGCCGCCCGGCTACCCGCAGCAGCAGGGCTACCCGGGCACGCCCGCCGGCGGCTACTCGCAGCCGGGCACGCCTCCCGGCGGCTACCCACCACCTGGCTACCCGCACCCGGGCACGCCCGGCGGCGGCTATCCGCCCGGCTCGGCGGCCCCCGGCCCGACCGGGACGCGGCAGATGCCACCGGCCACCCCCATGGCGCCCGGCATGCCGCCGGGCACGGCCCCGGACGGGGCGCCCGGATCGGCATTCGGCCCGGCACCGGGCATGCCGCCCGGAATGGCTTTCGGTGCGGCGCCTGGAACGGCTTTTGGCTCCACACCTGGAATGCCACCCGGAATGGCGCCGGGTGCGGCGCCTGGAACGGCTTGGGGCGTGGCGCCCGGGATGGCTCCAGGGATGGCGCCGGGTATGCCGCACGGGATGGGGCCTGGTGTCGCGCAGGGCTATGGGCCTGGCGCGGTCGTCGTCGATGTCGGTAGTACCAACGGCAAGCGGGCGGTCGTCGGGGCGGTCGTGGCGGGGGCGCTCGGGCTGATCGCGGTCGTCTCCGGGCTCGCCGGGGCGGTCGACGGCGGCATCGGCATCGGGATCGCGGTCACCGTGATCGGCGTGCTGTTCCTCCTGCCCGCCGTGTTCGTCATCATCCGGCGGGAGGCGGTGTTCCGGCCGCGCAAGCTCGTCTTCGAGCCCGCCGGCATCCGGTGGGACGACCCGAAAGGCGCGCCCTGGGCCATCCCGTGGACCGAGCTCGCCGCCGTGTCGGTCAGCAAGCACAGCCCGCGCCAGGTCGGCTCGGAGAGCATCGGCGACAAGGTCGGCGGCGCCGTGAACGACAAGATCGCCGGCGAGCGCGCGCACGTCCGCCTCGACCTGTACCCCGCGGACCCGTCGTTCGCCGGGCGGCACCCCGAGCTCGCGCACCTGTGGGAGCGCCAGGGCGTCCAGGGCGGCTACCGGATGCCGCTGGGCACCAACGTCAAGTTCATCGTCCCCATCGCGCAGGGCATGGGCCGCTTCGCGCCGCACCTGTACCGCGGGGTCAACGCGACCGAGGGCTTCATGGGTTTGAGCTAGGCGGCAGGCACCGGACGGCCACCAGGTCGCCGGCCACCGTGACCGCGCCGGCCGCGTGGGGCAGCACGAACGTGTCCCCGCGGGAGACCGGCACGTCGCCCGCGTGCTCGGTGTGCAGCACCCCGGTGCCCGACAGCGCCACCAGCACGCCGAACGACGGCTCCAGCTCCGCGCCGCCGCGCACCCGTTCCGCCCCGAAGAAGCCCTGCGCCGGCTGGCCGAACAGGTCGCGCACCGGCGCGCCCGTGTCCTCCTGGTGGCGCACCAGGGAGCCGAGCCGGTCCTCGTCCCACCCGGACCGGTCGACGCACCCGAGCGCGGTCTCGAACCCGATGCCCAGGTGCCCGCCGGCCTCCGCGTCGAGGAAACCCTTCCACTCCAACGTGACCGAGAGGTCCGTCGGCTGCTGCAGCTCCACGATGAACACCCCGGCGCCGATCGCGTGCGGCACCCCGGCGGGCACGAACACCGTGTCGCCGGGACGGACGGTCACCTGGTTCAGCGCGCCCAGCATCGCGTCGGAGTCCTGGCCGGTCACCCAGCCGGCCACGGTGTCCGCGTCGACGTCCTCGGTGAATCCGATGTGGACTCCTGCGTCCGGCCCGGACGCGCTGACCACCACCCAGGCCTCCGTCTTCCCGTACCGCGAGCCGAAGTGCGCCGCCGCGAACTCGTCCGACGGGTGGCAGTGCACCGGCAGCCGCTGGCCCGCGTCGAGCAGCTTCACCAGCAGCGCGGGGTCCGCGCCGAACCGCGCGACGTGCGCCGCGCCGAGCCAGGCGTCCGCGTGCTCCGCGACCGCGTCGCGCAGCAGCCGCCCGTCCGGCAGCACCGAGAGCCCGAGGTCGGGCGAGCCGTGCAGCGTCGTGCACGACGCCACCCAGTCCTCCGGCCCGAACTCGCGCGCCGCCGAGCCACGCAGCTCCGCGATGGCCGCGCCGCCGCGGTAGAACCGCTCGGGCTGGTTGGCCGGCAGCCGCACCGGCCGCCGGCCGTCGATCTGAGAACTCACGGGCTTGTCTCTCCTGATCCACGAGGTATGAGCCGGACCGGCAGGACGATCCGGCGGGGTGGTGAGTCGTCGCCGTCCAGGCGGACGAACAGCAGCTCCGCGGCGGCCTTGCCGAGCACGCCGGGGTCCAGCGCGACCACGCTCACCGGCGGGTCGAGCAGGTCGGCGAGCTCGAAGTCGTCGAACCCGACCAGCGCGGGCCGGGTGGGCAGCGTCGCGAGTGCGCGCAGGGCGGCCACGGTGATCCGGTTGTTGCCGGTGATCAACGCGGTGGCCGGCGACCGGCCGGCGAGCATCCGGCGCAGCGCCGTCGCGACCCCGTCCGCGGTGTGCGGGCCCATCGCGACCAGCCGCTCCTCGTAGCGCAGGCCGGCCGTCGCGAGCCCCTCGCGGAACCCGCGCAGCCGCTCGGCCGCGGTGAAGATCGCCGGCGCGTCGCCGACGAACGCGATCCGCCGGTGGCCGTGGCACGCCAGGTGCGCGACCGCGCCCGCGGCGCCCGCGGCGTTGTCCACCAGCACGGTGTCCGCGACCACGTCGCCGGGCGGCCGGTCGACGAACACGACCGGCGTGCCCGACGCGATCTCCGGCATCAGGTGCCCGTGCTGCTGGCCGGCCGGCACGACGATCAGCCCGTCCACCCGCCGCGCGCAGAACTCCAGCGACAGCTCGCGTTCGCGGGCCGGGTCCTCGTCGGACGAGCCGGTCAGCACCTGGCGGCCGAACCGCCGCGCGACCTCCTCGGCGGCCCGGGTGAGCCCCGAGTAGAACGGGTTGGCCACGTCCTCCAGCACGAGCCCGATCGTGCCCGTCGAGGAGCCGCGGCGCAGGTTGAGCGCGCCGATGTTGCGCCGGAACCCCAGCCGCGCGATCGCGGACACGACCCGCTCGGCGGTGTCTGCGTGCACCCCTGGCTCGTCGTTGACTACCCGCGACACGGTCTTGATGCTCACGCCCGCGAGCCGTGCCACGTCGTTCATGGTGGCCCGGCGGACCCGTCGGCCCCGCTCGTTGGACAACGTTGTCATGATCCACCGATTCGACTACGCCGCGTACGGACTTGTCAATGTCTTGACGTCGTGGGGAATTCTCCGCATGGTGGTCTAGACCGCAAGAATGTACCGACAAGGTTGTCAGGAGTACCCGATGCGTCCATCCCTGCATCGCAGAAGGTTCCTCGGACTGCTCGGCGCGGCCGCCGGGCTCGGCGCGGCGGGGGTGGTCAACGCCCCGGGTGCCTCGGCCGCCCCGCCGGGCTCGTGGTTACCCGTGGCGAACGACGTGCGGAACCAGACCCGCTGGGCGTGGCGTTCCTATGTGGACAAGGCGTTCGGGCACGACCAGATCAAGCCGGTGAGCGGCGGGTTCGAGGAGTTCTTCGTCGACGGCCACCCGATGGGCCTCACGATCGTCGAGGCGCTGGACACGCTCTGGCTGATGGAGCTCGACGCGGAGCTCGAGGAGGGCCTGCGCTGGGTGCGGCGCAACCTACGCGTCGACGTGGACGCGCCGTTCCAGCTGTTCGAGACCAACATCCGGCTGCTCGGCGGCCTGTTATCGGCCTACCACTGCACCCGCCGCCCGTGGCTGCTCGAGTTGGCCGGCGACCTCGGCGACCGGCTCTTACCCGCGTTCTCCTCGTCCCCCACCGGCATCCCCTACCGCTACGTGAACCTCGCGACCGGCGCGGTGAGCGAGCCCGAGACCAACCTCGCCGAGACCGGCACCTACATCACCGAGTTCGGCGCCCTGTCCGACTGGACCGGTGATCGCAAGTACTTCGACGCCGCCAAGCGCGCGTTCCGGGTCACCTTCGACAACCGCAGCCCGCTGGACCTGCTGCCGTACGCGGTGCACGCGGAGACCGGGGAGTGGCTCAACACCACGGCGACGGTCGGCCCGCCCGCGGACTCGTACTACGAGTACCTCTACGACGGCTGGAAGCTCTTCGGCGACGCGGACCTCAAGGCCTGGTACGACACCCTGGTCGCCGGCATCCTCAACCACCAGTCCGAGATGGTCGGCGGGCACCTGTGGTTCGCCCAGGTCGACGCGTTCACCGGGGCCATCGTCAGCCGGACGCAGAGCGAGCTCGGGTCGTTCTTCGGCGGGCTGCTCGCCGAGGGCGGCGAGGTGGTCGAGGGCAAGCGCTACCACGACTCGTGGAACGTCGTGCAGGACCGCTACGGCGTGCTGCCCGAGGGCATCGACTACACCACGCTCGCCGCCACCAGCAAGGGAAACCAGCTGCGTCCGGAGTTCGCCGACGCCGCGTTCAGCCTGTGGCTGATCACGCACGACGAGCTGTACCGGCGGCGCGCGAAGAAGCACTTCGACGAGATGAAGCGCACCTCGAAGGTCCGGTACGGCTTCACGATCCTGGACGACGTCACGACGAACCCGCCCGTACGCGGCGACTTCTGCCCGGGCTACTGGTGGTCCGAGCAGCTGAAGTACTACTACCTGATCTTCGGCGACGCGAAGCGGTTCGACTACCGCGACCACTACCTGTCGACGGAGGGCAACCTGCTCAAGGGCGCCCGGAGGTAGGTGCGCCGGGCCGGGTGCACGCTGGCTGCGAGCACCCGGTCCGGTTTCTCACCGCGGGAGAATCAGTAGCCGGATCCAGTGTCGGGCTGGGCCGTCTCCGTAGCCCCCTCGGGCGTCTGCGGCGCGACCGGTGCGGACGACTTGCAGCCCGCCGGCTCGATCACGAACCACCGGCCGCCGATGCCGTGGCCGTTCGTCTGGCCGGCGGCGGCGTCGCCGGTGAACCGGTAGACCGGCCAGCCGCCGACGGTGACCTGCGTGCGGCCGTCCGGTCGGGTCACCGTGCCCATGAGCGCCTTGTCCATTCCGGACACCCGCAGGCCGTCGGCGGCGAGCAGCGGCGGCCACATGTCGGCGCACGCGTCCGCGCAGGTCGCCTTCGACGGGGCCTTGGTGTCCTTCGTGAACAGGTACAGCGTCATGCCGTCCTGGTCGGTCAGCGCGGCGCCGAAGCCGGGCACGTCGGCGGCGGCGATCCGGGCGGGGCTCCCGGCCCTGCCGCCCTGCGGGGTGAGCGCGTGCCACTGGCCACCCTTGTCCTGCCCGTTGGTCTGGCCCGCCGCGGTGTCGCCGGTGAACCGGTAGGCCGGCCAGCCGGCGACCGTGAGCTGGGTGGAGCCGTCGGAGCGCTGCACCCGGCCGACGACGTTGTCGTCGAGGCCGTCGACGCGCACCTCGCGCACGGCGGGCACCGGCAGCCAGGTGCTGGCGCAGTCCTCGGCACAGTTGGACTGCGGCGGCTCGGCGGAGTCCAGGTCGTAGCGGTAGAGCGTCATGCCGTCCTGGTCGGTGACGATCGTGCCGAGACCGTCCTTCTCGACCGCGGTGAGCGTGAACGGCGCCGCGACCGCCGGCGCGACCGGCTCGACGACGGCGGCGTTCGCCGGCTCGACGTACTGCTCGCTCCCGTTGCCGGCGCCCGCGCAGGCGCTGAGCGTGACCATGGCGAGGGCCGTGAGGGCGGCCGAGACCACGAGCTGGTTGCGAGACACAGGAGTCCCCTTGCGTCCGACGGCTGTCATCTCGCGTTGGCGGCGCGAGGTTTGTTCATCTCCCACCACGGGCGCGCGTGCCGTTCGGTTCAGCGGTTTTCTGAGGTTAGGCCCTTCGGGCGAACCGGTCCGTGGCCGCCAGCAACGCGCCCGCCATGCCGCGGGTGGCGGTCTCGTGCGCCCCCTCGTCGACCACGATCAGCTCCGCGTCCGGCCAGGCGTGCGCCAGCAACCACGGCGTCCCGGCGAGGTTCCCGAAGTCCAGCAGACCCTGCACGATCACGCCCGGGATCCCGGCGAGCCGCCCGGCGCCGGCGAGGATCGCGCCGTCGGGGCCGAGGAAGTGGCCGCGCACCAGTAGCGGGTGACGATCCGCGCGAAGGCCAGCCGGAAGACGGGATCCTCGTACCGGCGGCTCGGTCCCGCGGTCGGGGTGATCGTGTCCTCCCAGGTACACCATTCCCGGGCCGCCGCCGCGCGCTCGTCGGCCGACGGCGAGGCGAGCCGGCGGGCGAAGCCGGCGGGAATGTTCGCGTCACCGGCAGCGTCGTGGAACCGCGCCCACGCCTCGGGAAAGAGCGGGCCGAGGCCGCGGGTGAGCAGGTCCACCTCGGCCTGCCGCCCGGTCGCCACGGCGAAGAGGACAAGCTCGGACACCCGGTCGGGAAACCGCTGCGCGTAGGCGAGGCCGAGCACGGACCCCCAGGAGCCGCCGAACACCAGCCAGCGCCCGATGTCCAGGTGCGACCGGAGCAGCTCGAGATCGGCCAGCAGGTGCTCGGTGGTGTTCGTGGCCAGGCTGGTCGCCGGGTCGCTCGCGTGCGGGGTGCTGCGTCCGCAGTTGCGCTGGTCCAGCAGCACGATCCGGTAGGCGTCCGGATCGAACCAGCGGCGGTGGCCCGGCGTGCAGCCCGAGCCCGGGCCGCCGTGCAGGACGACTGCGGGCTTGCCGTCCGGATTGCCGCACTGCTCCCAGTAGACGTGGTTCCCGTCGCCGACGTCGAGCATGCCGTGTGCGTACGGTTCGACCTTCGGATAGATCTGGCTCTCCTTTGGTGGCGAATCGGGGTCGTGGCCGGCTGGTTCCGCCGCGTACTCGGCTATGTTCTCGCCCGTGGTCGAGACAGGGAACGCCGCGGTGGTGGTCGAGGACGTCCGCAAGGCGTACGGGGACCTGAAGGCGGTCGACGGCGTGACGCTGTCGGTCGCCGAGGGGGAGTTCTTCGGCATCCTCGGGCCGAACGGAGCGGGCAAGACGACGACGCTCGAGATCATCGAGGGGCTGCGCGAGCCCGACTCCGGGACGGTGCGCCTGCTCGGCGAGTCGCCGTGGCCGCGCAAGGTGTCGCTGCTGCCGCGGATCGGCGTGCAGCTGCAGGCGTCGGCGTTCTTCGAGAAGCTCACCGCGCGCGAGCAGCTGGAGACGTTCGCCTCGCTGTACGGCGTCGGCGCCGCGCGGGCGCACGAGATGCTCGAGCTCGTCGGGCTCGCGGACAAGGCGGACACCCGCGAGGACAAGCTCTCCGGCGGCCAGCGCCAGCGGCTCTCGATCGCCTGCGCGCTCGTGCACGACCCGGACGTCGTGTTCCTCGACGAGCCGACCGCGGCGCTGGACCCGCAGGCCCGGCGCAACCTCTGGGACGTGCTGCGCGCGATCCAGGAGCGCGGCAAGACGATCGTCTACACGACCCACTACCTGGACGAGGCCGAGATCCTCTGCGACCGGGTGGCGATCATGGACAAGGGGCGGATCCTCGCCATGGACCGGCCGGCCGCGCTCGTCCGCGGCCTGGACGCGCCGACCCACGTGATCCTCGAGCGCGGCACGCTGTCCACATCGGACGCCGACGCGCTGCCCGGCGCGGACGACGTGAGCGCCGACGACCAGTCCGTGACGATCTCCACCCGCCGGCCCGCCGAGGTGCTCACGGCGCTGGCCGAGAAGGGCGCGCTCGCCGGCCTGCAGGTGCGCACCGCCACGCTCGAGGACGTCTTCCTCGACCTGACCGGACGGGAGTACCGGGCGTGACCGCGTTCAAGAGCCTCGCGCTCGCCATGCTCAAGGGGTTCTACCGGGACAAGGCGACGCTGTTCTTCACGTTCGTCTTCCCGCTGATGTTCCTCGTCGTGTTCGGCCTGCTGTTCCGCGACGCGGGCACGGAGAAGATCGACATCGGCGTCGTCGGCGACGGCCCGGTGATCGCCGCGCTGGAGCAGACCGGCGCGTTCGAGCTCGAGCGGCACGACAGCCTCGACGAGGCCGTGCAGAAGGTCAAGGACGGCGACCTGCCGGCGGTGGTCGCCGAGGACGGCGACGCGGTCACCTACCGGTTCGCGCAGAGCGACCAGACCCAGGCCGGCACGATCAGCGGGATCGTGCAGGGCGTGGTCAGCCAGATGAACCAGGAGGCGACCGGCGAGGCGCCGAAGTTCCGGGTGGACGGTGCGAACGTCGAGGACTCCTCGCTCAAGCCGATCCAGTACATCACGCCGGGGATCATGTCCTGGGGCGTCGCGGTCACCGCGGTGTTCGGCGCCGCGCTGACGCTGGTGAGCTGGCGCAAGAAGCAGGTGCTGCGCCGGATCCGGCTCGCCCCGGTGCACGCCTCGACGGTGCTCACCTCACGCGTGGTGGTCACGATCGGCGTCGCGATCGTGCAGGCGCTGATCTTCCTCGGGATCGGCGCGCTGCCGGTGTTCGGGCTGCAGCTGACCGGCACCTGGGCGCTCGCGATCCCGGTGTTCCTGCTGGGCATCCTGGCGTTCTTCGCGATCGGCATGCTGGTCGGCGCGTTCTGCAAGACCGAGGAGGCGGCCACCGGCGCGGCGAACATCGTGGTGCTGCCGATGGCGTTCCTGTCCGGCACGTTCTTCCCGATCGACCAGGCGCCGGCGTGGATGCAGACGGTCTCGAAGGTGTTCCCGCTGCGGCACATGAACGACGGGATCATGGACTTCCTGGTGCGCGGCCAGGGCGCCGAGCGCGCTCGTCGTGCCGTGCCTGGTGCTGACCGGGTTCGTCGTGGTGGTCGGCGCGATCGCCGCGAAGGTCTTCCAGTGGGAGGACAGCTAGCCTACCCGGAGGCTCAGTCGTCGTCGAAGTCGCCGACTGCTTTGCGGACCTTGGCCAGCAGGTCGGTCAGCTGGCGTGGTCTGCCGCTCGGTGAGGCCGCGCAGGCCGAAGTCGATCTCGGTGACCGCGGCGGTGGCCTCCTCGCGGCGCTCGCGGCCGGCCTCGGTGATCTCCGCGAGCGTGGTGCGCCGGTCGGTCGGGTGGGGCAGGCGCTTGACCAGCCCGTCGGCCTCGAGCCGGTCGACGATGTTGGTCACGCTCGTCGGGTGCAGCTGCAGGCGCTCGCCCATCACCCGCATCGGCAGGCTGCCGCGCTTGGAGAAGGTGAGCAGGACGAGCGCCTCGTAGCGGGCGAAGGTCAGCCCGTGCGGCCGCAATGCGGCGTCCACAGCGGACTGCAGCACCTGCTGGACCCGCATGATGCTGGTGACCGCGGCCATCGTGCCGGACGGGCCCACTCGTTCGGACCACAGCTCGGCCGCACGGGCGATCGGGTCGAACGGCAGCACTCGGCTCATGGCGGTTGAAGTTACCAGTCGGTACCCGAAAGGGTGCCCAGGCACAGTTCCACTCGGGAGAGGAGCAGCCGTGCTAGTCGCGTTCAGTGTGGCCCCCGCGGGTGGCGAGTCGGACAGCGTGAGCAAGGCCGTCGCGGAGGCGGTGCGCGTCGTGCGGGAGTCGGGCCTGCCGTCGGAGACGACGAGCATGTTCACCACGATCGAGGGGGAGTGGGACGAGGTGATGGCGGTGGTCAAGCGGGCGGTCGAGGTCGTGCAGCAGGGCGCGCCGAGGGTCAGCCTCGTGCTCAAGGCCGACATCCGCCCCGGCCACACCGACCAGCTGACGGCCAAGGTGGAGCGCATCGAGCAGCACCTCGCGGAGTAGCTGACGCCTCGTGCCAGGATAGAAACGTGACAAGGCCAGACCCACGTCAAACCGCAGCTCTGTCGGCCGCACTGTCCGGAGCTGTCGATCTTTCCGCGCTCAAGGCCCGGGCGGACGCGTCCAGAGGGCCGGGCCCGGCGCCGTCCGCACCCGGGGCGCCGGCTTCCGGCGCGCCCGCCGAGCCCTCGGACGGGTTCGTCATGGAGGTCACCGAGGAGACCTTCCAGACGGACGTCGTCGAACGGTCGTTGCAGGTCCCGGTGGTCGTCGACCTGTGGGCCGAGTGGTGCGAGCCGTGCAAGCAGCTGTCCCCGTTGCTGGAGCGGCTGGCCCAGGCGAGCAACGGCGCCTGGATCCTCGCGAAGATCGACGTGGACGCGAACCCGCGGATCGCGCAGCTGTTCGGGGTCCAGTCCATCCCGACGGTCGTCGCCATCGCCGGTGGGCAGCCGGTCGAGGCGTTCGCCGGGGCGCAGCCGGAGCCGCAGATCAGGCAGTGGCTCGGCGCGCTGCTCGACGCACTGCGCGACCGCCTGCCCGGCATCCGGATCGCCGAGGAGGGCGCCCCGCCCGCCGCCGAGCCGGAGCCCGAGCCCGAGGACACGCGGTTCACCGAGGCCGAGACGGCCTTCGAGCAGGGCGACTACGCGACGGCGGAGGCGGCCTACCAGAAGATCCTGGACACCGAACCGGCGAACGAGCAGGCGAAGGCCGCGCTGGCGCAGGTCCGCTTCCTGGCCCGGGCCGAGGCGGCGGACCCGTCGGTGATCGTCCGCGCGGACACCTCACCGGAGGACATCGACGCCCAGCTCTCGGCGGCCGACGTCGAGCTGGCGAGCCAGCGGGTGGAGCAGGCGTTCGCGCGCCTGCTGTCGGTCATCCGCCGGACGAGCGGCCCGGACCGCGACCGGGCGCGAACGCACCTGGTGGAGCTGTTCGGCCTGTTCCCGCCCGAGGACCCCGGCGTGGCCAAGGCACGGCGAGACCTGGCCAGCGCCCTGTACTGACGCGGTGAACGAAGAACGCCCCCGGCCAGCCGGCCGGGGGCGTTCTTCGTTCAGGGTCTAGGAGAAGTCCTCCGTGCACGGCCCGGAGCCTTCGATGAAGCCGCGCCGGAAGGCCTCGACCCGGGCGAAGCCGGACACGACCTGCTTGCCGTTCACGTCCGCGGCGATCAGGCTCTCCTCCTGCAGCAGCTCGGCCACCGCCTCGTCCAGGTCGCCCACCGCGAGGCGCAGGTTCTGGCCCTCCTGGTTGGTGAACGCCGCCCACGCGCCGGTCAGGCACGCGGTCCGCAGGCCCGCCTTGTCGTCGTCCAGCGGAGCGTCGAGCGACTTCTGGATCGACAGCGCGTACCGGGACGCGATCTCCGCGAACGCCGCGAAGTCGCCCAGCCCGCCGCTGTCGTCCGCGCCCGGCGCCGCGTCCGGGTTGGGCTTCGCGGCGATCTCGCGCAGGGCGTCGGCGTCGATGCCGACCACGTTGTCGTCCGGGCAGTACGTGACCGGGCTCGTCGCCTCGCCGCTGTCGCAGGTCGAGCCGTTGTCGGTGATCTTCGGGGCGTCCGAGCCGTTGTCCTTGAACGCCGCGTCGAGGCTCGCCTGCAGCTTGTCCAGGTACTCGATCGGGTCGATGTCACCGCCGACGGCCTCGTCGTCGACGTCGCGCTCCTTCTCGGCGATCCGGTCCTCGATCTCCTGCTCGTCCATGTCCGCGCACCGCTGCGGGTCGTTGGAGAAACCCTCCTGGAACGCGTACACGCGGTCGAACGCCAGACCGTGCGCGCCCTCGGTCTTGTGGTCCAGGCCCGCCGGGTCGCGGATGAAGAACAGCGTGGCGAGGATGTCGTTGAGGCCCTTGCCCGTGTTGATCTGGAAGTGCTTGGAGTCGTCCTCGGCCACGTACTTGAAGAAGTTGCCCATGTAGCAGTCGGCCTGCTGCTCGCGCACGATCGTCGGCGAGCTCTCGCTCATGTTGCTCTTCTCGCCGAGCCGGAACTGCACCGCGTGCCCCATCTCGTGGGCCAGCACGCCGACCACCGACATCGGGCCGAACTGGTCGTTGAGCATCGGCAGCAGCTCGCCGCGGTCCCAGGCGATCGCGTCCTCGCCGTTGCCGCCGCAGTAGAACGCGTTGACCAGGCCGGCGGTGCTCGCCCCGCAGATCGTCACGCCGGCGCCGTTGGAGTCGTACGACACGAGCCGCTGGATCTCCTTGAACTCCGTGCCGAAGTCGCCCGGCAGGTGCTCGTGCCAGTAGTCGTACAGGTCCGCGATCGCGTTGGTGGCGATGCGGTCCATCTCGTCGCCGGTCGTGCCCTCGACGGTGAGCTTCGCGTCCTCGACGCCGTCGCGCGGGCCGCTCGGACCGTCGTCGCTGACCTCGAGACCACCCGCGTTCGTGGTGTCGATGTCCGCCATCGCCTGCGGCGTCCCCTCGATCTGCTGACCCGCGCAGCCCCCCAGCAACACGACCGACGCGGTGACCGTGGCCAGCGCCAGTCCGGTCCGCAACGCACCCCTCATCGCAACCCCTCCGCCTACCCCGACTTGAAAACGCTCGCCGCACCTTACTGGCACGGCAAGGCGTACGACGTACCGGCGGGCCGCGCGGTTTCAGTCCAGGCCGCAGGCCTTGTCGCTCTCCAGGACGCCCTTGCGGAACGACCGCACCCGCTCGAAGCCCGTCGCGATGCCCTTGCCGGCGACGTCGCGGGTCGCGTAGTCGTAGGTCAGCAGCACCTGGATCGCCTCGTCGAGATCGCCCGGCGACAGGTACTGCTGGTCGAGCCCGAGCAGCGACCCGGTGAACGAGCCGGCCAGGCAGACGGTGTCGTGCTGGGTGTCCGCACCCTCGGTCGGCTTCTGCAGGTCGGCGAGCGCGGCCAGCGCGTAGCGGCTCGCGAGCAGCGTGCCGGTGGCGAAGTCGCCGATCGTGGTGTGGATCTTCGGCAGCTCGTCCTCGGTGTCGTAGTCGATCTCGGCGTCGTCCGGGCAGTACGCGACCGGCCCCTGGTCGGCCTGCGTGCAGTCCGGGTCCTGGTCGGTCGGGGTCAGCTTCGGCTGGCGCCACTGCTTGCCGCGCTGGGTGACGAGTCCCTTGAAGTAGTCGTTGAGCTTGGGCGTCACCGAGTCGAGCATCTGGTCGAAGGCGAGGTTGCCGCCGCTGGCCGCGTCGGCCTGGTCGATGAAGCCGGTCTGGGTGAACGTGCGGTTGTCCACGCTCATCTCGCGGCACAGCTTCGCGCCCGAGTCGTAGCCGTCCTGGAACGCCGACACCCGGTCGAACGCGTCGCCGTGCGCGCCCTCGTCGGTCTGCTCGGTGCCGATCGGGTCCCGGAACGTGATCAGTGACTCCAGCGCGGCGTCCAGCCGGTCCTTCGCCACGTGCAGGTAGGTGGCGTTGTCGTCGACGACCCAGCGCACGAACGCGCCGGCGTAGCAGTCGGCCTGCGCCTCGATGAGGATCGTCGGGTACTTGGTCGGGTCGGCCTGCTGCTTCTCCACGGACAGCCCGGCGCGGCGCTGCACCGCGTGGCCCATCTCGTGCGCGAGCACCAGCATCACCGCGGCCTCGCCGAAGCGCTCCTTGAGCACGGGTAACAGCGCGGCCCGGTCCCAGGCCATCGCGTCGGCGGTCGGGCAGTAGAAGGCGTTGCCCTCCACGTCGCTCGCCTGGTCCACGCACGGCGGCTTCGGCGACTTGTCGTTCGAGGTGTCCACCGAGTAGTAGCCGCCGGACAGGTCGTCCCAGTCGCCGTCGAACGTCTTCGGGAACGTCTCGGTCCAGAACGACCGCACGTCGGTGAGCACCGCCGCGGCCAGCCGGTCGATCGGCCCGTTGTCGGTGTTCTTCACGAACGACGGGTCGACGCCGCCGGGCTGGTCGGGGTCGGTCTGCGTGATGACCGACCCGGAGCTGGTCGGGGTGCCGTCGATGGCGGTGGTGCACGCCGACGCGCCCAGCACGCCGAGCACGACGAGCGGGGCGGTCAGCCGGGCGAGTCGGATGCGCACGCCCTCTAGTGTGCCCGCCCTGGTGCCGCCGGGGTTGCCGGACGTCGCAATCCGGCCACGGCGAGTGCCGCCACCAGCACTATCGCGAGCTGGCCCGCGGCCGCGGCGAGCAGGGTCGCGGTTGTCCCGCCGGATTCGGCGAGCCGGCCCGCGACCGTCGTGCCGATCCCGAAGCCGGCCCACATGGTCGCGTACACCCACGCGAACGCCTCGACCCGCTGGCCGGCCGCGCTGACCTCGCCGACGAGCACCTGCTGCACGGTCTCCACCGGCCCGGTGAGCAGGCCGGCGGTGAGGAACGCGGCGCCGATCCCCGCGAACCCGGCGCCGGCCGGCGGGGCGAGCGCGCCGCAGGCGAGCGCCAGCGCCGCACCGGAGTGCAGCACCAGCAGCTGCGCCCGCGGCCCGCCCGGCCACGTCCGCGCGCCGTAGGCGATCCCGCTGCCCACGCCGCCGAGCGCGAGCAGGCTGGTGAACACGCCCGCCGAACCCTGCCCGGACGTGGCGGCCACCGCGGTGATCTCCAGGCAG
Organism: uncultured Actinomycetota bacterium; assembly: GCA_963841395.1. GTDB lineage: Bacteria > Actinomycetota > Actinomycetes > Mycobacteriales > Pseudonocardiaceae > Actinophytocola. The sequence continues at coordinate 795,786 of CAWJCX010000048.1, forward strand.
CCGAAGGCGAACGTGTCGAGCGCGATCATCCCGAGCAGCAACCGGATCCGGCCGTCGGCGAGCGGGCCGAGGAGCCCCCGCCGCCGCGGCCCGGCCGGCTCGGGGCGGCGCAGCGCCGGGGCGAGCGCCACCAGCGCGTCGCCGATCACCTTCAGCGTGGCGGTGATCGCGACGACGGCCACCGCCGGCAGCGCCAGCAGCAGCCCGCCGGCGACCATCGGGCCGGACACGAACGTCGTGGTGTTCAGGGCGGCGTCGAACGCGTACGCGGTGGGCAGCCGCGCGGGTGGCACCAGGTTCGGCCACGCCCCGCGCACCACCGGCCCGGCCGGTGGCACGGTGATCCCGAGCAGCGCCGCGGCCGCCAGCAGGGGCGCGACCGGCGTGGCGAACAGCAGGCACGCGAGCAGGCCGAGGTAGGCGACCGAGTGCCCGGCGAGCAGGACCAGCATCACCTGGCGCGGCTCGCGCCGGTCGGCGATGCGCCCCCGCACCGGCCCGGCCACCGCCGTGCTCGCCGCGAACGCCGTCAGCACGAGGCCGGCCGCGGCGTAGCCGTAGGCCCGGGTGGCGGCGACGAGCAGCGCCAGGTTCAGCATCGACGTGGTGACCCGGCTCAGCAGCACCGCGAGCGTCAGCCGGAGCACGCCTGGCGTGGAGAGGAGCTCCCGGTAGCGGCGCATGCCCCCGATGATGGCGGGTCAGGCCGCCGACCAGTCACTCACGCCGTAGTTCTCACCGCACACGGGCGGCAGCGAGTCGGCGTCCTCGGGATGCCACACCTCCAGCGACTTCGACTCGCCCGGCAGCACGACCCACAGCTCCGCCGGGGACGGGCAGTGCCCGGACTCCGTGCCCTCGGCCGCCGAGCCGAACCGCAGCCACAGCGTCGCCCGCTCGCCCGGCTCGAGCGCGACCATGTCGCCGGGCGGGGTGTCGTCGAAAGCCGTCGGCGCGAGGTCGAGCCACTCGCCGTTCGGCAGCACCGGGTAGACCTTGCTGCTGCCCGACACCGCGCAGGTGTCCGTGCCGACGTTGGTGATCGTCACGGTGCCGAGCCACTGGTCCGGATCCGAGTGGTCGACGACCAGTGGCTCCGGCTCGACGTCGCTGACCCAGCACGACCGCGTGCCGTGGTCGGGTTCGGCGACGGAGGTCTCGGTGCCGTCACCGTGGTCCGGTTCGACGACCGAGCTCTCCGTGCCGCTGCCGTGGTCGGGCTCGGCGACGCCGCTGCCGGAGGACTCCGGCCCGGTCGACGTCGCGGGCGGCGGCGTCCTGCCCGGTCGTCGCGGGCGCGGACTGCGGCGTCGTCACGAGCGGGTCGCACGCGGCGGTCGCGGTGAGCACGCCCGCCGCGGTGGCGGTCAGGACGGTCCGGATGACGGTGTTCCTCGTCGTGCGCATCTGCTGATCCCCTCCGGGACCGGTCCTCCACCGGCCCACAACGAGGTGACTCTCCGGGGCGCCGCCACGTTGAACCGCGGCCACCGGCGTGCACGGCTGGTCAAAGCGGAACGCCGCACGCGGGTGATTTCCGCCTGCGGCGCCAACTCCCTGACCTGGGACGACGGCTGTCAGGGCGCGCGAACGTGACGCAGGTCATGTCAACCCGGGTGCGCAAGGTGAACGGCTACGCCTCCGGTACCAGCCAGAGCACGCCCTGCGGCGGCAGCTGCAGCAACGCGGACGCCGGCTGGCCGTGCCACGGGTTGCCCTCCGCCTCGACGCCGCCCATGTTGCCCCAGCCGGAGCCGCCGTAGGTCTCCGCGTCGGTGTTCAGCACCTCGCGCCACCGGCCGGCCTGGGGGAGTCCGACGCGGTAGTCCCGGTGCGGGTGGCCGGAGAAGTTGGCCACGCAGGCCACCACGCCGCCCGGCTCCGCCGGGTCGTAGCGCAGGAAGCTCGCCACGTTGTTCGCCGAGTCGTTCGCGTCGATCCACGCGAAGCCCGCCGGCGTGGTGTCCGCCGCGTACAGCGCGGAGTTCTCCCGGTAGCGCCGGTTCAGGTCGCCGACGAGGCGCTGGATCCCGCCGTGCAGCGGCGACTCGAGCAGGTGCCAGTCGAGCGAGCGGCCCTCCGACCATTCCTGGGGCTGGCCGAACTCGCCGCCCATGAACAGCAGCTGCTTGCCCGGGTGTGCCCACATGAACGCGAGCAGCGAGCGCACCCCGGCCGCCTTGTTCCAGTCGTCGCCCGGCATCCGCGTCCACAGTGAACCCTTGCCGTGCACCACCTCGTCGTGTGACAGCGGCAGCACGAAGTTCTCGCTCCACGCGTACATCAGCGAGAAGGTGACCTCGTTGTGGTGGTAGGTCCGGTGCACCGGGTCGTGGCCGACATAGCTGAGCGTGTCGTGCATCCAGCCCATGTTCCACTTGAACCCGAAGCCTAGCCCGCCGAGGTGGGTGGACCGGGTGACGCCGGGCCAGGCGGTCGACTCCTCGGCCACCATGATCGCGCCCGGGTGGTGCTTGTAGACGGTCGCGTTCAGCTCCTGCAGGAACCGCACGGCATCCAGGTTCTCCCGTCCACCGTGGACGTTCGGCAGCCACTGGCCTTCTTCGCGCGAGTAGTCGAGGTAGAGCATCGAGGCGACCGCGTCCACGCGCAGCCCGTCGATGTGGAACTCCTCGATCCAGTACAGCGCGTTCGCCACGAGGAAGTTGCGCACCTCGGTGCGGCCGAAGTCGAACACGAGCGTGCCCCAGTCCGGGTGCTCGCCGCGGCGCGGGTCCGCGTGCTCGTAGAGCGCGGTGCCGTCGAAGCGCGCGAGTGCCCAGGCGTCCTTGGGGAAGTGCGCCGGCACCCAGTCCATGAGCACGCCGATGCCGCGGCCGTGCAGCGTGTCCACGAGGTGGCGGAACTCGTCCGGGGTGCCGAACCGCGCGGTCGGCGCGTAGTACGAGGTGACCTGGTAGCCCCACGAGCCGCCGAACGGGTGCTCGGCGACGGGCAGCAGCTCGACGTGGGTGAAGCCCTGCTCGGCGACGTAGTCGGCCAGCTCGCCGGCGAGGTCGCGGTAGCTCAGGCCCGGCCGCCACGAGCCGAGGTGTACCTCGTAGACGCTCATCGGCGCGGCGTGCCACTTGGTGGCCTCGCGGCGGGCCACCCACTCCTCGTCCGTCCACACGTGACTCGACGAGGCGACCTTCGACGCGGTGGCGGGGGGCACCTCGGTGGCGAACGCCATCGGGTCGGCCTTCTCCCGCCAGCTGCCGTCCTGGCCCAGGATGCGGAACTTGTAGTTGGTGCCGGGCGGCAGCCCGGGGATGAACAGCTCCCAGACGCCGGACGAGCCGAGCGAGCGCATCGGGTTGGCGCGGCCGTCCCAGCCGTCGAAGTCGCCGCACACCCGCACGCCGCGGGCGCTGGGCGCCCACACCGCGAACGACGTCCCCTCGATCGGACCCGTTGGCGTGTCGTAGGAACGGACGTGCGCGCCGAGCACATTCCACAGCCGCTCATGGCGGCCCTCGCCCAGCAGGTGCAGGTCCAGCTCGCCGAGCGTGGGCAGCCACCGGTACGGGTCGTCGACGAGCACCGGGTCGCCGCCGTAGTCGACCTCGAGCAGGTACCCGCCGGGCTGCTCCGTCAGTGCCGCGGTGAACACGCCGTCCGCGGTCTCCTCCAGCGGATGGCGCTGCTCGCCGGCGAGCAGCGTGACCGCCTTGGCCCCCGGCCGGTACGTGCGCACCACCGCCGTGCCGGCACCTCCGGTGGTGTCGGCTCCGGTGGTGTCGACGGAGTGCACGCCCAGCACGGAGTGCGGGTCGTGGTGCGCGCCAGTTACCAGGCGGCGCAGGTCGTCGGGCGGCATCGCGCTCGGGTCGGCGCTCACATCAGTCATCGCCGTTCATTGTGCCGTTGCGGGAGACCGCATGCCCAACGGGCGCGCCTCACCGACCCGGGTGATTCAGCCCTGGGCGATGTAGGACTCGAGCTGCTCGCGGTCGGACTCGAGCTGCTCGATGCGGCTCTTCACCACGTCGCCGATGCTCACGATGCCGACCAGGTTCCCGCCGGTCACCACGGGCATGTGCCGGATGCGCCGCTCGGTCATGATCGACGCGAGGCTGTTCACCGACTCGCTCGGCTCGCAGGTGACCACGGTGGTGGTCATGATCTCCGAGACCGGAGCGCGCAGCAGCTCGGCGCCGCGCTCGTTCAGCTGCCGGACCACGTCGCGTTCGGAGACGATGCCGACGACCGCGCCGGCGTCGTCGCACACGACCACGGCGCCGACGTTGTGCCGCGCGAGATCCTCGAGCAACCCCGCGACCGAGATGCCGGGTGGCACCGTCGCAACGTCAGAACCCTTGTGCCGCAACAAATCCGCTATCCGCACCTGGACACCCCGATTCGTTGGACGCGGCACCCGCCTTTGGGAGCCCTTTAGTTGAGGCTAACTATGGCGGCGGATCGCCGCTAGAGGGATGGCGAGCCAGTCGGGCCGGTTCTGGTACTCGTAGCGCACCTCGTACACCGCTTTGTCCAGCTCCAGCGCCCGCAACAGGGCCTGCTGCGCGCGTGGGTCGCCGGCCACCTCCGCGTAGCCGTCGCAGAACGCCGCGCGGTTGCGGTCGGCCCACTCGCCGGCCCGGGCGGTGTGCTGCCGGTCGGCCTCGGTGTGGCCGGAACCGCCGGCCAGGAGGTGGAACGCCGCGTAGTCGAAGGACCGGAGCATGGCCGCCACGTCGCGCAGCGGCGTGCGCGGCGCGCGGCGCTGTTCCACAGTGGCGGCGGGCTCGCCCTCGAAGTCGATCAGCACCCAGCCGGTCGTGCTGCGCAGCACCTGACCGAGGTGCAGGTCGCCGTGCACCTGCTGGACCACCAGCGGCTCGCGCATCCCGCGGACCGCGTCGAACGCCGCGCGCAGCGTGGCCTCGTCCGCCGCCAGCTCCGGCACCTCGGCCAGCACGGTGTCCAGCCGGGCGTGCATCGCGTCGACCTCGGCCTCGACCCCGGCCTGCTCGACCGCGGAGCTGCCGGTGGCCCGGGCGAGCGCGGCGTGCACCTCGGCGACGGCGGTGCCGAGCCGGTGCGCCTCGCCCGCGAAGTCGCCGCCGACCTCGTCCGCGTGCAGGTCGCCCTCGGCGAGCAGGTCACGCACGCTCGCCGTGGCGCTCGACCAGCCCTCCACGGTGTTGGGCAGGAACTCCTGCAGGAAGCCGAGCACGAGCGGCTCGTCGCCCCGCTCGTCGACGATCGCGCCGAGCGGCGCGGCGATGTGCGTGGCGCCCGCGGAGCGCAGCGCGCGGTGCAGGTCCACGTCGCGGTTCGGGCCGGGATCGGGCCGGCGGAACAGCTTGAGGATGTACTGGCTGCCGTAGACCACCGAGGTGTTGCTCTGCTCGACGCCGACCGGCCGGGCCCGCAGCCCGCGGTCCAGCTCGACGCCCGGCTCTGGCCGGAACTCCAGCCCCGCCACCGAGACGCCGTCGCCGACGAGGTCGAGCAGCGGCGTCATCAGCTCGGCGTCGTGCGTGGCGTCGTAGACCACGCGGTCGCCGACGCGGCCGATCGCCACGTGCTCGAGCTGCTCGGGCAGTTCGGTGCGCAACCCCAGCGGCAGCTGGTAGAGGTCGGTGCCGTCGACCTCGACGATCACGTGCACCAGCGCCGGGTCGCCCTCGACGAGCGTCGCGGTCCGCAGCGTGCGTGCCCTGGCGGCGCCTCGCGCTTTCGCGCGGAACCAGCGCTGGTCGACCAGCCACGCCAGTAACGTGCCGCCGAGCTCCTCGGCCAGCTCGCCGTGGGCGATCACGTCGTCTCGCCCTCCTCGGTGTCCGGACCGGTGTCGGTGGTCAGCTGGAACCAGTAGAACCCGTGTCCGGGCAGCGTGAGCAGGTAGGGCCACTCGCCGATGGGCGGGAACCGCACCCCGCCGGTGAGCTCCACCGGCACCCGCCCGTTGTGCTCGGACAGGTCCAGCTCGACCGGCTGGGGGAAGCGGGACAGGTTGTTCACGCAGATCACGAGATCCTCCTCGACCCCGTGCTCCGGGTCGCCCGGCAGGTGGCGCAGGTAGGCCAGCACGCTCGGGTTGGAGGAGCCGAGCTCGGTGAACTCGCCGAGCCCGAACGCCGGGTGCTCGCGGCGCACCTGGAGCATGCGGCGGGTCCAGTGCAGCAGCGAGGAGCTGTTGTTCAGCTGCGCCTCGACGTTGACCGACTGGTAGCCGTACACCGGGTCGGCGATCACCGGCAGGTAGATGCGGCCCGGGTCGCAGCGGGAGAAGCCGGCGTTGCGGTCGGGGGACCACTGCATCGGCGTGCGGACGGCGTCGCGGTCGCCGAGCCAGATGTTGTCGCCCATGCCGATCTCGTCGCCGTAGTACAGGACCGGCGAGCCGGGCAGGGACAGCAGGAGCGCGGTGAACAGCTCCATCTGGTTGGCGTCGTTGTCGAGCAGCGGCGCGAGGCGGCGGCGGATGCCGATGTTCGCCTTCATCCGCGGGTCCTTGGCGTACTCCGCGTACATGTAGTCGCGCTCGTCGTCGGTGACCATCTCGAGGGTCAGCTCGTCGTGGTTGCGCAGGAAGATGCCCCACTGCGAGCCGGACGGGATCGGCGGGGTCTGGGCGAGGATCTCCGAGATCGGGAAGCGGGACTCGCGGCGCACGGCCATGAAGATGCGCGGCATCAACGGGAAGTGGAACGCCATGTGGCACTCGTCGCCACCGGAGTCCGGGTCGCCGAAGTAGGCCACCACGTCCGCGGGCCACTGGTTGGCCTCGGCGAGCAGCACCCGGCCGGGGAACTCGTCGTCGACGACCTTGCGGCAGCGCTTGAGGAACTCGTGCGTGCGCGGCAGGTTCTCGCAGTTGGTGCCCTCCTCCTCGAACAGGTAGGGCACCGCGTCGAGCCGGAAGCCGTCGATGCCGAGGTCCAGCCAGAACCGCAGGACGTCGATCATCGCGTCCCCGACCTCGGGGTTCTCGAAGTTGAGGTCGGGCTGGTGGGTGAAGAAGCGGTGCCAGTAGAACTGCCCGCGCACCGGGTCGTAGGTCCAGTTGGACGACTCGGTGTCGACGAAGATGATCCGCGCGTCCGGGTAGCCCTCGTTGGAGTCGGACCAGACGTAGTAGTCGCCGTACGGTCCGTCCGGGTGCTGGCGGGACTCCTGGAACCACGGGTGCTGGTCGGAGGTGTGGTTGAGGACCAGGTCGGTGATCACCCGGATGCCGCGCCGGTGGGCCTGGTCGAGCAGGTGCACGAAGTCGTCGACGGTGCCGAACTCCGGCAGCACCGCGCGGAAGTCGGAGATGTCGTAGCCGCCGTCGCGCAGCGGGGAGGCGTAGAACGGCGGCAGCCAGAGGCAGTCGACGCCGAGCCACTGGAGGTAGTCGAGCTTGTCGGCGAGGCCGCGCAGGTCGCCGGTGCCGTCGTTGGTGAAGTCGTTGAAGGCCCGGACGAGGACCTCGTAGAAGACGGCGGTCTTGTACCAGTCCGTGGACTTCGGCGCGGAGCGCGCGTGGCCGAACGAGTCGGCCTGCGGCTCGACGAGGTGGCCGTCGGAGGTGAGTCCCTCACCCGTGTGCGGCACGCCGTCCAGTCCGAGGTTCGCGTCCGGACGTGTCGTCTCGGGCGTTTCGGTCATCCCCGCACCCTCACCTAACTCATCTCATCACCCGGCGTCGTTGCCGCGTGTTGCGATCATGGTGCCAGGTCGCTCCCGGCTCCTTTCTCCATGGTTACCGCTGCGGCGAGATCCTGCACAAGAGACGGTGCCGCCAGGCCTGAAAAAGGCCCGGCGGCACCGTCTCAAGTGGATCTTCAGCCGCGGTAGGCGGCCCAGGCGTCCTGCATCCGGCTCGCCTGTCCGGGGGTGAACTGGTCGTAGCAGGAGTCGTAGGAGTAGTCCATGTAGTTGTGGATCGGGTCGAGGCCGCCGCCGGAGCAGGAGTCCCGGCCCGCCGGGCAGCCCTCGGTCGGCGACGACTGCGCCGCGGTGTCGCTGACCTCGTCACCCGGTGCGGCGCAACCACCCTCGAAGGTGTGATAGAGCCCGAGCCAGTGGCCACTCTCGTGCGAGGCGGTCTTGCCCTCGTTGTAGTTCGTGATCGGGCCGCCCGGCAGCGAACCCCACTGGATGATGATGCCGTCGAGCTCCGGGTCGCCCGAGTACCACCACGGGAACGTCGCGTAGCCGAGGTAGCTCGTGTTGGTGGACCAGATGTTGAGCGTGGTGGAGTCGCCCTCGTGGGTCGCGGACTTCAGCGCCCGCTCGCCGGCGGCGCTGTCCGGGTCGTTGAACCAGGAGTCGTTCTGCCAGCGGTGCACGGCCTGCAGGGTGAACGAGAACTGGGTGTTCGCGGCGGTGCCTGGGGCCTCGTCGCCGGCGTAGTCCTGGTTCATCTCGGCGATCTGGTCGTTGATCTGGGCGTCGGAGACGTTGCCGGTGCCGTCGGAGGCGTAGACGACGTGGAACACGACCGGGACGGTGACCTGGGCCTGCGGGGTGACCTTGTTCCTGAGCCGCGCGGTCATGTCGCGCTGCACGGCGGCGACGTCCTTCGCGGTCATCTCGTTGGGGTCGTGCCCGGCCACTCCGGCCGGCCGGCGGGCGGCCGAGCCCTCATCGGCCGCACACTGGGTCGACGGGTGCACCGTCGGCTGCGCGGCCACCGATGCCGCGGGCATGACGGCGAAGGCGGACGCGGACATCGCAATAGCCAGCAGTGCGCTGACTCTTCCCGACTTGGACATTGCAGGGTGTCCTTCCGATGCAGGGGACACGGCTCAGGGCCGTGCCTACATCGGAACGTACGGGCTCAGCGCGGGCCCAGGTAAGTACTTGTCACGTCACGTAATCGGTTTGTCAATTACCGGTTGCCAATTGATTCGGTGACTGTTCAGCGGACGATCGTGAGGATGTGCGCGACCGCGTCGGCCGGCACCAGCCGGACGAAGTTCGACTGGCCCCACTCCCACGTCTGCCCGGTGACCTCGTCGCGCACCGCGAACCTGTCGTCCCAGTCGAGACCGAGTGCCGGCAGGTCGAGGAAGACCATTCCCTCCTGCGGGTGGAACGTGTCGAGGTTGACCACGACGATTACCGTGTCCTTGCCCGCGGGGTCGGTCTTCGAGTACGCGAGCAGCGCGTCGTTCTCGGTGTTGTGGAACCGAAGCGTGCGCAGCTGCTGCAGCGCCGGGTGCGCGGCGCGGATCGCGTTGAGCCGGGTGAGCCACGGCTCCAGCGACCGGCCGTCGGCCAGTGCCCCGGTGAAGTCGCGCGGCCGTAGCTCGTACTTCTCCGAGTCCAGGTACTCCTCACTGCCCTCGCGCACCGCCTCGTGCTCGAACAGCTCGAAGCCCGAGTACACGCCCCACGTCGGCGAGAACGTCGCCGCCAGCGCGGCTCGCAGCGCGAACATCGCCGGGCCGCCGGTACTGCAGCGACGCGTGCAGGATGTCCGGCGTGTTCACGAACAGGTTGGGCCGCGCCTCGTCCGCGTGCTCGACGATCTCGTTGCCGAACTCGATCAGCTCGTGCTTGTACGTCCGCCAGGTGAAATACGTATACGACTGGGTGAAACCCAGCCGCGCCAGCCCGTAGAGCCGCGCCCGCCGGGTGAACGCCTCGGCCAGGAACAGGACGTCCGGCTCCATGCCCTTCACCTGGCGGATCAGCCAGTGCCAGAAGTTCGGCGGCTTGGTGTGCGGGTTGTCCACCCGGAAGATCCGCACCCCGTGGCGCACCCAGAGCATGACCACGCGCAGCACCTCGGCGTAGATGCCCTCGGGGTCGGTGTCGAAGTTCAGCGGGTAGATGTCCTGGTACTTCTTCGGCGGGTTCTCCGCGTAGGCGACCGTGCCGTCCGGGCGGATCGTGAACCACTCCGGGTGCTCGGTGACCCACGGGTGGTCCGGCGCGCACTGCAGCGCGAGGTCCAGCGCCACCTCCATGCCGAGCTCGTTCGCCCGCGCCACGAACGCGTCGAAGTCCTCGAACGTGCCGAGCTGCGGGTGGATCGCGTCGTGCCCGCCCTCGGCTGAGCCGATGGCCCACGTCGAGCCGACGTCCTCGGGCACGGACACGACGCTGTTGTTCGGCCCCTTGCGGTTCACCGCACCGATCGGGTGAACCGGGGGCAGGTACACGACGTCGAAACCCATCGCGGCGACCCGGTCCAGCTCCTTGGCCGCGGTCTGGAACGTGCCGTGCACCGGCTTGCCCGACTCGTCCACGCCGCCGGTCGACCGGGGGAACAGCTCGTACCAGGAGCCGAAGAGTGCGCGGGAGCGGTCCACCCAGATCTGGTACTTCCGCCCACGGGACACCAGGTCGCGGATCGGGTTCGCGAACATGTACCGCTGCACCGGCTCGGACAGCGCCTCGGCGATGCGCGCGGGCAGCGGCAGCGCCGTGTCACGCAGCGCGGCGGCGGCCGCGACGAGCATCTTCCGCTCGCCGTTGTGCGGGAACCGGCGGGCCGCCCGGTCCAGCAGCAGCGCGCCGCTCTCCAGGTCGTTGGCCAGCTCCTCCGGGCTCTGCGCGGCCCCGACCTTCACCTCGACCGTGTGCCGCCAGGTCGCCCACGGGTCGCTCCACGCGTCGACCCGGTAGGCCCACATGCCGGTGCTGTCCGGGGTGATCGCGGCGGCCCAGTGGTCGGTGTTCGGGTCGTCGCAGACCATGCGGGTCTGCCGCTCGGTGTCGTCCTGTGGCCCGCGCCACACCACGGTCGCGCCGACCGCGTCGTGCCCTTCCCGCCAGACCGTCGCCTGCACCGGAATGTGCTCGCCCACGACCGCTTTCGCGGGGTAGCGGCCACCGCTGACCAAAGGGGACACATCGTCGATGCCCAGTCGCCCACTCACCGATCAAGCCTCCCAACAGGCGCGAACATGCCGGAGATCGCCCCCCACTCCTCGAAGTCTGCCCGCTGCGGGCGGTGCGTACACGACCGCCGCCTTGAAATTCCGGATCGGGCTGCCGATAGGGTCGGTCGGCGTGAAAGCTGTACGCCGATTTACCGTGCGCGCCGGGCTCCCCGAGACCCTGGCCGAGCTGGGCACGCTCGCCACGAACCTCCGATGGACCTGGCATCCGCCGACCCAGGAGCTGTTCGCGGCCATCGACCCGCAGACCTGGGATCGGCTCGGCAACCCGCTGCGCCTGCTGGCCGAGGTGCCGGCGAGCCGACTCGAACAGCTGGCCACCGACCAGGAGTTCCTGGCCAGGGCCACCGAGCTGTCCGAGGACCTGCGGCGCTACCTGACCGAGGACCGCTGGTACCAGCACCGCCGCGCGGAGCTGGCCGGGCGCGGTCCCGAGGGCAACGGCCACGTCGACCGGATGCCCTCGTCCATCGCCTACTTCTCCATGGAGTTCGGCGTCACCGAGGCGCTGCCGAACTACTCCGGCGGCCTCGGCGTGCTGGCCGGCGACCACCTCAAGGCAGCCTCCGACCTGGGCGTGCCGCTGATCGGTGTCGGCCTGCTCTACCGCTCCGGCTACTTCCGCCAGTCGCTGTCGCTGGACGGCTGGCAGGTCGAGCACTACCCGGTGATCGACCCGAACGGCCTGCCGCTCGAGCCGCTGGTGGAGCCGTCGGGCGCGCCGATCCTGGTGCACGTCGCGATGCCGGGTGGGCGGGTGCTGCGCGCCCGGATCTGGAAGGCACACGTCGGGCGGGTGCCGCTGCTGCTGCTCGACTCCGACGTGGACGGCAACGACGACGACCTGCGCGGGGTCACCGACCGGCTCTACGGCGGCGACCAGAACCACCGGATCCGCCAGGAGATCCTGGCCGGCGTCGGCGGCGTGCGCGCCGTCCGGACGTACTGCGAGCTGACCGGCCACCAGCAGCCGGAGGTGTTCCACACCAACGAGGGCCACGCCGGCTTCCTCGGCCTGGAGCGGCTGCGTGAGCTGATGTCGGGCCAGCACCTGTCGTTCGACGAGGCGCTGTCGGCGGTCCGTTCGGGGACCGTGTTCACCACGCACACCCCGGTGCCGGCCGGCATCGACCGCTTCCCGGTCGACCTCGTGCAGCACTACTTCGGCGACGGCGCGCTGCTGCCCGACGTCGACTTCCGCCGGATCCTCGCGCTCGGCGCCGAGGACAACGCCGGCATGTTCAACATGGCGCACATGGGCCTGCGCCTCGCCCAGCGCGCCAACGGCGTGTCCAAGCTGCACGGCGAGGTCAGCCGGGGCATGTTCGGCGGGCTGTGGACCGGGTTCGACACCGCGGAGGTGCCGATCACCTCGGTCACCAACGGCGTGCACGGTCCGACGTGGACGGCCCGGGAGATGACCGACCTGGTCGGCGACCGGCTCGACGCGGTGTCCGACGGCGAGCTGTGGAGCCTGCGGACCACGCTGCGCAAGCGGCTGGTCGCCGAGGTGCGGCGGCGGGTGCGCGAGGCGTGGCTGCAGCGCGGCGCGTCGCCGCTGGAGCTCGCGTGGACCGACACGGTGTTCGACCCGGACGTGCTGACCGTCGGCTTCGCCCGGCGGGTGCCGACCTACAAGCGGCTCACGCTGATGCTGCGCGACCACGACCGGCTGCGCGCGCTGCTGCTGCACGCCGACCGGCCGGTGCAGCTGGTCGTGGCCGGCAAGTCGCACCCGGCCGACGACGGCGGCAAGGCGCTGATCCAGCAGATCGTGCGGTTCGCCGACGAACACGACGTGCGCCACCGGATCGCGTTCCTGCCGGACTACGACATGTCGATGGCCCGGTACCTGTACTGGGGCTGCGACGTGTGGCTGAACAACCCGACCCGGCCGCTGGAGGCCTGCGGCACGTCCGGCATGAAGTCGGCGCTGAACGGCGGGCTGAACCTGTCCATCCGGGACGGTTGGTGGGACGAGCTGTACGACGGCAGCAACGGCTGGGCCATCCCGACCGCCGACGGCGTGCACGACCCGCTGCGCCGCGACGACCTCGAGGCGGCCGCGCTGTACGAGCTGCTGGGCGCGCAGGTGGCGCCGCTGTTCTACGAGCGCGGCGCGGACGGCGTGCCCGCCCAGTGGCTCGCCATGGTCCGGCACACGCTCGCCTCGCTCGGGCCGAAGGTGCAGGCGTCGCGGATGGTCCGCGAGTACGTCGAGTCGCAGTACAAGCCCGCCGCGACCGCGGTGGAGCTGGCGCTGGCGGACGACTTCCGGGCCGCGCGCGGGCTCGCCGAGTACCGCGACCGGCTGTCCGGGGCGTGGTCGAGCGTGCGGGTCACCGACTGCGAGCTGAGCCTCGACCCGGACGGGCGGCGCACGCCGGTGCTGGGCGAGCGGGTCCGCGTCACGGCGTCGGTCGACCTGGCCGGGCTGTCCCCGTCGGACGTGCAGGTGCAGGTGGTGGTGGGCCGGGTCGCGGACAGCGACGAGCTGTACGACGTGGTCACCGCCCCGATGTCGCCGGCCGGCGACGGGACGTACGTGGCGGAGATCCCGCTGCCGCACACGGGTGCCCTCGGCGCGACGGCCCGGGTCCTGCCCAACCACGAGCTGCTGGCCAGCCCCGTGGAGCTGGGCCGGGTGGTCGTCGCCGGTTAGAGAGCACAGATCGAAACAGGTCCGCGACGTGCCCGGGAGCTGCTGGGCAGGAGTGTTTCGATCTGCGCTCTCAGCAGACCTCCAGGCGGGTTCGGGTCCCCACGACCCGGGGCCACCAGGAGGCGAGCTTCTCCGCCTCGCTGATCACCGCGCGGGCGGCCTGGTTGTCGCCGGAGGCCATGTGGGCCCGGGCGAGCGTGGCGAGGTCGTCGGCGCGGGCGAGCAGGTTGTCGCCCGCCTCGGCGGCCCGGGTGGCGAGTGAGATGGCCTCCTCGACGTGGCCGCGCAGCAGCGCGTGCAGCGCCCGGACGCCGTTGAGCTTGTAGCTCGGGTAGCCGAGCGTGGCGGCGTTCTCGAGCGCGTTGCTGGCCGTGGACAGGCCGAGCTCGGAGTCGAGCTGCCCGGCCTCGACCGTGGCGCACGCGAGCCCGGCGAGCGCGGCGAACGAGCCGGCCGCCTCGTCGGGCTCCTGGCGGGCGTCCGAGGCGAGCTTGACCGCGAGGATCATGCCCTCCGCGTACCGGCCCTGCGCCTCGAGCACGAAGATCCGCGCGGCGAGCGAGGTGCGCAGGTCGGGGTAGGTCTCGCGCAGCCGCACCGCCAGCAGCTCCGCCGTGGCCAGGTCGCCGCTGTGCGCCGCCTCGATCGCCTCGCCGACCAGTGGCCCGGCCTCGAGCTGGCGGACCTGGTCGATGCCGACCCACGGCAGCCGGAACAGCAGCCAGCCGGTCGACGTCGAGGCCGCGGTGCGGCTGGGGAGCAGCGCGTGCACGAACTCCGCGACGCACGCGACGGCGAAACCGTCCGCGAACGCGCCGCCATCGCCGCGCGCCCACATCGCGGCGAGCACCACCACGGCCAGCTCGGCCACGGCCGAGCACAGCGCCGACCACCACATCCGGCGGCGCACCGGCGCCCGCGCGGCCCGCACGCCGACGGCCAGGATGACCGGGAAGGCACGCAGCACCACCATCCGGTTCGGCCGGCTCCAGTCGCCGAGCCGCGGCCCGACGCCGATCACGATGCGCTGCACGCGCATGCCGGCGAGCGGCACGCCGGCGAGCAGGCCGACCTGGCTTGCGGCCAGGATGGCGAGCAGCCCGACGAGCGCGCCGGCCAGCGCGGCCAGCACCCCTCCCGGCGACCACTCGACAACGACGATCGCGGCGACCGCCACGAGCGTGGCGAGCCAACCCGGCGTGACCAGCAGACGAACGATCCTCACGAGCAGCAGACGTTACGCCGCGCCCCCCGGGTTCCCACGGCTGCCGGGACAGCCGAAAGGGCAGCCCGCCGGTGAACCGCAGCCCGCCGCGCACTCGGGCGGTTACCGCGCGCGCCACACACCCGAAGAACCTGGTCCGCCGCAGCCACCACGCGCTGCAGGTCCGCTGGGCCCACGCCGCGGTCCCCGGCGCGGCGAAGTTGGGCCACACCGTCTGGACCGGCGCGGACGACGACCGGCTGGGCGGGAGCACCCCGATGTGGTGGAGTCACGAGGACACCAGCTGCCGCCGGTTCGCCGGGGCGGGGCGGGGCTGACCGTGGTCGCGCGGAAGGCGGCTTGATGATCATCGTTCCGTTTCATCAGGACGAGCGGTTGCCGGACGGTGCCCTGCCCGTGCCGCCGGGCGAGCACCGGGTCGTCGCGCCGGAGCTGCCTGCCGGTGGCGGGTGGCCGCGACTCGTCGCGCTCTACGACGCCGTGGCCGAGGCGGTCGCCGGAGGCGAACGGCCGACCGTCGTGTCGGGGGACTGCCTCGTCGCGCTCGGTGTGGTGGCCGGGGTGCAGCGCGCCGGGATCGATCCCTCGATCGTGTGGTTCGACGCGCACGGCGACGTGCACACGCTGGAGTCCTCGACCTCCGGCTACCTCGGCGGCCTCTCGCTGCGCCTGGTCCTCGGCGCGCACGCCGACGTCGTGGCCGGGCCGCTGGGCCTGCGCCCGCTCGCCGAGCGCGACGCGGTCCTGGTCGACGCCCGCGACCTGGACCCCGCCGAAGCCGACTACCTCGCCACCGCCGCGATCCGCCGCAGCGGCATCGCCGACGTCGAGGCCCCGGACGGCCCGGTCGTGCTGCACGTCGACGCCGACGTGGTCGACGGCACCGCGCTGCCCGGGCTCCGCTTTCCCACCCCGGCCGGGCCGTCCACCGACGCCGTGGCCGAGGCGGTCGGCCGGATCGTCGCCACCGGCCGGGTGGTCGCGCTGAGCCTCGCCTGCTCCTGGCACCCGGGCCCCGACGACGGCCGGCGGCGCGCCCTGCTCGCCCGCGATGAGTTTCGCCTCGCGTAGCGGTCCAACCCGCACCGAGGCGTCGAGGAGGACCCGATGACCGGCCCCACGGTGTGCCTCGGTGGGCGGCAGGCGGACCTTCGACCTCGGCCTGCCGCACTGGAGCGACGTGCCCTTCCCGGGGCCGTAGTTCGCAGTCACCAATTCCGGGCGCGAGCCGCTGGCACAGGCGAGCGGCACGTTCGCCTCAGGTGACCGCCTGGCTCGGGCCCTCGCGGACCGGCAGGCCGGCCGCCGACCACGCGCGGAAGCCGCCGACCAGGTCCGTCGCCCGGTGCAGGCCGAGTGCGCGCAGGTCACGGGCGGCGAGGCTCGACGAGTAACCCTCGTTGCACAGCACGACGACGACCGTGTCCTCGGTGAACCCGTCGACGCGGTGGTCGCCGTGCGGGTCGAGGCGCCACTCGAGCACGATCCGCTCGATCGCCACCGAGCCCGGGATCTCGCCCTCCGCAGCCCGGTCGTGCACGGGCCGGATGTCGACGAAGAGGACGCCGTCCAGCGCCGCGGCGTCATGCGGGGACAGCCGGTCCAGGGAGGACCGGGCGGCGGCCAGGACGTCGTCGACGGCACTCACGGTTCCACCGGCTCCTTGCTCAGCTCCGCCAGCGACCGCGCGGGCGGCAGCGGCGGGATGTCGTCGGGGATGTCGTGCAGGCTCGCATACTCCCGCGTCGGCACCAGCGGCGGTGAGTAGGCGTGCACGGTGGCCGACTTCGCGAGGCCCGCGTTCCACACCTGGTGCGCCCGGCCCGGGCCGAAACCGAGCGTCGAGCCGGTCGGGTGCACGCGGTGGCCGACCGGGCCGCGCGGGTACCGGTAGGTCTCCGACACCTCGCCCAGCACCACCGCGAACGCCCCGCACGCGCCGCCGTGGTCGTGCGGCTCGGTGTGCTGACCGGGCAGCCAGGACAGCAGCCACACCTCGATCTCCTCGGTGAGCGCGAGCCGCGCCCACCAGCGCTGCGGGCTCGCGAACCGGACGAGGTCCAGCAGGTCGTCGGAGTGGTCCGTGCCGACCCGGTGGACCAGGTCGTGCAGCTGGTCGGGAGTCCACTGGGGACTCCGAGCGGAGACGAGGCCGGCGATGCTGGGCAGGACGAGCGCAGGGGACAGTGTGGACACGGCGATGCTCCGGGAGGGGACGGCGGACGGGGGCCTGGTCAGCGCGTGGCGCGACAGCCGCACGACGCGACGAGCAACAGGTCCACCGTGCGATCGCGCCAGCAGTACAGCGACCGGAACATGGGCGCGATCCTGACACGTCCCCGGCATGTGTGGGAAACCATCCCACGTGGTGGTACGGCGCCAGGCTGCCTCGAGTGCCGGCTGCTAGATGTACTGCTCGGACAGGTTGGTGCAGTTTGGGTCGATGATCTTGATGTGGGAGGACCTCCCGGGTGTGGTGTGGAGCTACCACAGCATTCACACGAACCCTGGGAGGTCCTCGTGCCTCACCGTAATGCCCCGTTGACCGAGCTTGGTCGTCTGCGGCTGGCGCGGTGTGTTGTCGAGCAAGGCTGGCCGATCGCGCGAGCGGCGGAGCGGTTCCAGGTGTCGCGGCCGACCGCGACCCGGTGGGCTCGCCGATACACCGAGTCCGGCGCGGCCGGCATGGTTGACCGGTCGTCGCGGCCGCATCATTCGCCGCGCCGTACGCCGTTGCCGGTGGTGCGCACGGTGGTGCACCTGCGCTGGAAGCAGCATCTGGGTCCGGTGGCGATCGGCGAGCGGGTCGGGCTCGCCCCGTCGACGGTGCACCGGATCCTGGTGGCCTGCCGGATCAACCGGCGCTGGCATGTCGACCGGGTCACCGGGGAACCGGTCCGCCGCTACGAAGCCGACCGGCCCGGCGAGCTGGTCCACATCGACGTCAAGAAGCTGGGCAACATCCCCGACGGCGGTGGCTGGCGGATGCTCGGCCGGCATCAGGGCAAGGTCAACCGCCACGCCCATCGAGGCCGGCCCCGCAAAGTCCACGGCCGCCCGAACATCGGCTACTGCTACGTCCATTCCGCCGTGGACAGCCGCACCCGCCTGGCCTATAGCGAAGCGCTCGACGACGAGACCGCGGCCACCGCGATCGCGTTCCTGGACCGCGCCCAGGCCTACTTCACCGGCCACGGCATCAGCCACATCGATCGCGTCCTGACCGACAACGGCTCCTGCTACCGCTCACACGCCTGGCGCGACCACCTCGCCGACCAGCAGATCCGGCACAGCCGCACCCGCGTCCGACGCCCGCAAACCAACGGCAAGGTCGAACGCTTCAACCGCACCCTGCTCGAGGAATGGGCCTACCAGCGCCTCTACCGCACCGAACACGCCCGACGACAAGCGTTGACACCCTGGCTACACCACTACAACCATCACCGCAGGCACACCGCACTAGGCGGACCACCCATCACCCGGTGCACCAACGTCACCGACCAGTACAGCTGATATGTAGTGCTGGTTTGTCAAGAGGCAGGGTGAGGCGCCCGTCCTGATTGCTCGGGGCGGGCGCCTCGTGGCTTCGTTGATCAGGCCTGGGGTGAGCGTGTCGTTGGCGACGCGCGGTCAGACTGATATGCGCGGGTTGGGTACCGCAGGACGGGATGTTCGGCAGGAGCGGGCCGCGTGTCTAGGATCGAGCGTCACACCGTCCGTTGTGGATCTTTGTGGATGGTGCTGCTCATAGCTGTATCGCGGGTCGCTCCACGCGCTGCCACCCCGGCGTGCTGGGACAACGAAGCCAGGTCGTCGGGCTGTTATTGCTGCATGACGGCCAGAGACCAGCACCAGCCGGCCAGTTCGCGGGCGATGGCGACGTTGGCGATCACGTGGCGTTTGCGGCGCAGGTTGAAGGTGATCCAGCGGTCGTGCAGCCGTCGGTTGCCGGCGTCACCACGGGCTCGTGCGGCTGGCGGTGCGAGCTCCCATCGGTCGCGCAGGGTCTTGCCAGTCACGTAGCGGGCGCGGTGGTGCCAGGCAGCTTCGACCAGGAGCCGCCGCACGTGGGTGTTGCCGGTCTTGGTGATCGAGCCCTGCGTCCGGGATGCCCCGGAGGAGTACTCGCTGGGTACCAAGCCGACGAACGAGCCGATCGTCTTACCGGTGAACCGGTGCCAGTCGCCGATCTCGACCGCAAGGGCGAACCCGGTCAAGGTCGAGACACCCCGCAGGCAGCCCAACCGCCGCACGACCGGTGTGAACTCGCTGTCGGCGGCCATCACCGCGATCGCCGCGTCGAGCCGGTCCCTGCGGGCTTTGACCGTGAGCACCGCGTCGTAGTCGGACTCGAAGGCCATCTGCACCGCGGGACTGGTGAACCGCTGACGACGTAGCCAGGCGTCGTGGGCGCCGGTCCAGGCCTGCCCATCCGAATAGACGATGCCGTGGCGCAGCAACAGTTTCGACAACCGATGCCGAACCCGCATCAGATCACCACGGCAGTCCTCACGAGCCCGCACCAGATCCCGCGCGGCTTCCTGATCCACACTCGGCACCGCTACCGGTGTGACCTCGTCCAACCGCAGCAGCCGCGCCAGATGAACCGCGTCCTTGGCGTCGGTCTTGACTCGATCCCCCGGCGGTCGCTGCAGCTTCGACGGCGCCGCCACCACACACCGAGTACCCGCCCGCATCAGCGCCCGATACAACCCGAACCCCGTCGGACCCGCCTCATAGGTCACCGCGACCGGCCCAGCCAACCCAGCCAACCACGACCGAATGTGATCATGCGAAGGAGTCAGCCTCGCCTGGATCAACTCACCCGTCACCCCATCGATCGCGGCCGCCGCGACCGATCGTGCGTGCACATCCAGACCCACACTCGTACGCTCGGTAAACACCGGGGCCTCCCACGTATGTCGGATAGGCCAGACAGGCGGCCCCTGCCTGGCAACCCACGAATCTGCGTGAGCGAGGCCCCGGCCTGCAACCGGCTCAAACCCAACCGGTCACGTCATACCGTCTAGACCGCCCGCGGCGTGCGGAACACGAGCAGCGTCCAGGGCGGCAGGGTGAGCGTCGTGCCCGGCGGCAGCGCGGTGTCCGACACCGGCGTGCCCCGCCGGGTGCCCGCGTCCAGCACGGGGACGAACTTCTCGCCGAACGCGCTGCCCGGCAGCGTCACGTCGGCCCGCGCGTCGCCCGCGTGCAGCAGCAGGAGCCACGAGTCGTCCGGTACCAGCTCGCCCTCGCGGTCGCGGGACAGCGACGTCGAACCGTCGATCCACATGCCGATCGTGCGGCGCCGCTCGTCGAACCAGTCCTCGCCTGTCATCGGCGTGCCGTCGGGGGCGAGCCACACCAGGTCCGGGCGGCCGGTGGTGCTGGGGCGGCCGTCGAAGAACTCCGGCTGGCGCAACGCGGGCGAACCGGCCCGCAGCGCGATCACCCTGCGGGCGAACGCGAGCATGTCCGCCGACCGCTCGCTGCTCGTCCAGTCCATCCAGGACGTCTCGTCGTCCAGGCAGTACGGGTTGTTGTTGCCACCCTGGGTGCGCCACAGCTCGTCACCCGCGCACAGCATCGGCGTGCCGGTGGACAGCAGCAGCGTGGCCAGCAGGTTGCGGGCCTGCCGGTCCCGCAGCGCGAGCACCGCCGGGTCGTCCGTCTCGCCCTCGACCCCGCAGTTCCACGACCGGTTGTCGTTGGTGCCGTCCCGGTTGTCCTCGCCGTTGGCCGCGTTGTGCTTCTCGTCGTAGGACACCAGGTCCCGCAGCGTGAACCCGTCGTGCGCGGTGACGAAGTTGATCGACGCCCACGGCCGGCGGGTGTTGAGCGCGTACAGGTCCTCCGAGCCCGACAGCCGGTAGGCGAGGTCACGCACGCCCACCCGGCCGCGCCAGAAGTCCCTTATCTCGTCCCGGAACCGGCCGTTCCACTCCGTCCACTGTGGAGCGAATCCGCCGACCCGGTAGCCGTCGCCGGTGGCGTCCCACGGCTCGGCGATCAGCTTGCAGCGGGAGAGCACCGGGTCCGTGGTGATCGCGGTCAGCAGCGGGGAGTGGGGGTCGAACGGGCCGCCGTGCGGGCGGCCGAGCGCGCTCGCGAGGTCGAGGCGGAACCCGTCCACGCCGAGCTCGGTGGCGAAGTAGCGCATCGAGTCGGTGACCAGCCGGACCACGGTGGGGGAGGCGGGGTTCACCGTGTTACCGCACCCCGTGATGTCCACATCGGACCCGTCCGCGTCGAGCACGTAGTAGGCCGGCGCGTCCAGCCCGCGCATCGACAGCGTCGGCCCGGCGGCCCCGCCCTCGCCGGTGTGGTTGAACACGACGTCGAGGATCACCTCGATGCCTGCGGAGTGCAGCGCGGCCACCATCGTGCGGAACTCGGCGGTCTCGCGGCCCGGCTCGCTCGCGTACCCCTCGTGCGGGGCGAGGAAGCCGAGCGAGGCGTAGCCCCAGTAGTTGTGCCGCCCGTTGCGCAGCAGCGGCGGCTCGTCGACGAACGTGTGGACCGGCAGCAGCTCGACCGCGGTCACCCCGAGCCGCACCAGGTGGTCCAGCACCGACGGGTGGGTGAGGCCGAGGTAGGTGCCGCGCTGGTGCGCCGGGACGTCCGGGTGGCTCCTGGTGAAACCGCGCACGTGCAGCTCGTAGATCACCGTCTCCTCGAACGGCGTGTCCGGCTTCACGCCGGTGTCCGGGCCGCCGGGCGAGGTGACGACCGACAGCGGCACGTGGCCCAGCGAGTCCACGTGCGACGCCCGGCCGGTCATCGGGTCGGTGCGGTAGCCGAGGGTGGCCTCGAGGTCGGTGACCCGGCCGGTGATCCGCCGCGCGTACGGGTCGACGAGCAGCTTCGCCGGGTTGCAGCGCAGCCCCCGGGCCGGGTCGTACGGGCCGTGCACCCGGTAGCCGTAGCGCTGACCTGGGGTGACGCCGGGGACCAGGCCGTGCCAGATGCCGAACGTGCGCTCGGTCAGCCCGATGCGGTGCTCGCTGCCGTCCTCGGCGATCAGGCACAGGTCGACGGCGTCCGCGATGGACGAGGCGACCGCGAAGCGCACCCCGCCCGCCTCCGGATGCGCACCGAGGGGGAACGGGTGACCGGGGAGCACGTGGACCGAGGACATCCGTCCATCTTGCCGAACGGTTGTTCAGAGCTGGTACGTGCGCTCCTCGAAGGACTCCTCCTCGACCGACGCCGGCGCGCGCCGCCGGGCCACCGCGGGCTCCGGTCTGCGCTCGGGCGCCGCATCGGGGACAGCCGGCTCGGGGCCGTCCGCCTGCGCCGAGCTGACCAGGCTCGCGAACAGCTCCTGGTGCGCCGACCAGCCGCGCGTGGACGGGCAGGCCAGCGTCAGCAGCAGCATCCGGCCGGACCCGGGCTCGGGGATGAAGGCCTGCAGCTGCACGGTCAGCGCCCGCCGCTCGCGGCCCTGCTCCACCCCCGGCACGCGCTGCGCGACGACGGCCGTGCCGAGCCCGGTCTCGATCGCCACGGTCTCCCGCACGTCCGGCCCGCCGACGTCCTCCATGGCGTCGCGCAGCGACTCGGCGGTGTCCGGGTCCCAGGTCGGCGGCACCTCCAGCACGACGCCGGTGAGCACGGCCGGTGCCGCGTCGGGCGGGGTGACCACGGCCATCAGGAACGCGCCCTCGCGCAGCGCGGTCTCCACCGCCTCGGTCGCCACCGGCTCCAGGTCGGCGGACGCCGCCGGCAGGCCGCGAAGCTCGCCGAGGATCGCGGCGAACTCGCGGATGGCCTGCGGCGGGTCGCCGATCGGGATCCGGCGAACGGTGTCGGGAATGGCGAGGCGCATCGGGCCCTACTTCTTGTTTCGTTCGTTCAGCTCGTCGCGGACTGTGTTGACCAGTGCGTTCTGGGCGGCGTCGCTGCGCGGGTTGGCGAGCAGCTTGAGCGCCTCCAGCTCGCGCTTGTCGGCGGCGGAGAGGTGGCCGCCGCTCGCCTCGATGGTGCGCACGGTGGCGTCCACGGAATTGCTGAACGCGTCGCCGGCGAGCTTGGCGTCGCCCTTGAGCACGTTCGCGGTGCCGTCGGTGGCGGCCTTGAGCTTGAGGCCGTCGCGCAGCGAGCCGGTCCGCCGCGCGTACGCGCTCGTCTCGGCGACGTCCTGGGCGAGCTTGGGCAGCCCACCGGACAGGAAGCCGTCCTTGGCGCCGCTTACCACGCCCTTGCCGCCCTCCGCGAGGCGGGTCGACCCGAGCACCGGGCGGGCGAGGCCCTTGGCCCCGGCCATCGCGGCGGACGTGTAGGTGCGGCCCGGGATCACGGTGAGCGCGAGGGAGAGGTTGCTCGGCGCGTTGCGCGAGCCGGCGATCCGCTGGCCGATACCGGCGAGCGCGGTCACCCCCGCGGTCCCCGCCGAGACCGTGCCGAGCACGGCCGCCGCGGGCGCGCCGACGCCGGTGATCGCGAGTCCGGCGGCCGCGGCCCCGGTGGCGGCGGAGACGATGCCGGACACCTTGGACACGCCGTCGAGGGTCTGCACGTACCAGGCGTCGTTCTCGGGCTTGAACGCGTTGTCGTCGCCGCTGCGGATGCCCTCGGCGGCGGCGGCGTCGGCCTCGCGCACGTGCTTGGCCTCGAGGCGGTGCGCGTCGTCCATGACCTGCTGGAGCTGCGAGTCGAGGTCGGCCGCGGCGTCGACCGCACCGAGGAAGGCGCTGTAGCGGGCGTTGTAGTGCGGGTTCGTGGTGTCGCGGGGGACCGCGCTCGCGGCGGAGTGAACGGCGTCGTCCGCGGCGGCGATCTGCTTCTTGAGCTTGCGCGCCTTGTCCTCGAGGTCCTCGGCCTTGTCCTGGTTGGCCTTCATCTGGCCACCCCACTTGCCGAGTGCCTCGGCGGCCTTCTGGATCGCCTCGGCGCCCTTGCCCATGCCCTGGGGCAGGTCGTCGCCGTGGTCGCTGAACTCCTCCGCGGCGCTGCCGCCCCAGTCGGCGTCGTCGGTGATCTTGGCGGCCTCCTCCAGGCGGGGGAGCACGGCCGCGATCACGCGCAGCGCGCGGGACATCGACAGCAGGACGGCCTGCACGGAGCCGGTGTCACCGGGCGTGGGGTCGAACCCGAGACCTGGGAAACCCGGACGACTCACGGCTTGCCACCGTCCTGCTGCTGGGCCAGCGTCACGGCCGCGGCGCCGCGCAGCACGTTAAGCTGGTCGTCGACGACCTGTGCGTTGGCCGCGGCGCGGATCCGGTTCTCGGCCGCGTCCTCGAGCGTCTGGTAGTTCGACAGCGCGTTGTTGACGTTCTCCGCGGCCTGCCCGATCTTGTCGCGCATGTCGCCGAGGTTGTCCGACCACTGCTGCATGACCTCGCCGACCGCGGCGCTGATGTCGCCCGGCCCGAGGTCGCAGCCCTGCGCACCGAGAACGCCGATCACGCTCGCCACTTCGTCGGCGACCGCGTTCAGCTCCCCGACGCGCGCGGCCAACCCCGCCTCGTCGACGACGTAGCCCTCTCCCATCAGCTCCTCCTCGGCTGTCGTGCTCGTGCTCAGTAGACGGTGGTCGGGCCGGTCGCGGGTAATGGTGCTGCGCAGCCGGGCAAGGGACCCGCACAGGGGGTCAAACCCGTGAGGAAGAGCGGCTCGCCGCTGCCTCCGGGCTTGATGAGTACCAGAACCGGGCGCGCCGCGGGGCGGGTCAGCAGATATGCCCGCAGCCCGTCCGGTCCGGCGGTTCGCGGGGTGGCGTCGCCGGGCAGCGGGCCGACCAGCACGGCGGCCAGGTCCCCGTCGTCGCGGCCCTTGGCGGTGCCGGGGGTCGAGCCACCCGCGCCGCCCTGCCCGGCCGGCGCGGGTGGCGGGGGTGGCGCTAGCGGCGTGACGGGGCGGACGTTCGGGTCGGCCATGGTCAGCCGGCCCGGCTCGGGCGCGTTCTGGCGCGGCGCGGACGGTTCCGCCGCGGGCCGCTCGACGGCCGGCTGGTGGTGGGGCGGCGGCGGGGCGGCCTGTTGCTCGACGGTCCTGTCCACGGGCTGGTGTTCCGGCTGGGGTGTCGCGTGCACCGCGGGTGCGGGCGGCGGGGTGCCGGTGGCGGCGACGGATCCGCCACCGGCCCCGGCCTGCTGGCTGGTTGGGTCGACCAGGCCGGCAGGCCCATCCGGTCCGGCCGGCCCGCCCAGGGCGACGTGCCCCCCGAGCCGGCCGGTACCGGATGTCTCGTGGCCGCGCCCGCCGGACTCCCCGCGGCCGGGCGTCTCGTTCGGACGGGCTGGTGTGTCGTGGCCCGACGGGGCCCGGACGTGCGTGTCGGCGCGGGCGCTCGGCTCGCGGTGCGGAACAGGGTTGCCGACGCTGTGCGCGACCGGGCGAGCGCCGCGGTGGATCGGCTGGTCCGGGCGGGTCGTCGGGTCGGCAGGCGTGTGGCCGGGCCGGAGCGGGGTGGCGGGATCGGTGGCCAGGGTGGGGTCCACGAGCGGGCGGTGGCCGGGCAGGTCCGGCAGGGGACGCAGCACCGGGGCGGCACCCGTGTCCAGCCAACCGGAGGGCGTGGTCGCCGCCGGGAGGGCGGGGCCGTCCACGTCGATCGGCAGCCACGGCTCGTCGGGCAGGACGGCAGCGGGGTCGTCCAGGCCGGGCAGGAGTCCGTCGAGGTCAGGGACGGGGCCGTCCAGCGGCGGCACGGCGGCCGGATCCGGCACGCCACCCGGCAGGTCCGCGAGCCCCGGCAGCACGGACCCTCCCTCTTCACCGGGCAGCGGCACGGAGTCCGGCGGCCACACCGGCACGGCCAGCCCACCGGCCACGTCGCCGGTCCAGGCCGTGACCCGGTCCGACAGGCGCGCCGTGGGATCCGACGGCCACACCGCCGACGAGCCGTCCAGCGAGCGAACGGCCGCCGCGGCCGCGGCGGCCTGGCGCGTGTGCCGGGCCTGGAGCCGCCGTGCCCGGTCCAGCACGCGCTCCAACTCGCGGGCCAGTGCTCGCGCGGACTCCTCGTCGGCAGGCTGGGTGAGCCGCAACCGCCGCGCGGCGGCCTCCAGCGACTCGGCCTCCCGCTGGTTGGCCACCAGCCGGGACTGCCAGGCCGTCACCGCCCGCGACGCGGACCGCAGCGCCGACACGACGTCGTCGAGCCCGCCGGCCAGCCCCGCGGCGCCCGATCGGAACGCCGACGCCGCCACGCCACGCCACGAGCCCGCCCGCGCCGTCCGGCGCAGCCCGTGTGCCGAGCCGTCGACCGCCGAGCGCCCGTCCTCGATGCGGGCCAGCACGGCCTCGACGTCGGCCGCCGAACCGGGGGTCGGGTCGAAGCCCAGAGCAGGGAATGTCCGCGTGTGCACGAGGGGAGTCAATCCGGCACCGCCGGGCCGGGGAACCGCCGCTGCGCACCGAGGCAAACCGAGGGCACGGTCGTGCAAACCCTGCTGTTGAATAGGGCCGTGACGGAACTGGACGATCTGGTCGTGCACCTGTCCGACGTCGGGGTCCGGCGCGGCACCACCAACCTGCTCAGCGGCGTGAACTGGAGCGTCGAGCTCGACGAGCGGTGGGTGATCCTCGGCGCGAACGGGGCCGGCAAGACCACCCTGCTCCGGCTCGCCGCGGCCGAGCTGCACCCCACGACCGGCCAGGTGCACGTCCTCGGCGAGCGGCTCGGCCGGGTCGACGTGTTCGAGCTGCGCACCCGCGTCGGCTTCTGCTCGGCCGCCCTGCTCGCCCGCGTGCCGCCGCACGAGAAGGTCCTCGACGTCGTCGTCAGCGCCGGCTACGCCGTCCTCGGCCGCTGGCGCGAGGACTACGAGCAGCTCGACACCGGCCGAGCCCAGGAGCTCTGCAAGTCCCTCGGCATCGCCCACCTCACCGACCGCGAGTTCGGCACCCTGTCCGAAGGGGAGCGCAAGCGCACGCTGATCGCCCGCGCGCTGATGACCGACCCGGAGCTGCTGCTGCTCGACGAGCCGGCCGCGGGCCTCGACCTCGGCGGCCGCGAGGACCTCGTCGCCCGGCTCACCGAGCTCGCCCGCGACGCGGACGCGCCGGCCACGATCCTCGTCACCCACCACGTCGAGGAGATCCCGCCCGGCTTCACCCACCTGCTGCTCGTCGCGGACGGCGGGGTGGTCGCGCAGGGCCTGCTGGACGACGTGCTGACCAGCGACAACCTGTCCGCCACGTTCGGCCAGCAGCTGGAGCTGGACCGCATCGGCGACCGGTACTTCGCGCGCCGCCGCAGCGCGGACTAGGTTGTCCGGAAGTGACTTACCAGTAGTAGGGAGGCGTCGACGTGGGTGAGTTCGTCAGGCTCGAGGTGGACGGGGGCGTCGGCACCATCCGGCTGGACCGCCCGCCGATGAACGCGCTCAACAAGCAGGTGCAGGAGGAGATCCGCGCGGCCGCCCACGAGGCGTCGTCGCGCGAGGACGTCCGCGCGGTGATCGTCTACGGCGGCGAGAAGGTGTTCGCGGCCGGCGCGGACATCAAGGAGATGGCCGACATGTCCTATGTGGACATGGCGGACCGGGCCGGCGCGCTGTCCTCCTCGTTCGCCGCCGTCGCCGAGATCCCCAAGCCGACGGTCGCCGCGGTCACCGGCTACGCGCTGGGCGGCGGCTGCGAGCTGGCCCTGTGCTGCGACCGCCGGGTCGCCGGCGACAACGCGAAGCTCGGGCAGCCGGAGATCCTGCTCGGCATCATCCCCGGCGCCGGCGGCACCCAGCGCCTCGCCCGCCTGGTCGGGCCGAGCAAGGCGAAGGACATCGTCTACACCGGACGGTTCGTCGACGCCACCGAGGCGCTCGCGATCGGTCTGGTCGACGAGGTCACCGCACCCGATGACGTGTACGCCGCCGCGCGGCGGTGGGCCGAGCAGTTCGCGGGCGGCGCCGCCCGCGCGCTCGCCGCGGCCAAGGCGGCCATCGACGGCGGCCTGGACGGCGACCTGGCGAGCGGGCTGAAGCTGGAGAGCCACGTGTTCGCCGCACTGTTCGCGACCGAGGACCAGAAGGCCGGGATGCGGTCGTTCATCGAGAACGGGCCGGGGAAGGCGACGTTCAGTGGCAAGTGACGACCCCGCTCCGAATCCCCACGCTACGCAGGCCGAGGTCGACGCCGCACGGTCGGATCCCAAGCTGGCCAACGTGCTCTACCACGACTGGGAAGCCGACACCTACGACGAGAAGTGGTCGATCTCCTACGACGAGCGGTGCATCGACTACGCCGTCGGGCGCTTCCGCGCGGTCGCGGACGACTCCGGCCGGCCCTACGAGCACGCCATGGAGCTGGGCAGCGGCACGGGCTTCTTCCTGCTGAACCTCATGCAGGGCGGGCTGATCAAGAAAGGCTCGGTCACCGACCTGTCGCCCGGCATGGTCAAGGTCGCGCTGCGCAACGCCGAGCACCTCGGGCTGGACGTCGACGGCCGGGTCGCCGACGCCGAGCGGATCCCGTACGACGACGACACGTTCGACCTCGTCGTGGGGCACGCGGTGCTGCACCACATCCCGGACGTGTCGGCCGCGTTCCGCGAGGTGCTGCGCGTGCTCAAGCCCGGCGGCCGGTTCGTGTTCGCCGGCGAGCCGACCAAGATCGGCGACACCTACGCGCGCCGGCTCGGCCAGCTCACCTGGTGGCTCACCACCAACGTCACGAAGCTGGGCCCGCTGTCCGGCTGGCGGCGGCCACAGTCCGAACTGGACGAATCCTCCCGGGCAGCGGCCCTCGAGGCGGTCGTCGACCTCCACACGTTCGACCCGACCGCGCTGGAGAAGACCGCGCGCGAGGCCGGCGCCACCGACGTCCGCGCGGTGACCGAGGAGCTCGCCGCCGCGCTGTTCGGCTGGCCGGTGCGCACGTTCGAGGCCGCGGTGCCGCAGGAGAAGCTGACACTGCGCTGGCGGCTGTTCGCGTACAAGGCGTGGCAGCGGCTGTCCTGGCTGGACGAGAACGTGCTGCGCCGGGTCGCCCCGCGCGACCTATTCTACAACGTGCTGGTGACGGGAACCAAGCCCTGACCTATGAGTTCACCCTCGGGGACGTCGCGTTCCTGGGTGCTGCCACCGAGGCACTCGCCGAGGTCGACCGGCTGCCGCTGACCGGCGCGTCGTACCTCGGCGACGTCGCCCGGGTCCGGGACCGGCACGGCGAGCGAGCCGGTGCGTTGCTGGAGACGGTGCTGCTGCGCCGCAAGGCCACGTCCAAGGTGGACGATCCGGCGCGCTGGCTGTTCACCGACTCGGCACTCCAGCAGGCGACCCCGGCACCCGTGGCGCGGCTGCGGGCCCGCCGGTTCGCCGGCCGGGACGTGCACGACGTGACCTGCTCGGTCGGCGTCGACCTCGCCGCGTTGCGGGAGACCGCGCACCTGGCCGTGGGTTCGGACCTCGACCCCGTGCGCCTCGGCATGGCGCGCCACAACGTCCCCGGCACGGCGCTCGTGCGGGCGGACGCGTTGCACCCGGTGACCCGCGGCGCCGCCGTGTTCGCCGACCCGGCCCGCCGCGACGCCGCCGGCCGCCGCCGCTGGCGCCCGGCCGACTTCCACCCGCCGCTCGACGCGCTGGCGGACGCCTGGCCGGGCGCCGACCTCGCGGTGAAGTGCGCGCCCGGCATGGACTTCGCGCAGCTGCCGTGGACGGGTGAGGTCGAGCTGGTCTCGCTCGACGGGCAGGTGCGCGAGGCGTGCCTGTGGACCGGGTCGCTCGCCACCACCGGCCGCCGGGCCACCGTGCTGCGCACGAATGGTCCGGAGTGGACGGTCACGGACGCGGAGCCGGACGGCTGCCCGGTGCGCGAGGTGGGGGAGTGGCTGGTCGACCCGGACGGCGCGGTCGTGCGGGCCGGGCTGGTGCGCCAGTACGCGGCGCGGCACGGCCTGTGGCAGCTCGACGAGCGGATCGCGTACCTGACCGGGGACGCTCCGCCGCCGGGCGTTCGCGCGTTCCGCGTGCTGGAGGACGGCCACTACAGCGAGAAGACGCTCCGCCAACGTTTGCGCGCCCGGGAGATCGGCCGCCTGGAGATCCTCGTCCGGGGGCTGGACATCGACCCGAACACGTTGCGCCCACGCCTGAAGCTCAAGGGCCCCAACGAGGCCACGGTCGTGCTGACGCGGGTCGGACGGACTCCGATGGCCTACGTCTGCGAGGCGATTCTCGTGAGTGGGTAGCGGCCGCGTTCCCCCAGTGCCCCTGCGGCCGCTACCCACTCACGCCCCTGCCGCCCCTGTGGAGGCGATCTTCCCGACCCATTCGATGGCGGGAAGAAGTCTGTCGAGCAGCTCGCGTGCCGCGGGCGTCAGCGAGCAGCACACGATCCGGCCGTCCTCGCGGTCGCACGCCACGAGCCCGGTGCGCTCCAGCCGCTCCAGCGTGCACTCCGGCGCGCCCTCGCTGGAGTCCTGCAGATCCCGGTAGGGCAGCGGCCCGCAAGCCAGCGCCGCCAGCACGTCCAGCTCGTGCTCGCCGGGCAGCACCCGCAGCAGCGCCCGCAAACGCTCGCCCAGCCCGGCCCCGGGGTCCGCCGCGCCGTCGGCCCCGGGCACCGGGTGGACGTCCGCCGACCGTGGCCGGCGGATGGGCGTGACGTCTCCGCCCCGGACGTCCGCCCTCGTGATCCGGTCCCGCCCCGCCCGCTTGGCCGCGAGCAGCGCCGCGTCCGCGCCCTCGAACAGCGCCACCAGCTCCTGGTCGCACCGCTGGACGCGGCCCGCGAGCCCGACCGACGCGGTGAGCCCGGTGATCGTGATCCGGCCCGCCCGCGCGGACGGCGCCGGGATGGCGGCCGCGCGGAACCGCGTCAGGATGCGCTCGGCGACCTTCTCGCCGCTGTCGAGGTCGGTGGCGGGCAGCAGCACCAGGAACTCGTCGCCGCCGTGCCCGCCGTAGCGGCCCACGATGTCCATCTGCCGGACCGTGCCCCGCACGATCGAGGCGGCCGCCCGCAGCACCGCGTCGCCGGCGAGGTGCCCGTGCGTGTCGTTGATCTCCTTGAACCGGTCGAGGTCGAGCATGAGCAGCACCGCGGGCTGGTCTCCGACCTGGTCGAGGATCTCCGTTGCGGCCTTGTCCCAGGCCCAGCGGTCCAGCAGGCCCGTCAGCTTGTCCGTGGTGCGGTAACCCAGGGCCTGACCGCACGTCGCGCAGCAGGTTCCGTGGTGGGTATCGTCCGCGGCTGCGGGCCGCATCACGGGAGCCTCCCGGGATGGTGGACTGTGGTACGCCGATCGGATGGGAATCTCTTTCACAGGAGTTGACGATCGTCTCGCAGCCTAGACTGGTTGACGGTCAGGTTTCAACTGACGAAAATGACAGGATGCGATCGCGGCTTGGCCGTGAGTAGAGACATCGATGCTGGGGGGCGGGGAGGCCACATGGTGGAGCGGGCGAGAGCCCTGGCCGGCAAGCTGAACCACTTGTTCGCCAACACGACGACGCGCGGTGGCCAGGAGTACAGCAACGAGCAGGTCGCCGCCGCGATCGTGACGACCGGCGTGACGATCTCGCAGAGCTACATCTGGCAGCTACGCAAGGGCAAGAAGGACAACCCGACGTTCAAGCACCTCCAGGCGCTCGCCGCGTTCTTCGGCGTGCCGGTGTCGTACTTCTTCGACGACGAGGTCACCGACCGGGTCGACCAGCAGCTCGACGAGCTCAGGGCCGAGCAGGCCCGGCTGCGGGGGATCATGGGCAGCAGCGACGCCCAGCTGATGGCGCTGCGGGCCGGCGAGCTGTCGCCGGCGGGACGCCGGCAGGTGATGGATCTGCTCGACGTGGTCCACCGCCTGGAACAGGTCGAGAAGGACGCTAGGCCGAAGGAGTGAACATCACCCGGCCGTTCCGGCGGCCGGGGGTGTTCTGGAAAGCTGCCATTCGCAACACACGCACTGGGGGTGAGTCGCGGGGAGGTGTGAGCTGTGCGGGAACGGGAGTTGCGCCGCCGCTGCCGGCGGTTGCTCAACGAGCTGGACATCCGCCCGCCACTCGACGTGCACGAGCTGTGCCGGCGCGTCGGCGTGCAGCGGGCCAAGCCGATCCGTCCCATCGCGCACCCGATCCCGGTGCCGGGCCCCTTCGGTGCCTGGATCACCACCGACAGCGCGGACTACATCCTGTACCAGCAGCAGACGTCCAAGGCGCACCAGGGCCACATCATCCTGCACGAGCTCGGCCACATCCTCGCCGGTCACCGCAGTGACGAGGAGGACGACGCGCTGCTCGGCCAGCTCTACCCCGACGTCGCACCGGCCCGGCTGCGCGAGCAGTACCCCGACCTCGCACCCGATGCCGTGCGCCGCGCGCTGCGCCGCACCTCGTACGACTCCGCCCAGGAGCGCGAGGCGGAGACCGTCGCCACGATCATCCTCGAGTGGGCCTCGGTGCTCGACTCGGTCGGGCAGCCGGCCGACTCCACCGACGCCACGGCCCAGCGGATGGGGACCGCGCTGACCGATCGGCTCGGCTGGCTGTGACCTATACCGGCTTCGACATCGTCCACGGGATCGCGTCGTTCGGCGCGCTCGCGTGGATGCTCTGGCTCGTCGCGCGCTCGCCGGGGGACGTGCGCCGCTGGGCGGTCACCGGGCTGGTGGCCGGCTGGTCGATCGCCTACCCGTTCGGCATCGCGGCGAGCGCGGGCGTCGAGTTCCTCGGCGTGGACGCCATGAACGCCCGCTACATCCAGCACTCGCTGCTCCTGGTCGCCGCGTACAGCCTGGTCTGCTTCTTCCAGTTCTCCGCGCTCGAGCCCGGCCTCGCCCGCGGCCGTGCGATCCGCGACGGGGTCGTGCTGGGCGTCGCGCTGGTGCTCCTCACGGTCGCGAACGTCATGATCCCGGCCGACCTGCGGATCCCGGCCGCCACGGTCACCTCGACGCCGGGTGAGGGCCCGGTCGGCGTCGACAGCATCGCGTTGTTCTACGTCGCGGCCAACAGCTACCTGCTCTACGCGTTCGCCGCGGCCTGCGGGTGGACCCGCCGCTACGCCCGGGGCGCGGAGCCGCGGCTACGGCGCGGCCTGCGGATCGCCTCGATCGGCCTGCTCGCCATCTCGCTCGCGGGGGCCACCTTCGTCGCGTCGAACATCAGCCGGTGGGCCGGCACGCCCGCGCCGCCGCCGGTCGTGCTCACCAGCATCTTCCTGCTACTGCTGGGCATCGTGCTGTTCGTCGTCGGCATGGCCTACCCGACGGTGCGGACCCGGATGGCCGCGCTGCGGGTGTGGCGCCGCCACCGCCGCGCGTACCGCCGGCTTCGTCCACTCTGGACGGTGCTGAACGAGCAGTTCCCGGAGGACGCGCTGAGCCGGGTCCCGGCGAGCCGCTGGCGCGACGCGCTGACCCTGCGCAGCGTGCACCGCCGCTACTACCGCCGGGTGATCGAGTGCCGCGACGGGCTCGTGCGCATCAGCCCGTACCTGGCGAACCTCAGCGCGGACCCGGCCGAGCTGGCCGACCCGGAACGCCTGGCCCGTCAGCTGTCCGGTGCGCTGCGCGCGCACGCGGCCGGGGAAAGCGCGCCGACGCAGGCGATCCCGATCGCGATGCCGACCGACGACAGCCTCGAGTCCGATGTGGACCAGCTGGTCGAGCTGTCCCTGGCGGTCGAGCGCTCGGCCGCCCCGGTCAGGAGCTGAGCCGGGTCAGCAGGAAGTCGCGGACCCCGTCGAGGTCCGCGTCCAGTGCCACCGCCACCTCGCGGCCGTCGCCGGGGTCCGACCGCTCGCGGGCCGTGGCGCCGCGGCTGTCCGCGACCGTCATGCCACGGGTCGGCCCGTGCGCGCACTCGACGTCCACCGGCAGGTCCGTCGTGGTCAGCAGGCCCGGGCTGATCGCCTCCGCCATCGCGACCGCGTCGTGCACGACAGTGCCGTCGCGGCCCAGGGTCTGCGAGTAGAACTCCCGGTACGTGGCGGTCAGCTCGACCAGCAGCCGGCCGCGCGGGCCGGTCGCCGCGAGCTCGTCGAGCCACGCCGCGTCGACCGCGCACCGGTGGGTGAGGTCCAGCGGCACCAGGACGGTCGGCACCTCCTCCTCGACCAGCACCCGGCGCGCCGCCTCCGGGTCACTCCAGATGTTGAACTCCGCGGCCGCCGTGACGTTCCCGCCCGCGATACCGCCGCCCATGACCACGATGCGCTCGATCTTGCCGCGGGCCGCCGGATGCGCCGCCAGCAGCAGCGCGATGTTCGTCAGCGGTCCGATGGGGACGATCGTCACCGGCTCGGCCGCCTCGTCGAGCAGCCGGGCCATCAGCGCCACCGCGTCGGTCCCGGCCACGCCCGTCGCGCGCTCCGGCAGCAGGTGCGACCGGTCGGACAGCCCGTCCGCGCCGTGCACGTACCGGGCCCGGTGCGGGTGCGGGTACACCAGCGGCCGGTCCGCGCCCGCGGCCACCGGCACGTCCTCGCGGCCGTACAACGCCAGCAGCCGCAACGCGTTGCGCGTCGTCATCGCCAGCCCGACGTTGCCGAACACGGTCGTCACGCCCAGCAGGTCCACCTCGGGGCTCGAGCACGCGAGCGCGATGGCGAAGGCGTCGTCCACGCCCGGGTCGGTGTCGATGATCAGAGCGGTCATGCGCCTGACGGTAGTGCCCGGCGCAGGTTCCAGACCTGCCCGCCGCCCGCCGCGACGAGCACCGCCGCGACGACCGCCGACGGCAGCACGAACGCGAGCGCACCGGCCACCAGCGGCAGCGCGACCGCCGCGGCGCTGACCGGCCAGCCCCGCCGCACCCGGCCCAGCAGCGTGACGATCAACAGGAACGCGGACACCCCCGAGCACAGCAGCCACGCCGTCGTCGGCGGCAGGTGCCCGACGGGATCCGCGGCCACCGCGCCGAGCCCCACCGCGATGACCGTGACCGCGCTGATCACCACGAAGTGCGCGGGCAGCACCACCGACGGCGGGAACGGATGCGCCTCGGCGAACGCGAACCGCACGTTCAGTGCCCACAACGCCACCAGCAGCCCGAACCCCGACGCCACCGCGAGCAGCAGCAGCCAGCCCACGCCGCCGCCCGGGGCCCACACCTCGATCTCCGCCCACGCGCCGACGAGCTGCAGCATGCCTTCGCCGAGCACGATGATCACGAACAGCCCGAGCCGCTCGCCCAGGTGCGCGGAGTTGACCTGTGCGAGCGTCAAGCTGGGCATCGGCCGTCCTTCGGGCCGCGGTCGCCGGGCCCGCTCGACGCGCCGGGCCAGCTGCTCGTTCAGCTCCCGGACCGCCTGCTCGCTGTCGCCGCGGCTGGAAAGCACGCTGAACCAGAGCGTCATCGCGAGGCCGAGCAGCCACAGCGAGAGCTTCCACCACGGGTGGTCCACCCAGAACGAGATGATCCACGGCAGCAGCCCCGCGTTCCGGCTGGCCGCCGACCAGGACATCAGCATCTGGCCCGCGCTCCGGAAGGCCCCGCTGCCGATGAGCCCGGTGACGAGGTATGCGCCGGCGAACAAGTTCGCCCGGTCGCTCAGCACGTGCGGCACGCTGGCCGCCATCACCGCGATGCCGGCCATACCGAGGAACACCGAGCGCACCCGCACCCGGTCGGCGACGACGTTCGCATAGAGCATGAACGTCGTCCAGACGAGCCAGATCGCCAGGTACAGCGCGAAGAACGTGACGATGTCCCGGCCGCCCGGACCGTGGTGGCCCTCGCTGTGCAGCAGGTGCGCGAGCTGGCTCACCGCGACCACCACGACGAGGTCGAAGAACAGCTCCAGCCAGCTGGCATGCCGGTCGGTGGCCTCCTGGGGCCCGGCGGGTTCGGCGGACTCGGTCATGGGCTGCACGGTACGGTCAGCGGCTATGACCTCGATGTGGGGCGCGCCGGTGGCCGACCGGGTCCGCGGGTGGCGCCTGTCGCGCCGCGATCCCGATCAGGCGCGGTTCCTGACGCTGGACTCGCTGCGCTGGGTGGTCCGCAACCGGGCGTGGACGCCGTGGTACCTGGTCCGCTACTGGCGGCTGCTGAAGTTCCGCGTCGCGAACCCGCACATCGTGCTGCGCGGCATGGTGTTCCTCGGCAAGGACCTCGACGTGCACTGCCGGCCCGGCTACGGCCGGATGGAGATCGGCCGCTGGGTGCACATCGGCGACGGCAACGCGATCCGCTGCCACGAGGGGTCGCTGCGCATCGGCGACAAGGCGGTGTTCGGCCGGCAGAACGTGGTCAACTGCTACCTCGACATCGAGCTCGGCGACGCCGCACTCGTCGCGGACTGGGTCTACATCTGCGACTTCGACCACGTGACGTCCGACATCCACCTGCCGATCAAGGACCAGGGCATCGTGAAGGCGCCGGTGCGGGTCGGCCCGGACACGTGGCTGTGCACCAAGGTCACGGTCACCAAGGGCACCCGCATCGGGCGCGGTGCGGTGGTCGGCGCGCACGCGGTGGTGAAGGACGACGTGCCGGACTACGCGGTGGCGGCCGGCATCCCGGCGAAGATCGTGCGCGACCGGATGTCCGCGTACGAGGCGGACGCCACGCGCCGGGCGGCCGTCGCGGACATGTCCCGCAAGGCCGCCGCGGCGCTGAAGAAGACGCTCGACGCCTAGCTCGCGAGCGGCTCGACGGCGAGGTAGGCCCGGTAGTCGCGGAAGTGTCGCGTGTAGACCTCGGCGCCGTCGCCGAGCGGGCCGTCCACCTCGACCAGGTCGACGAGGTGGCGGAAGCTCCACGTGATCGTGTCGCCGTCCTCGTTGCGGTAGCTGGTCTCCCGCGCCTCGGCGTGCTCGCGCGCCTTCTCCGCGGCCTGCTCGGCCGTGTCGGCCGCGAGCAGCGTGACGGTCTCCTCGAACAGCGGCTGGTAACCCCGGCGCGAGCTGGCCGACTCGTACACGACCACCGCGGCGAACATCCTGCTCATGATCTTCCCCCGATCCGTTCTCGGAGGTCGACGGTAGAACGAATGACGGCCGATGGCCATCAGGAATCCCCCCGAGATCAACCCGGACTCTAGTCGCGAACCGTGTTCCCGTGACCCGACTTTCGATCTAGTCCCGGAAAGCGTTCCCAGTGGCAATCTTGGGACGGCCGAGCACGGGGTGCTCGCGCACCGACGCCGACCGGTACACCTCGGCGGTCGCCTCCGCGATGCCCGTCCAGCTGAACTCCGTGCCCAGCCTGGCCTTCGCCGCCCGGGCCCGCCGCGCCGCGGCGGCCGGGTCGGCCAGCACCGCGCGCACGCCCGCGACGATGCCGTCCACGTCACCGGGTTCGATCGACAACCCGGTCTCGCCGTGCACCACCAGCTCGGCCAGCCCGCCCGCGGTCGAGGCCACCAGCGGCGCCCCGGCCGCGGCCGCCTCGAGCGCGACGATGCCGAACGGCTCGTACCGGCTCGGCAGCACCACCACGTCGGCCGCCGCGAGGCACGCCACCAGCGACCGGTCCGGCAGGTGCCCCACGAAGTCCACCGACCGCCGCACGCGCAGCTTGCGGGCCTGCTCGACCAGCGCCGCCGCCTGCACGCCCTTGCCCGCGACGACCAGCCGCGTCCCCGGATGGGCCCGCCGCAGCCGGGGGAGCGCGGCGAGCAGGTCGTGCACGCCCTTCTCCCACTCCAGCCGGCCGAAGTACAGCACCAGCGGCGCGCCGTGCGGGCTGTGCAGTTCGCGCGTGGCCGCCACCGTGGC
This sequence comes from uncultured Actinomycetota bacterium, assembly GCA_963841395.1. GTDB lineage: Bacteria > Actinomycetota > Actinomycetes > Mycobacteriales > Pseudonocardiaceae > Actinophytocola. The sequence goes on from CAWJCX010000048.1 coordinate 833,132, forward strand.
CGCCGGCACCCGCCAGCCGCGCGGCTCGATCCCGTTGTGGATGACCGCGATCTCCGCCGGCTCCACCTCGAACAGGTACGCCACCTCGGCCCGCATCGCCGACGAGCACGTGATCAGCGCGTCCGCGCGGTTCGCCAGCCACCACTCGACCGAGTGCACCTGCTGGTTCAGCCGCTGCGAGAGCCAGCCGCTGTGCCGGCCCGCCTCGGTCGCGTGCATCGTCGCCACCAGCGGCACGCCGGCGTGCTCGGCCAGGGTGATCGCCGGATGCGTCACCAGCCAGTCGTGCGCGTGCACGACGTCCGGCCGCCAGCCCGCCAGCAGCGCGAGGCCCGCGCGGATCATGCCGTGGCCCATTGCGAGCGTCCACGCGACGAGGTCCTTCTCGAACAGCAGGTGCGTCGGGTCCTCGGCCACCCGGATCACCCGCACACCCTCGACGACCGCGTCCGCCGTCGGGTGGGTGAGCGCGTCCGAGCCCGCCTCGTGCCGGCACACCACGACCACCTCGTGGCCCAGCACGGTGAGGTGGCGCGCCAGCGCGTGCACGTGCCGGCCGAGCCCGCCGACCACGACCGGCGGGTACTCCCACGACAGCATCAGGATCTTCACGACAGCAGCCCCCGGGCGTCGAGGTGACCGAAGAGCCCGTCCTCGGTGCGCAGTTCGGCGGCGCGGCGGCGCGCCCGGTCGTGCTGGCCCGCGCGCACGAGGCTCGCCAGCTCGCCGAACCGGTCGGCGTGCACCTTCGCCCGCCGGCGTGCGTAGTCGGCCGCCGAGTCCTTCGTGACCATGAACGCCCAGTCGCTCGACAGGGTCAGCAGCGCCTCGCGCACCAGCTGGTCGCGGGCCGCGTCGCGGACGGACAGGTCCTGTGTGGGCAGTGCGAGCAGCTCGTCCTGCACCGCCGCGCCCAGCCTGACCAGGTCCGACACCTGCTCGCCGTCCCACACCCGCCAGTCCTTGCCCGAGCCCCACGACGAGGCCGGCAGGTCGACCGGCGGGCCGACGTGCCCGGCCTCGATCGCGCCGCCCAGCGTGGTGACCCGCACGCCCGCCGCCGGCAACCGGCGCAGCACCGCCTCGAGCCACGCCGGGCCCTCGAACCACCAGTGGCCGAACAGTTCCGTGTCGTACGCGGCGACCACGAGCCCCGGCCGGCCGTGCCGCTCCCGCAGCGAGCGCAGCCGGGCGAGCACGGTCGCCACGAAGTCGTCGGCGTGCCGTGCCACCGCCACGGCCGCCAACTCCGGGTCGTACGGCCGTTTCCGCTCCGGCGGCACGTGCTTGCCGGTGACGCGCGAGGGCTTGAGCCCGCTGGGGTGGTCGAACGTGTGGAAGTCGCGGTAGGCGGGATCGCCCGGATAGCCGGCCTTCGGCGACCAGACCCGGTAGGTCACCTCGAGGTCGCGGCCGAAGCAGAAGACGTCCGAGCCGCCGACCGGGCGGGCCGCGTGCGTGTCGCCGTGCAGCGCCGGACCGTCCACGAGGAACCGCCGCACACCCGCCGCTGCGTAGCCGTCCTCCATGCCGGGCGCGTAGCCGCACTCGGGCGCCCAGATCCCCGCCGGCGCCCGGCCGACCCGCCGCGCGGTGTCGGCCAGTCCGGTGTGGAGGGTGAACCGGCGGACCGGCTCGCTCAGCAGCGGCTGGAACGGGTGGGTGGCCGGTCCGCCGAGCAGCTCGACGAGGCCGCCGTCGACCAGCGGGCGCAGTACGGGGGAGAACCCGTGGCGCCAGCGGGTCTCGAACTCGGCGAGCGCGGCGCCGGCCGCCTGGTGCTCGGCCGCCGCGAGATCGCGCAGCAGCGGGTCCTCGCCGCGCCACCGGCCGGCCGCGTACTGGGCGCGCAGCTGCCAGTTGCCGAGCCAGTCGTGGAACGAGCGAAGCGCGTACGGGTCGTCCAGCTGCGCGGCCAGCACCGGGGTGACGCCGAGCGTCAGCACGTCGCGCCGGCCCTCCTCGCCGAGGCGGCGGACCAGGTCGACGACCGGGAGGTAGGAGTGCGCCCACGCCTGGTAGAGCCATTCCTCGCCGACCGGCCAGGCCCCGTGGTGGGGCAGCCACGGCAGGTGGCTGTGCAGCACCAGGCAGAACGAGCCCTCCGAGGTCGACGCGGCCGTCACGGGCGCCCCGCCACGGCCACGATGTCCAAACAGGACTCCAGGTCGTCCCGCCCGACGGTGAAGTCGGCGGCCGTCACGCTCGCGACGGCCGCGCGCAGGTCCGCGGGCCACGGCGTGCCCGCGACCGCGACCCGCACCTGCGCGTCGATGATCGAGCCGTCGAACGCCGCGTCCAGCTCGCGCAGCCGTGGCCCGTGACCGAGCCCGCCGAGGTGGTCCACGGTGAACCCGGCCGCCGTCAGCAGCGAGTCCATCTCCGACGGTGCGAGCTCGCGGGTGTGGAACGGGTTGAGCGGCGTGTCCCGCCCGGGGGAGAACGTGATCCGGTTCGGCGTGGTGACCAGCAGCCGCCCGCCGGGCCGCAGCACCCGATGGCACTCGCGCAGGAACCCGGCCTGGTCCCACAGGTGCTCGATGACCTGCAGGTTGGCCACGACGTCCACAGTGGACTCCCGGAACGGGAGCGTCGCGAGGTTGCCGCGCACCGTCCGCACCGCCGGGTAGGCCCGGGCCACATGCGCGGCGGTCAGCGCGTCGTAGTCGAGCCCGGCGACCAGCCGCGCGTCGCGGGCCAGCAGGTCGGCGCCGTACCCCTCGCCGCAGCCCGCCTCGAGCACGACGGCGTCACGGCAGTAGGACCGCAACGCGAGATAGGCCGCCTCGTGTCGCCGGAACCAGTAGTTCTCCTCGGCGATCCCGGGCACCGTGCGCTCGCCGGTCAGCGGCAGGGTGTGCTCTGGACCTGCGGTGATGTCCGTCAAGCGCGCCGCCTCCCGACCGTGCGTCCGATCTGACCGCCCAGAACTTACCCGCCGGTATCATTCCGCGGCGCGAAGAGTGCCGGTTGGCCTCACTCCGTCGCGGGCGTGACGTCGATGGTGAGTTCCGCGAGCCCGCGTCCCCGCTCGAACGACGCCTTCCACCCGACCGAGGTGATCCGGTAGCCGGTGTCGCCCACCTGGAGAAGCTGGCCCGCGTCGGGCACCGCCGGGAAGTAGCACGCGCCGAGCGTCTGTCCGTCGCGGACGATGTGGCCCAGAAGGTCGGAGCTCATGCGTGCGGACCCTATCGGCCGGTCAGATCGGCGAGATGCTGATGCCCACCGCGCCGGGTCCGACGTGGACCCCGATCGTGGAGCTGACTTCGGTGAACGTCACCTCGCGGGCCGTGGGCAGGCGCGGGCGCAGCCGGGACAGCACGGTGTCGGCCCGGTCGTGGGCGCCGAAGTGCTCGATCGCGACGTCGACCTGACGGCCGGCGGCCTTGCGGACCGCGGCCTCGACGAGCCGGCGCAGCGCCCGCTCCGCGCCGAGCACCCGCTCCAGCGGCGCCACCTGGCCGTTGACCATCGTCAGCAGCGGCTTGAGCGACAGCGCGCTGCCGAGCATCGCGGTCGCCGCGCCGATCCGGCCGCCCCGGCGCAGGTACTCGAGCGTGTCGACGTAGATCAGCTCGGCCGAGCTCTCCAGCCGGCGCGCCAGGCAATCCATTACCCGGCGCGCGCCACCGCCCGCGCCCGCGACGCGCGCGGCCGCCAGCACCGCGTAGCCCAGGCTCATCCCGGTCGTGTTCGAGTCGACGACGTGCACCTGGACGGGTGACTGCTCGGCCGCCTTTCTGGCGACGTCGAGGGTCTTCGACTGGTGGCCCGAGATGTGCACGGACACGATCTCGTCCGCGCCGCGGTTGGCCAGGTCCTGGTACGCCCACGCGAACCCCGCCGGGTCGGGCGGTGCGGTGGCGACCCGCAGGTCTTCCGTCAGGGCCCGTACCAGCACGTCCTTGGGGACGGCCGGCTCGGCACGCAGCTGCTTGCCGATCTGGATCTGCATGGGCACGACGGTGATCCCCCACGCCGCGGCCTGGGCGGGAGGGATGCTCGAGGTGGAGTCGGTAACGAGACCGACGCGGCCGGACATGAACGGATGCTAGCTAATCCATTCGGGTGAGCGCAGTCACCTCCGGCAGGGTCCGCCGCGGGGTTGCCACTAAGCTACTGATTAGTAACATGCTGGTGGCCCATCACACGGTGCCAAGTCACGGCCACCGTGGCAAGGTCGGGCCAACCTCGTATTCTTTGGTCGCGCAAGCCGAATGGGCTCGTCATCGGGAGGTCGGAGCAGACCCATGCCAAACATCGTCGTGTTGGTGAAGCAAGTGCCGGACACCTATTCGGAGCGCAAGCTCAGTGACGGGGACCACACCCTGGACCGGGACTCTGCCGACGCGGTGCTCGACGAGATCAACGAGCGCGCCATCGAGGAGGCGCTCCAGATCAAGGAGGCGCAGGACGGCGAGGTGACCGTCGTGTCGGTCGGCCCCGACCGCGCCACGGACGCGATCCGCAAGGCGCTCTCGATGGGTGCCGACAAGGCGGTACACGTTCTCGACGACGCGCTGCACGGCGCCGACATGCTGCAGACGGCCAAGGTCCTGGCCGCCGCGATCGGCACCGTCGGGGACGTCGACCTGGTCATCGCCGGCAACGAGGCGAGTGACGGCACCGGCGGCGCGATCCCCGCGATGGTGGCCGAGCTCCTCGGCTACCCGCAGCTCACGCATGCCCGCGAGGTCACCGTCGAGGGCTCGACGATCAAGGTCACCCGCGAGACCGAGGAGGGCCTGACCCACCTCGAGGCGAACCTGCCCGCGGTCGTGAGCGTCAGCGAGAAGATCAACGAGCCGCGCTACCCGTCGTTCAAGGGGATCATGGCCGCCAAGAAGAAGCCGGTCGAGACCCTGAGCATCGCCGACCTGGGCATCGACGCCGGCGACGTCGGCCTCGCCAACGCCTGGTCCACGGTCGTCGAGGCGCTGCCCAAGCCGCCCCGCGAGGCGGGCCAGCGCGTCGAGGACGACGGCGACGGCGGCACGAAGATCGCCGAGTACCTCGTTGGCCAGAAGCTGATCTGAGAGGGGATAACCAATGTCTGAGGTTCTGGTCCTCGTCGATCAGCTGGACGGCGAGATCAAGAAGGTCACCTACGAGCTGCTCACCGCGGCCCGCGCGCTCGGCGAGCCGAGTGCCGTCGTGGTCGGCGCGCCCGGCACCGCGGCGAAGCTGAAGGAGTCGCTCGCGTCCTACGGCGCGGAGAAGGTCTACGTCGCGGAGTCCGACGACGCGGCGGGCTACCTCGTCACGCCGAAGGTCGACGTGCTCGCCGCACTGGTCGAGCGGACGTCCCCGGCGGCCGTGCTCGTCGCGGCCGGGTCGGAGGGCAAGGAGGTCGCCGGCCGGCTCGCGGTGCGGATCGGCGGCGGCCTGCTGGTCGACGTCATCGGCCTGGAGGGCTCCGCCGGTGACGTCACTGGCACGCAGTCCATCTTCGGTGGCGCGTTCGTCGTGAAGTCCAAGGTGGCCAAGGGAACCCCGGTCGTCTCGGTGCGGCCCGGCGGGCTCGAGGCCGAGCAGGCACAGGGCGCGGCGACGGAGGAGACCGTCGAGGTGCCCGCCACGGACCCGGCGAAGTCGGCCAGGATCACCGGCCGCGAGCCGATCGTGGGCGGTGACCGTCCGGAGCTCACCGAGGCGTCGGTCGTGGTCTCCGGTGGGCGTGGGGTCGGCAGCGCGGAGAGCTTCGAGGTGGTCGAGAAGCTGGCGGACGCGCTGGGCGCGGCGGTCGGCGCCTCGCGCGCGGCGGTCGACTCCGGCTACTACCCGCCGCAGTTCCAGGTGGGACAGACGGGCAAGACGGTCTCGCCGCAGCTCTACATCGCACTCGGGATCTCCGGCGCCATCCAGCACCGCGCCGGCATGCAGACCTCGAAGACGATCGTCGCGGTGAACAAGGACCCGGAGGCGCCGATCTTCGAGATCGCCGACTTCGGCATCGTGGGCGACCTGTTCAAGGTCGCGCCCCAGCTGACCGAGGAAGCCGAGAAGCGCAAGGGCTGACACCTCGCGAAACCCACCGCCGCCGGCACGATCCCCCGAATCGTGCCGGCGGCGGCGTTTCGGCGCTGTGGTCCACTCGCCACACCCCTGCGCGGTGAAGGGCGTAGTCACTCGCGGAGATAGTGACCTGCACGCGCGCCGCGCGCGCAAGGACGACTCGCCGGACGCCTCCGCCTGCGGTTGCTTCTTCGGTCGCCGCTCCGGAGCGCGCCGCCTTTGAGCGCCGTCTCGTGCAGCGACCCGGCGCGCCAGCGGCTTGGCGGGCCGCGGCGGCGTTCACCGCGCGCCCGGCGACGGCGGTCGTCGGAACTTCATCTTTGCGCCACCGAAGGGTCACGCCACGTGGGCCGTGAGGTTTGCCGGGCGCCGCGTACAACCTGAGGTATGACGCAGACGGAGCTACTCGTCAGCACCACAGGTGACGGCACGGCGCGGCCCCGGTACTCGCTGCTGGTGGCCCGCGACGGCGAGGAAGTCCTTGCCGCGCAACGACTTCGGTATCGCGTCTTCGCCGGGGAGATGGGTGCGACGCTGCACACCGCCGTGCCCGGCGCGGACGTCGACGCGTTCGACGAGCACTGCGACCACCTCGTCGTGCGTGAGGATCGCACCGGCGAGATCGTCGGCTGCTACCGGATGTTGCCGCCGGAGCGGGTCGCCGCGGCCGGGATGTTGTACGCCGAGACCGAGTTCGACCTGAGATCCCTCGGCGAGCTGCGCGGCGCGCTCGTGGAGACCGGCCGGTCCTGCGTGCACCCCGACCACCGCACCGGGGCCGTCGTCAGCCTCGTCTGGGCGGGAATCGCGCGCTACCTCCTCCTGTCCGGCCACCGCTGGCTCGCCGGCTGCGCCTCGGTCTCGCTGTCCGACGGGGGCACGCTCGCCGCCGGCGTGTGGCAGACCGTGCGCGACCGCCACCACGCCCCGCCGCAGTACCGGGTCCGCCCGCTGCGGCCGTGGGATCCGTCCGGTGTGGAGGCACCGGCGCGGGTGACCGTGCCGCCGCTGCTGCGGGGCTACCTGCGGCTCGGCGCCTGGGTGTGCGGCCCGCCCGCCCACGACGCGGACTTCGGCGTCGCGGACCTGTTCGTCCTGCTGGGACTCGACCGGATCGACCAGCGCTACCTCAGCCACCTCCTGGGGCCGGCATGACCCACGCGTGGTTCCCGGCCTCGCCGTGCGGCCCGGGCTGCCTGCCGGGCCGCGAACCGGTCGTCGGCCGCGCCCGGCGGTGGTGGCGGCTCACCGCGGTCCTGCTCGTCGTGTCGGCCGCGCTGCTGACGCTCGCCCTGCTGCCGCTCGCCGGGTCGCGCGGCCGCGAATGGCTGGTGCGCACGGTGTTCCGCGGGGTGCTGGCGGCCATGGGCGTGCGGCTGGTCGTGTCCGGCGGGGGCGGACTGGGCGCGCGGGGGCGCGGCGCGCTCGTGGTGAACAACCACACCTCGTGGCTGGATATCGTCGCGGTGAACGCGGTCCGGCCGATGCGTGCGGTGGCCAAGCGGGACATCGCGTCGTGGCCGGTGCTCGGGTGGCTGGTGACCGCGGCGGGCTCGGTGTACGTGCACCGCGAAGCCCTGCGCTCGCTGCCGGACACGGTCGCGCGGCTGACCGGCGCGCTGCGCGGCGGCTCGATGGTGAACGTGACGCCCGAGGGCACCACGTGGTGCGGCCTGACCCACGGCAGGTTCCGCCCGGCGATGTTCCAGGCGGCCATCGACGGCGGCGTGCCCGTGCTGCCGGTGGCGCTGCGCTACCGGCTGCGGGACGGATCGGGGACCACGGCGCCGTCGTTCGTCGGCGACGAGACGATCGTCGACTCGGTCCGGCGGGTGGCCGCGCTGCGCGGGCTGGTGCTCGAGGTCCACGTCCTGGACGAGCTGGCGCCGGGCCGCGCGGCCGGCCGCCGCGAGCTCGCCGCGCTCGCCGAAAGTGCCGTCGAAACCGTTCTGCGGCAGGCGAAAAGCGATAGAATTCCGTTGTGCCGCAACGAAACATCCGCTCGATCGATGATGTCCTGACGCTCCTCGACGGCCTGTTCGCGCCGGACGCCGACCGGTGGTCGACGGCCGGCAGCGACTGGTGGGACCAGTTCTACGCCGACCGCGATCGGGACGTGCCGTTCTTCGTGGCGAAGCCGGACGAGAGCCTCGCCGAACACCTCGCGGGCACGTTGCGCACGCCCGGTCGCGCGCTCGACCTCGGCTGCGGGCCCGGGCGCAACGCGCTGCACCTGGCGGCCGCGGGCTGGACGGTGGACGCCGTTGACCTCTCGCCGACGGCCATCGCGTGGGCACGCGAACGGGCAAACGGCGCCGAGGTGAACTTCCGCTGCGCGGACGCCTTCACCGCCGACCTGACCGGCCCCTACGACCTCGTCTACGACTCCGGCTGCCTGCACCACCTGCCGCCACACCGCCGCGTCAGCTACCTCGCGCTGCTCGACCGCTGCCTCGCGCCGGGTGGCCACCTCGCGCTGACCTGCTTCGCCGCCGGCGCCATGGGCTCGGAGCTGTCCGACGCCGAGCTCTACCGCAACGGCCGCCTCGACGGCGGGCTCGCGTTCACCCCCGACGAGCTGCGCTGGATCTTCGCCGACTACACCGAGGTCGACCTGCGCCGCATGCGCGACGAGCCCTCGGAGTCGCGGCTGCTTCGGCGAGTCCTTCCTCTGGAGCGCGCTCTTCCTCAAGAGCCGCTGAAGCGGACTGGACCTCCACCCCGGTCGAGGTTGCACCATGGGTGGGTGACCCTGGAGACGAACGAGACGACCACCGAGGCCCGCGCCGCCTCGCTGTGGAGCGGGACGTACCGCGCGACCACGATCGGCATCACGATGCTGGTCACGATCGCCGCGTTCGAGCACCTCGGCGTCAGCACGGCGATGCCCACGATGGTGGCCGAGCTGCACGGTGCGGCCCTGTACTCCTGGCCGTTCACCGCGTTCCTCGCCGCGAGCGTGATGGCGACGGTGCTCTCCGGGCGGGTCAGCGACCGGTTCGGACCGGTACCGGCGCTGCTCGCCGGCCCGGCACTGTTCCTGGCCGGGCTCGTCACCGCGGGCGTCGCGAACGGCATGCCCGTGCTGCTCGCCGGCCGCGTGCTGCAGGGCCTCGGCCTCGGCACGCAGACGGTCGCGATCTACGTGCTCGTCGCGCTCGTCTACCCGCCCGTCCGCCGGCCCGCCGTGTTCGGGCTGCTCGCCGCCGCGTGGGTGATCCCGTCGCTGGTCGGGCCGACCGCGGCCGGCCTGATCACCGAGCACGTCGGCTGGCGGTGGGTGTTCCTCGGCATCGCGCCGTTCGCGGTCCTCGGCGTCGTCCTGCTGTTCCCGACCATCCGCAACCTGCCGGCGGCCGAGGGCGCGCCGAGCACGGTGCGCCGCGGGGTCGCGTGGGCCGCCGTCGCCACCGCGTTCGGCATCTCCGCGCTGAGCTGGGCCGCCCAGCACCCCTCGCTCGGCATGCTGTGGCTGGGCCTGGCCGGCCTCGCCGCGCTGGTCCCGGCGCTGCGGGTGCTGCTGCCGCGCGGCACGTTCACCGCCCGCCCCGGCCTGCCGGCCACCGTGCTGGCCCGCGGGCTGCTGGCCGGCGCGTTCTTCGGCGTCGAGGCCTACGTCCCGCTCGTGCTGACCTCCGTGCACGGCTTCTCCCCGGCCCTGTCCGGCGTGCCGCTGACCGTCGGGGCCTGCGGCTGGGCGGCCGCGTCGAACTGGCAGGGCCGCCACGTCGAGATCCCGCGCCACGTGCTGATCCGGTTCGGCCTGACCACGCTCGGCATCGGCCTGGCCGGCACCGCACTGATCGGCCCGCACTGGGGCTGGGCGCTGGGCTGGCTGATCCTGCCGTTCTGGCTGGTGGCGGGCGCTTCGATGGGGCTGGCGTACCCGTCGATCAGCGTGCTGAGCCTCGACTACGCGGCCCCGCGCGACCGTGGCTTCGTCTCCTCCGCGCTGCAGGTCGCCGACATGACGATGGCGGCCACCATGGTCGGCCTCGGCGGCGTGATGCTCACCACGTTGGCCTCCACCGCCGACCCGACGGCCGCGATCGTGCCGCTCAACCTGCTGCTCGCGGCTCTGGCGCTCGTCGGCGCCCTCGTGTTCCGGCCCGAACCGGAGACTTCATGACCGTTTCCGGCGGGGCGAGGACTATCCTTGCCCCGTAATGACCTATCTGGACCATGCGGCCACCACGCCGATGCTGCCCGAAGCGGTGGCGGCGATGACCGCCCACCTGACCGAAGCGCTACCCGCCCGGGGTAACGCTTCCTCGCTGCACACCTCCGGCCGCCGCGCCCGGCGCATGGTGGAGGAGGCGCGCGAGGAGATCGCCGCGGCACTGGGCGCCCGGCCGTCCGAGGTGATCTTCACCGGCGGCGGCACGGAGAGCGACAACCTCGCGGTCAAGGGCATCTACTGGGCCCGGCACGCGGAGAACCCGCGGCGCCGCCGGATCCTCGTGTCGGCGGTGGAGCACCATGCCGTGCTGGACGCCGTCGAGTGGCTCGCCGAGCACGACCACGCCGAGCGTGACCCTGCTCGAGGTCGACGGGTTCGGCCGGGTGCACGAGGACACGCTGCGCGCCGCGATCGCCGGTGACCCGGACTCGGTCGCCCTGGTCAGCGTGATGTGGGCGAACAACGAGGTCGGCACCGTGAACCCGGTCCGCGAGCTCGCCACCTGCTGCGCCGAGCACGGCATCCCGTTCCACACCGACGCCGTGCAGGCGGTCGGCGCGATCCCGGTCGACTTCACCGCCTCCGGGGCGAGCGCGCTCACCCTGACCGGCCACAAGATCGGCGGGCCCTACGGCGTCGGCGCGCTGCTGCTCGGCCGGGACGTGCCGTGCGCGCCCGTGCTGCACGGCGGCGGGCAGGAGCGCGAGGTCCGCTCGGGCACCCTCGACGTGCCGGCCATCGCCGCGCTGGCGGTCGCCGTGCGCGCCGCCGTCGACCACCGCGCGGAGCAGGCGGCCCACCTGGCCGGGCTGCGCGACGAGCTGGTCGCCGCCGTGCGCGCCGCGGTGCCGGACGCCGTGCTCAACGGCGACCCCGGCCAGTCCGATGTGGACGGCGCACCCTCGCGGCTGCCCGGCAACGCGCACTTCACCTTCCCCGGCTGCGCGGGCGACAGCCTGCTGATGCTGCTGGACGCCCGCGGCATCGAGTGCTCCACCGGCTCCGCCTGCACCGCGGGAGTCGCGCAGCCGAGCCACGTCCTGCTCGCCATGGGCGCCGAGCCCGCGCTCGCCCGCGGCTCGCTGCGGTTCTCGCTGGGCCACACGTCCACCCACGCCGACGTGCGCGCGCTCGCCGACGCGATCGGCCCGGTCGTGGACCGCGCCCGCAACGCCGGCCTGGTGGGCCTGCGCCGCTCGGCCGCGCAGCGGCACGTGGAGGTCTAGTGCGGGTCCTCGCGGCGATGAGTGGTGGCGTCGACTCCGCGGTCGCGGCCGCCCGCGCGGTGGCGGCCGGGCACGACGTGACCGGCGTGCACCTCGCCCTGTCCGCCAAGCCCGGCACGCTGCGCACCGGCGCCCGCGGCTGCTGCACGATCGAGGACAGCCACGACGCCCGCCGGGTGGCCGACATCCTCGGCATCCCGTTCTACGTGTGGGACTTCGCCGAGCGGTTCACCGAGGACGTCGTCGAGGACTTCGTCGCCGAGTACGCGGCCGGCCGCACCCCGAACCCGTGCCTCAAGTGCAACGAGCGGATCAAGTTCGCCGCGCTGCTGGACAAGGCGGTCGCGCTCGGCTTCGACGCCGTGTGCACCGGCCACTACGCCCGGTTGTCCCTTGTGGACGGTCAGCCGGAGCTGCGGCGCAGCGCCGACGACGGCAAGGACCAGTCCTACGTGCTCGCCTCGCTCACCCCCGGCCAGCTGCGGCACGCGATGTTCCCGCTCGGCGGCTCGGTGAAGGCCGACGTGCGGGCCGAGGCGGGGGAGCGGGGGCTGGCGGTCGCGGACAAGCCGGACAGCCACGACATCTGCTTCATCCCCGACGGCGACACCCGGGCGTTCCTGACCCGCCACCTCGGCGAGCGGCCGGGCGAGCTGGTCGACGACGAGTCCGGCGAGGTCCTCGGCGTGCACGCCGGCGTGCACGGGTTCACCGTCGGCCAGCGCCACGGCCTCGGCCTGCGGGTACCGGCCGCGGACGGCCGGCCACGCTACGTGCTCTCGCTCGAGCCGGTGTCCGGTTCGGTACGGGTCGGCCCGGCGGACAAGCTGGCGGTGCGCGAGATCGTCGGCGTCCGCCCGGTGTGGCCGTCCGGCACGGAGTTCGCCGGCGAGCTGGACTGTGTGGCACAGGTGCGCGCACACGGCGGCACCAGCACCGCCACAGCGTCCATTGTGGACGGGGAGCTGCGCGTGCGGCTGACCGGTGAGCTGCGCGGGGTCGCGCCAGGACAGGCCGTTGTGCTCTATCGCGAGGACCCGGCCGGTGATGTGGTGGTCGCCAGCGCCACGATCGCGTCGACCCGGTCCTGACCAACCCCGTTCGGCCCATGCCGTTACGCCGGAGGGGCGACGGTCGACGTACCTGGTGCGCGAATAACCCACTCAGCTGAGGTGATCCATGACCAGCGCGACCGGGGACACGCCTCCCGATCGGCCCCGCAACCGGTTTCCCGAGGTGGTCGGCTTCCCGCCCGAGACCCTGACTCGTCACCGCGCCCGCCTGCTCGACCCGCCGACCGCACTGCGTGCCCCCGACGGCAGCTGGCCGATGTCCACCGCGTACCGCGCGGACAGCCTGCTGCTGCCGGCGAGCGAGGCGCAGAACCTGATCTCGGCCGGGCCCGACGAGCCCAACGACTACAACCAGGCGCTCGAACCGATCGGCGTCGAGCTGCGCGTGTCCGACGACGAGGGCTGGCGGGACAACCTGCGCCGGGCCCACCCCGACCTCCCGGTCCCCGTCCAGCTCGTGAGCAGGGCCGACGCGGTCACCGACCGCGCGCCCGACCCGTGGACCGCGCTGGTGCGGCTGCGCCGCGCGTTCGGCGACGACGTCCGGGGCAGCCGGGTCGGCCTCAACCACCTGGTCTCGTCCTCGACGGTCACGGTCGAGGGCGCGCCGGTCAACCACGGCGGCTCGGTGGACGGCGCGCCGGTCAACCACGGCGGCGGCCTGGGCGAGAGCCGGGTCGCGCTCTACACCGGCAGCCGCAACCCGGTCGCGATGCTCCTGCCGGCCCCGGTCCGGCGCCCGGCGAGCGCACTGGCCGGCAACCGCCGGCCGGTGGTCGCCGTGCTGGACACCGGGATCGGCACGCACAACTGGCTCACCGTCGGCCCGGTGACCGCCGACCCGGTGGTCGAGACGTCCGACGCGTTCCAGCTCGCGCTGGCCGCCCACGAGCCGTGGCTCACCCCGCACCCGCTCGTCGACCCGGGCGACGAGCCCGACGCGATCCAGCCGCTGCTCGGCCTGACCGACTCGCACTTCGGCCACGGCACGTTCGTGACCGGGCTGATCCACCAGATGTGCCCGGACGCGCGGGTGCTGTCGCTGCGCGTGCTGGAGAGCGACGGCATGTCCACCGAGGGCTCGGTGCTGTTCGCGCTCGACTGGCTGCGCCAGCGCGTCGCCGACGCCATCGCCGCCAACACGCCCGACCAGCTGGTCGACGTGGTCTCGCTGTCGCTGGGCTTCTACCCGGAGACCGCGACTCCGGCCGACGTCGTGCAGATCGCCGACGCGATCCAGCGGCTCACCGACCTCGGCGTGCTCGTCGTCTCGGCGGCCGGCAACGACGCCACGACCCGCCCGTTCGTGCCGGCCGCGCTCGGCTCGGACGTCGCCGGCACCACCGGCAACCCGATGCTGGCCGCGATCGGCGCGCTCAACGCGTCCGGCTACACCACCGCGGCGTTCAGCAACGACGGCACGTGGGTGTGGCGCTGGGCGCCGGGCAACGCGCTGGTGAGCACCGTGCCGATCTGGGAGGGCGCGGCCAACCCCGGCATGGGCAAGCTCGACAGCGGCGGCGTCGGCCCGCGCATGCGCACCTCACCCGACCCCGACGACCTGCGCACCGGGTTCGCCGTGTGGGCGGGCACGTCGTTCGCCACACCGGTGGTCGCCGGCCTGCTCGCGGAATCCCTCGCCCACGACCCGGAGAGCAAGAAGGCCTTCGGCAAGGACCGGGCCCGCAACGCGCTGAAGCTCACCGACCTCAGACTCGAGGAACGCGGCTGGCGCTGAGGACCGCGTCTTGATCGCGATCGACCGCGCCCACGACCTGCACGCCCGGGCGCGCGACGCCGTGGGCGCCTACCGGTTCGGGCACGGCCGGACGCTGCTGCGCGACGCCCAGCGGCTGCTCGACCGCGTCGCCGACCCGGACGAGCGGGCGGCCGCGTTGCGCGTGCGGATCCTGGTGAGCTCCGCCTACGTCACCGCCGAGACCGGCTCGCTGACGGCCGGGCTGGCCGGTCTCGACGACGCGGAGCGGCACGCCCGCGCACTGCCCGACGGCGCCGAGCGGTCCGAACTGGACGGTTTGGTGCTGGCCCACCGCGGGCTGCTGCTGCACCGCGCGGGCCGGGTGGCCGAGGGCCTCGAGGTGCTCGACGAGGCGATCCCGCGGCTGGAGCGCGGCATTCGCGGGGGTACCGGCGACCCGTCCGTGCTCGCGGGCGCCTACCTCAACCGTGGCACGTCCTACATCTTCCTGGCACAGGTCAAGGGCGCGGCGAGCGACTTCGCGCGGTGCGCCGAGCTGTGCGACGAGTACGGCCTCGCCCTGCTCGCCGCGAAGGCGCGGCACAACCTGGGCTACGTCGAGTACATGACCGGCGACCTGCCGACCGCGTTGCGCCACTACGACGAGGCCGAGCGCAGCTACCGCGCGCAGAGCACCGGGATGCTGCCAGCGCTGCAGCTCGACCGCGCCCGCGCGCTGCTCGCGGCCGGCCTCGCCGCCGACGCCGCACGCCAGCTCGACGACGCCATCCCGATGCTGCGCGAGCAGCGCGCCGGCCAGGACCTCGCCGAGGCGGAGGTGGCCCGCGCGGCGGCGGCCCTGCTCGACGGCCACACCGGCGACGCGCGGCGCCGGGCGCGGGCCGCCGAGCGCAGCTTCACCCGGCGCGGCAACGCCCGGTGGGCCGCGGTGGCCGCGCTCGTGGCGCTGCGCGCGGAGACCGGCGCGGCGCTGGCGTCCGGGCGGATCCCGCCACGGCTGCCGGTGCGCGCGGTCAAGCTCGCGGAGACGCTGCGGGCGTTGCTGCTGGAGGACGAGACCGGGCTGGCGCTGATGCTCGCCGTGCGCCTGGAGGTGCGCCGCGGCGAGCCGGCGTCGGCGGAGGTGCTGCTCGACCAGCTGCCCCCGCAGCGATCCACGACCCCGCTGGACCACGTGATGCTGCTGCGCCTGTGCCGCGCGGAGCTGGCGGTGGCCCGCGGCGAGCGGCGGCGGGCGCTCGCCGAGGCGCGGCGCGGGCTGGTCGAGCTCGGCCGGGCCCGCGACCGGATGGGCGGGCTGGAACTGGTGTGCGGCACCGCGATCCACGGCAGGCGGCTCGGCGAGCTCGCGGTCGGGCTGGTGCTGGACGGCCCGCGGCGCTCGGCGCGCCAGCTGTTCGGCTGGCTCGAGCGGACCCGGGCGCAGGTGTACCGGTACGAGCCGATGCCCGCGATCGACGACCCCGTGCTCGCGGAGAAGGTCTCCGCCCTGCGGTCGCTGCGGCGGGCGGCGCAGCTGGAGCGGGTCGGCGGGCGCTCGGCGCGGCGCCAGGAGCGGCAGGCGGCGGCGCTGGAGCGGGAGGTGCTGCGGCAGGGCTGGTACTCCACGCCGTGGGGCCGCCCGCGCCCGGTCGCGTCGCTCGCCGAGGTGTCCGCGGCGCTCGGCGAGCGTGCGCTGGTGTCGTTCGCGGTGTCCGGCGACGACCTGGTCGCCGTCGTGGTGGCCGGTGGCCGGACGCGGCTGGCGCGGCTCGGGTCGGCGGCCGAGGCCGCGGAGTGGGCGCACCGGCTGTACGCGGACCTGGACGCGCTCGCGCCGGACGGCCTGCCGGCACCGGTGGCCGCGGTCGTCACCGACTCGGCCCGGCGCAGCGCCGACGTGCTCGACAACCGCCTGGTGCTGCCCCTGGAACGGTTCGCCGGCCGGCGCGAGCTGGTGATCGTGCCGACCGGGGCGCTCTACGCCGTGCCGTGGGGGAGCCTGCCGTCGTTGCGCGGCCGGCCGGTGGTGGTGGCGCCGTCGGCGACGGCGTGGCTGTCGGCCGAGCGCGCGGCGACCGGCGGCGGTCGGGTGCTGCTGGCGCGCGGCCCGCGGCTGACCGAGACGACCGCGGAGGAGTCCGCACTGCGCGCGACCTACCCGGACGCGATCTACCTGACCCACCCGGACAGCACGGTCGCGGCCGTCCTGTCCGCGCTGGACGGTGCGTCGGTCGCGCACCTGGCCGCGCACGGCGAGCACGAGCCTACGAACGCGATGTTCTCCCGGCTGGAGCTGGCCGACGGCCCGATGTTCGCCCACGAGCTGGCCCGGCTGCGCCGCCCGCCCCGGCACGTGGTGCTGGCCGCGTGCGAGCTGGCGATGAACCACATCCGCCCGGGCGACGAGGCGCTGGGCTTCGCGGGCGGCCTGCTGGCCGGCGGCGTCCGGACGGTCGTGGCCGCCGCGAGCCGGGTGGGCGACGAGGCCGCGGCCGCCGCGATGGTCGAGTACCACCACCGCGTCTGCGCCGGCGAGCGCCCGGCGGCGGCCCTCGCGGCGGCGGTCGCCGCCGACCCGTTCCGCCGCCCGTTCATCTGCCTCGGGGCGAGCTGAGCGCGAGCTGAGCGCACCGGCGTCCTCTCAGCTGCGGATGACTATGCTCGCCGACATCACCGTTGACTTGGGGAGGAACCGCTCGTGACCGTGCTCATCGTGGTGCTGATCGTGCTCGTCGCGGCGCTGATCGTGGTGCTGGTGATGCGCGGCCGGTCCAACAAGCCCGCACCGCAGGCCCCCGCCAAGCCGCAGGACCCGCTGGCCGACCACGAGGGTGTCACCGACATCCGCACGGTCCGCGCCGGCGACATGATCGACTACGGCGACCAGCTGTACTTCGTGCGCGGGTCGCTGCGGCTGACCGAGGGTGGTTACAGCTGGTCCGAGCACTTCCTCGACGACACGCGCGGCGACCGCATCTGGGTGTCGGTGGAGGAGGACCCGGACCTGGAGGTCGTGCTCTGGCGCGAGACCGACCTCGCCGGCGAGCCCGGCGGCAAGAGCATGCAGGTCGGCGGCGTCACCTACACCAAGGACGAGGACGGCACCGCGCGCTACACCTCCGAGGGCACCACGACGGTCGCGCCGAAGGGCAGCGTCGAGTACGTCGATTACGAGGGACCGGACGGCAAGGCGCTGAGCTTCGAGCGCTTCGACGGCGGCAAGTGGGAGGCCGGGCTCGGCGAGTCGGTCGCGCTGCCCGCGCTGCGGGTGTACCCGGCGGGCAGCGACCGGACGTGAAGACCCGCATCGACACCCGGTTCGCCGACTCGCGGGCCGCGGACCTCAGCCTCGCCTACGGCCTGCCGCGGTTGCCCGCGCTGGGCACGCATCTCGTCGAGCTGCACGGGATCGGCGTCGAGCTGCGGGTGCTCGGCGCCTCGCACCAGGTCATCCTCGGCGCGTGGTCGGAGACGGTGGCGTGCCTGCCCGACCGCGCCGACACGCTGCCCACTCGCGAGCAGACCATGGTGAACGGCCTGCGCGTGCAGTTCGCGGCGCAGACCCTCCAGCTCACCGAGTACGCGCTGTTCGACCGCGTGGCCGCGATCGGCCGCGACTGTGCCGCCGACCCGCAGGCGCTCGTCGGCGAGTTCCCCGGCTCGCCGCTCGCGATCACCGCGCTGAAGGCGTGGGAGGAGAAGGACGGCACGGCGTGGCGGACGTGGCACGCGTACCCGGCGACCGGTGAGCTGGTGGAGACGCGCACCGTGGTGAGGCAGGCATGAGCCTGCGGCCCAAGCTCCTCATCGCCGGCGGACTCGGTGCCGTCGGCCTGATCGTGCTGCTGTTCGCAGTACTCGGCGGTAACGGCATCCGCAGCCACCTCGACGACAACTACCACCGCACGTCGTCCAACGGCAGCTCCATCGTGTACACATCGGACCAGAAGCCGAAGGCGGTCTACGAGTCGATCCGCTCGTCGGTGACCCCGGCCGACGTCCAGGTCGACCCCGAGGGCTACTTCCTGCGCTACTCCGACGACATCGTGGGGATCACCGCGAGCGGCACCGGTTCACGGATCTACCTCGACGACGAGCGGCACGGGTACGCGCACTGGTTCCCGTTCGTGGCCGGGGTGTGGGGGACCGGCGGCGGGCTGGGCGAGGGTGTACGCGGCGGCGGGCCGGGGGCCGGAAAATGAGGCGCCTGCTGGTTCTCCTCGGTGTGTTCGCGGTCGTGTGGGTGCCGGGCGTCGCGTCCGCCGATGTCATCTTCGACCAGGCCGACGCGGACGAGCTGGCCGCGACGCTCGCGGAGGCGTACGAGGCGCAGAACGTCTGCTACGGCTGGTCGGTGAACGTCGACAACGAGGGCGTGCCGCAGACCAGCGTCGGCTCGAACTTCGGCGCCGGCCGGTCGGTGGCGGATGGCGACTGCGCGAAGAGTGTCGAGTTCCAGGCGAGCATCACGTGGACGTCGGAGTCGTCGGAGTCGGAGGACTCGGCGAGCTATGCGGTGGTCAGCACCCCGAGCGGCCCGAGCACTGACGATCTGGACGGCCTGGACCTCATCAGCGATGACGGCATCGTCGGCGACAACGGGGACGCGGACGTCTACAAGGCGGTGGCCGCGCTGCCGCTGCTGGCCGCGGACGCGGGCATCGCCGACCCGATCGAGGCATCCCCGGCCCCGGAGTCCGACGCGGGCGATGCCGCGCCGACGAACTCCCCGGGCTCGGACTTCTGGCGCGGCTCCGGCATGCAGATCCTGTGGGGCAGCGTGATCCTGCTGGCCGGCGTGGTGTTCGCCTGGTACGCGATCAAGTCGTCCCGCCGCCCGGCGCGCCGCCGCACGATCGGCCCAGCGGCGGAGCAGATCCCGGAGTACGTCCCGGAAGCCTGGTCCACCGACCCAGCCACCGACACGGAGCACGCTGCCACGGAACCGGAACCCACCGCAGACCCGGAGCCCGCCGCGACACCGGGCACCGGCCCGAGCGCCGAAGCGGGAGCCACCGCGGAATCGAAGCCTGTCGCGAATCCGGATGCCGCCGCGAAGCGGGAAGCCGCCGCTGATGCGGAGTCCGGTGTGGAGTCGACGCCTGCCGCCGAGTTGGATGCCGCCGTGAAGCGGGAAGCCGCTGATGCGGAGGCTGCCGCGGCGTCGGAGCAGAGCGCCGAATCGGGCGCCCCTGCGGACTCAACGACTGCCGCAAAGCCGGATGCGGGGACCGCCACCGATCCGGCGACCAAAGCCGATCCGGAACCTGCCGCGAAGTCGGGCGCCGCCGCTGCCGCGGCGTCGAAGCCGAGCGCCGAATCGGGGGCCGCTGCGGACTCAGCGCCTGCCGTGGAGCCAGATGCCTCCACTGATGCGGGGACCGCCAAGGAATCGGCGGCCGCTGCGAAGCGGGGAGCCGCCTCTGGTGCGAAGTCGGAGCTGAGCACCGACTCGGGGGCCGCTGTGGAATCGAGGACCGTCGCCGACCCGGAGGCCGGCGCCGACCAGGAGCACGCCGCCGAACAGAAGACCGGCGCGGACCCGGAAACCGCTGCCGACTCGGAGATCGCCGCCGATCCGAAGGCCAGCACCGAACTGAAGACCGGCGCGGACCCGGAAACCGCTGCTGACCCGGAGACCGCCGCCGATCCGCAGGCCGGCGCCGAGCCAGTGCCCGCCGCCGAACAGACCGGCGCGGAACCGGAAGCCGCCGCGAAGCCGGAAGCCGCCACCGATGCGGAAGCCGGCGACACGCGCCCGGCCGAGAAGCCAGCCGCGAAGCCCCACCACAAGCCAGACCCCGAGCCCAGGCCCGAAGGATAAGGAGCCACCCACCCATGCTCTCCGATGTCTTCACCGAAGTCGGTATCGCCGCCACCTACGGGCTGGTCGGGCTCGTGCTGATGGCCGTCGGCTTCGCGCTGGTCGACGTGCTCACCCCGGGCAACCTGCGTGAGCAGGTCTGGGTGCAGCGCAACCGCAACGCGTCCGTGCTCCTCGCCAGCAACCTGCTCGGCGTCGGCATCATCGTCGCCACCGCGATCGCGGCCAGCGAGAACGACTGGGCCATCGGCATCGTGTCCACGCTGGCCTACGGGATCCTCGGACTGGTCCTCATGGGACTGTCCTTTGTGGTCATCGACGCGGTGACGCCCGGGCAAGCTCGGCGCGCTCATGGTCTCCGAGGAGCCGCACCCGGCCGTCTACGTCAACGGCGCCTCGCACCTCGCGGTCGCGGCGATCGTGGCCGTCTCGATCATCTAGCGCATGACCGCGGTCGAGACCCGGACACGCACCACAGGCCCGGCCGCACCCGGGCGCATGCGGGCCGGCCTCCTGTTCGCCACGTTCGCCTGCGCCGCGTGCGGGCTGGTCTACGAGCTGGCCCTGGTCGCGCAGGGCTCCTACCTGCTCGGCGACTCGATCACCCAGGCGTCCGTCGTGCTCGCGACCATGGTGTTCGCCATGGGCATCGGGTCGCTCGCGGCGAAACCCCTGCAGAGCCGGGCACTCGCGGGCTTCGCGGCGATCGAGGCCGCCCTCGCGCTGGTCGGCGGGCTGTCCGTGCTCGGCCTGCACGCGGCGTTCACCTGGCTCGACCTGTACTGGCCGGCGCTGATCGCGATCTCGCTGCTCGTCGGCGCGCTGATCGGCGCGGAGATCCCGCTGCTGATGACCCTGCTGCAACGCATCCGCCGCCAGGACGCCGGCTCGGCCACCGCGGACCTGTTCGCCGCGGACTACGTCGGCGCGCTCGTCGGCGGGCTCGCGTTCCCGTTCCTGCTGCTGCCGCTGCTCGGCCAGACCAGGGGAGCGCTGCTCGTCGGCATGGTCAACGCGGTGGCCGGCGCGTCGGTCGTGCTGATCCTGTTCGCGCGCACCGTGTCCCGGCGCAGGCGCGTGCGCGGTCGCGGGCGGCACGCTCGCGGTGCTGGCCGTGCTCGGCGTGGCCTTCGCCGGCAGCGACGCGTTCCTGCGCTACTCCCGCAGCGTGCTCTACGAGGACCCGGTCGTGTACGCGGAGACCTCGGGCTACCAGGACATCGTGCTCACCCAGTCGTCGCCGATCGACGACGGGCCCGGCCGACACGCGGCTGTTCCTCAACGGCGACCTGCAGTTCTCCTCGGTCGACGAGTACCGCTACCACGAGTCGCTCGTGCACCCGCTGCTCGCCGGACCGCGCGGCCGCGTGCTCGTCCTCGGCGGCGGCGACGGGCTCGCGATGCGCGAGGTGCTGAAGTACCCGGACGTGCGCGAGGCCGTCGAGGTGGAGCTGGATCCCGCGGTGCTGCGCCTGGCCGAGCGCGACCCGCGGCTGACGGACCTGAACCGCCACTCGCTGACCGACCCGCGGGTGAAGGTCGTCAACGCCGACGCGTTCGCCTGGCTGCGCGACACGGCCGAGCGCTTCGACGCGGTGATCATCGACATGCCCGACCCCGACGCGACGGCCACCGCGAAGCTGTACTCGCAGGAGTTCTACCTGCTGGCCCGCCACGTGCTCGCACCCGGCGGGCGGCTGGTCGTGCAGGCCGGTTCGCCGTACTTCGCGCCGCGCACCTTCGACTGCATCATCGACACGATCCGCGCGGCGGGCCTCGGCGTCACTCCGTACCACGTGAACGTCCCCACCTTCGGCGACTGGGGTTTCGTGCTGGCCCAGGACGGTCCGGCCCCGGCGCTGCGCGTGGACCCGCCGGAGCCGCTGCGCTTCCTGGACCAACCGAACCTCGACGCGGCGAAGGTCTTCCCCGCCGACCGCCACCCCACCGGCACCGAACGCCCGTCCACACTGGACGATCCCCGGGTCCTGCGCCTGACCACCGAGGAGTGGCAGGAGTACTGATGGCCCGCCAGGCTTTCCACAGTCGATGGCAGTCTCCGCAGTGCCAACACCACCCTGGTGCTCATCGGGCTTGAGACCCACGGCAGGAATGCGTCAGGTACGAGATCCAGCAGTCCCACGCCTCGTGTAAGGGACGGATCCCGCCGGTCCGAATCCGTTCGTCAAACTCGGAATCGTCGACTATGACGGCGAGCCGATTCGGGTCCACCACTGGATCAACGACGACGGCTTTCACAACTTGGCCACCTGGGTTGAGGAAGCGGCACGGCGCGCGGACCGCTGACCCAGGCGTCTAGGGCAGGATCAGGTTGACGTCGCCGAACTCGTGCCACAGGTAGGCCGCGTCGACGGCCGCCGCGTATGTGCGGGTGAGCAGGTCCGGGCCGGCGACGGCGGCCAGCATGTCCAGGTGTGACGCCCGCGGCTCGTGGAAGCCGGTCAGCAGGCCGTCGACCACGCGCACCCCGCGCGACGGCGTGACGATCAGGTCCGTCCACCCCGAGGCCGCCGAAACGACACCCGCCGGCGAGGCCGCCGACTCGACGGCACGTACCGCCGTGGTGCCGATCGCGATCACCCGGCGGCCCTCCGCGCGCGCCGCGTTCACCAGCCGCGCGCTCGCCGCGGGCACCGAGAACCGCTCCGGGTAGGGCCGCTCGTGCGCCTCCGGCGACGCCACCCCCGTGTGCAGCAGGATCGGCGCGAACTGCACCCCCGCGGACACCAGCGCCGTCACCAGCCGGTCGGTGAACGGGCGCGACGCGCTCGGCATCTCCGCGCTGCCCGGCGTCGTGCCGAACACCGTCTGGTAGTACGACAGCGGCCACGGCGTCGCGACGTAGGAGTAGCGGATCGGCGCGCCGAACGCCGACAGGTACGCGGGGACCCCCCGGCCCAGCGTGTCCACATCGGACTCCCACAGCCGCCGACCGGAGAACGGCCGGCGCAGCGTCACCGACCCGCCGCCGACCAAGGCGTACCGCTGTCCCGGCGTGCCCTCGGCGAACGGCCCCTTCGCCGCCGCCCGCCGCAGCTCCACCAGCCAGCGCCCGGACGGCCGCTCGGTCGAGAAGTGCACCGCGAGGTCGGAGCCCGCCACCGGCACGGCGGCCGGCATCGTCGCCGACGTGTTGACCACCAGCAGGTCGCCCGCCCGCAGCAGCGCCGGGAGCTCGGTGAAGCGATGGTGCGAGACCCGCCCGGTCGCGCCCTCGCTCACCAGCAGGCGCACCCCGTCGCGCGCGAGCCCGCGCGCCTCGGGCGGCTCGTGCGCCTCCAGCTCGGCGGGCAGTGCGAAGTCCATCACCACGGTCATTCCCGTTCACTCCAGATCATGACCCGGGCGCCGGCCGGGCCGTCGGTGTGGAACCCGTAGTGACCACGTGAGAAGCGCCGCGCGGCCACCCCGAGCCGCACGCCGGCCGCGTCCACCGCCGCCGCCGACTCGAACCGGAACGCCGCCGGTACCGGGCCCGGCCGCCCCGGCGCGACCAGCTCCACGAACGCCGCACCCGCCCCCAGCACCACGCCCCGCTCCCCGGCACCGGCCCACGAGTCCACAACGGACAGTCCCACCCGGTCGGTGTAGAACCCGGTCGCCCGGTCGAGGTCGTCGACCTCGTAGGGCAGCCACAGCGCGACCGGCCTCACGTGAGCACCGCGAGGTCGGCGAGCCGCACCCGCCCCGACTCCGGCCGGGACACCACGAGCCGCAGGAACGCCGCCACCACCGTCTCGGGCAGCGGCCGGTCGCTGATGTCCTCGTCCGGGAACGCCTCCTGGTGCATCCGCGTGCGCAGGTCGCCCGGGTCCGCCCGCCACACGCGCACCGACGGCTCCTCGGCGGCCAGCACGTTCGACGCCTGCTCGACGGCCGCCTTCGCCGAGCCGTAGCCACCCCAGCCCTCGTAGCCCTCGACCGCCGCGTCGGAGGTGACGTTCACGATCGAGCCGCCGCGGGCCCGCAGGCCCGGCAGGGCGAGCTGGATCAGGCCCAGCGGCGCGACGACGTTGACCTCGTACACGGACCGCAGCGCGTCGAGCGGGTAGTCGCCCAGCCGCGGCTGCGGGCTCGGCCCGAGGATGCCGGCATTGTTCACCAGCAGGTCGGCCCCGCCGAGCTCGTCGGCGGCGGCGACCAGCGCGGCCCGGTGCGCCGGGTCGGTGACGTCGCCGGGCACCGCGCGGGCACCGGGCGGTGCGGCGGAGGTGAGCGCGGCGGCGTCGCGGGCGTCGACGACCAGCTGCCAGCCGGCCTCGGCGAGTCCGGTGGCGAGTGCGAGGCCCAGCCCGCGGGACGCCCCGGTGATGATCGCGACAGGCATTGCACGACTCCTTTCGATCATGCCTCGACGCTAGGAGCGCACCCGCGCCGCGGCATCGGGCCCGGGACCGGAGAGTCCTCGGCCGATGGACCTAGGTCCTGCGCCCGATCCGCGAACGCGCTGGTCTGGGTACCGTGGCGGACGTGACCGGGTTCGATCGCGACGAGCTGCGCGAGGTGAGCGCCGCGGTACTCGCGGTGACCACTCACCTGGCCGTCACCGACGTGCTGCGCACGATCCTGGTCTCGGCCCGCAAGCTGGTCGGCGCCCGCTACGCCGCGCTCGGCATCCCGGACGGCAACGGCGGGTTCGGCGAGTTCATCGCCGAGGGGATCACCGACGAGCAGTGGGCGGCGATCGGACCGCTGCCACGCACCCACGGGCTGCTCGCCCTCATGCTCTGCGACCCGAACCCGGTGCGGCTCGCGAACATCCGCGACCATCCGCACTTCGGCTGGTGGCCGTCCGCGCACCCGGAGCTGACCGACTTCCTCGGCATGCCGATCATGGACGGCGACGAGTTCGTCGGCGAGGTGTTCCTGGCCAACAGCTGCAACCCCGGCGGGTTCACCGCCGCGGACGAGGAGCTGATGCGGCTGCTCGCCGCGCACGCCGCGATCGCCATCGTCAACGCCCGGCTCTACGAGCGCAGCCGCGAGCTGTCCATCATGGAGGAACGCAACCGCATCGCGCGGGAGCTGCACGACTCGGTGACCCAGAAGCTGTTCAGCCTGCGTCTCACCGCGGACGCGGCGTCCGCGCTGCTCGACCGCGACCCGCTCCGGGCGGCCGCCGAGCTCGCCACCGTGCGCGGGCTCGCCGCCGAGGCCACCGAGGAGCTGCGCGCGATCGTCGTCGGCCAGCGCCCGGCCGACCTGCGCGGCGACGGCCTCGACATCGCCCTGCGCAAGCAGGCGGAACTACTCGATCGGGTGCACGAACCCACGATCCGGTACGTCACCTGCCACTGCGTGCCGGCGCTCACCGAGGCCCGGCAGCAGGCCGTGTACCGGATCGCGCAGGAGGCCGTGCACAACGCGCTGCGCCACGCCGGCGCGACGCGGATCGACGTGTCCATGGTGGCGGACGGGGAAACCGTGGTGCTCGAGGTCCGCGACGACGGCGCCGGGTTCGACCCGCGGTCGGTGGCGTCGGCCGCGGGGGCCGGCCGCCGGCTCGGCCTCGCGTCGATGCGCGAGCGGGCCCGCGCGGCCGGGGGCAAGGTCGCGGTCACGTCCGAGCCGGGCCGGGGGACGACCGTGCGGCTGGAGGTGCCGGCCGGTGAGTGACCTGATCCGCGTGCTCGTCGTCGACGACCATCCCGTGGTGCGCCAGGGGTTGCGCACGTTCCTCGACCTGCAGGACGACCTCGAGGTGGTCGGCGAGTCCGCCGACGGAGCGTCCTGTGTGGACGACGCGGAACGGCTGCGCCCGGACGTGATCCTGCTCGACCTGCGGATGCCGGGGGCGGACGGCGTGGCCGCGCTGCACGGGCTGCGCGCGGCCGGGAACCCGGCGCGGGTCCTGGTGATCACCAGCTTCACCGAGCCGTCCGCGGTGCTGCCGGCGGTGCGTGCCGGTGCGAGCGGCTACGTCTACAAGGACATCGACCCGCCCGCGCTCGCGGCCGCGATCCGCTCCGTGCACGCCGGTCACGTGCTGCTGCATCCCGACGTCGCCCGGCTGCTGGCCGCCGGCGGGGCCCGGCCGGGGGCGGCCGACCTGACCGCGCGCGAGCGTGACGTGCTGGCCGAGGTGGCCCGCGGCCGGTCGAACCGGGAGATCGCGCGCGAGCTGTCGCTGTCGGAGAAGACCGTGAAGACGCACGTCAGCGCGATCCTGGGCAAGCTGGGCGTGCAGGACCGCACGCAGGCCGCGCTGCACGCGGTGCGCAGCGGGCTAGCCGACCCCGGCCAGCCGATCGGCTGACTCCGCCCCGGCCGCGGCCGGTTTCGGTCGCCGGGTGAGCACGCCGGCGAGCACCCCGGCGAAGATCAGCGCTGCGGCGGCGAACTTCAGCGGGCCGAGCCGCTCGCCGAGCAGCAGCGCGGACGACGCCATGCCGAACACCGGCACCAGCAACGAGAACGGTGCCACCACCGACGCCGAGTAGGTGCGGATGAGGTAGCCCCACACGCCGAACCCGACGAGGGTCGCGAGCAGCCCGACGAAGACGACCGCGCCGATCGCCGGCCAGGTCGCGGTGCGCAACGCTGCCCAGTCGCGCCGTGGTCCCTCGATGATCGCCGACAGCGCGAACAGCGGCAGCGTCGCGACCGCGCTCACCCACACCATGAACCGCAGCGTGTCCGGCGGGCGGGCGCGGCGCATCACCACGTTGCTCAGCCCCCACATCGCGGCGGCACCGATGACCAGCAGGAACGCGCCGACCGGGCTCGTCGCGCCGAGGTCGAGCACGATCAGCCCGATGCCCGCGATCGCGACCGCCAGCCCGGCGACCTGCCACCTGCCCAGCCGCTCACCGAGCAGCACGACCGCGAACACCGCGGTGAACAACACCTGCGTCTGCAGCACCAGCGACGACAGCCCCGCCGGCATGCCGGCGGCCATGCCGGTGAACAGCAGCCCGAACTGCAGGATGCCGAGCGTCAGCGCCACGAGCGCCACCCACCGCCACGGCACGCCCGGACGGCGCAGCACCAGCACCGCCGGCGCGGCGACGAGAAACCGCAGTGCGGAGAACAGCAGTGGCGGGAAGTGGTCGAGCCCGACCGCGATCACCACGAAGTTCACGCCCCACAGCGCCGCGAGGCCCAGTGCGAGCAGCAGGTGGCGGGGGGACATGGCCCCACCTCACCTCGGATTTCTGTGTAGGACAAGTTAATTGTGTGAACGTCCGAGAGTTAGCATCCCTTCATGTTCGATCTGGTTCGCTTGCGGGTGCTGCACACCGTCGCCGGCCACGGCACCCTCGCCGCGGCCGCGCAGGCGTTGCACCTCACCCCGTCCGCGATCTCCCAGCAGATGTCGAAGCTCGAGCGCGAGGCGGGCTGCCGCCTGGTCGAGCGGCAGGGCCGCGGCCTGCGCCTGACCGAGGACGGCTTGGCCCTCGCGACCCACGCGCAGCGGATCCTGGCCGCGGTCGAGGAGGCCGAGGCCGACCTCGACGAGCGGCGCGGTCGGGTGCTGGGCACGCTCACGGTCGGCGCCTTTCCCACCGCGGCAAGGGGTCTGCTGCCGAGTGTGGTCGTGTCGTGCGCCGAGCGGTTCCCCGACCTGCGGGTGCGGCTGCGCGAGGTCGAGCCGTACCAGGTGATGACCCGGGTGGCGGCCGGCGACCTCGACGTGGCCGTGGCGCAGGACTGGGTGAACGTGCCGGTCGCGGTGCCCGACCGGCTGCGGTCGCGCGACATCGGCTCGGATCCGGCGGACGTGGCGTTCCCGCCCGGCCACCCGCTGGCCGGCCGGGCGTCGGTGACGCTGACCGAGCTGGCGGGCGAGCCGTGGGTGGCGTCGACGGAGGGCACCATCTGCCACGACTGGCTCACCACGACCTTCCGCACCGCCGGGCACGAGCCGGTGATCGCCCACCAGGCGGCCGAGTTCCCGACGCAGCTCGCACTGGTCGCGGCCGGGCTGGGAATCGCCCTGCTGCCCCGGATGGCGGGTGACGCGGTGCCGGCCGGGGTGCGGCTGGTGCCGGTGGCCCCGGTGATGTCACGCCGGATCTTCGCGGTGTGGCGCGAGGAGGCGGCGCGGCGGCCGTCCGTGCGCGCCTTTGTGGACACACTGCGAGCGCAATGGGCCCTAGCGCGGGACGGCGAGGGCTAACTCGGCGAGCTCGGGCCAGCGGCCGGCGTGTTCGGGCGGCACACTGACCCAATCCTTCATGGGCCGGTCCTTGCCGGAGGGGTCGAACAGGTGCGCGCCGGACAGGCCGAGCGCGGCGGAGTGCGCGGGACTGTCGCGCCCGAGCCGGAAGGCGATCTCCTCGCCGAGCAGGCAGGCGAACGCCTTGCCCGCCTCGTCCTTGAGCGCGGGCTTGCCGAACATGGCGCTGACCGAGACCTGGGCGCCGCCGAGGTGGTCACGAAGCCGGTCGAGTGGTTCACGATCCGTCATGCCGTGCAGAGTGCCACGCCCCACCGACAAAACCGCGAACCGCGTCAGCCGGCGCCGGCGTGGACGCACCGGTCGCAGATCCGCACATCCGGCCCGGCGACCATCCGCCGCACCTGCGCCGCCGACCGGTCGCAGAACGAGCAGCGCAGTTCCACGAACGACGATCGCGCCGCCGACCCCGCCGTGGGCACGGCCGAGTCCGCCTCCTCGATCACCGACCGCGCGAACGCCACGCAGCTGTCACAGATGAACACCCCGGGCCCGGCCATCGGCGACGAGCCCGGTGGCGACGACGACCCGCAGAACGTGCACGCTGCCATGCCGACGAGCCTAGAGCGGCTGCCAATCGGTATTGGCGCCGCAGACGATGAGGCACGGCAGCTCCCCGGGCACCGCACCCGCGAGCCAGGCGGCGAAGGGCACCGCGCCGGCGGGCTCGACGGCCAGCCGGAACTCCTCCCACAGCCGGTCCCGCGCCGCGAGGATCTCCGCGTCCGGCACCAGCACCGACCGCACGTCGCGCAGGATCTCGAACGGCACGTCCCCGACCCGGGTGGCCCCGAGCGCCGACGACGCGATCGAGTCGACAGTGGAGTCGACCGGCCGCCCGGCCGCGAGCGCGTCGTGCAAAGCGCGGCAGCCCTCCGGCTCCACGGCGACGACGTGGCGGCCCAGCGCCGCCCAGCACGGTCCCGGCCGCCAGCCCGCCACCCCCGACGGCCGCCACCACGGTGTCGACCTCGGGCACCTCGGCCACGACCTCGGCCGCGCACGTGCCCTGGCCCGCCACCACCAGCGGGTCGTTGTACGCCGGCAGGTAGCGGGCACCGGACGAGTCCGCGTACACCACGGCCGCCGCCGCGGCGGCCGCGTACGTCGCGCCGTGCCGGACCATCGACGCGCCCGTCGCCTCGATGCGGCGCGCCTTCGCGGGCGGGATCGACTCCGGCACGTAGACCGTCGCCGGCAGGTCGAGCAGCGCGCTCGCCGTGGCGACGGCCAGGCCGTGGTTGCCGCCCGACGCGGTGACCACCTGGACCGGTCGCGGCCCGCCGAGCAGCGCGTTCAGCGCGCCGCGCAGCTTGAACGACCCCGTGAGCTGCAGCTGCTCCAGCTTGAGCACCAGCGGTTTCCCGTCGACCGTCGCGCGCAGGACCGGGGTCCGCCGGGCGTACGGCGCGATGCGGTCGGCGGCGCGACCGACGTCGGCGGTCGTCGGCAGAATGGTGGACATCGTCATGCGTGCCATCCTGAGCCACGCGTCAACGCCGGACGAGGGGAGGCCACCGTGACCCTGGTCGTGTTCGGCATCGCCTGGTGGCTGGGCCTCTACCTGCTCGCTCGCGACCCCGCCAAGCCGACCTTGCGCCGCGCGGGCGCCGGGCTGCTGAGCTACGCGCTCGCCGTCGCGGTGGACGGGCCCGGCCCGGTGCACGCCGTCCTGCTGAGCCTGCCGGCGGTGCTGTGGACCGGCGTGCTGATCGGCCTGCTGCCCGAACGCCGCGACGCTTGGTGGCGCTTCGGCGCGCTGCCGGTGACCGTGCTCGCGGCCGCTGTCGCGGGCTATGCGGGCGGGGTGGCGCTGGTCGTCCTCGGCGCGGTCGTACTGGTGCCGCTGGGCTGGACGTTCGCGCTGGTGGTCCGCGGCGCACCGGGCAGGCTGGCGATGGCGTTGCTGATGCTCGGGCTCGCCGGGGGCCTGCTGCTCGCCGGCCTGGGCGTGCCGCCGCGTCCGCTGTGGCTGGGCGGGATCGGCGTCGACCTGGTGGCGCTCGGCCTGTGCGTGGCGATCCTCGACAGCCTGGACGAGGGCGAGACGCTGCGCCGCGACATGCTCGGCTCGCTGCTCGTGGCGGGTGCCACCGCGGTGCTGTTCGGCGGTCAGGTGGCGCTGGCGATCCTGCTCGCCGGCGACCGGCCCGCCCTGCGGCTGCTGCTCTTCGGCGTCACGGCCGCGGCCGTCGCCGTGCAGGTGCTGGCCCGCCCGATCCAGAACGCCGCCGACCGGATCGCGCTGCCGCCGCAGCTGCGCCGCACCCGCACCGAACTGCGTGCGGTCGCCGCCGCGCTGCCGCGCCGCGACGAGACGGTCGCGCTCGCCGCCCTGCCCGAGGCGGAGTTCGCCCGGCTCACCCGGCTGGCCCTGTCCCACTACGGCGACCTCGGCAAGCTCGTCACGAGCCCGCTCACCGCGCTGCCCGCGATCGACGAGCGGCTGGCCGCGCGCGCCGCGCCGGACGCACCGCTCGAGCGCGCCACCGAGCTGAAGGCGTTGCTGCTCGACACGATCACCCGCCTCAAGCCACGCGACGGCGAGTTCGGCACGAGCGAGGAGTGGCGCCACTACAACGCGCTGTACTTCTACTACGTCGCCGGCATCCGGCCCTACAGCGTGCGGACCAAGCTGACCGAGCCGGACCCGGTCGCCCGCCGCGCGCTCGCCTGGTTCGCCGACCACGTCCCGGAACGCACCCTGCACAACTGGCAGGCCGCGGCGGCGCGGGTGGTCGCCGCCGACCTGCGGGCCGGGCTGGTCGCCGAAACCGGCTGACGGCAGCGGTTGGCAGTGGTTTGCGTGGCGGTGGCAGTGCCGCGGCCGGCACCGTCGACGGCATGACGATCACTCATGACACCCGCCCCGACCAGCTGCTCCGCAACGCGCTCTCGATCGACGGCGTGGCCAGCGGCCTCTCCGGCGTGGCGCTGCTCGCGTTCGCCGGCGTGCTCGCCGAGCCGCTCGGCCTGCCCGTCGCGGCGCTCGTCGGCTTCGGCGTCTTCGCCCTGCTCTACGGTCCCGCCGTGCTCTACGCCGGCACCCGCCCGGTGATCAACCGCACCGCCGCGCGCGTCGTCGTCGGCGTCAACCTGTGCATGACGCTCGACAGCGTGCTCACGGCCGTGCTCGTCGACGTGACCGCGCTGGGCGAGGTCGTGCTGCTCGTGCTCGCCGCGTTCGGCGCCGGCGTGGCGGCCCTGCAGTACGCGGGGCTGAACCGCGTGCTCAGCCGTGGAAGCCGTGCATGATCGACGTGAACTCGAACGTGCCCTGACCGATGCCCGAGCAGGTGGGGGAGACCCCACCGCCCGGGCACGACCCGTTGTCCCGGCCGGCCGACCAGAACGCCACGAGCCCGATGTGGTTCGCGTTCGCCCAGTCGACGAGCTGGTGGGCGTCGTCGAGCTCGAAGATCTTGCCGCTGTAGTTGCGCCCGATCATCGGCGTGACCCCGAGGTGGCGGCGCAGGTCCGCGTCGGACATGCCCGGCCAGATCTGCCGCATCTGCCCCAGCGAGCTCTCCGCGGCCGCGATCACCGCGTCGCCCCAGTCGGGCCTGCTCGAGCCGAACTCCATGGTCATCGGGTTCACCAGCACGTCGACACCGTGCGCGGCGGCCGACTGGAGGACCTGCACCGAGTACGGGTCCATCCCGTAGTCGTCGCCCTGCACCCGCATCGTGTAGCTGATCGACGTGCCGCGCTCGCCCTGCACCTGGGCCAGTGCCTGGTTGACGGTCTCCTGCGGAATCGTCGCCTCGACGTCCACGTCGAGGTGGTTCGTGCCGACGGTGTCGAGGATCTTGCGGTACGCGCCGGCCAGGGCGTCCGCGCTGCCGCAGGTGTACTCGAGGTAGGGACCGGCCGCGCCGCCGGTCGCGACGATCACCTCGCCGCCCATGGCCTGCAGCGCGTGGATGTCGCCGAGGATGCGCGAGTCGTCCAGCGGGATCGTGCCGCCCCAGGACGGGTTGCAGCCGGTGGAGTCGGCCAGCACGAAGGCCAGCGTGAACGTCTTCTGCCCGGTCGCGTTCGCCACGTCCACAAGGGACGGTGAGGGCATCGTGATGTCGATGTAGGGCGCCGCGGTGGGCGCGGCGACCGCGGTTGCGGGCTCCGCTGCCGTCTCCGCTGCCGTGGACGGGATCGACACGGCGGCCGTCGCGGCGAGCGCGGCGAAGATCGTGGACGCGACTGTGCGAACCATTCAGAACACCACCGAACGTGAGCAGGGGATCGCTGGTGGTCACACCATAAGTGGTTCAGACCACAGGGTCAACAGGTCTAGACCTCTCCGATGCCGCACACTGTGCACGTGTCCAGCGCACCCTGGCCGCCCGGCGCGGCGACCGCCATCGGCTCCATGCCCGGTACCGACCCGCTCGAGGCGGCCACCGTCGTCATCGGCGAGCTCCCCGAGCTGCCCCACCTACCGGAGCTGCCCGACCGCGGGCTCGGCGCCGACATCATCGGCCGCGGCGCCGCCCTCCTCGTCGACATCGCCGTCGAGGTCGTGCCGTCCGGCTACCGCGTCGCCGCCCGCCCCGGCCGTGACCACCGCCGCACGGTCGACCTGCTGCGCCGCGACGTCGACGCGTTCGAGCAGGCGATCGAGCAGGCCGGCTCCCGCCCGGCGGTGGTGAAGCTGCAGGTGCCCGGCCCCTGGACGCTGACCTCCGAGATCGAGCTGCACCGCGGGCACCGGGTGCTGACCGACCCCGGCGCGCTGCGCGAGTTCACCGAGTCGCTGTCCGAGGGGCTCGCCGTCCACGTGGCCGAGCTGCGCAAGCGGACCGGCGCGGAGGTGGTCGTCCAGCTCGACGAGCCGTCGCTGCCCGCGGTGCTCGCCGGCGTGCTGCCGACCCCGTCCAAGCTGAGCACGGTGAACGCGGTCCCGGGGCCGGACGCCCGCGACACGCTCGGCGCGCTCGTCACCGCCGCGCGCACCGCCACCGGGCAGCCCGTGATCGTGCACTGCTGCGCGCCGCGCCCGCCGGTGGCGCTGATCCGCGAGGCCGGCGCGGACGCGATCGCCCTCGACGCGACGCTGCTCGCCGGCACCCCGGCCGTGCTCACCGACCAGCTGGGCGAGGCGTTCGACGACGGCTGCATGCTGTTCCTCGGCCTCGTGCCGACCACCGAGCCGGCGGCCCCGCCGACGCTCGAGGGCCTGGCCCGCCCGGCGCTGGACCTGGTCGACCGCCTCGGATTCCCGCGCGAGCTGCTGGCCGGCCGCGCGGTGCCGACGCCGTGCTGCGGGCTGGCCAGGGCGCGCACCGCGTGGGCCCGCCGCGCGCTGGCCCTGGTGCGCGACCTGGGCAAGGCCTTCGTGGAGCCGCCGGAATCCTGGTGACTGTCGGGGGTCGCGAGTACGGTCCCGGGCCATGACGGTCGTGCTCGCAATCGGGACGAAGAAGGGGCTGTGGCTCGCGACGAGCGACGACAGCCGCGCGGGGTGGGACGTGACGGGGCCGCACCACCCGATGAACGACGTGTACGCCCTCGGGTTCGACACCCGGCGGCCGAAGCCGCGGCTGCTCGCCGGTATCACCAGCGAGCACTACGGCCCGAGTGTCGCGTTCAGCGACGACCTGGGCGCCACCTGGCAGGAGCCGGACCACGCGCCGATCGCGTTCCCGGCCGACGCCGGCGCGGCGCTCGCCCGCGTGTGGCAGTTCGCGTTCGGGCCGCCGGACGTCGTCTACGCGGGCGTGGAGCCGTCGGCGCTGTTCCGCTCGACGGACGGCGGCGAGTCCTTCGAGCTGGTGCGCGGACTGTGGGACCACCCGCACCGGACGCAGTGGCAGCCGGGTTTCGGCGGCCAGGCGATCCACTCGATCGTGCCGCACCCGACCGACGAGTCCCGGGTGACGGTCGCGATGTCCACGGGCGGCGTGTACGTCACGACCGACGGTGGCGACTCCTGGCAGGCGCGCAACGTCGGCATCCAGGCCTACCGCAACCCCGACCCGTACCCCGAGTTCGGCCAGTGCGTGCACAAGATCGCGCAGCACCCGGACCGGCCGGAGCGGTTCTTCGCGCAGAACCACCACGGCGTCTACCGCAGCGACGACGGGGCCGAGACGTGGCAGTCGATCGCCGGCGGGTTGCCGGCGGACTTCGGCTTCCCGATGGTCGTGCACCCGCACCGGCCCGACGTGATCTACAACTTCCCGATCACCGCCGACGCGCAGCGGTACGCGCCCGACGGCCGGTGCGCGGTCTACCGCAGCGAGGACGCGGGCAAGTCGTGGGACGCGCTCACCTCCGGCCTGCCGACGGGTTTCTGGAACGGTGTCCTGCGCGACGCGATGTGCGTGGACACCGCGCAGCCCGCGGGCGTGTACTTCGGCACCCGGTCGGGCACGGTGTTCGCGAGCGCGGACGAAGGGGAACGCTGGCGGCCGGTCGTCGAGCAGCTGCCGGACGTGCTGTGCGTGCGGGCGGTGGTGGCGTAGTGGCGGTGGGCAGGCAGGTCACCGTCCGGCTGCCGGCCGCCCTTCGCGGGCGCGTGGGTGATCGGTCCACTGTGGACGTTCAGGTGCCGGACGGCGCCACGCTCGCCGACCTGCTCGACCTGCTCGCCGCGGAGTACCCGGGGCTGGAGCGCCGGCTGCGGGACGAGCGCCGGGAGCTGCGCCGCTACGTGAACTTCTTCGTGGACGGCGAGGAGTGCCGCCGACTCGGCGGCGCCGCGACCCCGCTGCGCGACGCCACCGAGGTCCAGATCATCCCGTCGGTGGCCGGCGGCTGAGCGCGGTCAGGTCCGGGCCGGCACGCGGCGGAAGGTCAGCGCCACCACCACGGTCAGCAACGCGAACACCGTCGACATCGTGAAGGCGGCCGTCATCCCGTCCACCAGGACGTCGGTCGGCGAGCCGCCCACCGCCGCCGTCGCGCGCGACGCCGAACCGGCCACGGTGACCAGCACGGCCAGCCCGAGCGTCGAGCCCACCTGCTGCATGGTCTGCAGCACGCCACCCGCGACGCCCGCGTCCGCCGGCCGGACCGTCGACATGATCACCACGTTCAGCGGCGTGAACGCGAGCCCGCCACCCAGGCCGAGCATGATCATCGGACCCAGGAGCCCGGTGGCGTAGTCGCTCGACGCGGACAGCCGGGTCAGCCACGCCAGGCCGAGCACCATCAGCACGGTGCCGGTGATCGCCAACGGCTTGGGGCCGAACGCCGACAGCCAGCGCGGCATCAGCCGCGCCACCGTGAACAGCGTGACCGCGAGCGGCAGGAACGCGAAGCCGGTGGTCAGCGAGCTGTACCCGGACACCTCCTGCAGGAACTGGGTCAGGAAGAAGAACGCCGCCATCATCGCCATCGCGCCGAAGAAGAAGTTCAGGTAGCCCGCGGCACGGTTGCGGTCGGCGAACAGGTGCAGCGGCATCAACGGCTCCCGCGTCCGCACCTCGGTCCAGCCGAACACGGCGAGCGCGGCCACGCCGACAGTCAGCGCGGCCAGCGCCGGCGCGTCCGACCAGCCCGCCTCGGCGGCCCGGATGAACCCGTACACCAGTGCGGCCGTGCCCACGGTCGCGGTGAGCGCGCCCGGCAGGTCCAGCCGCGCCGGGTGCCGCGCCGGCTCGCCGGATGAACCGCGGCGCGAGCGCCAGGACCGCGATGCCGAACGGGAGGTTGATGAACAGCACCGCCCGCCACGAGAACCACTCGGTCAGCAGGCCGCCGAGGATCAGGCCGATGGCGAACCCGGCGCTCGCCACGCCGGAGAACAGTGACAGCGCCCTCATCCGCTCGCGCGGCTCGGTGAACGTGCTGGTGATCAGCGCGAGCGTGTTCGGCCCGGCGGCCGCCGCGCCGAGGCCCTGCAGGACCCGGGCGAACAGCAGCCAGCCGGGCGAGGCGGCGAGCGCGCCGAGCAGCGAGGCGGCGGTGAACAGGGCGACGCCGCCGAGGAAGAGCCGGCGCCGGCCGAACAGGTCGCCGGCGCGCCCGCCGAGCAGCAGCAGGCCGCCGAACACCAGCGTGTACGCGTTGAGCACCCAGGCGAGCCCGGCCGGGGAGAACCCGAGGTCGGCGCGGATGCGGGGGAGCGCCACGTTCATCACCGTGACGTCGAGCATGAGCATGAGCTGGCAGGTGACGATGATCGCGAGGGCGAGCCCGGGTCTGGTCCGGGCACGGCGCTCCACCGGGTGCATCGTGTGCTGAGACAAGAAATCCCCCTAAACGGAGATACTCTCCACTTTGACTCCGCTAGCATATGGAGAGCGTCTCCGGATGCACAAGAGTAACCGGAGAATCTCTCCGTTTGAAAGGTGGGCGGGTGCGGGCCGACGCGCGGCGCAACTACGAGCGGATCGTGGCCACGGCCCGGGACGCCTTCTTCGCCGAGGGCATCGACGTGCCGCTGGACGACATCGCGAAGCGCGCGGAGGTCGGCGCGGGCACGCTGTACCGCCACTTCCCGAACCGGGACGCGCTGATCGAGGCCGTCTACCGCGGGGAGATCACCCAGCTCGCGGACGCCGCCTACCGGCTGCGCGACGAGCTGCCGCCCGAGGAGGCGCTGTTCGCGTGGCTGCGTGAGCAGGTGCACTGGATCGCGGACAGCCTCGGCCTCGCGACCGCGCTGAAGTCGGCCATGGACTCCGACTCGGAGACCTTCGCCTTCTGCAAGAAGCAGGTCCGCGAGGCGGTCAGCGTGCTGCTCGAACCGGCGCAGGCGGCCGGCATCGTGCGCGCCGACCTGGAGCCGAGCGACCTGCTGCGGCTCAGTCACGGCGTCGGCGCGGCCGCCGCGTACACCGACGCCGCCGGCCTCGATCGCCTACTGTCGGTCGTCATGGAAGGGATGCGCGCGAGGACGACGTCGTGAGGTGGTTCCGCCGCCGCGAGCCGGCACCCGCGGCCGGCCCGGACCCGCGGGTGCTCGCCGAGCGGTTCTGGTGCGGCTGGCAGGAGATGCTGCCCGAGGTGGCGGCCGCGCTCGGCGACCGCGAGCCGGGCCGGGTGGAGAACCAGCTCTGCGAGCTCGTCGGCGACCTGCACCCCGAACTGCACTTCTCGCTCGAACGCGGCCAGCGGGCGATCTACGCGCTGGTCGTCTCCGGCCAGGAGGACCCGCGGCTGCGCCCGTACACCGACGCGTGGAAGCTCGCCGCGCCGCCGGACGACGCGATCTGGGAGTTCCACGACGCGGTCCCGCCGGTGCCCGACCCGACGCTGGTCACCGTGAACCTCGGCGCGCACCGGATCCGGCTCGCCGACGTCCGGGTGGTCGCGCAGGTCGACGAGGCGGCGGGCGTGGTCGACGTGGCCGTGCACCACCCGACGATGGTCGAGCTGGAGCCGGCGGCCCGCTCGGCGATGACCTACCTGCCGCTGGACGCGGCGCTGGGGGAGCGGCTCGCGGCCGAGCGGCTGCGCCGGGTGGAGACCGCCGACGCCGAGCCGGCGGGCACGATCGGGCTGCTGGAGCTGCGCGATCTGGTGTGCGGGCTCGCCGGGGTCGAGCCGCCGGGAATTGTCGGACCCGGTGACTAGCATTCGTGTCGTGACCAGTGTTGATGACAGTGTTGACGGCAGCGCCGGCCGAGGGCGTGGAGGACGTGCCGGCCGACGTCCGGGAACGGCACGGGGCGCTGGCCGAGGAGATCAACGGCCACCGCTTCCGCTACTACGTGCTCGACTCGCCGACGATCTCCGACGGCGAGTTCGACGCGCTGTGGCACGAGCTGCTCGACATCGAGGAGCGCCACCCGGGGCTGGTCACGCCCGACTCGCCGAGCCAGCAGGTCGGCGGCACGTTCTCCACGGACTTCACCGCGGTCGACCACCTCGAGCGGATGCTCAGCCTGGACAACACGTTCGACGCCGACGAGCTCGGCGCGTGGGTCGACCGGGTCGAGAAGGAGCTCGGCCCGACCTCGTACCTGTGCGAGCTGAAGATCGACGGCCTCGCGATCAACCTGCTCTACGAGAACGGCCGGCTGACCCGCGCGCTCACCCGCGGCGACGGGCGCACCGGCGAGGACGTCACGCTCAACGTCCGCACCCTCGACGGCGTGCCGACCCAGCTCACCGGCACCGACGAGTTCCCGGTGCCGAAGCTCGTCGAGGTCCGCGGCGAGGTGTACTTCCGCCTCGAGGACTTCGAGGAGCTGAACGCGAAGCTGGTCGAGGCCGGCAAGCCCGCGTTCGCCAACCCGCGCAACACCGCGGCGGGATCGTTGCGGCAGAAGGATCCCAAGGTCACCGCCAGCCGCCGGCTCCGGCTGATCTGCCACGGGTTCGGCAAGCGCGAGGGCTTCGAGCCGGCGCGCCAGTCCGAGGCCTACCAGGCGATCGCCGCGTGGGGCCTGCCGGTGTCGCCGCACACCAAGGTGATCTCCGACCGGGCCGAGCTGTTCGCCCACATCGAGTACTGGGGCGTGCACCGCCACGACGTCGAGCACGAGATCGACGGCATCGTGATCAAGGTCGACGAGGTGGCCAAGCAGCGCCGCCTGGGCACCACGTCCCGCGCGCCGCGCTGGGCCATCGCGTACAAGTACGCGCCGGAGGAGGCCACCACCACGCTGCTGGACATCAAGGTCAACGTCGGCCGCACCGGCCGGGTCACCCCGTACGCGGTGATGGAGCCGGTCAAGGTGGCGGGCTCGACCGTCGAGTACGCGACGCTGCACAACGCGAGCGAGGTCAAGCGCAAGGGCGTGTTCATCGGCGACCGGGTGGTCATCCGCAAGGCCGGCGACGTGATCCCGGAGGTGCTCGGCCCGGTGGCCGACGCGCGCACCGGGTCCGAGCACGAGTTCGAGATGCCCACCAGGTGCCCGTCCTGCGACACGAAGCTGGCCTACGAGAAGGAGGGCGACGCCGACATCCGCTGCCCCAACGCGCAGGGCTGCGCCGGCCAGCGCATCGAGCGGCTGTCCTACATCGGCGGCCGGTCCGCGCTGGACATCGAGGTGCTCGGCTACGAGGCCGCGGTGGCGTTGATCCAGTCGGGCGTCATCGGCGACGAGGGTGACCTGTTCGACCTCGACGAGGAGCGGCTGACGTCGGTCGAGCTGTTCCGCACCAAGGCGGGCGCGCTGTCGGCCAACGGGCAGAAGCTGCTGGCGAACCTCGACGTGGTCAAGCAGCGTCCACTGTGGAAGGTGCTGGTGGCGCTGTCCATCCGGCACGTCGGCCCGACGGCGGCGCGGGCGCTGGCCCAGGAGTTCGGCTCGATCCCGAAGATCATGGCGGCGTCGGAGGAGGAGCTGGCCGCGGCCGAGGGCGTGGGCCCGACGATCGTCACGGCGATCCAGGAGTGGTTCGCGACGGACTGGCGGCGCGAGATCGTCGAGAAGTGGCAGCGCGCCGGCGTGCGCATGGTGGAGGAGCGCGACGCGTCCATCCCACGGAACCTGGACGGTCTGTCCATTGTGGTCACCGGGAGCCTGCAGACGTTCTCCCGGGACGAGGCCAAGGAGGCCATCCTCGCGCGCGGTGGCAAGGCGGTCGGGTCGGTGTCGAAGAAGACGGCGTTCGTCGTGGTGGGCGAGTCGCCGGGATCCAAGCACGACAAGGCCGTGCAGCTGAA
Source organism: uncultured Actinomycetota bacterium (assembly GCA_963841395.1). Classification (GTDB taxonomy): domain Bacteria; phylum Actinomycetota; class Actinomycetes; order Mycobacteriales; family Pseudonocardiaceae; genus Actinophytocola. Next base: position 872,921 of record CAWJCX010000048.1, read on the forward strand.
GGTCCCGGTCCTCGACGAGGACGGCTTCCGGGTCCTGCTGGCCGAAGGCCCCGACGCGGCGGCCGAGGTGGCCACGACGGGCGCCGACCCAGAGGCCGACGCCGGAGCCGAAGCGGATGCCGATGAGTGACTTCACCATTCGCCGCGCCCGCGACGCCGAGCTGGCGGACGTCGGCCGCCTGACGGTGGAGGCCTACCGGGCCAGCGGGTACCTGGAGAGCGAGACCCCGTACGCGCGGAAGCTGGCCGACGCCGGGCCGCGGGCACGCGACGCGGAGCTGTGGGTGGCGGTCGACGCGGCGGGCGAGGTGCTCGGCACCGTGACGATGGCGCCGCCGTCGTCCCCGTGGGCCCAGGTGGCCGGGCCGGCCGACCTGGAGTTCCGCATGCTCGCGGTCAGCAAGGAGGCGCGCGGGCGGGGCGTGGGGGAGGCCCTGACCAGGGCGGTGGTGGACCGGGCCACGGAGCTCGGCCTGACGGGCGTGGTCCTGAGCAGCTCCACCCAGATGACGACGGCGCATCGCATCTACGAACGCCTGGGCTTCCACCGCACGCCGGACAGGGACTGGCAGCCGTCCCCGGACACCCGCCTGGTGACCTACCGCCTGGACCTGGCCTGACAGTCCCGCAGCGCCGACCCCACAACGGAAACGGCGTCGGCGATGTCCGAGGCGGAGCGCGCCGCGTAGCCCAGCACGAGTCCCGGTGATCCGTCCCGCTGCCGATGCCACGACAGCGGCTGCACCTTGACGCCCCGTTCCAGCGCGGTCCGGGCAACGTCGATGTCGGAGAAGGAGCCGGCGAAGGTCACCGTCACATGCAGCCCCGCGGCGGCGCCGTGCACCGACGCGTCCGGCAGGTGCGCACGGATGGCCGCGATCATCGCATCCCGGCGACGCCGGTGGCGTGACCGCAGGAACCGCAGCTGCTGCTCCAGCGCACCCGACTCCATCAGGTGCGCCAGCACGAACTGCGCCAGCACCCCGTTCCCGAGATCGGCGTTCCGCTTCGCCGCGACGATCGCCGGCAGCTGCCGAGACGGCACCAGCAACCAGCCGATCCGCAGGGCGGGCGCGAGCAGCTTCGACACGCTCCCCGCGTAACACACGTCCGTCCACATCGACCGCAGCGCCGGCACGGGCGGGCGGTCGTACCGGTGCTCGGCGTCGTAGTCGTCCTCGATGATCAGACCGCCGGCCGACGCCCAGTCCAGCAGCTCGCGGCGGCGGGCGCCGGACATGACCACGCCGGTGGGGAACTGGTGCGCGGGGGTCACCAGCACGGCCGGCGCGGAGATCTCGGACACGAGCAGCCCGGCGCGAGTCGACCGGCACCGGTGGTGTCTCGACGCCCCAGTTCCGCAGGTGCTGCCGGGTCCCCAAGGACCCCGGATCCTCAACCGCGATCGACGGGGTGCCGAGGACCTGCGCCAGCAACGCCAGCGCCTGCGACACCCCCGCCACGATGACGACGTCATCCGCCGACACCCGCACGCCACGGAAGCGCGCCAGCCACCGGGAAACCGCCTGCCGCAAGGCAAACACCCCACGCGGATCGCCATACCCAAGATCGGCGGCGGACAACGAGCCGAGCACAGCCCGCTCCGCCCGCAACCAGGCGGCCCGCGGAAACGCGGCAAGATCCGGCACCCCCGGCGAAAGATCAACCCGCGCCGGCGCCGCCCGCAACGCATCGAACACATCCCCACCCGGCACCCCACCAAACGGCGACCCACCACCCGCCGAACCTGCTGCGGCCAACCCAACCCCGCGACCGCCGGCGGTCGGGTCGGCGGTCGCCGAAGCGACCAAGTCCGACCCAACGCCCAAAGAACCCAGCCCCGCAGCCGTTGCACCACCGCCGCCCGAACCGAGGCCCGACAAACCAACTTCACCCGACCCCGGCCCGACCGACGCGATAGCGGGCGACCCGATGCCGGCCGCACCAACGCCACCCGATCCGTCGCCGCCCGAACCAACATCGGCCGAACCGACAGCCCCCGAGCTCATACCGGCTGATCCGGCTGCGCCCGACCCGGCAGAGTCCACACCACCCGATCCGACATCGGCCGATCCAGCGGCGCCCGAGCTCACGTCGGCTGATCCGACAGTGGCTGATTCGGCGGTGCCCGATCCAGTGGCAGCCGAGCCCACGTCGGCTGATCTGGCGGTGCCCGAACCGGCAGCGGCCGAACCGCCAGCGCCCAAACCCACACCCGCCGAACCGACAGCCCCCGAGCCCGCACCGGCTGATCCGGCTGCGCCCGATCCAGCAGCAGCCGAGCCCACGCCGACCGATCCGACAGCGGCCGATCCAGCGGCAGCCGAGCCCACGTCGGCTGATCCGGCAGCAGCTGATCCGGCGGTGCCAGAACCGGCAGCGTCCGAACCCGCGCCAGCCGAACCCGCGCCAGCCGAACCCACGCCAGCCGAACCGACGGCGCCCGAGCCCACGCCGGCCGATTTGGCGGCGCCCGAACCGAAAGCACCCGAATCCGCAGCCTCCGAACCCACTGCAGCCGAGTCCACCGAGTCCACACCGGCCGATCCAACAGCGGCCGAACTGGCGGCAGCCGAGCCCCCGCCGACCGAGCCCACAGCGACCGAGCCGACAGCGCTCGAGCCCAAGCCCGCTGAATCCACAGCGGCCGAGTGACTCGCGAGCGATCCACCAACAGCCCAACCCGCCGCCGCCCAGCCCCCAGAACCCGTCCCGGCATCAGGCGCGACAACCGGCGCCGCCACCACAACCGTCCCCCCGCGACCACGTCCCACGACGTGGCCGTCCTCGACGAGCCGCTGGTACGCCTCCGTCACCACCCCGCGGGACACGCGCAGCTCCGCGGCCAGCACCCGGCTCGCCGGCAGGCGGCTGCCGATCGGCAGGCGGCCGTCGGCGATGGCGGTGCGCAGCCGGTCGGCCAGCCAGGCGGCGCGACGGCCCGGCGGCGCGTCCGTGATCGACAGCTGCAGGAAGTCCGCGCCGGTTATGGACCCCTCAGCTGCCGCTGGTTTGGACCTGTCCATCGGGCCATTGTGGCGGCACAGTCAACGTCGTGACCACCATCGACTACGTCCACGGCTACGGGCCCCACGAGACCCGCCGCCTCTCCGACCAGGCCGACACCCTCGCGAACCTCCTCCACGCCGGCACCGCCTACCCGCCCGGCAGCCGCGTCCTCGAGGTCGGCTGCGGCGTCGGCGCGCAGACCCGCCACCTCGCCGACTCCAGCCCGGGCGCGCACATCACCTCGATCGACGTCGACGAGGAGTCGCTCGCGAAGGCCCGCGAAAGGATCGGCGAGGTCGAGTTCCGCCGGGCCGACCTCTTCGAGATGGCCGAGGAGGTCGACCACGTCTTCGTCTGCTTCGTCCTCGAGCACCTCCGCGACCCACACGAAGCGCTCGAACACCTCCGCCGCATCATCAAGCCCGGCGGCACCATCACCGTCATCGAGGGCGACCACGGCTCGGCGTTCTTCCACCCGGACGACCCGGCCGCGCACAGAGTCGTCGACTGCCTCGTCATGCTGCAGAAGGCAAAGGGCGGCGACGGGCTCATCGGCCGCCGCGTCGAGCCGCTGCTCACCGCGGCGGGCTACCGGAACGTGCGCACCCACCCGTGCACGGTCTACGCCGACCGCACGCGACCCGACCTCGTCGAGGGCTTCACCCGCAACACGTTCACCGCCATGGTCGCCGGCGTCCGCGACGCGGCGCTTGCCGCCGGTCTCGTCACCGAAACCCAGTGGCAGCAAGGAATCGACGCGCTGAGCCGCAGCGAGACCTTCACCTACACGTTCTTCAAGGGCGTGGCGACGGTCTAGCCCGACAGCACGACCGCGATGATCCCGGCCAGGTGTGCGAGCCGCGCCACCTCGGCCGCGCGGAACATCGGGCCCACCCGGCCGCCCCACGAGCAGCACCCGGTCCGGCTTGCCCAGGGGAGTGGCGGCGAGCTCCGTGCCCAGCTCCTGCCAGGTCTCCGGCACCCACGCCTCCTCACCGTCCAGCACGGTCGCCCGCGCCAGCGGCAGCCACGGCAGGTCCAGCGTGCGCAGCTGCGGCGCGGCCGTGCTCGCGGTCAGCGTCTCCGCACCACCACCGGCCGGGCCGACGACCAGCGCCCAGCCCGCCCGGATGATCCGCGGCACGCCCTCGGTGAAGATCGCCAGGCCCTCGTCGGGCTGCGCGGCGACCTCCTCCACCAGCTCCAGCTCGCGGTGCGTGTCCAGCACGCCCGCGTACGGCCGGACCGCGTCCACCTCGACCTCGTCGACCGACTCGGCGGCGGTGATCAGCACGTCGGGCAGCCGGCCCTTCGGCAGCTCCACCACGAGGTCGTCGATCGCCGTGCCGCCCGTCCGTTCCACGACGTCCACGCTGAGGATGTCGGCACCGATGTGGCCGAGTGCCATCGCCACCGCGCCGAGCGCACCCGGGCGATCCGGTAGCTGCACTCGGATCAGGAAGGACAAGGCGAACGCCTCCTGCTACTCGGTGGTGACCCCGCGTCACTGCCGGTGTCGATCTCGTGCCGGCCGACGATTGTCGCAGACGGCAGCATCCCGCCACATCAGGCGTCCACACCACGGGATCGGCGAGCCTGTGACCAGCTTAGCCACGTCATAACCCGTTGGGGCCGCGGATCAGCTTGGAAATAGACTCCGACCCTTAGTCAACATTCATGCCATCCGCAGGGAGCCTGCCCAGTGCCCAACATCTCCCGCGAGGAGGTCGCCCACCTCGCTCGCCTGGCCAGACTGGCTGTCACCGACGCCGAACTGGACAAGTTCGCCGGTCAGCTGGACGTCATCCTCCAGTCGGTGGCCAGCGTCGGTGAGGTCGCGGCCGAGGACATCCCGCCGACGTCGCACGCCGTGCCGCTGCGCAACGTCTTCCGCGAGGACCTCCCCCGCCCGGGTCTCACCCAGGCGCAGGCCTTGGCCGGCGCGCCGGCCGTCGAGCAGGGCCGCTTCCGCGTCCCGCGCATCCTGGGGGAGGAGGCATGACCGACCTCACCCGCAGCACCGCGGCCGACCTGGCCGCCAGGATCCACGCCGGCGAGGTCACCTCCGTCGAGGTCACGCAGGCCCACCTGGACCGGATCGCCGCCATCGACGCGACCGTGCACGCGTTCCTGCAGGTCGACGCGGAGGGCGCGCTCGCCGCGGCCCGCAAGGTCGACGAGGACGTGGCCGCCGGCCGCGAGGTCGCCTCGCCACTCGCCGGGGTGCCGCTCGCGCTCAAGGACGTCTTCACCACCGAGGGCATCCCGACCACGTGCGGGTCGAAGATCCTCGAGGGCTGGGTGCCGCCGTACGACGCGACGGTCACCCGCAAGCTCCGCGAGGCCGGCGTCGTCATCCTCGGCAAGACGAACATGGACGAGTTCGCGATGGGCTCCTCCACCGAGAACTCCGCGTACGGGGTCACCCACAACCCGTGGGACCTCGACCGCATCCCGGGCGGCTCGGGCGGCGGCTCGTCGGCGTCGCTCGCCGCGTTCGAGGCGCCGCTCGCGATCGGCACCGACACCGGCGGCTCGATCCGCCAGCCCGGGTCGGTCACCGGAACGGTCGGCGTGAAGCCGACCTACGGCGGCGTGTCCCGCTACGGGCTCATCGCGTTCTCCTCCTCGCTCGACCAGGGCGGGCCGTGCGCGCGCACGGTGCTCGACGCGGCGCTGCTGCACGAGGTCATCGGCGGGTACGACCCGATGGACTCGACGTCGATCGACGCGCCGGTGCCGCCGGTGGTCGCCGCGGCCCGCGAGGGCGCGGCGGGCGACCTGAGCGGCGTTCGGGTCGGCGTGGTCCGCGAGTTCGCCGGCGAGTGGTACCAGGCCGGCGTGACCCGCTCCTTCCAGCAGGCCGTCGAGACGCTGCGCGGGCTCGGTGCCGAGGTCGTCGAGGTGTCCTGCCCGCACTTCGACTACGCACTGCCGGCGTACTACCTGATCGCGCCCAGCGAGTGCTCGTCGAACCTGGCCCGGTTCGACGCGATGCGGTACGGGCTGCGGGTCGGCGACGAGAACGGGAACAGCGCCGAGCAGGTCATGGCGCTCACCCGGGAGGCCGGCTTCGGCGAGGAGGTCAAGCGCCGCATCATGATCGGCACCTACGCGCTGTCGTCGGGCTACTACGACGCCTACTACGGCCAGGCGCAGAAGGTCCGCACGCTGATCACGAACGACTTCGCGGCCGCGTTCGCCGGCGTCGACGTGCTCGTCTCGCCGACCACGCCGACCACCGCGTTCAAGATCGGCGAGCGGGTCGACGACCCGGTGGCCATGTACCGCGCCGACCTGTGCACGATCCCGGCCAACATGTCCGGCACGCCGGCACTGAGCATCCCGTGTGGACTGTCCGACGAGGACGGGCTGCCGGTCGGCCTGCAGATCATGGCGCCCGCGCTGCAGGAGCAGCGCATGTACCGGGTGGCCGCCGCGTTCGAGGTCGCCCGCGACGCCGCCCAGGGCGGCCCACTGATCAACCGCGTGCCGCAGCTGGAGGTCGCCCGATGACGTCGGTCACGGAACTCATGGACTACGACGAGGTCCTGGAGCGCTTCGACCCGGTGCTCGGGCTCGAGGTGCACGTCGAGCTGAACACGAACACGAAGATGTTCTGCGGCTGCCCGACCGCGTTCGGCGCGGAGCCGAACACCCAGGTCTGCCCGGTCTGCCTCGGCCTGCCCGGTGCGCTGCCGGTGCTCAACGGCAAGGGCGTCGAGTCGGCGATCCGCATCGGGCTCGCGCTCGGCTGCGACATCGCCGAGTGGTGCCGGTTCGCGCGGAAGAACTACTTCTACCCGGACATGCCGAAGAACTTCCAGACGTCCCAGTACGACGAGCCGATCGCGTTCAACGGCTCGCTGAGCCTGGAGCTGGAGGACGGTTCGGTCGTCGAGGTCGGCATCGAGCGGGCGCACATGGAGGAGGACACCGGCAAGTCGCTGCACGTGGGCGGCGCGACGGGCCGCATCCACGGCGCGGAGCACTCGCTGCTGGACTACAACCGGGCGGGCGTGCCGCTGATCGAGGTCGTCACGAAGCCGATCACCGGTACCCGCGAGCGGGCGCCGGAGGTGGCGCGCGCGTACGTGACCGCGCTGCGCGACCTGCTGCGCGGGCTGGACGTGTCGGACGTGCGGATGGACCAGGGCTCGCTTCGCTGTGACGCGAACGTGTCGCTGATGCCGCGCGGGGCAACGGAGTTCGGCACGCGCACGGAGACGAAGAACGTCAACTCGCTGCGCAGTGTCGAGCGCGCGGTGCGCCACGAGATGACCCGGCAGGCCGCGGTGCTCGCCGGCGGCGGTTCGATCATGCAGGAGACGCGCCACTTCGAGGAGGCGACGGGCACCACGCGGGCCGGGCGGCGCAAGGAGACCTCGGAGGACTACCGGTACTTCCCGGAGCCCGACCTGGTGCCGATCGCGCCGTCGGCGGAGTGGGTGGAGAAGCTGCGCGCGACGCTGCCGGAGATGCCGTGGCAGCGCCGCAAGCGGATCCAGGCGGAGTGGCAGCTGTCGGACCTGGAGCTGCGCGACCTGGTGAACGCGGGCGCGGTCGACCTGGTCGCGTCCACAGTGGACGCAGGCGCGTCGCCGTCCGAGGCGCGGGCGTGGTGGGTCAACTACCTGTCGCAGGAGGCGAACTCGCGGGGCACCGAGCTCGCGGAGCTGCCGATCACGCCGGTGCAGGTCGCGCGCGTGGCCGCGCTGGTGGCCGAGGGCAAGCTGACGAACAAGCTGGCGCGCGAGGTGGTCGACGGCGTGCTCGCGGGCGAGGGCGAGCCGGACGCGGTCGTCGCGTCCCGGAACCTGGCGGTCGTCTCGGACGACTCGGCGTTGTACGCCGCGGTCGACGAGGCACTGGCCGCCCAGCCGGACGTGGCGGAGAAGATCCGCGGCGGCAAGGTCGCGGCGGCGGGTGCCATCGTGGGCGCGGTCATGAAGGCCACGAAGGGCCAGGCGGACGCGAAGCGCGTCCGCGAGCTCATCATCGAACGCTGCAGCTGACGCTGGCGACACGGCCGGTCACCGACGGAAACGGCGGTGATCGGCCACCCGGTGTACGAAGTCGCACGGCTACCATTCCCGCGCGATGGCAGCGAAGTACGCGGTTCTCGGCCCCCTGCAGATCACCGGACGCGACGGTGAGGGCATGCGTCTGCGCGGTGAGCGGCAGCGGTCGCTGCTCGCGATGCTGCTCTTCCACGCCAACAAGCAGGTCCCCACCGAACGCCTCGTCGACGCGCTCTGGCCCGACGTGCCGCCCAAGTCGTACGCCTCCAACCTGCACACCTACGTCTCCCGCCTGCGCGAACGGCTCGGGCCCATCGACAACACCGGGCGGGGCTACCGGCTGCGCGTCGACGACGACGATCTCGACCTGCTCGTCTTCCGGCGCGAGGCCGCCATCGGGCGTGCCACGGCGGATCCCCGCGCGGCCGCCGCCCACCTGCGGCGTGCCCTCGCCCAGTGGCGCGACCAGCCGCTCGCCGACCTGACCGTGCCGCCGCTCGACGCCGAGGTGGCGCGGCTGGAAGCCGAGCGGTTCGCCGTCTTCGAGGACTGCGTCGAGGCCGAGCTCGCCGCCGGGCGCCACGCCGACCTGATCGGTGAGCTGCAGGCAGCCGTCGCCGAGCACCCGTTGCGCGAGCGGCTCGTCGGTCTGCTGATGACCGCGCTCTGGCGCGCCGGCCGTCAGGTCGAAGCGCTCGCCGTGTTCCGCACGACCAGGCAGCTGCTGATCGACGAGACCGGCCTCGAACCCGGCCCCGAGCTGCGCGAGGTGCACGTCGCGATCCTCCGCGGCGACGAACCGGCGGAGGAGACCGAGACCTGGCCGATCTGCCAGCTCCCCGCCGAGGTCCTCGACTTCTCCGGCCGCCACGACCTCGTCGACGAGCTGACCGCCACGCTCGCCGAGCGGCGCGCGCCCGTCGTCGTGCTCAGCGGGGCGCCCGGCGTCGGCAAGAGCATGCTCGCCGTGCGCGTGGCGCATCGCGTGCGTGACGAGTTCCCCGACGGCCAGCTGTTCGCGCACCTCGCCGGTGCCACCGACCCGCGCGAGGTCGGCGACGTGCTCGCCGACCTGCTCCGCACCCTCGGCGTCACCGGCCCGGCCATCCCGGAGGACCTGCACGCCAAGGCCGCCGTGCTGCGCAGCCGCCTCGCCGACCGCAAGGTCCTGCTCGTCCTGGACGACGCCGCGGGGCCCGAGCAGATCCGCCCGCTCATCCCGGGCACGGCCAGCAGCGCCGTCCTCGTCACCAGCCGCCGGCGGCTGTCCACGCTGCCCGGCGCGTACCGGGCGACCGTCCCGCCGTTCACCGACGCCGAGTCCGCCGAGCTCCTGGAGCGGGTCGCCGGTGGCCGGGTCGGCGGGGACCCGGCCGGCGCCGGGCGCATCGCCGCCGCGTGCGGGAACCTGCCGCTGGCCCTGCGGATCGCCGGCACCCGGCTGTCGCTGCGCCCGCAGCTGCGCCTCGGCGAGCTGGCCGACCGGCTCGCCGACGAGCGCCGTCGCCTCGACGAGCTGACCGTCAGCGACCTGCAGGTCCGCCCGGGCCTCGCGCTGAGCTACGCCGCGCTGACCGCGCCCGCGCGGGACCTGTTCCGGCTGATCGGCATGGTCGACGTCGCGAACCACCCGGCCTGGGCGCTCGCGGTGCTGCTCGACGGACCCGCGGGCGAGGCCGCGGTGGAGGAGCTGGTCGAGTCGAGCCTGCTGCAGCCCGCCGGCGTCGACACGTGCGGCGAGCCGAGGTTCGTCATGCACGACATCGTCCGTGCGTACGCGACCGAGCTGGCGCACGAGCTGGTCGGCCTGCCTCGGCGCGAGCTGACCGGCATGCGGCTGATCCTCGCCGGGTACGCGCTCACCGACCAGCTGGTCCGCGCGCTGCCCCGGGTGTCGCCGCTGCCCGACCCGGACGCGGAGGTGCCGGCCCCGCCGATCCCGGCCGAGACCATGGCGCGGCTGCGGGCCGATCCCGAGGCGTGGTTCGCGACCGAGCGGCCGTCGCTGGTGGCCGGGATCGTCCGCATGTGCCGGCTCAACGACTTCTGCGACGGCGAGTACGTGCTCGCGAGCGCGATGTTCGAGCGGCTCGCCGCGTACCTGTGGCTGCACGGCTACTACGCCGACCTGCGCCTGTGCGCCGAGGCGCTGGCGGCCGCCGCCCGCACGGACGGCAACGAGCTGGTCGAGGCCCGGGCGCGGGCCGTGCTGGCCCGGCTGCTGCACGTCCGCGGCCGGTACGCCGACGCGGTCGAGCTGTACCGCTGGTGCGCGGAAGCCTTGGCACGCCTGGACGATCGACGCACCGGTGCGTGGGTGCTGACCAACCTCGCGGACTGCCTGACCGGGCTGGGTGAGCCGGAGGAGGCGCTGCGCCTGGCCGACGAGGCGGCGGCGCTGTTCGACGACGACTTCGCGACCCTGTCCGTGCTGCGGACCCGCTCGGCGGCACTGAACCGGCTCGGGCGCCCGGCGGAGTCGGTGCTGATCGACACCGAGGCGCTGACGGTGGCGCGACGCGGTGCCGAGTCGCGGACCGTGGCAATGGCGTTGCTCAACCTGGCGTGGAGCCTCGCACTGACCGGCGACCTCTCCCGCGCGGCGGAGGCGGCAGGGGACTCGGTGTCACTGCTGCGCGGCACGACGGCCCGCTCGTCGCTGGCCCGCTCCCTGCGCACCCTGGGCGCGATCCACGCCGGCCAGGGTCGGCGGGCGGAGGCGGTGGACGCGTTCACCGAGGGCCGCCGGATCGCCGCGGAGATCAACGAAAGCCCGCGCGAACTGTCCTGCGCACGAGCACTCGCCGCGAGCCGGGTCGGTGCGGGCGACTCGGCATCAGCGATCCCGGAGTTGACGCGCTGCCTGGCGGCCTACCGGGAGATGGGCAGCGACGCGTCGGCGTCGGTCACCCTCCGCCTCCTGGCCGCTGCCTACAAGTCAACCGGCGACGCCCACGCGTCCGCGACCGCCCTCGCCGAGGCCGACCACCTGGCCGACCCCCGCGACGCGAGCACCGCGACCCTCACCGGCCTGCTCCTGAACCTGACCAAACCCTGACCGCACAAGGACTTCGCGCCCGCCGCGCGTCCCCCCGTAGAGCCCCCTCGTACGCGCAGAGCCCGCCCGCCCTGGGGGCCACCCACTTCCAGACTACGGGCGCTGACCGACAGAACCGGCCGTCACAAGCGAACCTGTGGATGTACCCGCGAGTTGTGGACAACCGCACGGGGGTCCCCCTGTGTTCCAGCCTATGCGCGACCACCGACGATTTCCGGCCGTAGAAGCAGGCCGTGAAAGCAGGTCGGGTGCCGGGCGCGACCCTCCCGCGCGCCCGGCACCCGGCCTTCCCCTGCTCAGCGGCGGACCCCTACCGCCGCTGTGGTGTGAACGTCAGGCCTTGGCGTATCGGCCGTTGGCCGGCAGCCACGTGAAGATGATCGACAGCACCGCGCCGAGGATGGTGACCATCGACAGCATGGCCATCGTCGTGGTGGTGTCGTCGGCGATGATGATGCCGGCGAACGCCGCCGCGAGCAGCGCCGCGACGGTGACCAGCGCACGGGCCCACGTGGCGGCCTTGCGCATCAGCAGCGCGAACAACAGGAGCGCGACGCCCGCGCCCAGCGCGAGGTAGCCGCGCATGGCGAAGGTCGACTCGAAGTCGTCCAGCGAGGTGTAGCCGGCGATCTGTACGGCCGACTCCAGCATGGCGTCGGACACCATGTCGGCGGGCAGGCCCGCGTCGGTGAGGATGTCCTTGATCAGGTCGCTGCCACCGGTGGCGATCATGATGCCGTTGACGATCGACGCGACGGCGGTGAGCACGGTGACGACGATCGCGGCGGTGAGCGTGCCGGGGCGGCGGGCCGCCGATCTCTCGGGCGTCACTGGGTATGCGGACACGTGTGTACTTCTCCTTGCTGACTTCCGGATGTGGAGATGACCCTCGGAACGCGGCCCCCTCGGCCGCGTGGTCACCCAGGCGGGCACGCTAGGAAACCCGTCCACACGGAACGCACACAGAACCGCGGTGGGGCTGGCCCCACCCGTGATCCGGTGGCCTGCCCCATCCCGGACAACGCCGCCCGGCGGCACGGTTGTCGCATGCGTAGAACGAAAGTCGTGACGGCCGCGCTGTGCGCCGTCCTCCTCGCCGCCACCCCGGCCGTCACGGCCGCCGCCGCGCCGCCGAACCCCGTGGTCGCCCACCACGCCACGAAGATCGCCTCGCTGACCCGCGCGGAGGTCGCCACCTACCTGGCCGGCTACGACCTCGGCACCGCGAAGCACGCCGTGGACCTGTACCGGATCACCTACCGCACGACCGGCGCCGACGGCCGGCCGACGACCGCGAGCGCGCTCGTCGCCGTGCCGCGCACGGACCGGCCGCTGCCGACCGTGACCTGGCTGCACGGCACCCGCGCCTACCGCGGCGACGTCGGCGTCGGTGGCGGACAACCTGGACCGGGCGGCCGCGGTGCGCTTCGCGACGGCGGGCTACCCGACCGTGGCGCCGGACTACCTCGGGCTGGGGGAGGGCCCGGGCACCCATCCGTACATCATCACGCGCCCCACCGTCAGCGCCTCGCTGGACGCGTTGCGGGCGGCCCGCGACGTGACGCGGCTGGATCGCCGGGTCCTGGTGACCGGCTTCTCCCAGGGCGGCCAGGCCGCGATGCTGGTCGGCCGAGCGCTGCGACACGACCCGTACTTCCGGCTCGGCGCGCTCGCCCCGATCAACGGCCCGCACGACATCCGCGGCGCGGAGCTGCCGGCGGCCCTCGACGGCAGGCTCGACGGCCTGTCCGCGTCGTTCTACCTCGGGTACGCGATGGTGGCGTGGAACCGGCAATACCACCTGTGGGACTCGCCGTCCGAGGTGTTCCGGGCGCCCTACGACACGATGATGGACCGGTTGTTCGACAACGACACGCAGGAGCAGGACATCGTCCAGGCGCTGCCGGCGTCACCGGAGGAGCTGTTCACGCCGTCGTTCCTGGCGCGGCTGAAGCACCCGTCCGGCCGGCTGGCGTGGGTGCTGGCGCGCAACGACGACGCCTGCCGCGGCTGGCACCCGGGCGTGCCGGTCCGTCTGTGGACGGCGAGCGGCGACCGGGACGTGGCCATCGCCAACACCGAGAACTGCCGCGACCAGCTCGCGGCGAACGGCACCCGGGCATCGGTGGTCGATGCGGGCGACTACGACCACTACACCTCGGGCCGCATGGCGATCCCGCAGGTCGCGGCCTGGTTCGACCGGGTGCGCTGACGCCGGATCAGTCCGGGCCGCCGCCCCCGCCACCCTGGAGCACGGTCACGAGGACGGCGCGGTCGTCGCTGGACACCGGCTTCCCGCCGTCCTTGTTGACCGTTCCGGCGACCGCGAGGCTGTCGTTGACCAGGTCGAACCCGGCCATCCGGCCGAAGCCCTCCTTGTCGGCCATCGTGACCTCGGGCTTGCCGCTGAACGAGCCGTCCTCGGCCAGCGGCAGGTTCTGCAGGTTGCCCGCCTGCGACGTCACCAGCCACACCGAGTCGGGCGTCGACGCGCAGCCGGCGACCCCCGGCCGGTCCGGCCAGGTCCACGCCGGCGTGCCCAGCGGCTTGCCGGGCTGCAGCAGGTAGAGCAGGTCACCGCTCGGCGCGCGGTCGGTGACCCACATCCGCGAGCCGTCCATCGACGCGCACACGCCGCCGGGCGACGCGAGGCCGTCGGCCACCACGCGGGTCGGGGTCGGGTTGTCCGGGGCGGGCTGCCCGGCCGCGTCGATCCGCAGCACCTTGCCAGCCAGCGAGCGCGAGTCCGTCGCGAGCGCCGGGTTGCCGGCGTTGCCGGTCGCGAGCAGCAGCGCGCCGCGGTGGTCGAGCGCGAGCGCGCCCTTGTTGCCCGTCGGGCCGCGCGGGATCCCCGTGAGCACCGGCTTGGGCGTGTCACCGGGCGCGATGCGCACCAGGCGGTTGTCGGTCGGGGTCGTGATGTACGCGAACAGCAGCTGGTCCTCGGCGTACGTGGGGGACAGCGCCAGGCCGGTCAGCCCGCCGTCGGTCGACGCGTCGACCGGCACGGTGGCCACGACCTGCGGATCCGCACCGTGCTTGACCCGCAGGATCCGCCCGGTGTCGCGCTCGCCGACGAGCGCGGCCGGGTCCTGGCCGTCGCCGGGCAGCGCGGCCACCGCCACGACCGTCGCCATGCAGGTGCCGATGACGGCCGGGTTGTAGTCCTTGCAGCCGTTCGGCGGCGGGACGTCCTGGGGTTTCGGCTGCTCGGACCCGCCCGACGCGCCGGAGCCGCCGGGATCACCCGGCAGCTCCGGGTCCGGCGCGGCCTGCGGGGTCAGCTCATCCTGCGGGTGCCAGTCCTCGGGCTGGTCGCTGAACGTGGCACAGCCCGCGGTCAGCAGCACACCGCTGACCGCGACACCGGCCACGAGCGTCCGCCACCGCAGTCCCATGGCCTCCAAGCTAGGTGCCGGACCGTGAACAACACGTGAGAGGGTGACGGCCATGGTGATCACCGTCCTCGTACCCGACGAGCAGGGCGTCGAGGCGCTGGCCGAGATCGACGGGGTCCGCGCGCTGGTCTACGACGCGAAGAACCCGGACGAACCGCTGCCGCCGGGCGCCGAGGACGCCGAGGTGCTCGTGCCCGGCTTCCTCGTCGAGACCGACCCGGACACCTTCTTCGGCCGGCTGCCGAACCTGCGGCTCATCCAGCTCACCACGGCGGGTGCGGAGAACTGGATCGGCCGCATCCCCGAAGGCGTCATGCTGTCGATCGCCCGTGGGGCGCACGGCGGCAGCACCGCGGAATGGGCGCTGGGCGCGCTGATCGCCGTCTACCGCGAGCTGATCGCGTTCGACCGCCTCCGGGACTCGCGGACTTGGGACCGCCACCCCACGGACACGTTGCAGGACAAGCGGGTTCTCGTGCTCGGCGCGGGCGATCTGGGCCGCCGGATGCGCCGCAGGCTGGAGGCGAGCGACGCGACCGCCACGCTCGTCGGCACGACCGCCCGCGAGGGCGTGCACGGCATCGACGAGCTGCCGGAGCTGCTCGGCAAACACGACGCCGTCGTGCTGATGGTGCCGCTCACCGACGCGACGACCGGTCTCGTCGACGCGGAGTTCCTGGCGCGCATGCCGGACGGCGCGGTCCTCGTGAACGCCGCGCGCGGCAAGGTGGTGGACACCGACGCGCTGCTCGCCGAGCTCGAGAGCGGCCGCCTGCGCGCCGCGCTGGACGTCACCGAGCCGGAGCCCCTGCCACCCGACCATCCACTGTGGACGGCGCCGGGGCTGCTGCTGACCCCGCACACCGCGGGCAGCGTGCACGGCTTTCCGCAGCGCGCGTATGCCGTCGTGGCGGCCGAGATCGCGCGCTACGCGGCGGGTAAGGAGCCGGCGAACCTGGTGCACGGAGCGTATTGATTCGGCATTGCGTCCGTATACGCTCCGGAAATGCCCTACTCTGCGCTGGGTGACTACTGACGACAACCGCTCACGGGCTGCGGGCGGTTACTCGGATGGCGGCCTGTTCGATCGCGGCGGGGACGATTCCCATGCCGGCAGATCGAATCCGGACTTCGACGACGCCGGCTACTCGAGCGCGCAGACCACCGTGCTGCCCGGTTCCACCGGCTACGACAGCGAGTACGACAGCGAGTTCGACGAGGGATCCCGCAAGCCGCCGCACGCCTGGCACGGCGGGCTGGACTTCGGCCTGCTGGTCCTGAGACTGGTGCTCGGCGGCCTGTTCGTCGCGCACGGCCTGGACAAGCTGTTCGGCTGGTTCGACGGCCTCGGCCGCGCGGGCACCGAGCAGCTGCTGACCGGGTACGGCTTCCACGACGTGAAGATCCTCACCTGGGTGCTGGCGATCAGCGAGACCGCGGGCGGCGCGCTGCTGGTGCTGGGCCTGTTCACGCCGATCGGCGCGGCCGCGATCCTCGGCGTGATGGCCAACGTCATCGCGGTGAAGGCGAACTGGGGCAACTTCCTCGGTGACGTCGAGCTCGAGATGATGTACGCGGGCGCGGCGTTCGCGCTGCTGTTCACCGGTGCCGGCCGGGTCGCGCTCGACCGGAACACGCACTGGTGCCGCAAACCTGCGGTGTACGGGTTCGTGTTCCTCCTCGTCGCGGGCGGACTGACCGCGACCACCCTGCTCGTCTTCCGCTGACGGGCTGGCGCAGGATGGACACGTGCCATCCGCGCTTCCCGACGGCGATGCCGCGCCATCCGACGGCCGGCTGCCCGAGTCCGCCCTACGCGGCCTCGGGCGCCGGCCGTTCGGCGTCTACGTCCACGTGCCGTTCTGCGCGACGCGCTGCGGCTACTGCGACTTCAACACCTACACCGCGGCGGAGCTGGCGTCCTCGCCCGCCTCTCCGGTGTCCTGGTTGGACGGTCTGCGCCGCGAGCTCGACCTCGCCGCCACCGTCCTCGGCACCCCGCCACCCGCCGACACGGTCTTCGTCGGCGGCGGTACCCCGTCCCTGCTCGGTGCCGACGGCCTGACGTCGGTCCTCGACGCGGTGCGTACGTCGTTCGGCCTGGCCGCCGACGCCGAGGTGACGACCGAGTCCAACCCCGAGTCGACCTCGCCCGGCTTCTTCGAAGGCATCCAGGAGGCCGGCTACACGCGCGTGTCGCTCGGCATGCAGTCGGCCGCGCCGCACGTGCTCGCGGTGCTGGACCGCACCCACACGCCCGGCCGCGCCGCGACGGCCGCCCGGGAGGCGCGGGCCGCGGGGTTCGAGCACGTGAACCTGGACCTGATCTACGGCACGCCGGGGGAGCGGGCGGCGGATCTGACGGCGTCGCTGGCGGCCGTGCTCGAGGCGGGGGTCGATCACGTGTCGGCGTACGCGCTGATCGTCGAGGCCGGCACCGCACTGGCGCGGCGCATCTCCCGCGGCGAGCTCGCCGCCCCCGACGACGACGTCCTGGCCGACCGCTACGAACAGGTCGACGCGGCGCTGTCCGCGGTCGGCCTGCACTGGTACGAGGTGTCCAACTGGGCAACGGGGCCGGCCGCGTGGTGCCGGCACAACCTGGGCTACTGGCACGGCGCCGACTGGTGGGGCGCGGGTCCGGGCGCGCACAGCCATGTAAGCGGGGTGCGCTGGTGGAACGTCCGCCACCCGGCGAAGTACGCGTCGTCGCTGGCGGCGGATTCGTCGCCCGCGGCGGCCCGCGAAGTTCTGTCTACTTCGGACCGCCAGCTGGAGCGGGTGATGCTGGAGCTGCGCCTGGTGGACGGCCTGGTGATCGACGCCCTCACACCGCAGGCACAGGAGGAAGCCCGCCTGGCGGCGGAGGAGGGCCTGCTGGACCCGGCGGCACTCAAGGGCGTGAACGGCCGCTTCGGCCGCTGCGTGCTGACGTTGAAGGGCCGCCTGCTGGCCGACGCCGTGGTCCGCCGCCTGACCTAAGCGGCAGCAGCATGGGCACGACGCGCACGCTCGATGAGAGCCTCAGCGGCCCTGCCTGCCTTCTTGACCTCGTCGGCGCTCACCATGGCGTGGCTGTACTCGGTTCTGGTCTTCATGCCGAGAAGCGTGCTGAGATGCCTCGCCGCGTCCTTGTCCACGGATGTCAACAGGCGCACTGCCTCGGTATGGTTGTCGCCCTTCGGGTATTCGCCCAGGCTGGCACAGCAGATGACATCCGAGCCCGCGATACTTGCCAGCACGCACGGCCTTGCCGGATCGCCCTGTCACACCGTTGGGTCCGCACCTCAGGTCCCTCCGCGCAGTTGCCTGGTCAACCATGCGCGGGTGCCAGCTACGGTCAGACCTTTGTCGGCGACGTCTCGCAGAACCGGTTCGTCGGAGTTTGCGGCAATCTCGGCCTCGCTGAACTCGACAGGCCTGATGTCATTGCCGATCTCGCGGCTGACCGTCGCAACCATCTCATCGACCTGCCTACGCCACAGGTCCTCATCGGCGTCGACCGGGCGGACGAGTAAGAGGTCCAGGTCGCTGTCCGCCCTCATCGAGCCGTGGGCGGCTGAACCGAACACGGCGGCGTACACGGGGGGAGTTATCCAGGACTCGAATCGCTTCTCGAGGCGGGCCAGCAGCTCTTCCAGAAGTCCGGCCAGGCCGCGGATGTATGGCGCGGCAAGGTGGTCGCGGTTGAACTGGTAGGCGTACGCGCTGCCGACTCTTGTCGAAAGCACGACACCCTGCCTGGTCAGTCGCTGAAGAACCTTGCGGATGCCCTCCTCGGAGTGTCGATGCAGGATGCGGTGCAGCTGCCCCGTCGTGAAGGTGATGTCGTCCTGCCTCGCCAGCACGGCAAGCACATCACCGTCGAGGGTCGGCGTCACGGTGGTCAGCGGGCGACTCAGCTCCATGAGCGCCAACTATAGTACGGTCGCCCGTACTATAGTTGGGAGTTGTTCAGGCGCGCAGGCCGCCCAGCATGCGGCCCATGACCTCGAAGTACTCCGCCTTGATGCGCTTCTGCTCGGCGGCCGTCGCGCCCGCCAGGGCCTGGCCCGCCGCACCCAGCATGCCGAACGCCAGCTGGGTCGTCGTCTCCAGTGGGACCGGGGCCACGGCACCGCTGTCCAGCAGGGCGCGCACGAACGACTCCACCATGCCGTAGGCGTACTTCTGCTCCTCCTCGATCCAGCACGCCCAGCCCAGCGCCAGCGGCCCCTCCAGCCACACCACCCGCCCGTACACCGGGTCGCAGCACTGGTCGAGGAACTCCGTCAGCGCGAGCAGCGCGCTCTCCCACGCGCTCGTCCCCCGCGCGCCGGCCTTCGCGGCCTTGTCGACGGCGTTGGTCTCCAGGCGGGCGAACACGGCCTCGAACAGCGCCCGCTTGCTGCTGAAGTGGTGGTACACGGCACCGCGGCTCGCCTGGATGTCCGACGCGACGTCCTCCAGTGACGTGCCCGCATAGCCCAGTTCGGCGAACCGCTTCGTGGCCGCGTCGAGCAGGGCGGCCCGGGTGGCCTCGGAGAACTGGTCGCGCCTGCTCTTCGTCGTTGACATGCGCGGAGTATAAGACATACGTTGTGTATGTTACGGACACGAAGTAGGTGAGGGGACGTCCGATGACCGAAGCGGTCATGTTCAACCCGTTCATGCCGGGGTTCGACGCCGACCCGTACCCGCACTACCGCGAGGTCCGCGACCTCGACCCGGTCCACGAGCACCCGCTCGGCTTCTGGTTCCTGACCCGCTACGACGACGTCGCCCAGCTGCTGCGCTCCGGCCTGTCCGTCGAGGACCGCAACCTGGCCGACGGCCCGATCGCCGACCAGTACCGGGCGTTCGCGGGGGAGCGCAACGCGATCACACTGTCCATGTTGGACCGTGACCCGCCCGACCACACCCGGCTGCGCTCGCTCGTCACCAAGGTGTTCACCCCGCGCGCGGTCACCGCGCTGGAGCCGATGGTCGTCGGGCTCGTCGACGAGGCGCTGGACCGCATCGCCGACGGCGGGCACGTCGACCTGGTCGACGAGCTCGCCTTCCCGCTGCCGTTCGCGGTCATCTCGAAGATGCTCGGCACCCCGCCGACCGACCACGTCCGGCTGCGCGAGCTGACCGGCACCCTGGTCCGCTCGCTGGAGGTCGTCACCGATCCCGAGGTGCTCAAGGCGATCGTCGACGCCGAGGTGCAGCTGGCCGGGATGACCGAGGAGATCATCGCCTGGAAGCGCGCCAACCCGGCCGACGACCTGCTCACCGCGCTCATCGCCGCCGAGCAGGACGGCGACAAGCTGTCCGACGACGAGCTGGTCGCCCAGGTGCTGCTGCTCTACGTCGCCGGTCACGAGACCACGGTGAACCTGATCGGGAACGGCGTCGTCGCGCTGCTGCGCCATCCCGACCAGTTCGCGAAGCTGCGCGCGCAGCCGGAGCTGGCGGCCAACGCGGTCGAGGAGTTCCTCCGCTACGACAGCCCGGTGCAGCAGACCCGCCGCGTCACGACGGCTCCGTACGCGCTGCGCGGCAAGGAGATCCCGGCCGGGCAGTTCGTCATCGCGTGCCTCGGCGCGGCCAACCGGGACCCGGACTTCTGGGGCCCGGACGCCGACGAGCTGCGCATCGACCGGACCGACGCGCACCGCCAGGTGTCCTTCGGCGCCGGCCCGCACCACTGCCTCGGCGCGGCGCTGGCCCGGCTGGAGGGCAAGGCCGCGATCGGCCGCCTGGTCACGAGGTTCCCGAACCTGGCGCTCGACGGCGAGGTCACGTGGAACGGCCGGCTCAACCTGCGCGGCGCGGCCTCGGTGCCGATCAGCGTGTGAGGAGCCGCGCCAGCACCGGCCGGTGGTCGGACGATGCCGTGGGCAGCACGGTGCTGCACACGGGCCGCGCGTGGGCGGTCAGCACGTAGTCGATCCGGGCGGTCGGGACGTCGGCGGGATGGGTGAGCCCGTCGCCGTCCCCGGCGGCTGCGAAGGCGTCGGTGAGCAGCGCGGTGAGCGTCGTGACCTCCGGCGCCTCGGGCGGCGCGTTGAGGTCGCCGGTCAGCACGACCGGTTCGGTCGCCGCCCGGACGGCGTCCGCGACGACTTCGGCCTGCAGCAGCCGGGACGCGGCGCTGTCGTGCTGGAGGTGCGTGGTCATCATGCGCACCGGGTGGCCGTGGACGTCGAGCACCGCCTCGAGCAGGCCGCGCTGCTCCTCCTCGGGCTTTCCCTTGGGCAGCAACGTGTTGTGCCAGTCGAGGATCGGGTAGCGGCTCAGGATCGCGGTGCCGTACTGGCGCCGCGGCTGGCCGGGCGCGGGCGGTGCGAGATCGAGGTTCGCGCCGAACACCACGTGCATGCCGAGCCGTCCGGCGAGTTCCGCCGGCTGGTCGGCCCAGCCGCTGCGCTCGCCGTAGTGCCGGTCGACCTCCGCCAGCCCCACCACGTCCGCGTGCGTCGCCCGGATCTCCGCCGCCAGCCGGTCGAGGTCGACGACGCCGTCGAGCCCGCCCGCGTGGTGGATGTTGAACGACAGCGCGGTCAGCGGCCGCGGCCCTGGTGAGGCCGCGGCGGGCGTGGCGAGCCCGGCGAACGCGAGCGCGACGAGGACCAGCACCAGGCGAGTTCGACCCATGTGAGCATGCAACCACATGTCATGGCATCTGGTCACTACTTCACGACCGCGGTCAAGCCGGCCAGGAACACCTCCAATGCGAACTCGAAGCGCTCCTCCGGCGGGGTGGCGCTCAGCGTCGGACCCAGGTGCAGCAGGTTCGTGAACTCGTCGGGACGTTCGGCCATGTAGGCGCCGATCTGCTCGCCGCGCCGGGCCACCTCCTCCGGGTCGACCTCGCCCGACCGTGCGGCGCTGACCTCCGCCGCGAAGGCCGAGCACCACAACGCCAGCGTGTCGAACGCCAGCGCCGCCGCCCGGTCCGGCAAGCCGCCCGCGCGCAGCAGCGCCAGGATGCCCTCGCCGTGCCGCAACGCGTTCGGTCCTGTCGGAACGGTCGTCTCCATGGCCACCCGCGCGATCCCCGGGTACGCCGTCAGCACCCGCAGCTGCGCGCGGGCCACCTCCTTCAGCTGCTCCCGCCACCGCTCCGGGTCCGGCTCCGGAATGGAGATCGTGCCCAGTAATCGGTCCAGCATCAGCTCGTGCAGTTCCTCCTTGCTGGCCACGTGCGCGTACAGCGACGCCGCGCCCGTCTCCAGCGCCTTCGCTATCCGCCGCATGCTCACCGAGTCGAGGTCGTGCTTGCTGAGGAGCTCGAGCGCGATCTCGACGATCAGGTGCTGGGTGATCGAGCGCCGGGCGGGCTTCTGGGGAGGCGGCCATGTCATGACGAACACTGTACTTGACTCGAACACTGTTCGCGAGTAGAACGGTGTTCAGAGTCAACGAACAGTGTTCGAAGGAGCGAGAAGTATGGACGAGTACCCGGTACTGGTCGTCGGCGCGGGGCTGGCCGGGCTGTCGGCGGCGACGTTCCTCGGTGTGCACGGCGTGCCCGCCCTGGTCGTCGAGCGGCATGCCACGACCTCGATCTATCCCAAGGCGCGCGGCCAGTTCCCGCACACCATGGAGGCGCTCAAGGTCGCCGGCGTCGACCGGCTGATGCTGGAGGCCGGGCCCAAGGACCCGGGCATGCGGATCGTCGTGGGGGACAGCGTCACCGGGCGCGTCTTCAACGAGCTGATGATCGACGCGAGCCCCGACTTCACCGCGCTGAGCCCGGCGCCCTGGGCCAACGCCAGCCAGGAGGCCGCCGAGCCGATCCTGCTCGCCCGCGCCCGTGAGTTAGGCGCCGAGGTCCGGTTCTCGACCGAACTGCTTTCCTTCACCCAGGACGACGACGGCGTCACCGCGGTCCTCGACACCGGCCCGGTCCGGGCCAGGTACCTCGTCGCCGCGGACGGGCATCGCAGCCCGGTGCGGCAGGCACTTGGCATCGGCACCCACGGCCGAGGCGAGCTCGGCCGCTCCAGCGGCGTCGTGTTCGACGCCGACCTCGGGCGCACCGGCTTCGCCCTCTACTACCTGCAGAACCCAGCCCTGCCGGGCAGCGCGGGCGTCGTCGTCAGCACGGACACGCCGCACCGCTGGGCGTTGTCCGTCGGTTACGACCCGGCCATCGACGAGGCGCGGTGGGTCGAGCTGATCCGGGTCGCGACCGGCGTGGCCGACCTCGAACCGGTGCTCGTCGGCGGCGGCGCGGCCAGTGGCCACACGGCCGTGCGCGTCGCCGACCGCTTCAGCCAGGGCCGAGTGCACCTCATCGGCGACGCCGTCCGCGTCATGCCGCCGACGGGCGGACTCGGTGGCAACACGGCGATCCTCGACGGGTACCACCTCGCGTGGAAGCTCGCCATGGTCGTGCGCGGCGAGGCCGGCCCGGGGCTGCTCGACAGCCACGATCCCGAGCGGCGGCCCTACGCCGACATCGTGGTCGAGCAGCAGTACACCGAGTTCGTCCGCCGGATGCGCCCCGACCTTGCCGACGACACGCTCGCCGCGCCCGTGGAGCCCGTGTCCGCGTTGTTCTTCGGCTACCGCCACCTCGGCGCGATCGTGCCCGAGCCGGACGACGACGGCGCCGTGCTCGAGAACCCGGCGGAGCCCACCGGCCGCCCCGGCTCCCGCGCCCCGCACGTGCCACTCCGCCGCACCGGCGCCGAGCTGTCCACTGTGGACTTATTCGGCCGCGGCTTCGTGCTCCTCACCGCATCGGACGCCTGGACGGCGCCACCGGAGGTGGAGGTGATCCGCGTCGGCACGGACGTCGAGGACATGACCGGACGCTGGGCCAAGACGTACGGCGTCACCGACGACGGCGCGGTCCTCGTGCGACCGGACGGTGTCGTCGCGTGGCGCTCATCAGGCGCCGGCTCCCCGGCGGACGTGGCGCGGGCGCTGGACGAGGTGCTCGACCGTGGCTGAGCGGACGGCAACCGGATGGACGGCGACCGGCGTGGTGGCGGCGCCGCTCGACCAGGTGTGCGCGGCGATGCTCGCGGTGCACGAAGGCCGGGCCGGGGCGGACAACGCGCCGCTGTTGGCCGCCGTCCCGGGTGCCGGTCCACTGCTGCGAGGCGCGATGCTGCGTGGCGGGCCGCGCGAGTTCACGCTGCACTACGGCGGTGGCCCGGCGTCCGGCACGGTCGAGGTCGGCCCACACCGGTTCGCGATGCAGGGCGGGTTCAAGTTCCGCGCGGAGTACGCGTTCTCCGCGCACCCGCACGGCACGCTGCTCACCTACCGGGCCGTCAACGTCGCACCGGCGTCGCACCGGGACCGTGCCCTCGTGCGCGTCCAGTTCTGGCTGGGCGCACGGCTGCGGATCGGCTTACGCGGCGCGCTGCGCCGGACCGGCCGGATCGTCGGCGCACGGACGTATCCGGGCACCTGACCAACCGACCGAGTGGCGATCCTCGTACTCCCACGTGCGAGCTCGGACCCACCTCGCGGTCCGTCAGCGCGAGGGCACGACGCAGCCGCCCACCTCACACGTCGGCCTTGGGGAACAGGTCGCGCAGATGGTCGGCGAGCGCGTTCAGCGACACCCCGTCCACGCGGCAGCACGTTGACCGACGCGGGCAGCGCCTCCTTGCGGGCCAGCGAGGTCAGATCCGGCCTGTCGGCGAAGATCTCCAGGAAACGCGCGTACGCCTCGTCCTGTGTCTCGGTCATGACCGTGGCGGCCTTGTCGTCGTCGCGCAGCCGCTCGGCCGCCGCGCGCATCTCCGCGTCCACGGACCGTCCTGGAAGTACGCGATGACCAGTTGCCGGCCGTCCGACGGGCAGTTGTCGTTGGCCGCCGGCCGGGTCCAGGTCACGTCCTGCGCCGCCTGGTCGTCGCCGTCGCCGCCGGTCAGCACGATCGCCACCACCGCCCCGGCCGCCACCACCACGGCGGCCGCGACGGCCCCCCAGAGCAGGAACCGCCTGGAATTTCCACCGGCCAAGGCTGGCACATCGGACCCACTTCCATGCGGGAAATCAGCACACGTCGACCGGGAGTGCCAGCAGCTCCGTAAACTCGTGGTGAAGACCCCCACGAGGCAGAGGAGGTGCAGGGTGGCGAGCTCGGACGAGCGCCGGTTCGCGGTGCTGCGGGCGATCGTCGCGGACTACGTCTCCAACCAGGAGCCGGTGGCGTCCAAGGCGATCGTCGACCGGCACAACCTGGGCGTCTCCAGCGCCACCGTGCGCAACGACATGGCCTCGCTCGAGGAGGACGGCTACATCGCGCAGCCGCACACCAGCGCCGGCCGGATCCCGACCGACAAGGGCTACCGGCTGTTCGTCGACCGGTTGTCCGAGGTCAAGCCGCTGTCCGGGGCCGAGCGGCGGGCGATCCGCTCGTTCCTCGACGGCGCGATCGACCTCGACGACGTCCTGCGCCGCAGCGTGCGGATGCTCGCCCAGCTGACCAGGCAGGTCGCGATCATCCAGTACCCGACGCTGACCCACTCGCTGGTCCGGCACATCGAGCTGGTCCAGCTCACCCCGGCCCGGGTGATGCTGGTGCTGATCACCGACAACGGCCGGGTCGACCAGCGGATGATCGACCTCGGCGACGTCATCACCGAGGACACGGTCGGCCGCCTGCGCACGATGCTGAACTCCGCGCTGGTCGACCACCGGGTCACCGACGCCGCGGTCAAGGTCAGCGAGCTGCTCGAGGAGGCACCCGCCGAGCTGCGCGACGCGATGACCCGGATCGCGACGGTGCTGGTCGAGTCGCTCGTCGAACACCCGGAGGACCGGCTGGTCCTCGGCGGCACCGCCAACCTCACGCGCAACGCGGCCGACTTCCCCGGGTCGCTGCGCCAGGTGCTCGAGGCGCTCGAGGAGCAGGTGGTGGTGCTCAAGCTGTTCGCCGCCGCGGGCTCGCCGGGCATGGTCACGGTCCGGATCGGCGAGGAGAACGAGGCCGAGGAGATGCGCAGCACCTCGGTCGTCTCCATCGGCTACGGCGCGCACCACACCCTGCTGGGCGGGATGGGTGTGGTCGGCCCGACGCGAATGGACTACCCGGGAACGATCGCGGCGGTGCGTGCCGTCGCCAACTACGTGGGAGACATCCTGGCCGGGCGCTGACCCGCACGGCCGAAACGAACGCAGGGAAGTACGCGAACCCCGAGGTGCCGGGCTGGCACCGGGGCAGGAGGACGGGACACGGTGGCGAGGGACTACTACGGCACTCTCGGAGTGCGGCAGGACGCGACATCCGAGGAGATCAAGCGTGCCTACCGCAAGCTCGCGCGCGAGCTGCATCCGGACGTCAACCCGGACGAAGTCGGCGCAGGAGCGGTTCCGTGAGGTGACGGCGGCCTACGAGGTCCTGTCCGACCCGCAGAAGCGCAAGATCGTCGACATGGGCGGCGACCCGCTGGGCAACGGCGGCGGGGGCGGCCGCGACCCGTTCGCCGGGTTCGGGCTCGGCGACATCATGGACGCGTTCTTCGGCGGTGGCGGCGCCGGCGGCGGGCGCGGACCGCGCAGCCGCGTGCAGCCCGGCTCCGACGCGCTGATCCGCATCGAGCTGACGCTGGAGGAGTGCAACACCGGGCGTCAGCCGCGAGCTGACCGTCGACACGGCGGTGCTGTGCGACGAGTGCCGCGGGTCCGGCTGCGCGGAGGGCACGTCGCCGCAGGTGTGCGACACGTGTGCCGGGCGCGGCGAGATCCAGTCGGTGCAGCGGTCGTTCCTCGGCCAGGTCGTCACGGCCCGGCCGTGCCCGGTGTGCCGGGGCGTCGGCGAGGTCATCCCCGACCCGTGCCGGCAGTGCGGCGGCGACGGCCGGGTGCGCGCGCGGCGGACGATCACCGCGAAGGTCCCGCCGGGCGTCGCCGACGGCATGCGCGTGCGGCTGTCCGGCCAGGGCGAGGTCGGCCCCGGCGGCGGACCGGCCGGCGACCTGTACGTCGAGGTCGTCGAGCAGCCGCACCAGACCTTCGAGCGCAACGGCGCGGACCTGCACTGCACGGTCCGGATCCCGATGACCACCGCCGCGCTCGGCTCCGTGGTCCCGCTGGACACGCTCGACGACACGGTCGAGCTGGTGCTCGAGCCGGGCACCCAGCCGAACACCGAGCTGCTGCTGACCGGGCACGGCCTGCCGCGGCTGCGCTCGTCCGGCCGGGTCGACGGCCGGGGCGATCTGCACGTGCATGTGGAGGTCGACATTCCGTCCAAGCTCGACGCTCGGCAGACCGAGCTGCTGCGCGAGCTCGCGAACCTGCGCGGCGAGGAGGAGCACGTGGTCGCGTCCACGAACGGTCGTGGCGGCGGGCTGTTCTCCCGGCTGCGCGCCCGGCACCGTTGAGCGACACCGCGCCGGTCTTTCTCGTACCGGCGTTGCCGCCCTCTGAAACGTTTGTACTCGACGGACCAGAGGGCCGGCACGCCGCCGCGGTGCGCCGGCTCGGCGCGGGATCCGCATTGGTCGTCACCGACGGCGCCGGCTCGGCGGCCGACTGCGTCGTGGAATCGACTGGTGGGCAAGGACTCCCTGACGCTGCGGATATCGCGGCGTTGGCAGCGAGCCGGCGCCACGGCCGCGAATTGTGCTCGCGCAGGCGCTGGTCAAAGGGGATCGCGGCGAGCTGGCCGTTGAATTGGCGACGGAAACCGGTGTGGATTCCGTCGTCCCGTGGCGCGCCGAGCGCTGCGTCGCCCGCTGGGACGACGGCCCCCGCGGCGCGAAAGCGTTGGCGCGATGGCGAAGCACCGTGCGGGAGGCGGCCAAGCAGTCGCGCCGCGCTTGGGTCCCGGTCGTGACCGAACCGGTGTCGACGGCGGAGTTGGCAACCCTGGTCCGGAAAGCCGCCCTGACGGTCGTCCTGGACGCGGCTGCCCCAAGTGGACTCATCGACCTCCCCCTTCCGGCCGACGGGGACCTACTACTGGTCGTAGGCCCCGAAGGAGGTATTTCCGAAAGCGAGTCGACCACCCTCCAGCAGGCAGGTGCGCAGGTCGCGAGGCTCGGCCCGACCGTGCTGAGGGCTTCCACGGCGGCCGCGGCGGCTATAGCCGCGCTAGGAGTACTCACGACACGCTGGCGCTGAGCGTGTCGGACGGTCTACGCTTTGCAGTGCAGGCGACTGGTGGGCGCCGTGCATTGTGGGACTACCGCCGGACACCTCCCCCCTCGGTCCGGCGGCGCCGCGTCGCGGTGGAGCGACCCCCAGGCTTCACCGCGACGCGGCATCCTTTCCCCTGTTCGGTGCGTTTCACTTGCCCCTCCCACCACGAGGGCCCTGGGGGGCGACCCCCCAGACCCCCACGGTGCGAGCTCCTCCCGAACCAGCTCGGTTGCGTTTTTGGATTGACCAGCAGGGCTGCCTCGCTTCGCATCGGCTGCCTGCCTCGCTTCGCATCGGGCCCCTCCCGCCTCGCTTCGCTTTGGTGGTCGCCTCGCTTTGGCTTTGGGGTTTTGATCTTTTGTTCGTTTTAATGGGCAACTGATGGGGTGGGGCAGTACCTTTTCTGCGTGGCGTCTTCTTCTCCTTTTGAGGAGCTCGAGGTCGGGGATCGGGTTGTGCGGGTCACTAACCCCTCCCGCGTCTATTTCCCTGCTCGGGGGGAGACCAAGCTCGATCTCGTTCGGTACTACCTCGCCGTGGGGGACGGGGTTGTTCGTGCTCTTCGGGAGCGGCCCTGCATGATGCATCGGTTTCCCGACGGGGTCAGTGGGGAGAAGGTGCACCAGAAGCGGCTTCCCCGGGGGGCGCCGCCCTGGGTGGAGACCGTGCGGGTCGACTTCCCGCGGTACGGGCGGCACGCCCACGAGCTGTGTGTCACCGAGCTCGCCAGCGTGATCTGGGCCGTGCAGATGTCCTGTGTGGAGTTTCATCCGTGGAACTCGCGGCGGGCCGACACCGAGAAGCCCGACGAGTGGCGCATCGACCTCGACCCCATGCCCGACGCCGACTTCGAGAAGGTCCGGCGCGTCGCGGGGGTCGCCAAGGAGGTCCTCGACGAGCTCGGCGCCGTCGGCTGGCCCAAGACCTCCGGCGGCAAGGGCATGCACATCTACGTCCGCATCGAGCCGCGCTGGGGGTTCAAGGACGTCCGCCGCGCCGCGCACGCGTTCGCCCGCGAGGTCGAGCGCCGCGCCGACGACCTCGTGGACCTCACCTGGTGGCGCAAGGAACGCGACCCGGCCACGATCTTCGTCGACTACAACCAGAACACCCGCGACCACACGATCCGCAGCGCGTACTCCGTCATCGGCGTCCCCGAGGCCCGCGTGTCGACGCCGATCCGGTGGGACGAGCTGCCCGACGTCGACCCACGGGAGTTCACCATCGCCACCGTCCCGCGGCGCTACGCCGAGCTCGGCGACCTCCACGCGGGCATCGACGACGCCGTCTACTCGCTCGACGAGCTGCTCGAGTGGGCCGACCGCGACGAGCGGGAAGGCGAGGCGCCCCCCGAGGAGGACGACTAGCCTGCTCGGCATGTCCGACTGCCTGTTCTGCAAGATCGTCGCCGGCGACATCCCGGCCACGAAGGTGCACGAGACCGAGACGACGCTGGCCTTCCGGGACATCAACCCGCAGGCGAAGGTGCACGTCCTGGTCGTGCCGAAGGCCCACCACGAGGACGCGGTCGAGCTCGCCGCCGCCGACCCGCAGCTGCTGGCCGACGTGATCGCCACCGGCGCCGCCGTGGCCAAGGCCGAGGGCATGGACGTGGCCGGCTTCCGCTTCGTGTTCAACACCGGCGAGCACGCGGGCCGGACCGTGTTCCACGCGCACCTGCACGTGCTGGGCGGCGAGCAGCTGGGGCTCTTCGGGCGCCCGACGAGCTGATACCTGCCATCGTCGGTGCGAACTGTCGGTGGGGGCGACTAACATCGAGACGTCAAGCAGCGACGAGTTGGCGCATGAGCGCGCAGAAGGCAGGACCGAAAGCACGTGACCGGTACCGCACGGGGCAACGAGCCCCCGACTTCTGCGCACACAACCAACGGCCCGGCCAAGGCGGGCACGCTCGACTCGACAGCCCAGTCCAGGTTCGTCGTCCCCGACGAGGCCGTGCTCGCGCTGCTCGGCTCCCGGGACGAGAACCTCCGGGTCGCCGAGGAGCTGCTCGACGCCGACATCCACGTCCGGGGCAACGAGGTCACGCTCTCCGGCGAGCCCGGTGACGTGGCGTTCGCCGAGCGGGTGTTCGCCGAGCTGGTGACGCTCGCGGGCCGCGGCCAGCAGCTCGGGCCCGACGCCGTCCGGCGCACGGTGGCGATGCTCTCCGCCGGCGCGGCCGAGTCGCCGGCCGAGGTGCTCAGCCTCGACATCGTCTCCCGCCGCGGCCGCACGATCCGCCCGAAGACGCTGAACCAGAAGAAGTACGTCGACGCGATCGACCACCACACCGTCGTCTTCTGCATCGGCCCGGCCGGCACCGGCAAGACCTACCTGGCGATGGCCAAGGCCGTCCAGGCGCTGCAGGCCAAGCAGGTCAACCGCATCATCCTCACCCGCCCGGCCGTCGAGGCGGGCGAGCGGCTCGGCTTCCTGCCCGGCACGCTGTACGAGAAGATCGACCCGTACCTGCGCCCCCTGTACGACGCCCTGCACGACATGGTCGACCCCGAGTCCATCCCGCGCCTCATGCAGGCCGGCACCATCGAGGTCGCCCCCCTGGCGTACATGCGCGGTCGCGCGCAGCCGGTCTTCACGAAGGTGCTCACGCCGACCGGGTGGCGCGCCATCGGCGAGCTCGAGGTGGGCGACCTGGTCACCGGTTCGGACGGCAGGCCGACACCGGTCCTCGGCGTCTACCCGCAGGGCCCGAAGGAGATCTACCGCCTCACCACCCAGGACGGCGCGTCCACTCTGTGCTCGGCCGACCACCTGTGGGCCGTCGCCACTCGCGACGACCGCCGCCGCGGCAAGCCGCTGCGGGTCCTCGAGGCCAAGGAGATGGTCGGCAACCTCCAGCACCGCTTCGAGCTGCCCCTGCTCAGCAGCCCGGTGGAGTTCGAACCCCGCCCGACCCCGATCGACCCCTACGTCCTGGGCGCCCTACTCCGCGACGGCCGCCTGAGCGGAAACACGCCGTTGTTCGCCACGGCGGATGCGCTCAACAGCCTGGTCGAGCCTGGTGACGTCATCACCATCGCCGTCCCGGAGACGTACCTCTATAACAGCCCGGACGTTCGGCTGGCCCTGCTGCAGGGGTTGCTGGACACCGACGGCGAACCGGTCACCCAGCAAGGCGGTACCTGCCACATCCAGTACACGGCCGCTTCCGCTCAGCTCGCCGATGATGTCGCTTTCCTGGTGCGGTCGATCGGTGGCGTCGTGTTCAGCCGGCACCACAGCGACGCGCACGTGCTCGACATCCGGCTGCCCGCGGGGATCGAGCCGTTCCGGTTGGAGCGGAAGAAGGCCAGGTACGACGCCACCGGTGGTGGGCGGCCGATGCGGTACATCGACAGCATCGAGCCGGCCGGTACCGAGGAGGCCGTGTGCATCCAGGTCGCGGCCGCCGATTCCCTCTACGTCACCGAGGATTTCCTCGTCACGCACAACACGCTCAATGACGCGTTCATCATTCTCGACGAGGCGCAGAACACCTCGCCCGAGCAGATGAAGATGTTCCTCACCCGGCTCGGCTTCGGGTCGAGGATCGTCGTCACCGGGGACATCACGCAGGTCGACCTGCCGGGTGGGCAGAAGAGCGGGCTGCGGGTCGTGCAGGGGATCCTGAACGACGTCGAGGACGTCCACTTCTCCGTCCTGAACAGCCACGACGTGGTGCGCCACAAGCTCGTCGGCGACATCGTCGACGCGTACGACCGGTGGCAGGCCGACCAGGACGCCGAGCCCGAGGTTCGGCATTCGCGGCGGGGTCGATAGCCGTGAGCATCGAGATCGCCAACGAGTCGGGGGTGGCGGTCGACGAACCGTCGATCGTCGCCGCGGCGCGGTTCGCGCTGGATCGCATGCAGGTCAGCCGGCTCGCCGAGCTGTCCGTGGCACTCGTCGGCCTGGACGTGATGTCCGAGCTGCACGAGCGCTACCTCGACCTGCCCGGCCCCACCGACGTGATGGCCTTCCCCATGGACGAGCTCGACTCGGCCCGCCGCCCGGACGCGCCCGACCCGGGCCCGACGCTGCTGGGCGACCTCGTGCTGTGCCCGCGGTTCGCCCGCGACCAGGCCCACAAGGCCGGCCACAGCCTGATGGACGAGCTGCACCTGCTCACCGTCCACGGGGTGCTGCACCTGCTCGGCTACGACCACGCCGAGCAGGCCGAGGAACGCGAGATGTTCACGCTGCAGAAGCGGATCCTCGCCGACTTCAAGACCGAACGCGCCGCGGCCCAGCGCCGCGCTGCCCAGCGGCGCGAGGACGACAAGCTTCTCGGTGCGGTCGGCCTCTCCGACACGCGGCCGGACGATCCGGCCGACTAGGCCTTCGGGGGACGTGGTGTCTGACACGGCCGGCTTGCTGGTGATCGCGGTGGTCCTGGTGATCGCCGCCGGTCTGTTCGCGTGCGCGGACGCCGCGCTGTCCGCGGTGTCCCGCGCCCGCGTCGAGGGCCTGGTCCGCGGCCGCCGGGCCGGCGCGCGCCAACTGCTCGCGATCGTGGCCGACCGGCCGCGGCACATCAACCTGTTGCTGCTGCTGCGGCTGGGCTGCGAGCTCGTCGCCACCGTCCTGGTCACCGTCGCGTGCCTGCGGCTCACCGACTCCGACTGGCCCGCCGGGCTCATCGCCGCGGTGAGCATGATCGTCGTGTCGTACGTGCTGGTCGGTGTCGGGCCGCGCACGCTCGGCCGTCAGCACCCGTACGCGGTCGGGCTCATCGCCGCCGGCCCGGTGCGCGCGCTCGGCACGGTGCTCGGGCCGCTGTCGCGGTTCCTGATCGTCGTCGGTAACGCCATCACGCCCGGTCGCGGCTTCCGCGAGGGCCCGTTCTCCTCCGAGGTCGAGCTGCGCGAGCTGGTGGACATGGCGCAGGAGAGCGG
Source organism: uncultured Actinomycetota bacterium (assembly GCA_963841395.1). Lineage (GTDB taxonomy): Bacteria > Actinomycetota > Actinomycetes > Mycobacteriales > Pseudonocardiaceae > Actinophytocola. The sequence continues at coordinate 905,385 of CAWJCX010000048.1, forward strand.
CGTGGTCGACGCCGACGAGCGGGAGATGATCCACTCGGTGTTCGAGCTGCGCGGCACGATCGCCCGCGAGGTGATGGTGCCGCGCACCGAGATGGTGTGGATCGAGCAGGCGAAGTCCGTGCGCCAGGCGCTCGCGCTGTCCTTACGTACCGGCTACACCCGGCTGCCGGTGATCGGGGAGAGCGTCGACGAGATCGTCGGCGTCGTGAACCTCAAGGACCTGGTCAAGTCCGCGATGGAGACCGGCAGCACCGGCAACGGCAACGGCGACCGCCCGCGCACGGTCGGCGACCTGATGGGCGAGGCCACGTTCGTGCCGGACACCAAGCGCCTCGACGACCTGCTGCGCGAGATGCAGCTGTCGCGCAACCACCTGGCGATCGCGGTCGACGAGTACGGCGGCACGGCCGGCCTGCTCACGATCGAGGACATCCTGGAGGAGATCGTCGGCGAGATCACCGACGAGTCCGACACCGACGACCGGCCGCCGATCGACCATCTCGACGACGGCTCGGTGCGGGTCAGCTCGCGGCTGCCGGTCGAGGACCTGGGCGAGCTGTTCGGCATCGAGCTGGACGACTCGGACGTGGAGACCGTCGGCGGCCTGCTGGCGCAGCGGCTCGGCCGGGTGCCGCTGCCGGGCACCGAGGCGGAGATCTCGGGCCTGCGGCTGCGTGCCGAGGGCGGCAAGGACGGTCGCGGCCGGATGCGCATCACCTCGGTCGTGGTCCGAAGTCTGCCGCCCGCCGAGCACGCCGAAGACGCCATGGCGGACGAGGACGAGAGGAGCGCGGAGCGTGCCTGACCTGGACCCCGAGGACGCGAAGCTGATCACCCTGGCGCGCTCGGCCCGGGCGCGGACCGGCGCGGCCGAGGGTGCGGCCGTTCGTGACCTCGACGGCCGGACCTACCTCGCGGGCACGGTGGCGTTGCCGTCGCTGTCGTTGACGGCGTTGCAGGCCGCGGTCGTGGCGGCGGTGTCGTCGGGTGCGGCGGGCCTGGAGGCGGCGGTCGTGGTGTCCGAGGCGGTGGCGGTCGACGCCGACTCCCGGGCGGCGGTGGCCGACCTGACCGCGGACGCGCCGGTGCTCCTGGCCGACCCGTCGGGCACCGTGCGCTGACCGCACGCGACAATGACCGGATGACCACTCCGGACAGCGCGCACCGTTCAGGTTTCGCGTGTTTCGTCGGCCGGCCCAACACGGGCAAGTCGACGCTGACGAACGCGCTGGTCGGTACGAAGGTCGCGATCACCTCGAGCAAGCCGCAGACCACCCGGCACGCCATCCGCGGCATCGTCCAGCGCGACGACGCCCAGCTGATCATCGTCGACACCCCGGGCCTGCACCGTCCCCGCACGTTGCTGGGCCAGCGCCTGAACGACGTCGTCCGCGCGACGTGGTCCGAAGTGGACGTCGTCGGCTTCTGCGTACCGGCCGACGAGAAGATCGGCCCGGGGGACAAGTTCATCGCCGCGGAGCTGGCGAAGCTGTCGCGGCACACCCCGATCGTCGGCGTCGTGACGAAGACGGATCTGGCGTCACGTCAGCAGATCGCGGACCAGCTCATGGCGCTGCAGGACGTGATGGAGTTCGCGGATCTCGTGCCGGTGTCCGCAGTGGACGACTTCCAGATGCAGACCCTGGCGGATCTTCTGGTCGCGCGGCTGCCCGAGGGCCCGCAGCTGTACCCGGACGGCGAGCTGACCGACGAGCCCGAGCAGGTGCTGATCGCGGAGCTCATCCGTGAGGCGGCCCTGGAGGGCGTGCGCGACGAGCTGCCCCACTCGATCGCGGTGACGGTCGAGGAGATCGTCCCCCGCGAGGACCGTGACGACCTGCTGGACATCTACGCGAACCTGTACGTGGAGCGCGACAGCCAGAAGGGCATCGTGCTGGGCCACAAGGGCGAACGGTTGCGCGACGTGGGTGCCACCGCGCGGCGCCAGATCGCGGCGCTGCTGGGCAGCAAGATCTACCTGCACCTGCACATCAAGGTGGCGAAGGACTGGCAGCGCGACCCGAAGCAGCTTCGCCGCCTCGGCTTCTGACCGCGAGTCGTGTCCGCCACGAAACTGTCGGCGGGTAATGAGACGATGGCGGCGTGAGCCTCTACCGCGACACCGGTGTGGTGCTGCGCGTGCAGAAGCTCGGCGAGGCCGACCGCATCATCACCCTGGTCACCCAGAAGCACGGCAAGGTCCGCGCGGTGGCCAAGGGTGTCCGGCGCACCACGTCGCGCTTCGGTGCGCGGGTGGAGCCGTTCGCCCACATCGACGTGCAGTTCTACACCGGCCGCACGCTCGACATCATCACCCAGGTGCAGACGCTCGACGCGTTCGGCGCCGGCATCATCTGCGACTACCAGCGCTACACCGCGGGCTGCGCGATCCTCGAGACCGCCGACCGGCTGTGCCCGGAGGAGGGCGAGCCGGTCCTGCGCCTGTACCTCCTGGTCGTGGGCGCGCTGCGGGCCCTCGCCGACGGGCAGCGCGACCCGTCGCTGGTGCTCGACGCGTTCCTGCTCCGCGCGATGGCCTTCGCCGGCTGGGCCCCGGCCGTCAGCGAGTGCGCCCGCTGCAACGAACCCGGTCCGCACAAGTCGTTCTCCGTCCCCGCCGGCGGCTCGGTCTGTCCCCGCTGCCGCCCGGCCGGCTCGGCCGTCCCCGCCCAGGACACGCTCACCCTGATGGCCGCTCTGGCCTACGGCACCTGGGACGTCGCCGAGTCCTCGGCCCCGGCCGCCCGCCGCGAGGGCAGCGGGCTCATCGCCGCCCTGCTCCAGTGGCACCTCGAACGCCAGCTCCGCTCGCTGCCACTGGTGGAGCGCAAGGGCGTGCCGAGCGGTCAGTAGGGTCGAACCCGGAAACCGACCCCGGGAGGACTGTTTGCTTCGGCGACGCACGAGCGCCAGGACCGTCGAGCCGCCCGCGCCCCACCCGTCCGGCGCCCGCCCGCCGGCGATCCCGGCCGACCTCGTGCCCCAGCACGTCGCCATCGTCATGGACGGCAACGGGCGGTGGGCCAACCAGCGTGGCCTGACCCGCGTCGAGGGCCACAAGCGCGGCGAGGCCGTGGTCGTCGAGGTCGCGCGCGGGTGCATCGACCTCGGCGTCAAGTGGCTGTCGCTGTACGCGTTCTCCACCGAGAACTGGCGGCGCAGCCCCGACGAGGTCCGCTTCCTCATGGGCTTCTCCCGCCAGGTCATCCGCGACCGCACCGACGAGCTCGACGCGATGGGTGTGCGGGTCCGCTGGGCGGGCCGGCGACCGCGGCTGTGGCGCAGTGTCATCAGCGAGCTGGAGTCCGCGGCCGAGCGGACCCGGGACAACGACGTGCTCAACCTCGCGATGTGCATCAACTACGGCGGCCGCGCGGAGATCGGCGACGCGGCGCGCGAGATCGCGAAGCTGGCCGCGGCCGGCAAGATCAACCCCGACAAGGTCGACCACCGGACGGTCGCGCGGTTCCTCTACCAGCCCGAGATGCCGGACGTGGACCTGTTCATCCGCCCGTCCGGTGAGCAGCGGACCTCGAACTTCATGCTGTGGCAGTCCGCCTACGCCGAGCTGGTCTTCCAGGACATCCTGTGGCCCGACTTCGACCGGCGGGACCTGTGGCGCGCCTGCGAGCAGTACGCGCGCCGCGACCGTAGGTTCGGTGGCGCGATCGACGCCGCGACCCAGGAACAAGGAGACACATGACCGAGCAGGAGGCGTTGACCACCGGTGATCTGCTCACCAAGGCGCGCAAGGCGCTGGAGCAGTTCCACGACGTGCACGTGGACGACGACGGTGCGCTGAGCTTCCGGCATGTCGACGTGCCGTGCGCCGTGCAGGCCATGCAGCTCGCCGAGGGGCTCACCGTGCTCAGCCTGACCTGCGTGGTCGCCTGGGACCTGCCCGACGACCCGAAGCTCGCCGCGTCCGCCGCGGAGCGGGCCGGGCAGGGGCTGTTCGGCACGCTCGGCGTCGTGCACACGGCCGCCGGCATGGACGTCACGCTGCGGTACGCGTTCCCGGCCGAGGGGGTCGAGCCGGCCGCGCTCGGCACGCTGCTCATGCTGGTCGTGTCGACGGCCTCGCAGCTGCGTACGGAGCTGCTCGGCGAGGTGGGCGAGCAGGCCGCCGAGAGCTAGGCCGAGTCGCGGACGGCCAGCGTCACCGGGAGCACGATCGTGTCCGGGCGGACCGGGTCGCCGGCGAGCAGGGCCATGAGGCGCTTGACCATCTGACGGATCTGCTCGCGCGGGTCCTGGTGCACGGAGGTCAGCGGCGGGCTCATCGCGGGCGCCAGCGTCGGGTGGTCGTCGAAGCCGACCACGCCCACGTCGCCGGGCACCGTGCGGCCCGCCGCGCGCAGCGCCCGCATCGCGCCGGCGGCCATCGGGTCGCTCGCGGCGAACACGCCGTCCAGGTCGGGCACCCGGCTCAGCAGGGCCGCCGTGGCCGCCTCGCCGCTCGCCATCGTGAAGTCGCCCGCTTCGGACAGGCCTGCGGGGTCCAGGCCGGCCTCCGCCAGCGCCTCCTGCCAGCCGGTCAGCCGGTCGGCGGCCGCGGGGTGGTCGAGCATGCCGGTGACGGTGCCGATGCGCCGCCGGCCGGTGCCGAGCAGGTGCCGCACGGCCAGGCGCGCTCCGGCCCGGTTGTCGAAGTCGACCGCGTGCACGCCGCGCCGCCCGGTGGCCGGCCGGTGGCCGAAGACGACCGGCAGCCGCAGCAGGCGCAGTGCCGTGGGCAGCGGATCTCCTTGGTGTGGCGCGAAGACCAGCGCGCCGTCGACGTGCCCGCCCTCGAGGAAGCGGATCGTGCGCGTCACGTCGTCGCGGTTGTCGACGAACATCAGCAGCATCTGCGAGCCGGTGGCAGTCAGCTCGCGGTAGGCGGCGTGCATGACCGTCGCGAAGTACGGGTCGTCCAGGACCTTCGACTCGGGCTCGGACAGCACGACGGCCACCGCGCCGGTCCGCCGGGTGACGAGTGACCGTGCCGCCTGGTTGGGGGAGTAGCCCAGGTCGCGGGCCGCGTCGAGGACCTTCGCCCGCGATCGCGAGCTGACGTAGGCGTCGTCGTTGAGCGCGCGGGAGGCGGTCGACCGGGAGACGCCGGCGTAGGCGGCGACGTCCTCGAGCGTCGGGCGCTCGTCCTGGGTGGGGCGTGGTGGCACGCGACGAGTCTAGCCGGGCATTCTGGGAGCGCTCCCTAACGATCAGGTCAACGCGTCCAGAGTTCTCCTTGACAGTAAACGTGTCCAGGGACACACTCAAGACTCCCATTCTGGGAGCGCTCCCAGATCCAAGTCTGTCAGCAAGGGACAACTGACGTGCGACGACAGCAAAGACGGGTGTTAGCCGGCGCGATCGCCGTTGCCGCGGTGGCCGGCCTGACCGCCTGCGGCGACAGTGGTTCCGGTGGTGGCTCCGGTGACGGGGGCCAGATCGAGCTCACCATCGGCACGTTCACCGAGTTCGGCTACGAGGACCTGCTCCCGGAGTACGAGAGCCTGCACCCGAACATCAAGATCACCCATCACAAGACCGGTGAGGGTGGCCCGTACCACGAGCAACTGCTCACCAAGCTCGCGGCCAACTCCGGCCTGGAGGACGTGGTCGCGATCGAGGAGGGCCACTTCCCGGACATCGCGGACAAGCCACAGCTGTTCAACGATCTCGCCGACATCGGCCCGAAGGACGCGAAGCCGGACCGCTGGCTGGACTGGAAGTACAAGGCGGGCACGGCGAAGGACGGCACCTGGATCGGTTACGGCACCGACATCGGCCCGCTCGCGATGTGCTACCGCAAGGACCTGCTCGCGAAGGCCGGGCTGCCCGCGGACCCGGAGGCGGTCAAGCCGCTGTTCGAGTCGTGGGACTCCTACTTCGCGGCCGGCGACACGTACACGAAGAAGACCGGCAAGGCGTGGTTCGACTCGGACTCGCAGATCTTCAACGCGATGCAGAACCAGCTAGACGAGGGTTACCTGACCAAGGACGACAAGCTCGCCCTCGAGTCCAACCCGGACATCAGGACGAACTGGGACCAGGTGACCGCGGCCGGAAAGCGCGGCCAGACCGCGAAGCTGGTGGCCTTCAGCCCGGAGTGGAACACGGGGTTCAAGCAGGGCGCGTTCGCGACCAAGACGTGCCCGTCGTGGATGCTCGGCGTCGTCAAGGAACAGGCCGGCCCGGCCAACGCCGGCAAGTGGGCGGTCACCGACGCGTTCCCCGGTGGCGGTGGCAACTGGGGCGGCTCGTTCCTCGCCGTGCCCAAGCAGAGTCAGCATCCGAAGGAGGCCGCGGAGCTCGCGGCGTGGCTGACCGCCCCGGCGCAGCAGATCAAGGCGTTCGAGAAGACCGGCAACTTCCCGAGCCAGGTGGAGGCGCTGACCTCGCCGGAGCTGCTGGACACGACGAACGACTACTTCGGCGACGTCAAGACCGGCGCACTGTTCGCCGCGATGGCGGAGAAGGTCGGCGAGCCCCAGTACAAGGGCGCCGGCGACGGCCAGATCCAGGAGAACGCGACGAGCCCGGCGCTGCAGGCGGTCGAGCAGGGCAAGTCCGCCGATGACGGTTGGCAGCAGGCGGTCGACGCGGCCGAGAAGATCGTCGGCTAATGGCCGGACCGGTGGTCACGGATACGGGGCGGGCGCCGAGCAGGGCGGTGCCCGCCCCACCCCCGCGCCGGCCGGGGTTGACCTGGCGGCAGCGGCTGAGCGTCGCGGACGTGAAGTGGTCGCCGTACCTCTACATCGCGCCGTTCTTCGTCATCTTCGGCGTGGTGGGCCTGTTCCCGCTGCTGTACACGTCGTACCTGTCGCTGTTCGACCGGGAACTGCTCGACGTGGAGAGCACGTTCACCGGGTTCGACAACTACGTGACGTTGCTCGCCGACGAGCAGTTCTGGAACGCGCTCGTCAACACGATCAGCATCTTCGTGCTGTCCACCGGCCCGCAGATCGTCATCGCGGTACTGCTCGCGGCGCTGCTGAACTCCCGGCTGCGGCTGCCGACCTCGTGGCGGGTGGGCGTGCTCCTCCCGTTCGTGGTCAGCCTCGTCGCGCTCGGCATCATCTTCGCCAACCTGTTCGGGCCCAACTACGGGCTCGTCAACAGCACGCTGGAGCTGCTCGGGCTGGACCGGATCGACTGGCAGGCCAACAGGTTCGCCTCGCACGTCGCGATCGCGATCATGGTGAACTGGCGGTGGACCGGCTACAACGCGCTGATCGTGCTGGCCGCGATGAAGGCGATCCCGCGCGAGCTCACCGAAGCGGCGATGATCGACGGGGCGGGGGCGGTACGGCGGTTCTTCTCCGTGACGCTGCCGCTGCTGCGTCCGACGCTGATCTTCGTGGTGATCACCTCGACCATCGGCGGGATGCAGATCTTCACCGAACCCAAGCTGTTCGACGCGATGCCCGGGTCGAACAACGGCGGGGCGACCCATCAGTTCCAGACGATCACGCTGTACATGTACCAGACCGCGTTCCAGACCCAGGAGCTCGGCTACGCCTCGGCGATCGCGTGGGTGCTCTTCCTGCTGATCACCGTCATCGCGGTCATCAACTTCCTGCTGGTCCGCCGGATCGCGTCGACCGGCGTCGAAGAGGGCGGTGGTGTCCGATGATCGCGCTGCCCGTGGCGGTCCGCCGCCGCACGGTCGACGCGACCGGTTCGCGGCGGGCCCGGTTCTGGGTCTACGGCCTGCTGATCGCGTTCATGATCGGCTCGATCTTCCCGTTCTACTGGTCCTTCCTGGTGGCGAGCCGGGACACGTCGATGCTCGGTCAGCAGGTGCCGCCGTTGCTGCCGGGCGGGAACTTCCTGTCCAACGCGGTGCGGGTGTTCGACACGGTGCCGTTCTGGAAGGCGTTGGGCAACAGCGTGCTCGTGGGCGCCACGGTGACGTTCACGACGGTGCTGTTCTCCACCCTGGCCGGGTTCGCCTTCGCCAAGCTGCGCTTCCGGGGTCGCAACGCGCTGTTCGTGTTCGTCGTCGCGACCCTGGCCGTGCCCACCCAGCTCGGCATCATCCCGCTGTACATGGCGATGGCGGAGTTCGGCTGGGCGGGCGACCTGCAGGCGGTGATCGTGCCGAACCTGGTCACCGCGATCGGGGTGTTCTGGATGCGCCAGTACACGATGCAGGTGGTGCCCTACGAGCTGATCGAAGCGGCCAGAGTGGACGGTTGCTCGATGATCCGGGTCTACTGGCACGTGTGCCTGCCGGCGGTCCGGCCGGCGGCCGCGTTCCTCGGCATGTTCACGTTCATGACGTCCTGGAACGACTTCCTGTGGCCGCTGGTCGTGCTGAACGCGGAGAACCCGACGGTGCAGCTGGCGCTGGAGCGGCTGCAGAGCGGGTTCTACGTCGACTACTCGCTCGTGCTGGCCGGCACGACGCTCGCGACCATTCCGATCCTGATCGTTTTCCTCGTGCTCGGCCGCCAGATCGTGGCCGGGATCATGAACGGCGCCGTGAAGGGGTGACCATGTCCGTACTTCCCGAGTCGGCGGAGTCCGTCTCGCTCAGCTTTCCCACCGGTTTCGTGTGGGGCGCGGCCACCGCCTCGTTCCAGATCGAGGGCGCGACCACTGTGGACGGCCGAACCGACTCGATCTGGGACGAGTTCTGCCGGCGGCCGGGCGCGATCGCGAACGGCGACACCGGCGAGCCCGGCGCCGACCACTACCGCCGCTACGCCGACGACGTCGACCTGATGGCCTCGCTGCGGCTCGGCGCGTACCGGTTCTCGGTGGCCTGGCCCCGGGTGCGGCCCGACGGCGGCGCGGAGAACACGGCGGGGCTGGACTTCTACGACCGGCTCGTCGACCGGCTGCTCGCGGCCGGCATCGCGCCGTGGGCGACGCTGTACCACTGGGACCTGCCGCAGGCGCTCGAGGCGGCCGGCGGGTGGACGTCGCGGGACACGGCCTACCGCTTCGCCGAGTACACCGAGTCGGTGCTGGCGCGCCTCGGCGACCGGGTGGCCGGCTGGGTCACGCTGAACGAGCCGTGGTGCTCGGCGTTCGCGGGGTACGCGTCGGGCCGGCACGCGCCCGGGGTGGCTTCGCCGGCCGCCGCGGTCGCGGCCGTGCATCACCTGCTGCTGGGCCACGGGCTGGCGATGGAGCGGATCCGTGCGCTGGCGCCGTCCGTACCGGCCGGGATCACGCTGAACCTGTTCCCGGTGACCGCCGCGTCGCAGTCGGCCGAGGACACCGACGCGGCCCGCCGGGTCGACGGGCTGCAGAACCGGGTGTTCCTGGACCCGGTGCTGCGCGGCGCCTATCCGGCCGACGTGCTCGACGACCTCGCGCCGTACGGCCTGCCCGCACTGGTGGGAGAGGGCGACCTCGCGGTGATCTCGGCGCCGGTCGACCTGCTGGGCGTGAACTACTACCGGGCGCTGCTGGTGGCCGCGCCGCTGCTCGCCCCGGCCGAGCCGAGCGAGTGGGTGGGCGTCGAGGGCGTGCGGTTCCTGCCCGGTGGTCACCCGCGTACCGAGACGGGCTGGGAGGTGCAGCCCGACGGGCTGACGGATCTGTTGCTGCGCCTGCATCGCGAGTACCCGCGGTTGCCGCTGTACATCACGGAGAACGGCGCGGCCTACCCGGACGAGGTGGGCGCGGACGGCCTGGTCCGCGACCGCGACCGGCAGGCGTTCCTGGCGGGGCACCTGCGTGCGGCGCACGAGGCGATCCGGCAGGGCGTCGACCTGCGCGGGTACTTCTGCTGGTCGCTGCTGGACAACCTCGAGTGGGCCGAGGGCTACGCGAAGCGGTTCGGCCTGGTGTACGTGGACTTCGCGACCCAGCGCCGGACGGTGAAGGAGAGCGCCCGCTGGTACGCGGGCGTGATCGCCCGGGGCGGGCTGCCCGCCGACTAGTGCCGCACAGGGACCGGGGGAGGGAGCGAGGCGCCCGGCCGCGACCGCACCCGCGGCCGGGCGTCTCTTCCGTCAGTTGGCGGAGCCGTGGGATCCGGTGCAGCCCGCGCAGGTGCCGAAGACCTCGACCGTGTGGCTGATCTCGGAGAAACCGTTCTCCGCGGCGACCTTCTCGGCCCACTTCTCCACCGCGGGGCCCTCGACCTCGACCGTGCGCCCGCACGCGCGGCACACCAGGTGGTGATGGTGGTGGCTCGAGCAGCGCCGGTAGACGGCCTCGCCGCTGCCGATGCGCAGCACGTCGATCTCGCCGGCGTCGGCCAGGGACTGGAGCGTGCGGTAGACGGTCGTCAGGCCGATGCCCTCGCCGCGGGTCCGCAGCTCCTCGTGCAGCTCCTGGGCCGAGCGGAACTCGTCGAGCTGCTCGAGCAGGCTCGCGACCGCGGCACGCTGCTTCGTCGAGCGACGGCCGGGCACGGTGGGGGAGGAGCGCTCGGACACTCACCGCGGCACGCCCTCCTCCACGTGGGCGACCGCGTCGACCACGATGTGCGCGAGGTGCTCGTCGACGAGGCGGTAGACCACCTCGCGGCCGTTGCGTTCGCCGTGCACGACCCCGGCGGCCTTCAGCACCCGCAGGTGCTGGCTGATCAGGGGCTGCGCCACGCCGAGCGCGTCGACCAGCTCGTGCACGCAGCGGTCCGCCTCGCGCAGCTCCAGCACGATCGCGATGCGGACGGGCGCGGCCAGCGCGCGCAGCAGGTCACCGGCCGCGGTGAGGGTGGTGCCGGGACGCGAGGCGCCGGCCGGGGACGCCGGGCGGTCGGTCGCGTGTGCGTGGCGCCCGGTGGCGACCGGTGACGCGGCGTCCGGGGTCACGGCGCTGGACCTCCCGCTGATAGTGGTTACCGTTTCCAACATCCTACGGCGTACCGCTATTTCGTCAGGAGAACCGAGATCGCCACGGCCACGAGCGATCGCCAGGACGAGCACCCGGCCGGCGCGCTGACCGGGGGCGAGCACGCTGCCACGTCGCCGCCAGCAGCACGGCGACGCCGACCGCGAGCAGGCCGAGCAGCAGCGCGCCCGTCGCGCCGCCGATGACGACGCCGAGTGCGAAGACGACCGCCACCACCAGGAACACCGCGAGCGGTGGTATCCGCGCGAGCGGTCCGTTGCCGGAGACCAGTTGCGCCTTCATCGAGCGTTTTCCTCGCACGTGTCCTCCTTATGGACGCATCGTTGACTACAGCCCGCAACGCTAACCCGCCATTGGCGGGGGTATTAATCACCCATTCGGTCCGCAGAGGCCCCGGCTAGGCTTTGGCGGCTGTCCCCCCGCTGAGGCCCATGCAGTGCCCCCTCGAACGCCCAGGCCCCCGAGCGTTCCGCAGTTGGAGTGTCAATGCCCGCCGATCGCGTCGAAACCATCGTCAGCCTGTGCAAACGTCGTGGATTCGTCTACCCGTGCGGGGAAATCTACGGGGGCACCCGGTCGGCGTGGGACTACGGTCCCCTCGGCGTCGAGCTGAAGGCGAACATCAAGCGCGAGTGGTGGCGCACGATGGTGCACCGCCGCGACGACGTCGTCGGCCTCGACTCGTCGGTGATCCTGCCCAAGCAGGTGTGGGACGGCGTCGGGGCACGTGTCCGCCTTCCACGACCCGCTGGTCGAGTGCACCGCCTGCCACCATCGGTTTCGCGCCGACCAGCTCGCCGAGGAGCACGAGGCGAGCACCGGGGAGAAGGCGAGCGAGACCGACCTGTCCGCCGTGCCGTGCCCGGAGTGCGGCGTCACCGGCGAGTACACGCCGCCGCGCGAGTTCAACATGATGCTGCGGACCGGGCTCGGCCCGGTGGAGTCCGACGAGGGCCTGCACTACCTGCGGCCGGAGACCGCGCAGGGCATCTTCGTGAATTTCCTGAACGTGCTGACCACCGCGCGCCGCAAGCCGCCGTTCGGCATCGGGCAGATCGGCAAGTCGTTCCGCAACGAGATCACGCCGGGCAACTTCATCTTCCGCACCCGCGAGTTCGAGCAGATGGAGATGGAGTACTTCGTCGAGCCGGGCACCGACGAGGAATGGCACCAGTACTGGATCGAGGAGCGGCTGCGCTGGTACACCGACCTCGGTATCAAGCGGGACAACCTGCGCCTGTACGAGCACCCGGCGGAGAAGCTGTCGCATTACGCCAAGCGCACGGTCGACATCGAGTACCGGTTCCAGTTCGGCGGCCTGGAATGGGGCGAGCTGGAGGGTGTCGCCAACCGCGCGGACTTCGACCTCAACAACCACGCCAACCACTCCGGTGTCGATCTGTCCTATTTCGACCAGGCGACCAGCTCGCGGTACCGCCCCTTCGTCATCGAGCCGGCCGCCGGTGTCGGCCGGCAGATGATGGCCTTCCTGCTCGACGCCTACCGCGAGGACCAGGCGCCGAACGCCAAGGGCGGCGTGGACAAGCGGGCCGTGCTGAGCCTCGACCGCAGGCTCGCGCCGGTGAAGGTGGCGGTGCTTCCGTTGTCCCGCAACCCGGACCTCACGCCGAAGGCCCGCGACATCGCCACGGTGCTGCGCCACCACTGGAACGTCGACTTCGACGACGCCGGTGCCATCGGCCGCCGCTACCGCCGCCAGGACGAGATCGGCACCCCGTTCTGCGTCACGGTCGACTTCGACTCCCTGCACGACCAGGCCGTCACCGTGCGGGAGCGCGACAGCATGACCCAGGAGCGGGTCGCCGTCGACAAGCTCGAGCGGTTCCTCGCCGGCCAGCTGATCGGCTGCTGACCCCTGACGTTTGTCACGGCGAGGTGGTGACGGTCGGCCTGCGTGCTCCGTGCTCGCCGCGGGCATCGTGAGGTACGTGAACACGACACGGATCTCCCAGACCGACGGCACGACCACGGCAGGCGCCGCGGTCACGCTGGCCGGCCTGCGCAAGCACTACGGCCAGGTACGGGCCGTCGACGGGGTGGACCTGGTGATCGCGCCGGGTGAGGTGGTGGCGCTGCTCGGCCCGAACGGCGCCGGCAAGTCGACCACAGTCGACATGCTGCTCGGCCTGACCAGGCCCGACGCCGGCACGGTCACCGTCTTCGGCGCGAGCCCGCACGAGGCGGTCGCCAACGGCAGCATCGGCGCGATGCTCCAGGGCGGCGCCCTGCTCGACGACGCCACCGTCGGCGAGACGGTCGCCATGGTCGCGTCGCTGCACCGCAAGCCGCTGCCGGTCGCCGAGGCGTTGCGCCGCACCGGGATCGCCGACCTCGCGGCCCGCCGGTGCAACAAGCTCTCCGGCGGCCAGAAGCAGCGCGTCCGGTTCGCCGTCGCGCTCGTCAGCGACCCGGACCTGCTCGTCCTCGACGAGCCGACCGCGGCGATGGACGTCGGCGGCCGCCGCGAGTTCTGGCGGTCGATGCGCACCTTCACCGACTCCGGCCGCACGGTGCTCTTCGCCACCCACTACCTCGAGGAGGCGGAGAACTACGCCGACCGCGTGGTGCTGATGCGCGCCGGCCAGATCGTCGCCGACGGCTCGGTGGCCGAGGTGACCTCGCTGGTCGCCGGCCGCGTCATCCGCGCCGCCATCCCGGGCGTCACCGACCGCGCGCTCCACACGCTGCCCGCGGTGTCCGAAGTGGAGGTTCGCGGCGAGCAGGCGTCGATCTCCTCGCACGACTCCGACGCCACGCTGCGCGCGCTGCTCCAGACGTTCCCGCAGGCCCGCGACATCGAGGTGACCGCGGTCGGCCTCGAAGGCGCGTTCCTGTCCCTCACCAGCGACCCCGCCGACCTCGATGTCACCGAAGGAGCTGTCCGATGAGCGTCGGTTACCTGGTCCTGGAGCTGCGCCGAGCCATGCGCTCGACCCGGTTCCTGATCTTCACCATCGCGTTCCCCGTCCTGCTGTTCCTCCTCTACGTCAGCATGTTCGCCGCCGGAGACCAGGCCACCACCGGCATCCTGATGATCGACATGACCGCGTTCGGCGCGATGACCGGCGCCCTGTTCGCCGGCGGCCGGGTGGCGCTCGAACGGTCCGTCGGGTGGCAGCGCCAGCTGCGGCTCACCCCGCTGTCCGGCGCCGGCTACCTGACCGCGAAGGGCATCACCGGGATGATGCTGGCGATTCCCGCGGTCGTGCTGGTGCCGCTCGTCGGCGCGGTGATCGAGGGTGTGTCGCTGGACGCCACCGGCTGGCTGCGGGTCGTGCTCGGCACCTGGCTCGCGGCGATCCCGTTCGCGCTCATCGGCCTGCTGATCGGGCAGATCGGCACGCCGGACACCCTGCAGCCGATCATGAGCATCGTGATGCTGGTGATGAGCCTGCTCGGCGGCATCTTCATCCCGATCGACACCATGCCCGACTGGCTGCTGAACGTCGCCCACGTGCTGCCGTCCTACTGGCTGGGCCAGATCGGCCGCGGCGCCGTGACCACGGACATGGTCAACGGGCTCGGCAAGACGGTGCTCGTCCTCGCTGTCTGGACGCTCGTCCCCGCGTTCCTGATCGTGCGCCGGTACCGCCGGGACAGCGCCCGGGTCTGACGAGGTCGTACGGTGAACACCGTGACCAGCACGAACACCGACACCGGGACCGGGGCCGGCGCTGCCAGGGGGAGCGTCGGCCCCATCGGGCGCTGGATGGAGGCCCGCGAGGAGATCAGGCGTGACGGGTGGGCGTGGCCCGAGGACAACCTCGAGCCGAGCACCCGCGGCGGGCGTGTCGCCGGCACGCTGATACCCGCGCTGTTCCTCATCTACCTGACCGAGCCGATCTGGCAGGTCATCGAGGAACCGCACCCGGTCGGGATCCGCGTCCTGGTGCCGTTCGTCGTCGCGCTGTACGCGACGACCTACATGTACGCGATGCTCTCCGAGCGCAAGACCTCGCACGTCGTGCGCCTGGTGACGTTCAGCCTGATGACCGCGTGCGGTATCACGGTCGCGGCGATCCTCGGCCCGGACGACCTGGTCTACATGACCTACGTGATCTCCATGGCCCTGGTGCAGCTGCCTCCTCTCGTGGGGTTGATCTTCGGGGTCGGGGTGACCACCGCACTGCTGATCGGCACGACGATCGCCGACGGCACGCCGAACCTGAACAGCGCGTCGATCCTCATCGTGCTGACGGTGGCGCTGTTCGGGATCCGCCAGGTGATCAAGTCGAACGCCGAGCTGCGCGCCGCCCGGGACGAGATCGCCACCCTGGCCGTCGCCGAGGAACGCGCCCGTCTGGCGAGGGACCTGCATGACGTCCTCGGCCACAGCCTGACCACGATCACCGTCAAGGCCGGACTCGCCCGCCGGCTCCTCGAGAGCAACGGCTCGGTGACACCGGCGGTGGCCGAGCTGCGCGACGTCGAGCACCTGTCGCGCAGCGCGCTGGCCGAGGTGCGGGCGACCGTGTCCGGCTACCGGAAGGCATCGCTGCCGGCCGAGCTCGTCGGCGCGCGGGCGGCGCTGGCGGCGGCGGAGATCGACACCGATCTGCCGCACGCGGTGGACAACGTCCCGGCGGAGCTGCAGGAGCCGTTCGCGTACGTCCTCCGGGAAGGGGTCACCAACGTGATCAGGCACTCCGGCGCGAGCCGGTGCTCGGTCCGTCTCGGCGACACGTGGATCGAGATCGTCGACGACGGCCGGTGCCCGGACTCGCCCGGCGCCGGCCACGGGTTGGCGGGATTGCGCGAGCGCCTGGCGCAGGTCGGTGGGTCCCTCGAAGCCGGGCCGCGCGCCGGAGGGCGGTTTTCGTTTGCTGGCAACGGTTCCCGCCGCCGAGCCGGTGGTGTCCCGGTGATCCGCGTGCTGCTGGCCGACGACCAGGCGCTAGTGCGTGGCGCGCTGGCCGCGATGCTGGGCCTGGAGGCGGACATCGAGGTGGTCGCCCAGGTCAGTTCCGGTGACGAGGTGCTGCCCGCCGCCCGGGAGACGAAGCCCGACGTCGCGCTGCTGGACGTGCAGATGCCGGGGCGGGACGGGATCACCGCCGCCGCGGAGCTGCATCGCGAGCTGCCCGGGTGCCGGATCGTGGTGTGCACGACGTTCGGGCGGCCCGGCTACCTGTCGCGTGCGATGGCCGCCGGAGTGGTCGGCTTCGTGGTGAAGGACGCGCCGCCGGAACAGCTCGTCGACGCGGTGCGCCGGGTGCACGCCGGCTTGCGGGTGGTGGATCCGGCGCTGGCGGCGGAGTCGCTCGCCACCGGCCACAGCCCACTGACCGAGCGGGAGCGCGACGTGCTGCGGGTGGCCAGCTCGGGCGGCACCATCGCCGACGTGGCGCGGATCCTGTCGCTCTCGCAGGGAACCGTGCGCAACCACCTGTCGTCGGCGATCGGCAAGACGGGGGCTCGGACGCGCGCGGAGGCGGCGCGGGTCGCGGAGGAGCGGGGCTGGCTGTAGGTCGGTCATGGCTGGGGCCTCGGGTCGGGTCAGGGGTCGGGTTCGCGCGATCGGCTGTCGCGCTTGCGGTGGATGAGGGACAGCGTTCGCGGTGGCGGCCTCGGCGGGTTCTGAAACCGTGGGTGGTTGTGAGGGACGGGTTCGGGTAGGCGCACGGGAACGCTGGCGATGGCTGGTGGCACGACAGGAACTCGTGGAGGCCCGCGGAATCCCGCGCCGGAGTCGGGGTGGTGGTGTCCTGCTGTTACGCGGCTTCTACTGGTGGGCGGGGGCGGGCGGCGGCTTGGGTGTGTGCTCCTTTCAGGAGGTCGGCTACTACCGCGGGCTCGTCGCGGAGTTGGGTTGGGGGTGTGTGGACCACGACGATGCCGGCGGCCGTCAGGTGGGCGGCTCGGCGTAGAGCGGCCGCGTAGTCGGCGGGGGTCAGGTCGAAGCCGAAACCCACCTCCCACGCCAGGCCGACGTCGTCCCACCACGCGTCCGGGGTGGCCAGGTGCGCACCCTCGGGGTCGCTGATCGGGACTCGCCAGCGTGGCGCGGGCAGGCCGGCTCGCAGGACCAGGCGGCGCGCCCAGCCCTGCGCCAGTGAGCGGACGCCGTCGTCCATCTCGGCCAGGACCCGGCGGGGCAGGGCGGTGCCGCGGGACGTCGCGCGGGTGAGCTCCTCGCGCAGGACCGCCGGGCTGATCCGGGCCTCGCGGACTACCGAGGTCAGCAGGGCCCGGACGTGTTCGGCCGACGGGGCGCGGCGGCAGGTGTCGATCGTCGCCCTGGGCAGGGGCGCGACCGGGAACCTCGAGCGGAGTTGCGCCACCGGCATCGTGTTGGTGCGGTCGAAGAAGACGCCGTCGACGAGCCTGGACTGGCGTCTCGGCGGGACGAGCACGTGCACCGGGCCCTCCAGGTGCGCGCCGGACAGCCCGTGCAGGACCAGCGCGTCGACACCCGTCAGCACGGCGTCCGGGCCGGCGACGGTGAGCGCGGCCTGGATGCGTTGGGCCCGGCTGGGTGGCGAGTCGCCGAGCAGGACGATGCCCTGCTGGAGCCGGCGCCACGGTCCGCCGTCGCGACATCGTTCCTCGATGGTGCTCCCGGACAGGCCCAGGGTGATGAGGTCGGCGGCCGTGGCGACGTGGTGGCTGAACATCGCGGGAATGGCGTCGAGGTCGAGGAGTGCGCGTGTCATGTGTCCAGAAAAGCGGAAGGGTGCAACGCGGGGGGCGGGCCGTGCGTCATCTGTGGATGAGTGGGTGAGTTGTGGACAACTCGCCCGGGTACCTGCGGTGAGGGGGTGGGTGTCGGCTGTGACGCACCTCGTTCTGGAAGGATCGGCGGAGTGACACCCGTTGAGCCGAGGCCGCGGCCGGTCCGCCGGTTCGTGCGTCGCCTGCTGGTCGGTGTGCTGCTCATCGGTGCGCTGGTGGTCGGCGGCACCGGATTCCGGGTATGGCAGGTCGCCCGCGACGACGACCGTTCCCAGGCCGACGTCGTGCTGGTCCTCGGTGCCGCGCAGTACGGCGGCACGCCGTCGAAGGTGCTCGAGGCCCGCCTGAAGCACGTCAAGACCCTCTACACAGAGGGCGTCGCCAAGCACATCCTCACCACCGGCGGCAGCCAGCCCGGGGACGAGTACACCGAGGCCGAGGCGAGCGCCATCTGGCTGGAGAAGCACGGGGTCCCCGAAGACGCCGTGGTCGACGTCCCCGAAGGCAACGACACCCTCGGCAGCCTTCGCGCCGCCGCTCAGGAGGCCGCCGACCGGGGCTGGCACACCGCGGTCATCGTGAGCGACCCGTGGCACTCGCTGCGCGCCCGCACCATGGCCGACGACGTGGGCCTGGACGCGTGGACGTCGCCGACGCACAGCGGCCCGATCGTGCAGACCCGGCAGACCCAGATCCGCTACATCCTCTACGAGACCGCGGCCCTGCTGTACTACCGGACCACCAAGGCCTCCGCGGACGGGATCGGCATCACCGAGGATGTCGCCGCAGACAAGTAACCTCCGCACATGACCCCGGGCTACACCGAGCACGAGACGGCACGCCTGTACACCGAGCAGGCGAAGAGCTCCGTCCTGCCCGGCTCGTGGCCGACCCGCCGCAGCCCGTTCGACCGCGACCGCGCCCGCGTGCTGCACTCGGCCGCCCTGCGCCGCCTCGCTGGCAAGACCCAGGTCGTGGGCCCGGGCGAGGGTTCCGAGATCAGCGGCGTGCCGCGGACCAGGCTGACTCACTCGCTCGAGGTCGCCCAGATCGGCCGCGGCATCGCCGAGGAGCTCGGCTGTGACCCCGACGTCGTCGACACGGCCGGCCTCGCGCACGACATCGGCCACCCGCCGTTCGGGCACAACGGCGAGCGCGCGCTCGACGAGGTCTCCCAGGCATGCGGCGGTTTCGAGGGCAACGCGCAGACCCTGCGCATCCTCACCCGGCTCGAACCGAAGGTGCTGGGGGAGCGCGAGCACGGCCTCAACCTCACCCGCGCCACGCTCGACGCCGCCACCAAGTACCCGTGGCCGCGCACCGCGGGGACCCGCAAGTTCGGCGTCTACGACGACGACCGCGAGGTGTTCGACTGGATCCGCGAGGGTGCGCCCGGCCGCCGCCAGTGCCTCGAGGCGCAGGTCATGGACTGGGCCGACGACGTCGCCTACTCCGTGCACGACGTCGAGGACGGCGTCCGCTCCGGCCGCATCTCCCTGCCCGCGCTCACCGGCCGCATGGAGCGCACGGTCGTCGCCGAGCTCGCCGCCAAGCACTTCAGCGCCGAGCCCGTGTCCGGCCTGGAGGACGCGGCCGCCGACCTGCTGCGGCTGCCCGTCGTCGCGGCGCTCACCGAGCACGAGTGCGACGGCACGCTCGCGGCCCAGGTCGCGCTCAAGCGGCTGACCAGCGAACTCGTCGGCCGGTTCGTCGCGGCCGCGGTCGCCGCCACCCGGCGCGAGCACGGCGACGGCATGCTCACCCGCTACGCCGCGGACCTCGTGATCCCCGCCCGCGTGGCCTGCGAGGTGGCGCTGCTCAAGGCCGTCGCACTGCGCTACGTGATGAGCGATCCCGGCCGCCTCGCGCTCCAGGCGGGCCAGCGGCAGAGACTCGCCGAGCTCGTCGCCGCGCTCGCCGGCCGCGGGCCCGACGCGCTGGAGCCCGCGTTCGTCCCCGCCTGGCACGCCGCGGGCGACGACGGTGCCCGCCTGCGGGTCGTCGTCGACCAGGTCGCCGCACTCACCGACGCCCAGGCCAACCGGTGGCACACGGTGTTCGTGCAGGTCAGGGACGCGTCAGTGTGACGTGGCACACTCGAGAAGTGGCCGCCGCCGACGGCGGCCCCGCCATACCCCCGCCGCAAGAGGAGAGTTCGTGACGGATCGCGCGCATCTCGCGTACATGCTCGGCCTGCACAAGGCGATCGCGCCCGATCCGGCCGCGAACGTGTGCTGGTCGCCGTTCTCGGTGGCGAGCGCGCTCGGCCTCGTCGCGCACGGGGCGGGCGGGATGACCCGCGACGAGCTCACGGTGCTGCTGCTCGGCGACAAGTCCGCCAACCTCACCCAGCTCGGCCGCCTGCTGACCCGCGCGGGCGTGCTGGAACCGGCGCGCGACAACGAGGACGAGCCGGTCATCGCGGTGTCGAACTCGCTGTGGACCGACGAGTCGGTCGAGGTTCTCGTGCCGTTCGTCGAGGAGCTGGGCCGGTGGTCGAGCGGCAAGATCCGTGAGGCGCCGTTCGCCACCGCACCCGGCGACGCGCGCGACATGATCAACGTCGACGTCGCGAAGACCACCCGCGACCTCATCCCCGAGCTGATCCCGCCCGACGCGATCACCGCGCAGACCCGGTCCGCGCTCGTCAACGCGCTCTACCTGAAGTGCGGCTGGCGGTTCCCGTTCACCGACGGCGCCACCAGCCCGCAGCCGTTCCACGCGCCGGACGGCACGGTCGACGTGCCGACGATGACGCTGTCCGAGCGGATCGGCTACGCGGAACGCGACGGCTGGCAGGTCGTGGTCCTCAACGCGATCGGCGGCGTCGAGGCCGCCGTGCTGCTGCCCGAGGGCGACCTCGCCGACGCCGAGTCCGCCCTCGACGCCGACACGCTCGCGGACCTGCTCGACGCGCCGAAGCCGACCCAGGTCGACCTGGCGCTGCCGAAGATCAAGGTCGGCACCCAGACCGAGCTGACCCCGCCGCTGAACTCGCTCGGCGTGCGCACGGTGTTCGGCAACGACGCGGATCTCAGCGGGATCAGCTCGACGCCGCTCGCGGTGCAGGCGGTGCTGCACGAGTCCGTGCTGGAGATCGACGAGAAGGGCCTGGAGGGCGCGGCGGCCACCGCGGTGCTGATGCGGCTCGTCTCGCTGCCCACGAAGGGCGTGCGGCTGAAGGTCGACCGTCCGTTCCTGCTCGTGGTCCGGCACGCGGCGACGGGGGTGGTGTACTTCCTGGCCCGCGTCACGAAGCCGTGACCGAGGCGGGAACCGAGGCGATCGTCTACCGCCCGGGGGAGTTCCTCCGGTTCCTGCACCGGCGGCGCGGGCCGGTCGTGCGCCTCGGCGCCGGCTCCCACCGCTACGCCTACCTGCTCGGTCCGGAGGCGAACCGTTTCGTGTTCGCCAACCACGACCTGTTCACCATGCACGAGGCGTTCGAGGGCCTGGTCCCCGTGGACGGCGAGACGTCGCTGATCGTGTCCGACGGGGCCGACCACCGGCGCCGGCGGCGGCTGGTCCAGCCGTCGATGCACCACCGGCAGGTCGACCAGTACCTCGCGATCATGCGGCAGAGCGCGGACGAGGCGATCGACCGCTGGCGTCCGGGCGAGGTCGTGGACGCCTACCAGGCGTTCCGGGCCGCGATCCGGCGGAGCACGCTGCGGTCGCTGTTCGGTGCGCGGCTCGCGGAGGACGCGGAGCTCCTCGGCGAGAACCTGCAGGCGCTGCTCGACCTGGTGGACCGCTCGCCCGACGTGATCCGGCTGCACCGCGGGCTGCGCACTCCCTTGTGGCGCAAGGCGATGCGGGCCCGCGCGCGGGTCGACGCCCGCATCCACACCGAGATCGCCCGGGTGCGCGACGCGGGCGCCGAGGCCGGCGACCGGGTGCTCGCGCTGCTCGTCAACGGCCGCGACGAGGACGGCGGCGGCCTGTCCGACGAGGAGGTCCGCGACCAGGCCGTCACCCTCATCGCCGCCGGCTACGAGACCACGAGCGCGGCCATGGCGTGGGCGATCCACCTCGCGGTCACCCATCCCGCCGCGGCCCGGCGGGCGGCCGGTGACGAGCAGTACCGCCGCGCGTTCGTGTCCGAGACGCTGCGGCTCTACCCGCCGGCCGTCGTGTCCGCGCGGCACGTCGTCCGGGACTTCGAGTTCGCCGGCAAGACCGTGACCGCGGGGACGATCCTGCTGTTCAGCCCGTACGTCACCCACCGCAGCGCGGCGGTCTACGACGACCCGCTCGCGTTCCGCCCGCAGCGCTGGCTGCCGGACGATCCGGCCTACCGCAAGGCCGGGCCGCACGAGTTCGTCCCGTTCGGCGGTGGCCCGCACCGCTGCGTCGGCTCGACGATGGCCACCACCGAGCTGACCGTGATGCTGGGCCGGCTGCTGGAGCGCGTCGAGCTGCGGGCCGTCGCGCAGCGGATCCGGCCGACCGGCTTCGCGGCCATGCGCCCGAAGGACGGCCTGCGGGTGGCCGTGGCGGACGTCCGGAGCGCCTGACTGTCACATCCGCGGCGGCCTGCTCGTCCGACTCGTGACACCACGCGAGGAGGAGATCATGCCCAGGATTCCCGGTGTGCCGACGAAGGAAGCCGGTCCGCTGCTGCGCGTCGTCTACTGGTACGCCACCCGCCGGTTCGGCGCGGTGCCCGAGCCGTTCACCGTGCTCGCCCGGCACCGCAAGCTGTTCCTGGCCTCCGCGCGCCACGAGATGGCGGCCGAGAAGGCCAGCAAGGTGCTGCCCGCCAACGTCCGGGAGCTCGCGGTCTTCCGCGCCGCCCAGCAGCTCGGCTGCTCCTGGTGCGTCGACTTCGGCACCATGCTGCAGAAGAACGCGAACCTCGACATCGAGCGGCTCAAGCAGATCGACGGCTACGAGACCTCGCCCGCCTACAGCCGCCAGGAGCGGCTCGCCATCGCCTACGCCGACGCGATGTCGGCCACCCCGACGCGGGCCACCGACGAGCAGGTCGCCGAGCTCGTCGCGGAGTTCGGCCGGGAAGGCGTGCTCGAGCTGACCTACCAGATCGGCCTGGAGAACATGCGGGCCCGCATGTACAGCGCGCTCGACGTGTGCGACCAGGGCTTCACCTCCGGCGACGCCTGCCGGATCCCGGTCCCCGCGGACGCGCCCCCTAGAAACTCAGGTGCGTGAGCTTGTCCGGGTTCACCACGTCGTAGATGGCGGTGACCACGCCGTCGCGGGCCGCGAACGCAATGGCCCGCCGCGAGATCGCCCAGCGGTGACCGTCCGCCGGCATGTCCGGCATCGTCATGCCGAGGTCGCCGTTGACCAGCACCAGCTCGCCGCCGGTGATCTGCTCCGTGCCGTAGGCCTCCAGCAGGCCGAACAGGAACCGGGCGATCTTCTCCGCGCCCTCCACCCGCCGCCGCGCGGTGCGGGCCTTGCCGTTGCTGTCGCCGATGAGCACGGCGTCCGGGTGCAGCAGCTTGACCACGCCCGGCACGTCGCCCGCGATGATCGCGCCCATCAGCTGTTCCACCAGCTGACGCTGCTCGTCGAGGGGGATCCGGTCCGGCGGGTCGGCCTCGACGGCGGCGCGGCGGCCCCGCGACGCGTGCTGGCGCGCGGTCGACTCCGGCACGCCGAGGATCTCGCCGATCTCCGCGAACGGCACGGAGAACGCGTCGTGCAGCACGAACGCGACCCGCTGCTCGGGGGTCAGCCGATCGAGGACGACCATCGCCGCCATGCGCACCTCGTCCTCGCGCACGACCGTGTCAAGTGGATCGTCACTCGCCGGGGTGCCGAACGGGGTGACGATGGGCTCGGGCAGCCACGGACCCACGTAGCGTTCGCGCTGCGCGGTGGCCGACCGCAGCCGGTCGAGGCAGATCCGGCCGACGACGGTGGTGAGCCAGGCGCGCAGCTCGCGGATCTCGGCGCGCCGCTGTGCGTCCATTCCGGACAGTCGCAGCCAGGCCTCCTGCACCGCGTCCTCGGCGTCGGTCAGCGTGCTCGTGAGCCGGTACGCCACCCCGATGAGGTGGGACCGGTGCTGGGCGAACTGCTCGGCGAGAACATCGTCGCTGACCGTCACACCTCCATCGTATGACCTGCAGAGCGCCACCTGCCGACGGATTGTCGGACGTCACGCCTAGACTCGGTCACCGTGGCGGGACGTATCCGGGAGAGCGATATCGCGCAGGTGCGCGAGCGGACCCGGATCGACGATTTCGTGGGCGAGTACGTGTCGCTGCGCCGGGCGGGCGGCGGTGCGCTGAAGGGCCTGTGCCCGTTCCACGACGAGAAGACCCCGTCGTTCAACGTGCGGCCGACGCACGGCACGTTCCACTGCTTCGGCTGCGGCGAGGGCGGCGACGTCATCGCCTTCCTCATGAAGATCGACCACCTGAGCTTCGTCGAGTCGGTCGAGCGGCTCGCCGAGCGCGTCGGCGTGCAGCTCACCTACGAGGGCGGCGCACCGAGCCGGCAGCGGGACAAGGGCACCCGGACCCGGCTCGTCGACGCGCACCGCGCGGCCGCGGAGTTCTACGCCGAGCAGCTGCGCTCGCCGGAGGCGATCAAGGCCCGGGAGTTCCTCGCCGAGCGCGGGTTCGACCAGGCCGCCGCGGCCACGTTCGGCTGCGGGTACGCCCCGGCCGGCTGGGACAAGCTCAGCAAGCACCTGCTGGGCCGCGGGTTCGAGCTGGCGGAGCTGATCAAGGGCGGGCTGTCCCGGGAGGGCCGGCAGGGGCCGATCGACCGGTTCCACCGCCGGCTGCTGTGGCCGATCCGCGACCTCGGCGGCGACGTGGTCGGCTTCGGCGCGCGGCGGCTGTTCGACGACGACCAGATCCAGGCCAAGTACCTGAACACGAGCGAGAGCCCGATCTACAAGAAGTCGCAGGTGCTGTTCGGGCTCGACCTGGCCAAGCGGGAGATCGCGCGGCGCCACCAGGTCGTGGTGGTCGAGGGCTACACCGACGTGATGGCCATGCACCTGTCCGGCGTGCCCACCGCGGTCGCCTCCTGCGGCACCGCGTTCGGCGACGAGCACCTCAGCGTGCTGCGCCGGCTGCTCATGGACGACGACGCCTTCCGCGGCGAGGTGATCTTCACCTTCGACGGTGACGAGGCGGGGCAGAAGGCCGCGATGAAGGCCTTCGACGGCGACCAGCAGTTCACCGGGCAGACCTACATCGCGGTGGCGCCGGACGGCATGGACCCGTGCGAGCTGCGGATGGCGAAGAACGAGACCGCGGTGAAGGACCTGGTGGCCCGCCGCCAGCCGCTGTTCGAGTTCGCGATCCGCACCAAGCTGCGGGAGTTCGACCTCGACGCGGTCGACGGCCAGGTCAGCGCGCTGCGGGAGATGGTCCCGCTGGTCGCCAAGATCAAGGACCAGGCCAGCCGCGACGGGTACGCGACGAAACTCGCGTTCTGGTCCGGCTGGCAGGACGAGGCGATGGTCGTGCGCCGCGTCCGGGAGAGCGCGGGCGCCCCGGTCGTGGAGAAGCGCCGCGGCCGGCCGCGGCCGGCCGACCCCAACCAGAACGCGCTCGCCGTCGAGGTCGACGGGCCGCAACGGCCGCCGCGCAACGACCCGCGGCTGTGGGTGCAGCGCGAGGCGCTCAAGGCCGCGCTGCAGGCGCCGCAGCTCGCCGGGCCGTACTACGACAGCTCGGTGCCCAAGGAGGCGTTCACCCATCCCGCGTACCGGGAGCTGTACGAGGCGCTGCTGGCGGTCGGTGGCACGTCGTCCGGGCTGTCCGGGCCGGCGCTGGTCGACGCGGCGACGCCAGGCGTGTCCACATCAGACGGTGCGGTCGCTGGTCACCGAGCTGGCCGTGGAGGCCTTGCACCACAACGCCGACGCCGATGCCCGGTACGTCGGCAGCCTCATCGCGGCGCTGCAGGAGACCGTGGTCGCTAACCAGATCGCGGAGCTGAAGTCGCGGCTGCAGCGGCTCTCGCCGGTGGAGGACGCGGACAACTACCGCACGCTGTTCGGTGACCTGGTGGCGCTCGAGCAGTACCGCAAGGCGCTCGGCGACCAGGCTGCGGGCGGGCTTTCGTGACCGCGTTCCTGCGCAAGCTGTTCGGCGGCGGGGTGCCTGACGGGTTCACCGGCAGCCTGGACCCGGACGAGCACATCGTGGCCTCGTCGGAGCTGCGTGGCGGCGGGTTCCTGTTCGCGAGCTCGCTCGGACTGTGGGTGCCGGGGGAGGGCGGGCCGCGGCGGGTCGGCTGGCACCTGGTCAGCAAGGTCACCTGGGGCAACGGCGTGCTGGAGCTGGTCGAGGCGCGGGAGACCGGCACCGCGGGGGACGCCGTGCTGCTCGCCGACCAGCGCCCGGCCCGGTTCGCGCTGGAGCGCGCGGGCAAGCTCCCGGACGTCGTGCACGCCCGGGTCAACGGTTCGATCCGCTCCCGGCACCGCCGCGAGCTGCCGGGTGGCGGGGCGTGGTTCGTGCAGCGCAAGGTGCCCGGCCGGGACGGCATCCTGCTCCAGGTGCGGCCGGATCCCGGCACGAACGAGGACGCGGTGGCGCGGGTGGCCGCGGAGGTGGCAGATCGGATCCGGCAGGCGCTAGAGTAACAGTACGTACGTACGGTTTGCTTGGAGGCGCCCATGTGGGATCCGACGAAGTACCTGGCGTTCGCCGACCATCGCTCGCGGCCGTTCTTCGACCTGCTCGCCCGCGTGCCCGCCGACGCGCCGCGCCGGGTGGCCGACCTGGGCTGCGGGCCGGGCAACCTGACCGAGACGCTGGCCGCGCGCTGGCCGGACGCGGCCGTCGAGGCGATGGACTCGTCACCGGAGATGGTCGACGCGGCGCGGGCGCGGGGGATCGCCGCCGAGGTCGGCGACGTGCGTGACTGGAGCCCCCGGGCCGACACGGACGTCGTCGTGTCCAACGCCGTGCTGCAGTGGGTGCCCGGCCATGCCGACCTGCTCGAGTCGTGGGTCAAGCAGCTGCCGCCCGGCGCGTGGCTGGCGTTCCAGGTGCCCGGCAACTTCGGCGCGCCGTCGCACGTGCGGGTGCGCGAGGTGGCCGCCGAGCCGGCGTGGCGCGAGCGGCTCGCCCCGCTGGTGCTGCGCGAGGACGACGCGGTGCTCGACCCGGACGGGTACGCCGGCCTGCTGGCCGACGCGGGCTGCGCGGTCGACGCGTGGGAGACGACGTACCTGCAGCGGCTGACCGGCGAGGATCCGGTGCTGGAATGGGTCACCGGCACCGCGCTGCGGCCCATCCGATCGGCACTGGACGAGCACGAGTGGACCGCGTTCCTTGCCGACCTCGCGCCCCGGCTGCGCGCGGACTACCCCCGCCGCAACGACGGCACGACGTGGTTCCCGTTCCGCCGCGTGTTCGTGGTCGCGCGAGTCTGAACCCTTCGCGGGGCGCGCGCGTAGACCGGATGACCGTTTTGCGTCGATCGAAGGACACGTGATGCGCAGACGCGTAGGAGTCTCCCTACTCACCGCAGTACTCGCCGCCACCCTCCTCGCCCCGAGCGCGGCGGCCGCTCCCGCCTTCCCGACCACCTTCCCCCTCCCGAACGGCTTCCAGCCGGAAGGGATCGCGATCGGCCCCGGCCCGGTCGCCTACTTCGGCTCGCGGGCCGACGGCTCGATCTACCGGGCGAACCTGATCACCGGGCGGGGCTCGATCGTGAGCCAGGGGCCGGGCACGCCCTCGGTCGGGATGAAGACCGACGCCCGCGGCCGGCTGTTCGTCTCGGGTGGCAACGCCGGCGACGCGCGGGTGATCGACACCCGGACCGGCAGGATTCTCCGGAGCTACCAGCTCGCGTCGGGCGCGTCGTTCGTCAACGACGTGGTGCTGACGCCCACCGCCGCGTGGTTCACCGACTCGGTCAACCAGGTGCTGTACAAGCTGCCGCTGCGCCACGGCAAGCTGCCCGACCGCGCGGTGACCGTGCCGATCACCGGCGACCTCGTGTACGGGGAAGGCTTCAACGCCAACGGGATCACGCGCACGCCCGACGGCCGGGCCCTGCTCGTCGTGCAGTCCAACACGGGCGGGATCTTCCGGGTGTCGACGTCCGGGGTCTCGCGCGCCGTGACACTGTCCGAGCCGATGACCAACGGCGACGGCATGCTGCTGCGCGGCCGGACGCTCTACGTCGTGCGGAACGTGCTGAACACCGTCGCCGTGCTGCGGCTGGACAAGCACGCGACGACCGGGCGCGTGGTCGACAACCTGACCGACCCGCGGTTCGACGTGCCGACCACGGTCGGGGCGTTCGGCGGCCGGCTCTACCTGCCGAACGCGCGGTTCAACACGACGCCGGAACCGACGACGCCGTACCAGGTCGTGGCGATCCGGCCCTGAGCCAGCGCTCGACTCCGCGCAGCATCCCAGCCCGGTGACCGGGTGGTGCCGCCGAGTGGCGGATGCTCGCGGCGGCGAGGCCGGCCAGCTCGGTGTCGCTGAGGCCGAGGACATCGCGGCAGATCGCGTACTGGCCGGCCAGCCCGACGCCGAACAGCAGCGGGTCGTCGGTCGAGATCGCCACCGGGACGCCAGCGTCGAGCAGCGGGCGGAGCGGGATCGTGGCGAGCTCGTGCACGCCGAAGGGCGGGTAGGAGGTCGGGCAGATCTCGAGCGCGACCCGGCGCTCGGCCAGCAGCTCCACGGTCGCCGGATCCGCGGCGGCGGCCGTGCCATGCCCGATGCGGGCGGCGTGCAGGAGTTCCACGCAGGCGCGGACGTGGTCGGCGCCGGTGTAGAAGCCGGAGTGCGGCACGGCGAGCAGCCCCGCGTCCGCGGCGATCGCGAACGCGGGCACGAAGTCGGCGACGACGCCGTGCCGCTCGTCGTTGGACAGCCCGAACCCGACGACGCCGTCACCGGCGTGACGCGCGGCGAGGCGGGCAAGGGTCGCGGCGTGCGCGGGGGAGCGGGCCCAGCTGGAGGCGACGATGATCCCCGTCGGCGTCGGGGCCGCCCGCGCGGCGTCGAGGACGGCCTCCAGTGCGGGCTCGTGCCCGCCGAACACGGGTGCGTAGGAGGTGGGGTCGACCTGGATCTCGAGCCAGCCGCAGCCGTCGGCGGCGTCGTCCGCGGCGGCCTCGGCGACCACGCGGCGGACGTCGTCCGGGGTGCGGATGGCGTCGCGGGCGGTGTCGTAGCGGGTCTGGAAGTCGGCCCAGGTGCTCGCGGTGGACGGCAGCGGCGGGGGGACGGCGATGCCGTGGCGGGCGGCCAGGTCGTCGAGCGTGGCCGGCCGCATGGCGCCGGTCAGGTGGAGGTGGAGCTGCGCCTTGGGAAGCCCCCGCACGTCGCGCCGCGCGGGGGCCTCCTGCTCACGGCTTGGTGTAGGCGGGTTCACTCACGTTCCGGCGGCCGTTGCTCTGCCGCGGCGCGGACTTGTGCCGCTCGCCGAGCCCGGTCTTCTCGCCGATCTTGGCCCGCGCGATGCCCGCGGCACCCTGGATCGCGGGGTGATCGGCGATCTTGCGGTAGGTGCGCATGATCTGGTCGTAGCGTCCGCGGCCTGCCTTCGCCCCCAACACGTACCCGACCGCGGCGCCCAGTACGAACGCCTTCATCGTCATCGCCTCCAACGGCTCGACCTGCTGTGCGCTGCCATCCTCCCGCAGTTCCGCGCGAGGCGCCGGGTAGGTCGGAACCCGGTTGGGGCATGCGCTAGAGTTGGACCCCGCCGGACAAGCACCGGCGAGCGATCCTCCATAGCTCAATTGGCAGAGCATTCGGCTGTTAACCGAAGGGTTGTTGGTTCGAGTCCAACTGGAGGAGCAAACCCCCAGGTCACGGACGTTAGTAGGATGCGGACGGGCGGCCTGAAGATCAAAGGTCCGTAAACGGTCCACTTACTCAGCGTTGCAACATCGTCTCGAGCGTCTGAGCTGATCGTTCGTTGCCGACCCGCGGCGCGATGTAGTGCCGTCTGACCGTTGCCTCGCTGGTGTGACCGAGCTGGTCAGCGATCAGTCGCGTGGGCAGGTCAGCCTCATCGAGAACGCTGGCGACCGTCCTGCGGAAGACGTGACTGGTGACCCACGGGTAGCCGGCCGCGTCGAACGCCTGCCGTAGTCGATGGCCGAGGTTGTCCGGGTGGATCCAGCCGCCATTCCACGCGGCGAACATCGGGCCGGTACCGGCGGTAGCGGATCGCTCGTACCACATGGGCACCGACCACTCGGGCACCTGCAGCAGGAGTTGATTCCGGTTGCCTTTCCGATACGCCTTGCGTACCAGCTGGCCGTCGTCCCGAACAATATGTGCCGCGATCGTCACGATCGGCCGGCCCTTACCGTCGCGCGCAAAATCTGGTCCGGTCAGTGCGAGCAGCTCACCCAACCGGACACCGGTGGCCAGCAAGGCGCGCACCACGTCAGGCAGGTCTGCCCACACCCGTGCCCGCGGCCCGAGACTCCGACCTTTCTCGTCTGTGCGCCGTTCGATGGCGAAGTGTTCGAGCCGGCAGATCAAGTCGAGCCGTTGATCGGGGTTGAGTACGTGGATCTCTTTCGGCTTGCCCGGCGGCAGTCGGCCTACCGACAGTGCCAGGTTCACCCTCAGCGCCTGGTGGCGCACGGCGTAGGCACACAGGTTCCGCAACACGGACCGCACCGTCTTCGCCGTGGCGTATGAATGCTGGTCGCGCGTCTCCTTGATCAAGGTGTCCATCGCGGTGACCGTCAGCTCATTCAGTCGTAGCGCACCGAGCCGCGGCAGCACCTGGTTGGCCATGCACACCCGGTAGGTGCGTACCGAGTCGGGGGAGCGATCCCCGAGGCTGGCCTCCCACTTGATCTCCTTGTACCACGCCTCGGCCACTGTGCGAACCCGCGTGCTCGGCCCGATCTGGCTGCCGCATACCTCATCCGCAAGCTCAGCCACTCGTTGTGTGATGGCCATCTCAGCGGCAGTTTTCGACGCGCCGATTCGGCGCAGCCGCCTGAAGGTGCCGTCCTTGTCACGCCACCGGCAGCGGGCCTCGAAGCGTCTTGGCCCCACCTCGACAACGTGGATGGCGCCGTGCGCGCCGATAGGGATCGGTGGTCTACCCATGGTGACATCACAGCAAAAGAGCGACTCTTCCGCTCCTCGGTGCAATGGTTGCACGCGGTCATCCAGATGATCGGCACGCCGGCGCGTATACACATTTGTCAACATGGAGTCGGCAGACCACCGCACACAACGGCAGGCGGTGAACACTTTTTCGCAGGTCAACAGGAGAGTGAGGTAGAGCTCCACAGGCCACAATAGACTCGAGTAAAGTCAAGGGGGTCGCAGGTTCAAACCCTGTGAGCTCGACCTCAAAGGAAGTCGTTTATGCAGGTCGGCGGCTTTTCATGCCCACAGTGCCCATGAGCGCGCGCATCCGCTCGCCCCGGGGTGCGTGAATCGCCGTCGCAGGCATTCCCACCTGGTGCCGGGGTGATACACGTTGGATAGCGCGCACGGCCTTACTTGGCCCCACCTGCTCCTCGGTGAGAGATCAGTGGTTCAGCGTGCCATTGGGAGATCCCCGGCGGCTTGTGCGTTGCGTATGGCGACCCGGCCTTTGAGTGCGTCGATGGAGGTGAAGACCTCAAAGCCAATCTCCTCAAGTCGAACGAGGTCTGCTTTTTCGGCGTCGAGCTCGAGAACTACTGGCGCGCCCTGGCCGGGCTGTAGGCCTTCAGGCCAGTACGCCTCGGCCATCGCCAGTACCCGGCCGGTCTCTGGATCGGCGATCTCGGTGTCGACAACGGGATCGACACAGCCGGCCGCTCGTAGGTCACCGACCAATGCAGCGAGTTGGACGGCACGGGCATCGGACTCATCCCCGGCAGCTACCTCGATCGGTTGTAGTGGCCGCAGCGATTGCTCGTCGGAGGTGGCGCCATTGCGCAGACTGTCGAGCAGCATGTTGGCGGCGTCGGCGAGTAGTTGACGACGAGCGGTGAGGAAGTCCCGGTAGCGGTCCGGTTGCCAAAGGTTTTCGTCGGTAGGGATCCACTGCGACTCCAGTACCCCGGGGTGCTTGTCACGGACCTCCGCGAAGTACTCCTGGGGTGGACGTTTGCCGATGGCCAGGTTGGTCTTCTGGGTGAGGAAGCAGAAATTCGCGACCGCGTTGACCTCACCTCGCGCATAGTCGTGCTTGTATAGCAGTGCCTTGGGGAAGATGTGATGCACCTGCAGGCTGGCGAGGTGGCCTAGCATCTCGGCCTTGAGTTCCAGTCCGGAGCCGAAGTCCCGAGCTC
The DNA here is from genome assembly GCA_963841395.1 of uncultured Actinomycetota bacterium. Classification (GTDB taxonomy): domain Bacteria; phylum Actinomycetota; class Actinomycetes; order Mycobacteriales; family Pseudonocardiaceae; genus Actinophytocola. Next base: position 937,117 of record CAWJCX010000048.1, read on the forward strand.
CCCGCACTCTGGTCAGGAGGTAAAGGAGGGGATAGAAGCGCGAGCCGCGGGTCATGCCGGCGAAGTCCTGCTCGTCCACGGCCAGGTTCCCACCTCGCCAGCGTTCAAGCGTGCTGATTAGGCCGTCGATGCCGGCGTTCTCTGCGGTGTCGTAGTCCCGACTGAGCACGGTCTCGGTTGAGCCGGCGAACCGGCCCCACAGAGCGGACTGTACGTACCAGAACAGCATCCGATCCTGTTCTCTGACGTTGGCGAACTCGCCGCCGTGCAGGTGTAGGTATCTCGAGACGACGGGGAATGCGTAGCGGCCCATCAGGACCCGGTCGTGGTCGAGTCCCAGTCGACCTTGCACGACGTCGAGGAAGGTGCCGACATGGTTGGCGGCCGCGGTCAGCGCGGCACGGAAGTCGTGTGCGGATACATGCTCGAGGGCGACGAACTGTGCCTTGCCGGTAGCGACGGCGGTGGCGTTGCGGAGCAGCCAGTCGAGACTGAAGTTGTATCCGGCGGAACGCCACTTCCCGAGATGCTTACGCATGGTGGCGCGTGCTTCGGGCCACTCGGCGCACAGCTTGGCGAGCGCGAGATCTCCTTTGGATAGTTTCGTGCCGCCGGAGTTGACCCGGTTGAAGATGTCCACCACGGCATCGAGTCCCACATCGGCGCCAGTGATCTTCTCCTCGTGGAACTGGCGACTGAGCAGGTTGTGGAGGCTGTTCAGGCGAGTGAGATAGACCGGGAGCTGATCGGCGGTTACCGACTGGCTGAGCCGGGTGATGTGCGGGGCGAGACCGGAGACGAAAAGTTCGGTGACGTCGATCCAGAGCGGATCGTCGTTCATCTTCATGGCCGCGTAGAACTCGAACGTCTGCTCTCGCAGGTGGAAATGTAGACCGGTGAACGCGCCGCGGTCCCCTTCGAAGAAGGCCGGAGGACGTCCGCGAACCACGCCGTACAGCGACGTGATGCGTTGTTGACCGTCGAGCAGCATGCGCCGAGTGCCCATCCCAGCGTGCTCGGCTCCGCGTGCGGCACCCGCATCGGTGTCGGTCTCCCACAGCAGCAGCGCACCTACCGGATAGTCCCTGTACAAGGAGCGCATCAGCCCGCGGACCTGATCCCGATTCCACACGTAGCCACGTTGGAACTCGGGCAGCAGGATCGTCCCCGAGTCCACCTGGTCAAGAATCGTGCTCAGCTTCGCCATTTCGCATATCTCCACGTAGTAATCGTCGCCGTGTTCGACCGGTGATGCCGGCCGACCGAACACGGCCAACAGACTTGCAGCCATCGCCCCCTCCAGCAACCCGCCTGGATGTCGCGCTGGCCAGAACAGCTTCGGTTGCTCGGCCTCACATACCAGGCCAGCCAGCGTATGGGTACGGGTGGGGCCCCATTTTCGATTTGGCGGCCGGCGTGAGGTGGTCCGCTTGGGCGGCTGCCACGCAATGTTTAGCGTTTCGACCGCTTAGGCATTGGCTTCGCAGGGTGGCGTGTAGGGCGTGTCGGGGAGTTCCCGATGCCATGTGTCTGCGGTAACAGGGGGGTACGCGACCTTGCAGATGTTTTTGGCGACGCGTTGAGGGTCGGTTTCCCAAAGTCGCACTGTTTCGTAGGTGCTTCCCGAAATGAGTGTGTGGCGGTCGGGGTGGAACACCATTGTGTAAATGACGCCGCTGCGACCTGAGGAGAGAGTGGCCTTGAGTTCGGGCTTGTGTAGGTCTGCGAGGCGCCACAGGTCGACGGCATCTACCCGGCCTGCGGTCGCTAATTGTGTTCCGTCGATATTGAATGCCAGTGAGTCTACTTCCTTGGCGGCGTCCCGATAGGTACTGAGAAGTCTCGGCGACCTTGGGTTTTTGATGTTCCACAGTCGGAATCTGTGGTCGCGGCTACCAGTGGCGAGGGTCGTGCCGTCCGGACTGATCGCCAATGCGTATGTCAGGCCGTCGTGTGGGGGAAGTTTGGTCAGCTTCCTGGGTTGGTCGGGGTTGGTGATGTCCCACAGGGTGGTCGAGCCGTCGATGTCTGCCGCGGCCAGCACCTCGGTGTGTCCTGGTCCGCGGCCTACGGCGACCCTACTCACTCGGTTGTCAAGGGGGCCGAGCAACTGCAGCTTGGCCACCTTCTTCGGGTTTTTGAGGTTCCACAACCGTACGGTTCGGTCATCGCTCCCGGTCACCAGTGTCGTGCCGTCGGCGGAGAATGTCGCGGTGGTTATCCCCGCTGTGTGCCCTCCTCGGAGAGTGGTGCGATATTGCGGGCGCCGAGGGTCGGTGATGTCCCACAGACAGACCTTGCCATCGAGACTGGCCGTGGCGAGCAGCGGCGCGGTCGGATGGAACAACACGGCCACCACGCTTTCATGGTGCCGATCAATGGAGGCAAGTTTTACGGGATGTGCAGGATCGGTGATGTTCCACAGCTTGGCTGAGTGGTCGCTGCTCGAGGTAGCCATGAGGTTTCCGCGCTTGTTGACGCTGGTGTACACGACGGCCTCGGTGTGCGCACGAAGCGCCGGGGCTGGTAGGTCCCATATGCGTGCCGTTTTGTCGTCGCTTCCGGTGATGAGCGTATTTCCGTCCGGCGTGAATGCGACTGCGTTGACCTGGCGTGTGTGCCCGGTGTATTTCGCCCGGTAGGTGAGGTGGCGCGGGTCAGTTGTGTCCCATAGGAAAACGAGACGGTCCGAGCGTACGGTCGACAGTGTTCGACCGTCGGAAGAGAACGCCATCGCTAGGACTGTGCGGGCTGATGCGAGGTTGTGCAGCAAGGCAGCTTTGCGGGAATGGCTGATGTCCCACAGCCGGACGTCGTCGCCGCCGGCGGTGGCGATCGTGTGCCCGTCCGGTCCGAATGCGACGGCGTACACCTTGTCCCCGTGGCTGATTTTGGCGTGTTGCAAGTGTGGTGCGTACGGGTTACTGATGTCCCAGAGCCGTACCGTGTGGTCCCAGCTCGCAGTGGCCAGAGTACGTCCGTCTGGGCTGATAGCCAGGGACCATACTCGCGTGGAGTGGGCCTGAAACGCATGCAGTAGCTGTGGGTGATGACGGTCAGCGACGTCCCACAGGCGGGCTGCGCCCCCGTTGTCGACACTCGCGAGGACGCCGTTGCGGCCGAAGGCGACCGAGTGCACTTCGTCGACGTGGCCGGGCAGCTCAGTGAGCTGGACAGGATGACGCGGGGAGGTGATGTCCCACAGTCGAATGGTGTGGTCTGCGGTTCCGGCAGCGAGCAGCGTGCCGCGCGGGCTGATGGCTACCGACCAGACTGCTGGACCGATGTCGAGCGTGCTCAGCTGGGTCGGGCGGTGGGGGTTCGTGATGTCCCATAGCGCGGCGGTGCCGTCTTTTGACCCTGTTGCGAGAACGGTTCCACTTCGACTGGTGGTGACCGATTCGACGTTGTCGGTGTGTGCGGTGAGCTGTGTCGCGTACTCGTTGGCGACGGTGCTCAGTACGCTGCTGCGCGCCTCGCGTGTGTCGCTGGTGCGGTACGCGGCGAGGCTGAGTTGCATTGCCGTGGCGGGATCAGTCGCCCTGATATTTGCTGCTTGCGCAGCGATTTGTTGCGAATTCTGCGCGTCGCGAAGCGCGGCGGAGTCGGCGGTAGATGTTAAGATCACTTGCGTGCCGATTAGCGATGCAAGACTTATGGTCAGGGCACCGGCGAGAATGGTGACTCGTGTACTGTTTCGTTTTCGAGTACTTTTACGTATGTACTCGCGCACAGGGCGAGGAAGCTCGTCGCCGCGTTGCCGGAGCCATTTCTTCGCTTCACGGATACCGGTGTGCCCGAGTTTTGCTTTGCTGTGCATGACGGTTTCTATCTCCGCCTGCCATCTGCGGAAGTCATGGTCCGAGTCGAGCCAGCCGTTGAGCCGTTGCCACGCTGTGGCGAGTGAGATATGCGTGAGCGCGACCATGTCTTCATGTCCGGGCTGAGACCGGATTTCTACTAGCCGGTGGTAACCGGTGCGGGCGCTTGACAACTTTAGCGCCATGTCTCTGAGTTCAGGCTCTAGGTCCTTCAGTCGCCTCGGCCACATGACATATCCACCGATATCGCCATCTCGTGCAAGTTTAGTCAGTAGTTGGCGGATGAGGCTCTTTCCGTTATCATCTTCCTCTTGGTAGATCATTTCGGCGTGCTTGTTCAGTGCACCGGTGAGTCCGCCGATATGTTCGTAGGCTTGAAGGGTCAGGCTTCTTTTCGCGGCCCAGAGTTCGGACAGGGCGAACTCGACCAAGGGTAGTTGCCCTGCCGTCGCTACCGTATCGTCGATGATTCTCGCGACCAGGTGGGGCTCGAACTGAAACTCGCCGGCGACGATGGCCGGCCTGGTGATCACCTCGCGAAGATCGGTTATGTTCATTGGCTTCAGGTCCAGCTGGGCGACTTCATCGACGATGTTTGAGGTCAGCACGCGTTCGAGGTCGCCGGATCTCATCGTAACGACGATTCGAACCGATGACCGTCGAGTGAGGTCGATCAGGAGCTCTAGCAACTGCCTGCCGGCGTGCAGGTTGTCTGCTACATATTCTTCATACTGATCAACGAAGATCAGCTGGCCATCCAATGTGTCGACGTTCGAAATGGCCGCGACGATGTTTGCCGGGGTTTCACCCGGGTCGAGCAGCAGTCGCGTGCCCCAGTGTCCGGAAAGGAGAGCTACGTTGACCAGGGAAGACTTCCCGCTGCCTTGTCCGCCGGTGACCACCACGAGCGGTTTCTCGTGCACGAGACCTTGTAGCTCTCGAATCTTCTCGTCGCGTCCGAAGTAGTATTTCTTGTGTTCATGGTCGAACGGCTCCAGTCCGAGGTAGGGATCGGGTACCGCAAGGTCGATCTTATCGAGAACGAGGGCGAAGTCTTCCTTGAACGAGTCACTGCCTATGCTTTGGGCTTGGATAAGGCCCAGAGTGCGAATATCTTCAGGCAGGTCTTTTGCCCGCGGCGGTGTAGCGCCGTCGAGCAGAAGCGGAATAATTGTTCGCTTCTTCTGGATCGCGATAGTTATTTCCGTGCGCACCCAGTCGTCGACGGAAAAGATGTCGCCACCGTCCGCGTTTTTCGCAGATAACCATTGACGGTCGATGAGAACGAGAAGATACTTCGCCCGGGCAACCGCGTTACGGATCGCCACGTCGAAGTTTTGGCCGAGGCAGATCGAACTCGTGTCCAGAAATACTCGACGGCGACCAAATCGATTGACGAGTTCCGTCTCTGCCCTGGTCGCCATAGATCGACTATTGCTGGTTCTATAGTTGATGAATATTTCGGGCATTCTTCCCCAGTTCGAAACTTCAGACAACCGGAACCTGTGCATCTTCGACGGTTTGGGCGAGTGGTGGGTCGTGAAAGACGAGCCGAGGACGTCCTTCGTCCATCAGCATCGTCGGCGGGTCACCGTCCCTGTCGGAGACAGGGCGCAACACGGACACCGGCGACCTCCTTGTGTGCGGAGTCTTGTGTTCTCCAGTGCTCGATAGGTCGACGGTCAGGCGGCCACTGTTACTGACGGACCTCAGAGATCGCACGGAACCCAATGCGGTTGCAGTCGCGCCCGGCTTCTCCGCGGACTGGGGATGAGGCCTGATACAGAAGACGACGCACTTCCGTACCTCGAAGTAACGAACGGGCAGCGACTCCACCTCGCCGTCGGCTTCGAGGGCCGCGTGGAGTTCAACGTCCTGCTCGACGGCCTGAAGCCGGACGGCCCGAGACGTTTGTGCTCACCCAGTTGGTCGGCCTGCTCTACGCCGAGGCACGCCCTAGACGGTATGACGTGACCGGTTGGGTTTGAGCCGGTTGCAGGCCGGGGCCTCGCTCACGCAGATTCGTGGGTTGCCAGGCAGGGGCCGCCTGTCTGGCCTATCCGACATACGTGGGAGGCCCCGGTGTTTACCGAGCGTACGAGTGTGGGTCTGGATGTGCACGCACGATCGGTCGCGGCGGCCGCGATCGATGGGGTGACGGGTGAGTTGATCCAGGCGAGGCTGACTCCTTCGCATGATCACATTCGGTCGTGGTTGGCTGGGTTGGCTGGGCCGGTCGCGGTGACCTATGAGGCGGGTCCGACGGGGTTCGGGTTGTATCGGGCGCTGATGCGGGCGGGTACTCGGTGTGTGGTGGCGGCGCCGTCGAAGCTGCAGCGACCGCCGGGGGATCGAGTCAAGACCGACGCCAAGGACGCGGTTCATCTGGCGCGGCTGCTGCGGTTGGACGAGGTCACACCGGTAGCGGTGCCGAGTGTGGATCAGGAAGCCGCGCGGGATCTGGTGCGGGCTCGTGAGGACTGCCGTGGTGATCTGATGCGGGTTCGGCATCGGTTGTCGAAACTGTTGCTGCGCCACGGCATCGTCTATTCGGATGGGCAGGCCTGGACCGGCGCCCACGACGCCTGGCTACGTCGTCAGCGGTTCACCAGTCCCGCGGTGCAGATGGCCTTCGAGTCCGACTACGACGCGGTGCTCACGGTCAAAGCCCGCAGGGACCGGCTCGACGCGGCGATCGCGGTGATGGCCGCCGACAGCGAGTTCACACCGGTCGTGCGGCGGTTGGGCTGCCTGCGGGGTGTCTCGACCTTGACCGGGTTCGCCCTTGCGGTCGAGATCGGCGACTGGCACCGGTTCACCGGTAAGACGATCGGCTCGTTCGTCGGCTTGGTACCCAGCGAGTACTCCTCCGGGGCATCCCGGACGCAGGGCTCGATCACCAAGACCGGCAACACCCACGTGCGGCGGCTCCTGGTCGAAGCTGCCTGGCACCACCGCGCCCGCTACGTGACTGGCAAGACCCTGCGCGACCGATGGGAGCTCGCACCGCCAGCCGCACGAGCCCGTGGTGACGCCGGCAACCGACGGCTGCACGACCGCTGGATCACCTTCAACCTGCGCCGCAAACGCCACGTGATCGCCAACGTCGCCATCGCCCGCGAACTGGCCGGCTGGTGCTGGTCTCTGGCCGTCATGCAGCAATAACAGCCCGACGACCTGGCTTCGTTGTCCCAGCACGCCGGGGTGGCAGCGCGTGGAGCGACCCGCGATACAGCTATGAGCAGCACCATCCACAAAGATCCACAACGGACGGTGTGACGCTCGATCCTAGACACGCGGCCCGCTCCTGCCGAACATCCCGTCCTGCGGTACCCAACCCGCGCATATCAGTCTGACCGCGCGTCGCCAACGACACGCTCACCCCAGGCCTGATCAACGAAGCCACGAGGCGCCCGCCCCGAGCAATCAGGACGGGCGCCTCACCCTGCCTCTTGACAAACCAGCACTACATATCAGATGTACCTAGCCAGGACGTTGGTGGTGGTTGGTGTCTTGAGCAAGACGTCGGGAGTCGGGATCGACCCGAGCGCGATCGGTTGCACGTATCAACGATGCCTGAATTCGGTGACCGGCGGCTGGGCCGACCGGCCCCACGCTCGTGCCGGGACCTCGGAGAGTGGTCCGCGGAATACGTGTGCCACAGGACCGCCTGGGCGGGGCTCGCCCCCCAATCTTCCGGCCTAAGCGACGCCTCGTAAATCGACGGGGTTGGTTGTCTGGCCGGCTTGCCTGTAGTTGATCATGTGGGTGTGCAGGTGATCTCGGCGTCTCGGTCAGAGTGGATCGTCCCGTTCACCGGGCTGCAGCTCGGCCAGTTCCGCAGACTGGTGACTACGGTGGCGGCGCGTGGTGGTGAGGCGATCGCTGATGGCCGGCGGGGTCGGCAAGATAACAATCAAGATCAACTGGCTCTTTTGTGGCACTAATCCGCGTGGTTCGATGTGGATCGCCGTAGTCCGAGCCGGATCGACGCCACAGGTAGATGGATGTGGATGGATTCAGATGTACGGTCTATTTTGGTCCGAAGGGTTGTTGGTTCGAGTCCAACTGGAGGAGCAACACCCCAGGTCAGAGGCCTGGGGTTCTTTCGTTTGATCACCTTTGTGGCGCCAGCTGGCGGGGTCAGACCATCGGCTCGCTGACCTGTGCCGGCTCGGCGGTGGCTGCTCCGGCCGGCTGGAGCAGGGCGGCCAGCTCGAGGAAGTCGTCGAGTTCGGCGCTGCACTCGGGGCACGCGTCGGCGTGATGGAGGATGGCACGCTGCTCCTCGTCGTCCAGCATGCCCAAGGCGAGAGCCCCAAGACTCTCCCGAATAGCATCGTGCAGCCCGCTCATAGCCCCGCCTCCACGCCCACACGTGGGAAAACGCCTCCAAGGATACATCGCCGCAGCGCGTCGTACTGCTACTTTGGCTGGCCACCGCCTCCAACGACGGGTCGGTGCCGAATTCGCGCCCAAAGTGGCCGCCGAGTGCGCTTGCGTGACGTGCGTAGAGCCGACAGGGGCATGTCTCGGGCCTGTGTGCGAACGTCCTGCCCGACGGTGCCGGGCAGGACGTTCGGAAGCCGCTGGGTCTGCCAGCTCACCTGCCGGGTTTTGCGTAGCGTTCGCTGATTATCTGGTCCAGCAACGCCTCGAACTCTCCCGCACGCTCGGTCATACCTTCGAGCTCCACAAAAATGTCCAGGTAGCGGTCCACCTCTTCCTGGCTGGTGCGACTTATGGACACGCCGCCGGCGTTTTCCAGGTAGAGGACGTCAGAATTTTCCGGGTTCGCGAACTGCAAGATCGTGAACGCGTTGCCGAGCGCTCGATGAGGTCCTGCCGAGAACGGCAGGATGTAGAGGTTGATGTCCTTCTCTCGTGAGAGCTTGCGGAGCGCCTCGAGTTGCTCGAGCATCACGTCCGGACCGCCGATCGGCCTGAGCAGCGCGGCTTCACCGATGATGAAGTTCAGCTCCGGCCGCACTCGGTTCTCCAGGATCCGCTGCCGTTGCAGCCGGGCCTCCAGCTTCCGGGTCACCCGCTCCTGCGAGTTTCCCACGCCCATGAGGAGCGCTCTGGCGTATTCCTGGACCTGCAGAATGCCGGGGATGACGGTCGGCTCGTGCTTGTAGATGGTCTTTGCCGATTGTTCGCTGCCGAACAACTCCACCGCATCCGCCGAGAAGACGTCGGCATATTCTTTGAAGCCCTTGGACTCGCGGGCTTCGATCGCCAGTGCGGCCAGCGACTCGACCCGTTCCGCGTCGGTGACGCCATACAGTGACAACATCGCGCGCACGTCGATGGGAGTCACCGGTACGGCGCCCTGCTCGATGCGCACGATCTTGCTGATGCTCCAGCTCAAATTCTCGGCGGCGGTCTTCTGGGTCATCTCGGACTCGTTCCGGGCGTCCCGCAGGGCGATCCGCAGACGCCGACGTTTGACCTCCACCGTCTCGTTCGGCTGAGTCTCCTGGTCAGCCACAGTTACCACCTTCCCGCAACAAGCGCTAAGGCCAAGCTATCCAGCTTCGAGCTAAGTAGCTTCCGGACATGTTGCGTACAGCCTACATGCGGTATGCTCACCAGCATGAAGCCACCTCTCTGTATGCAACACGGCACGGAGCTGATAGCACTCGTGACACCCGTCGTCAAGACATGTAGCAGTAAGCATATAGGCGTTGGACGCGGTCGAAGTCGTCCGCGGCCATCTGGCTGACGCGAAGGAGGCCGCGGTGGCCGGCCACAGCACGAACGAGCCCGACCGACGGTCTCGGCAGCGGCAACCCAGGAAGCAGCGGCAGCCCAAGCTGAAGACTCAGCTGGAGTTCTGGGCTTTCCTGATCGCCAATACGGGCAACACGCTCAGGGTCATCGCGCTCTGTCTGGGCGCGAGTCTCGCCATCGCCGCGCCGTTCGCCATCCTCGCCCTTGTGTTCACCCTCTTGCACGTGCAGTTCGCCGTGCCGGCCGCCATGTATGCCGGCGCCACCGCCGTGCTCGGCGCGCTGGGCGTGGCGGTTCGTAGCGCGCTGAAGAGTCGCCCCGACGGGGGGTCGGGCAACGGCGGCGATGATTCGCCCGGTGACGCTAGCGACGAGTCCGAGTGAGGCGTCGCAGTCGGCCGAAGATCCCGGCAAAGCTGACGCCGGCGACCACCACCAGCGCCGCGGTGGCCGTCCACTGAAGGGCTTCGTTCGGCGCCAGCAGCCTTCCGACACCCGCGGCCAGTACGCCGACCAATGCCGCGTACGCCCACAGCGGGATCAGTAGTGACCAGATGGACGCGCCTGGACGACCGATACTTCCCTTTGCGGGACGTGTGCCCATGGCGCACCCTTCGGTCGAGGCGTCACAGTGTGGCCCATCGGACGGGCCCCGACAAGATGCTCGCGGGATACGACGAACCGAACACCGACAAGGTCGCTGCCGAGAGATCTTCTGTTACCACATCCGCCGGGATCGCGACTATCGTTGGACATTGCCCAAGAGTCGGCTCGGGAAGTGGGCACCACCGCTGCTCGAAAGCGGTGTCTGGCGGGTTTCTCCAGGAGGCTGCAGGTGGAGTCAGCGGGGTCCTACTTACCGGGGGCGTGGCGGTCGAGTACCTACAGCCACCCCGACGACTGCGTCGAGTGCCGTTCCGATCGGGGGCGCATGCTGGTGCGGGACAGCAAGAACGCCGACGGTGGGGTGCTCTCCGTGCCCGACTCCAGCTGGACGACCTTCATCGGGTCTCTCGTCTGAGAGCTGGGCGCAAATCTATTAAGTCAGGAATTCGGCGGGGATGGAGATTCAATGTCGGATTCCCACGTCAATGCCGAAGTGGTCTGGGAGCTTTATTGCTGTCCGGCTTCTTCCTCGGCTTGGCGCGACACTTCCAGCAGGTCCCGCTCGTCGTAGCCTGCGTCCGCGAAGCGGCTCCACCAGTGGTTGAGCAGGCGCGGGTAGGCGATGGCCTCCTCATGGGACTTCAGTAGCTCGACCAGTTCCTGCCGGGCCGCCCAGCGGATGTCGAGCGTGGTCCGGCGCGCCGGTTCGTGGTCGGGGATCGGGCCGCCCTCGAGGATCTGGCGTGGGGTGTCGGCGTTCCAGTCGCGAAAGTGGCGGCCGAGGGCGCGGCCGATCCGTTCGAGGACGTCGACCCCGACCGTGGGCTCGTGGGCCTCGACGGCTTCTAGGCTGCGGACGCCGATCCCGGCCTCCTTGACGAACCAGGTTCGCCAGGTGAGGCCGGCGGCGCGGCGGGCCTGCGCGACGGCGTCGCCCAGGCGTTTGCGGGCGTTCTCGGAGTAGTCGGCGGTTCGCAGATTCGGCACCGTTGCAGAATGCCGCAGAGTTCCGCAGAACGCCAGTCGGAGTCCGCTCTGCTCGCTGGTCCCTACTGTCCGCAGAGTTCTGCAGAATCGATGTTTTCGCTGGTAGTTTGGTTTGACAGATCCCGCAGATCACCGCAGACTCGGGTTATGCCGAAGCTCAACCGCGACCGGATCCGGGGGTGGCTCGAGGAGCACAACTGGTCCGTCGGGCGCCTGGCCGCGGAGTGCAGTGCCCTCGGTGAGGACTCGTTCCCCGAGGGCACCCTGCGCAACGCCGTGAACGGCATCGATCCCATGCGCCCCGGCCGGATCCGGGTGATCTGCAAGGTGACCGCCAAGTACGGCGACGGCATCCCCTACACCCAGCTGGTAGCCGACGGGCCCTGACGCGATAGCCAGACCCTGGCGTGTAAATTTGCCGCGTTGGCAAGATCCGCCACGATCGGGTTCATCGTGGCACTTCCTGGGGCGGTAGCTCAGTCGGTTAGAGCAGAGGACTCATAATCCTTTGGCCGTGGGTTCGAGCCCCACCCGCCCCACCGTCTCTCACCAGCTCATATGTGGCGACAGCAATGCAGTAAATGATCTTTGGGTGCGAGTTTGGGTGCGAGTCGTATCCTGGGTGCATGGCTGAGGCACGCTCGGACGGCCGCAAAGAGGGCCGCATCGAGGAGCGCGGAGGTTCGCTACGGGTCGTGGTGTTCGCCGGCTACGACCCGGTGACCGGTCGCCGTGCGTACAAGCGGGCCACGATCAAGGGCACGGATGACGCGGCCTGGCGGAAAGCGCGGAACAAGCGGACCGAACTGCGGGCCGCGGTGCTGAAGCAGCGCAAGGCGTCGTCCTCGGTCAAGTTCGACCATTGCCTCGACGAATGGTTCCAAAAGGCTGACCTGGAAGACAGCACCCGTAACAGCTACGGCGGCTACATCAAGCGAGTCATCAAGCCGACACTTGGCCACATCGCGGTGAACCGCCTCGGCGCGAATGACCTGGAAAGCCTCTACGCCGAACTCCGCCGCTGCCGTACCCGCTGTGACGGAAAGCCGTTCATCGGGAAACACAAGGTCAACGATGAACACGATTGTGTGGAAGCCGAGTGCGAACCTCACGAATGTGATCCGATGGCCGCGTCGACCGTGCGCCAGATTCACTCGATCATCAGCAGTGCACTCGACGCGGCCACGCGGTGGGGATGGGTCGACACCAACGCGGCGAAAATCGCGAAGCGTCCCAAACAGGAGCCACCCCAGCCGAATCCGCCGTCCGCCACGGAAGCGGCGCTAATCGTCGACAAGGCGTTCGACCTGAGTTCCGACTGGGGCACGCTCGTGTGGCTCGTGATGACCACCGGAATGCGCCGGGCAGAGGTCGCCGGCTTGCGCTGGTTCAACGTCAAGTTGGACGAGGAAATCATCGAGATCCGGAACAGCTATGTCGAAATCAACGGCAACGGCAAGGTCAAGAGCACCAAGACGCATCAAATGCGCCGCGTCGCCCTCGACTCTGAGACGGTCGCCCTTCTCCGCGCACACAAGGAGTGGTCGCAGGTCGAGTTGGCGAAGGTCGGCGTGGACCTCGAAGAGGGCATGTTCGTCTTCATGAGCGATCGCAAGTACGACGCCGCAACAGGGACCTACAGTGCCCCAAAGGATGCCACTCAGCCGTACTCCCCGGACGCGATTTCCCGCCGCTACAAGCGTATGGCCGGAAAGCTCGGCATCGAGACCCACATTCACGCATTGCGCCACTTCTCCGCGACGGAGTTGCTGACGGCGGGCGTGGATCTTCGAACCGTCGCCGGCCGCCTCGGGCACGGTGGGGGAGGGGCGACCACTCTGCGCGTGTATGCGGCGTGGGTGGCCGCGTCCGACCGCAAGGCGGCCGAAATCCTCGGCTCACGCTTGCCCAAACGCGCACTGGCGCACCGCCGGTCCGACTCAACTGATTCCTAGCGCCTCAAGTACTGGCGGGAAGATGTGCTCGACGGGAATGATGCGGTCGAGTCGCTCTTTGTCTACCCACGTCACGCTGAGGTTCTCCTCGATGTCGGAGTTCGTCGCTTCACCCGACACGTACTCGCACAACATGTAGTCGCAGACCACGCTGGTAATGGGATGCACCCGCCGACCCAGATTGCGTGACACCGCACAGTGCACGCCTGTCTCGCGGAAGGTCTCGCGCACGGCGACCGCCTTTGACGGTGCGCCGGGCTTCACAACTCCGGCAGGAAACTGCCACATGATGTCGTTCTCGTGCGCGGCTCTCCTGCATACCACGAGAATCTCGGATTCCTTGACGACGATCGCGACTGCCACGGTGAGCGGATGGGGTTCCCGGCCCGATGCCGGATACTCGGCGTGCGGCAGTGTCGATTCGGGACTAGCAAGCAAACGTTCAACGTTGATTCTGAAGATTTCTTCGAGCAGGCGAGCGGTAGCCGGCCGCACTGGGCTCAACGGCGATCCGTCCGGCTGCTTGCCGGCGACAAGCCGCTGAAGATGGCGGAAACTCAACGTCCCGACATGTTGGTTCTCTCGCGCGAAGGTCTCGGCGAACTCGACGAATTCGCGAAGTGTGAGACGTCGCTCGCGAATCTTCTGTTCCAGCACCGTTCGTGGTCGAGTTGCCCCCGGTTGGGTCATGGCCGCGGTCCTCCTTGTTTTCGCAACGTGCTGTTGGCGCGCCTGCGGCGCCTCTGTGGCGCCTTCACGTCGTTCCCCTCATCTTGGGCTGATGAAAGGGTCAATTTCAGTCTTACACGTCCGGCACACGGGACGGTGAGGCGCTCGCCCGGCGGTGGCACGCTCCGCCCAAGTTGTGCCACCGCCGGGCTTCCAGCCACTGTCTCGACGGAGATCATCAATGGATTCATCGAACGCCCATGACACGACCGGGCTGAGCGCGCCAGTGGCCCGGCGCAGAGTGGCGCGTGTGTTCCGCGAGATGCGACGGCAAGCTGGTTTGTCCCTCGATCAAGCCGCGCCAAGGCTCGACTTGACGCGGAGCGCTCTACACCGTCTGGAGACCGGCGAGGGAGTGCCCCACGTGCATATCGCGCGGAGCATGATGGATTTCTACGACAAGTTCATGCCCAACCTGCTCGACTGGATTCGGGCGTCCCGGCGACGCGGCTGGTGGGCGGACTATCGGGTGCCGAACTGTGACTATCTCGGGTGGGAGGCAGGCGCGGCAGCGGTACGGGAAGTCGCCGTGGTGCGGTTGCCCGATCTGCTGCAGACCGAGGGCTACACGCGCGAACTGCTCGCCGGGCGCGACCATCTCGCCGATGAGGTCAGGACACGACGCATTCGTCAGGCTCGCCTCACTGGTCCCGGCAGTCCGTTGACGTTCACGGCGGTCCTCGACGAGTCGGCCTTGCGCAACTGCGTAGGTGACCCGAAGGTGATGCGTGGCCAGCTTGTACGCATCATGGAGTGCGCGGAGCGGCCGAACGTCGACGTTCGCGTTCTACCGGCGGACGCCGGCGCCAGCGTTCGAACCGCCGGCTTCCGGCTGCTGGAGTTCGATGACTCGGATGACCTGCCGGTCCTGTATGCCGACTGTGCCCACACGACCGTTCGCGAGGACCGCCCGGAACAGGTCGCCGAAGCACGCCGGGCTTTCAACACCATCGCGTCCGCCGCGCTGTCCGAAGAGGACTCCATGGCGTTCGTCCGGCAGTTGTCACGCGAGTTGTACCCGTCCGAATCGACCACGATGGAGAGGAAGTCAGCGTGAAGCAGAGGCAGCCGCACGCGTCGGTGTTGCTGGAGATCCCGGACTGCCGCATGGAGGCGTCCGTCTCCCGCGATCAAGAGATCCATTTCAATCTCGGATGGCCGCACGACGTCACCACGCTGGTGTTCAAGCGACGCCGAGCGCTGCGCCGGTTCGTCCGGCTCGCGGCCGACATCCTCGCCGCGCCGTCGCCCGACAACAATCCGGGCGGAGCACGGACGGAGATCGTCAGCGCACCGGAGTGACGGCTGTGACGGCATCCGGCGACGTCTCGGACAAGGCCGTTTGAGCGGCGTTTGTGACGGCTGTGACGGGCTGTTGGGGTAGCCGTCACAGCCGTCACACAGCACGTTTGCGCTGTTCAGACGGCATGTGATGCTGTCACAGGTCGTGTGACGGCGTGACGGCATTCTCGGCGCAGTGTGACGGGTAGGTGTCACAGCTCGTCGCCGCTCAGGATCGCGTGTGCGGCTGCCTCGATGTCCTCGACGCGGTAGCCGCGTACCTGCCGAACCCGGCCGTTCTCGGTGACGCGCTCCCGGGTTGGACGGCAGCCGAGGTCGCTCATCTGGCGCGCGAACTCGGTGGCCTCAACATCGAGCGCCTCGACGAGTTCCGCGGTCCGGATGAACTCCCGGTCTTCGTCGACGTCGTCGCCGAGGTACTCCACGACGGATGCCAACGGCTCGGGCAACTCGGCGTCGCGCGTGCCCGTGCCGATGGCCTTGACCGCCTCGGCGTGGTCCAGAGACGGTGCGATGTCCTCGCCCGCGGCGTGACCGGTCAGCGTCCGCGACGCGTCACGTAGCGCCCGGCCGCGCTGGCAGATTTCACGCCAGTCCTCGTTGGGCATGTAGTAGGTGCGCACGGTCAGTGCCAGCACGTCGGCGCCAGCTTCGGTGTCGCCGTCCGGACGAAGAATGCCCACGCCCTTGTGCGAGGCGAGCAGGCGGCTGCTGTCGTAGCCGCGGGTGTTCATCTGCTCGCCGAGCACGATGTTGCTGTCTCGCCAGTCCATGACGCGCAGCGCGAACCGGGAGCCGAGGACGGCGCGGAGTCCACTCGGGATGGTCTTGGAGTCCGGGCGTTGGGTGGCGAGCACCAGCACGATCCCGGCGGCGGGGCCTTTCTTGGCCAGCCAAGTCAGCAGCTCGCCCACGTACTCGCCCGCGGTCAGCTTCTTGCCTTCCACCTTGTACGGGGTCCGGTCCTCCAGGGGCACCTGTACCTCGTCGACGAACACGGCCGTGATCGGCATGTTCAACGCAGTGTCGCGCGACATCGCCGGAGTGACCTTGGACTCCGGACACGTCACGTCGTCCAGTTCGCGCATGCGCCGGTAGCGGCCCTGGACCTCACCGACCAGCTCCACAAGCCAGCCGATCAGCATCAGCACGTGGTCCGACTCGTCGCCGGACATGAACCGGTGGGCGACGTGCCCGGCGGCGTCCCAGTCCTTGCCGGCCTTGAAGTCCGCGACGTAGAGCCGGGTGTGCGGGTCCAGGATCAGGCCGGCCGCGGCGAGCCGTGCGGCGAAGGTCTTGCCCTGGCGCGGGATCGCCCCGACGAGCAGGGATGTCCACACGAGCGGGAGATCGATCTTCCGGTCCCGCGCGTCGCGTCCGAACGGGACCGGACGCCACGCATCCCACCGGTGCATGCTCAGGAGCGGCGTCCGAACTGGCGGTGTCGCGTACGGATCCTCATCGGCGACCCACATGGACACTCGCCCGGCATGACCGCCATTGCCGCGAACGCGTTCCACGATGAGCTGGACCTCATCGACCGCGAGTGCCGAGGCCAATGCTTCGCGGTGCTTGATCACGTCCGCCGCCTTGCGGGTCGCCGGGAGGTCAACCGTGATGGCCCAGCCGTCGCCGATGCGGGTCGCGCGTTCGACCAGGCGCAGCGTCTCGTCCTTGCCGATGAGCTTCGCGTCCCGGAACGCGTCCACCAGTACCTGTGGGTCCATCGTCCACGTCAGGGCACGCGGCCCGGCGAGGACAGCTTTGCGACCAGGCGCGCCGTCGCGGCGCCGGCCGAGTACGGCGAGCGCGACCGACACCGCGCCGGCCGTCGCCCACACGACTCGATCGCCATAGACCAGGTGCACGATCACCAGACCGAGCGCAGCGGCCACGATGACGGTGCCGGTGACCTTCCAGCGGAACAGCGTCAGGGCGCGGATCTCGGCGAACTTGTCCGCGAGCTTCTCGGACTGCTCGGCCGCCTGGCGGTAGTCCCGCACGGTCACCCACCGGCGCCACCACCGGACGGCAGCGATCAGGCCGCGCACGACGGCACGGAGGTAGCGCCACGGTGACCGCAGGATCGCGGCCACGGCATCCTTCGCGGCCTGCCGGGCCTGAGCACCGGTCTTCAGCCACCGGGGCACCCGCGGCGAGCGTAGCCACCACGACGCGAACCGGCCGAGCCGCGGCTGCGAGTAGAACGGCTTCGACTCGTCGACCAGCTCCGCGTCGTACACGCGGCTCTCCAGGTCGCGCCCATCGGACGGTGCGTTCATGGACGGATCGTGGGCGTTCATGAACGCACCTCGAGTTCTGCCGCGAGCGCGGCGGCCACTCGGGGTGACAGACCGCGCGAGCAGGTCGTGACTTCGCGAACCCATGCGGGCGTGACCACGACACCGGGCGTCCACGCGTGACGGGCCTCGGCGCAGTAGTCCTCGAACGACTTCCGTCGAGTGCGTTCACGAACCGGTGGGCGCGTTTGACGAACTGCCTCGGTGAACGCGGCGTTCACGGCGTCGGTGAGCTTGTCCCGCAGATCGGTCACCGCCTCGGCCGCGACGAACACGACCAGCGGCGGGACCGAGTGGAGCACGATTCCGGCCGGCGAACCGGCTGCGAAGGATGCCCACACGTTCATCGCATACGTCGCGGCGAGGGTGAACCACTTCGCGCGGCGCACCCATGGTCCGGTGTGGACCTGGTAGCGGGCGGTCACCTGCTCGGCTCGCAGGATCGCCAGCAGTACGACCGACACGGTGGGGTCGAGCAGCCAGGCAGCGAGCCAGGGCAGGGACCAAGCCGGGGAGCCGGCGGCGGCGAAGGTCTGGACGTTGGTCATGGTGAACGCCAGGCCGAGCACGATCCCGGCCCAGCACAACCGGTCGACCTGCGACCGAACGCGCTCGACTCGGAGCGCGATCACGTCCGGATCGGTCTGGTACGCGCGAACCTCGGCGGCCTCGGCCGCGTCTTGCGCGAGCCGCTGCGCGCGGGTCAGCGGCACGTGCCGGGTGTCCTGAGGGCCGGCGAGCGTCCCTCGCCTGTTCTCGTGGGTGGTCATCGTCGGCCACCCCTCCGCCGCGGGCTGTCCATCGTGGTCACCGTCAATGCACGGGTCAGCGCGTAGGCGGCGAACAGGTCCGGCACGCCCAGCACCGCGAGCAGCAGCCACGGGCTGTCCGGATGCATGACCACCACCCACTGAGCACCCACCAGCAGAAGTGCGGCGAACAGGACGCGTCCGGCCAGCGACAGCAATCGCGCTCCGGACCGAGCCGCGTTGGCCGCTGCCCGTGCCCGGCGGACGCTGGCCCGCCAAACGAACCCGACGACGAGCAGGACGCCCACACCGGCCATGAGCTGGACAGGCGTCACGCTCAACGCGTTCACGCCAGCTCACCCCAGTCCGGATCGTCGAGCAGCTCGGCACGCTCACCGCGCTGCCGCCAGTGCGGGTACAGGGCGCGGCGGTCCTGCTCGTTCAGCGCGCCCCACACACCCGTGGTCTGCTCGCCGGCCGTACGCAACTCCAGCTCCAGGCACTCGTCCTGGATCGGGCAGCGGGCGCACAGCCGGCTGGCCAGCTCGCGGTCAACCGAGTCGTTCCCGGTCAGCTCCGGCGGGTCGCCGTCGGTGAACGCCCACACACACTCGCCGTCCTTCATCACCAGGTCGCCCAGCACGTCACGCGGCACCCACCGCAACCGGTCCAGCCGCCACGCGATGCCGACCAAGCGGTAGTACTCGTCGGAAGTCACCACGACGCACCTCCGCGCAGCCGCTCGACCTCGCGGGCGGTGCGGCGGTCGGCGGCCATCTGGGCCACGTCGATGCAACTGCCAAGCTCGGCAGCCTCGGCGATGAGCTTGGCCAGCGCGGCCGCCGGTACGACGTAGCGCGAGCGGAGCTTGATGACAGGGAAGGCATCGTCCCTGATCGCGCGGTACAGCGTCGCCCGATCGACTCGAAGGATCTGCGCCGCTTCTCGAACGGTGTAGAACGCTGGCGCGTCCGCGCCAGACAAATTCGAGCTCATTTTGAATGTCCTTACAAGATTGAAGTCTAATTTCAACCCGAAGTTGAGGATGATTTCGTCCCGTCCAGATCAGACGGGTCGAAATCGCGCGCGAATGTGTGTTGGAGTCAGCCCGCGAAATGGGACCCGCGATACCCTCGGCGCTGAGGCGGAGCGCGGAGGAATACGTGACGGACGATTGGGCTGCAGTCGCGAGTGCGATCAATCAGCGTGCGACCGAGCTTGGGCTGCGACAGCGTGACCTGATCGAACGGTCGCACCTGTCGAAGGCGGTTGTCGGCGAGATCACCCGCAATGCTGTCCAACGGCGCCGTAGCACCCGCACCCTCGAATCCCTGTCCATCGCGCTTGACTGGCACCCGCAGCACCTGACGGCCGTCCTGCGTGGCCGGCGACCGCCGGCGGTTACCGAGCCCGTCTATCGCTTCGATAACGAGGACATCCCGGCGCGCCTGGCCGCGATCGAGCACCACCTGCACGAGATCGCCGAGCGCCTCGACGGAATGGATGCCATCAACGATCAGCTCGACTCGATAAGCGCGAGTCTCGCCGTCGTTCGAGAACGTCTTCCCGGCCACGAGAGGACTTCTCGATGAGGTGTTTGGCGACTGCTTTTCATGCCTCCAAGTCAACGGCGAAGAGGCCGCACGACCCAGACATCAGCACTGCACGACCACTGCACGAAAGGTGAACGAGCACTGAACACGGCTACCGGTTTGGGGGCGGTTGAGCGTGGAAGTGGCGTCTCCGTGGACGGCGCAGCGGGCATGCGCACTTCAGGCCGCGCTGCGCATGAGCAACGACGGGTTCGCGGAGCACCTCGGGGTGTCCTCGCGAACCATCGCCGCCTGGCACAAGAAGGCCGATCTAACGCCGCGTCCCGAGTTGCAGCAGGCGCTTGACACGGCATTGGAGCGCGCAACTGAGGGGGCGAAGGCCCGATTCGCGCAGCTCATCAGCGCAAACGAACCGCTGTCCGCCCACGACGTCGCGTCAGGTACGGCACAAGCGTTCCGCGTGGCGATCGCAGTCGTCGTCAATGGATCGAAGGTCCTTATCGTCTGTCGCCGCGGCGAGGAAGGAGGAGGGATTTCCTGGCAGTTCCCTGCCGGGATCATAAAACCCGGGGTCTTACCGGAAACTGTCGCCGTACGCGAGACCCTCGCTGAAACAAGCGTGCATTGCTTGGTCGTCCGGTCGCTGGGTAGCCGCCTGCATCCCGTTACGAAAGTCGTTTGCGAATACTTATTGTGTGAGTATCTCGCGGGGGACGCGAAAAACGTCGATGTTGTCGAGAATGTTAGTGTCACATGGACCGACCGCGCGGATCTGACTCGGTTCATTCCGGCCGATCGGATCTTCCTGCCCGTTCTCGAAGCCCTGGAGGTAGCGCGTTGACGCAGCCAGCACCTGGCAGCCCGCACTCGCCAATCGCGGCTGCGGTGATCGTCAGGGCTGGGCGAGTACTGCTCGTCCGGCGCCGGGTCAAAGAGGGGTCGCTGTCCTGGCAGTTTCCCGCCGGCCAGATCGAAACAGAGGAGACCGCCAGCCAGGCGGCAAGGCGGGAGGTGGGCGAGGAGGTCGGCCTAACGGTCACCGAAACGAAGTCGCTCGGTGAGCGAGTGCACCCAGTAACCGGTCGCACGATGATTTACGTCGCGTGCGATGTCTTGGGCGGGGAAGCGCGAGTGGTGGACAATGAGGAGTTGGCAGAACTCGCCTGGGTGGAACGTCGCCAGCTCGCGGAGTACATCCCGCACGGCGTCTTCGAGCCCGTACAGCAGTATCTAAACGGCGTCCTCGGCGCGTAAAACGACGGAGCCCCGGTGTGAGCGCGCCGGAGCTCCGTCGCATCGGTCCTGTGTCACGGCCTTCCGTGCAACTGCCTTCATTCGATCTTTCATTTGGAGGCGCCCATCACTGCCGCATGACAATACGACTTCAACGGTAAATCAACTAGTAATGATGCCGTCCGCGTCGTGCCTGTTAGCCAGGACCGAGAGACGATCTACCCCGTCGCTCAGCGTCAAGAACAAACTGACGCGTGAACACGTCGAGGCGAAGGAGCTTCTCACGTAGTTCCTCAGTAATTGAATAGTTGCTTGCTCCTATTCCTTCAGGGCCGAGATCTTGACCAAAATCAATTACGTATGCATGTCGATCATCGGTTCGCAAATCCTTGAATGGATCGAGCGGGGCAAATTGGAGTGTGTCAACTACAAACGCTATTTTGAAGAGCGATTGCAGGACATTCGCTGCACGGTCTGGCTCAACCGACAGCATAGGTAGCCGGTCCCAAAGTCCGTAAGGTATGTAGTCCTCACAGATAGTGCCTCCACTGCTACCGACGAGGCGTGGTACCGCCACACCAAATTGCGCCAGCCTCGCTCTACGTCTAAGCAATTCGGTCAATCCTTCGCGGACACCGACCGATCCAGGCGGAGGTACGAACGCTTTGAGTATGAGTTTACGATTCGTGCCGCTACTACCAATCACG
Organism: uncultured Actinomycetota bacterium; assembly: GCA_963841395.1. Classification (GTDB taxonomy): domain Bacteria; phylum Actinomycetota; class Actinomycetes; order Mycobacteriales; family Pseudonocardiaceae; genus Actinophytocola. Next base: position 958,791 of record CAWJCX010000048.1, read on the forward strand.
CCAAATACATAGGTGTACATCTCAGCGCCTGAGCGGGTCCAATCCTCGTATACAACAAGGTCCTGGAGACGCTCGTCATGGTTGAGCACGCCAACCGACTGCAAGCCCGACTCCGCATCACTGCTTTGGGTGAGTTCGGCAAGCTCGGCCCTCAGTGTCCAACCCATAACACTCCTTAAGCGAATTGGAATCGCCACGTTAGGGCAACATATCGCCCAAGATATGCGACAGTTTAGGAATTGACGTCGCTCGGACGTTCACTCGGAGCGAAAAGTGAGGGCAAATTGAACAGCAGACATCGTGTCGCAATCTTCTGTCGCGCTGAACAAGTCGGTCTGGCCTGACGGAACATTTAGAATCGGATTTGTCATCAATGAGGTCAGGTCGCCGCGCGCACCAATGGACTCCAGGAGACGCGCCATCCTGGTGCTATCAGCATCGTACCCATCAAGGCCAAGCGGCAGGAGAAAGTTGCCGAGCTCGAAATTAGCTTCAAACGGTCCGGCCGAAAGATGACAATAGTTGTTCGAAATAGAGACATCGCTGAGACCAAGTCCTACGGCATTGTCGAACAATGCTCGCCTGATAGAGCCTGGCGCTGCCTTATCCGGGAATGTATCGCCGATCATGTCACGTCGAAGAACAGACCATGGTAGATCACTGTTGACCACCATCAGCGTCAGGACCTGCTTGCGGTCAGTAAAGTGGTCGAGCTGGGATGGATGAAACCCATTTACAAGCACCACTTCGGTACCGTCTATGTCATACACTTGACCGTACAGGCCGCCTCGGATCTTTACCGACCGTTTGGTCGCCCACAGATCATTAAGCGTCGATGGAGTGAACGAGCGATTCGCGCGTAGGAGTTCATGGCCACCAAGGATGGCGGCAGAAGTAGACGCCTCCGTCCGCTGAATAAACTCTTCGCGATCGGCCCGTCCTAGAAGGGTTGACGCACCTCGGGACATCGTATTGATATAGCCGTAGTGTCGATCCATTATTCCGAGATCGGCCAAGGTGGGGCCATCTATCGCGACGCAACCAGATATTTCGACACTAAATTGCTCAAGTGTACGAAACATCAAATCCAGCACTTCCTGCTTGTCCTGAATTGACGAGTCGAAACATTCAGGTTTAAAGAAGAAGAGTAGCTGATTCTGTCGATCAGCCGTTAGATCGATAGGACGGACTTCTGTGTAGCCCTCGATGCCATCGACCGCGTTCAGAATTTCTTTTACTAGAGTCACTTCGCCTCGCAACTACTCAGAGTACGTCATCGACCACACAGTGTAGCTATCAATACGCGCCACCGCAGATCGGACATGGTAGTGCGTCTCAAGCTCACAGGAGTCCAGGATCGCACAACCATCAGATGGGTCGACTCGCGGGGATGGAGCAAGCGGTCGAGTCCAGTCCCTACGTGAGGGCGGCCCTAAGCTTGTCCAGGTCAACAGCAGTCGGTTGCCAGTTCGAAGCCTCCGCATTCGCGACCAACTGGTCGACATTTGTAACGCCTGCGATCACTGAGGATATTGTGGGATATGCAAGCAGTGAACCTATGGCGACATCAGTCATCGGTCGTGACATCTCGCGCGCGATAGATCGAAGCGCATCCAATTTGTCCCATGGTGCACGTTGAAACTCATGGAGGTATCGCTCGTCCGATAGACGATTGCCGCGGACCGGTGATTGGTTGCGTCGATACTTGCCGGTTAACAGCCCGTTCGCGAGCGGACTGTAGGGAAGCACACCGACACCAAAATGCCCACAACCTGTCAATAGGTCCGCTTGTTCAAATAGGTCTAGCAACGAGAGGCGGAATTGTGCGCTTATGAATCTAGTAAATCCTGACGTGCGCGCCACCCAATCGGCGTCCGCGATTTGCCAGCCTGAAAACTTTGATGACCCGACGTAACGGACCTTGCCGGAACGAACTAGCGAGTCTAGCGTAGACAGTGTCTCTTCTATCGGAGTTCGAATATCAGGCACATGAACTTGATAGAGATCTATATGTTCAACGCCGAGCCGCCGCAGCGAGCCATCAATTGCGTTCAGGATATATTCGCGCCCACCTCTAACAAGCCAACTTGGATCATCGGCACGCTGCATCTCAAAACCAAATTTCGTGGCGACGATGACTTTGCTTCGAATCCCTCGAATTGCCTTTCCAAGTATAACTTCCGCAGCGCCTCGTGGTTCACCGTACACGTCGGCGACATCGAAAAGATTCATGCCATGATCAACTGCAGCAGCTACGATGTTCCGTGCAACGTCCTCATTGACCTCACGGCCAAAGTTATTGCATCCAACCCCGACAGCTGATACAGCCAAACCGGAATACCCAAGTCGCCGGTATTGCATGATATCGTCCCAACTGAGTGTCGCCATCAATACAGAACTGCAAAGGGTTCCCGCCGAACACCTTCACCAAATACAGCGCAATTCTAAGTCGTCATCCAGTATCGAATCAGATAGTTCGACAGGCGTAGCCGGCCAGTTGGTTTGATACCAACGTTCCAGTCGCCATGCAAGTCGCTTAGGCCAAACAGGGATGTCAGCGATATTTCCAATCCATACCCAGGTGAGCTCCGCGTCTGGACGTAGGTCCAACTGCGTTCTATCTGCTACGGTTCCGGCGCTCTGGACCACATGATAATATTCGACTCTGTGTTCCTTAAAGACGGTCGCTACGTGTCGAATACTTCTTCCAACGAGCCCTGTCTCCTCCGTCAACTCCCGTAGAGCGGCATGCTCGGGGCTCTCACCAGCTCGGATCCCACCGCCGGGAATCTCGTACCACCGTCGATGGGTATCCGTCCGTTGAATTAGTAGCATACGGTCGGAATGGTCGATGACGATGGCGCCGGATCGTAGACGAACCGGATGCGATCTGCTATCTTCAGCAAGAATCGCATTTTGTGGCCACGGCGCGCCCGTGGTCCACACTTGCATCATTAGTTCGATGACTTCAAGAGGTAGTAGACTATATCTCAGCAGCGCGTCTTCCTGAGCAAGATACTGACATTGTGGATCACGTGCATCCTTGTTCTTTGCATTGAGGTTAATCGGTCTAAGTGGATAATACTTTGCTACCGTATCGATTCCATGCAATACGATAGGGTTACCTTCGATCGCAACTTCCAAGCCCACTAGCCTTGAAACGTGTTCCCTTGCCGCGTTCTCCTCGTCAATCTCAGTGTTCGGGAAGGTTGGCAGTTTGTAGTGGTCTTGTTCACATATGACGAGAATCTCATTCTCGGCGATCAGAATACCGCCGAGGTGCAACTCTGGCTGCTGTGGTTCTCGTGGTGCTATGGACACTCCGCAAACCTCCCACAGATGTATTGACTCACGCCCCCATGTAGCTGAGTAAGAGATCAGCTACCTCTTTGGCTGGTCGGTCGGAGGTGTCCAGTCGCGCTGTATGCACGCCGGCCTGGGTAGCCGTCTCCAATTCCATCTCGAGTCCGCTCTGCAGCGCATCGAGATATGCGCGTGGGACAAGGGGGTCTCGACGCCGGCCTCGCTGCTTCCATCGCGTCACCAGTTTTTCACTACGACACTCGAGTACAATCATCGACTGCGCGCGCGGTAGTTGTCGACGCCCGATCTCATAGGTCAGTAACCACGTTTCCGTTTCGGCTCGCGTCATCCACCCCATCGAGAATAACGCGTACATGTGAGCACGTACTGCCTCCACGGGCTCGTCGAGCACGCTATCGCTATTTGCAGCATGTTGGAGAAGGATTCGTGAACAGAGAGCTTCCACCTGACATGCCAAAGCGGTTTGCCGGTCGCCCAAGACAAATAATTGATGAATGTACTGAGCGATGCGAGACGAATCATGGTGAAACGCGTCCGTACCGAGTTGTGTGATATTCGGCGCCGCCTGTGCGAGCAATCGTAGGGCTGTAGTTTTGCCGGTTCCAGGCAACCCCAATACGCCCAGGCGATACCTGGACTCGTTGACTTGGATCGATGCGCAGTCAACAGAGGATTCTGCTGCGCTACGCATACTGCGCCATTGCTCGAATGTTGAGTCGAGTGCCCCGTCCAACATTTCGTCGCAACCTACGCGCATCCGGTACGCGTTGTCAGAGGAATCTCCTGTATCGAACCATCAGGCATTGCGACTGATACCGCACTTTGATTTTTGGTAGGTAAATTCTCGATTGTGTTGGGCGTGCGCCCGCACGGCCATTTGACAGTCTCCGTCATCTCTCGATTCACCTGAGCGACTTGCGTCAGCCCCGTGGCTGAGTGAGACAATGGTCTGGTCTCGGGGCTATGGATGCAGGGTATGAGGCGGGACTGGCAGTCAATGCGGGTCCAAAGTTGACTACACGCCCCGTATCGACAAAAGTTTTCACTAAACTGAATTGTTTGCCCGGTTGAAGTTTGAGCATAGAACTTCATCACATTGGGGTTGTACTTGACATCGAAGATTAGGTCACGACAGCGCCAAAACAGTTCTGCAAACCAGGCGTGACTTGCCGGCGTCGACAGAGGGTTTATGGCTCTAAGTTCGGGGCGGACCTCGATTAGTTCCAGCAATTTTGTGCCTATTCGGTGCTTGTCACACCAATCAATTAGATTAGGCACATCGTCCCAGTTGAACGAACTAACGACGGTGTTGAGATGAGATCCTGGCATTACCTCGGCGGCATAGAGCGCGGCGTCAAGAACGTCGGTACGGGCTGTGCGGTTGTTCCGCAGAAGAGGTCCTTTGGTCGTCGCCTCGGTGACGGCGTCTATCCCGAATTTGATGTACTTCATTCCTGCGGCTGCTAGAGAATCGATCATACTCTTTGTGAGACGGGTTCCATTGGTTACCATCGAAAGGCTATTACAGCAGTCTCGCAGGAGGTCGACAATTTCTATCAATTTTGGATGGATGGTCGGTTCGCCACCGCTAATGATTAGGCTCTGAACGGCTACGCTGTTTTTTTCCAACCACTCTGCGAGTGCTTCTATCGAGGCAATTGGCATAAAGTTGTTGCGTCCAAATTGACCTTCATTGTGACAATAGGTGCATGAAAGGTTGCAGGCATCTGTAATCAGGAGGCGTAATTTGTCTTTGTTGAAGACTTGCATTAGCGGCGGACCTTTCTAGCGTTCTACACGTCGCGAGCTAAGCGGAATCCTCTGCTGCACCAATAGTCGTTGGGTGGCCTGCCGTTCCGGAACGCGCATCTCGCCCGATGTTCGCTTCTGCTAAACGAACCTCCCCGAACAATTCGGGCGGCTGAAGCGTAGTGACCTGGCTCGAGATATTCGTCGTTGCACCATTCCCACACATTCCCGCTCATATTGACCGGCCCGGAGGGGCTGCGGCCTGATGCCAAGTCCGCGACTGGTATCGGTCTTCTCCTATTGTACTCTTCGGTATTGCAAAATCGAATTTCGAAGGTATCCCCCCATGGATATACGCGCCCGTCCACGCCTCGAGCAGCGCGCTCCCATTCTAAGCTTGTGGGCAGGCGGCCGTTTCTCCAGCGGCAATACGCAAAGGCGTCCCACCAGTCCACGTTGACGACTGGATAGTCGGAGAAGAACTCGTTTTCCCAATAGTCGTCAGGCACATCGTGCGGATTTTCTTGATGTCTTGGTGCGTGGTGGTTCTTATTCGACGGTTCGTCTGGATGACAATATGTTTTGTCGTGTAATTCTTGGTCGATCCATGAGACAAATTCTCGATATTCAGCATTGGTTACCGTGTATAGGCCTATCCTATATGAATTTGAAATGTGCTCCAGGCGAAGTAACTCGTTGCCGTGTCTTTCGCCACCTGCAATGAAGGGCCCGGCCGGGATGAGAACCATGTTGTCGTCGACGTCGTACGGCGGATTCATCTGGGGGAGCTCGTCGAGTTTGCCGATTGCGCGAATGCACCTGAGTGTTTCCTGGCCAAAGGTGAGTTTTTCGGGCACATTATTGCGTATTTGTGCTGATATTTCTCTCGCCGTAAACTCGACGAACGATATTGGTTGCGCGGCGGTGAAGTAGCGTTCTCTTAGGTCATTCGACTTCCCAACCTCTACGTAAGAGGATCGGTTTCCGTGACTCGCGATTGTCCGCAGAAAGTCGGTCGCATCTGCCTGGACAATAGTTAACCCGAGGCTTTCGGTAATAAATCTCTGATCATAAGACTGTTGGTTGGCTTCCTTCGCGATCACGACGCCTGGGCGTTTTGTCATTCCGAATTTGAAGCGAAGTATTCTCAGCATTGCTCGGAAATTCGGATCGGCCAAGGAGTAGCCGACGAAGCACACTGTCTTTGTCAAAAGTAGTGCACGGACTAGATCTCTTAGCTCTGGTTCTCTATTGAGCCAGTGGTAGTAGTCGTCCTCTGTCACAATGCAGCTTGAAGGTTCGTCGATTGTTCCGTGGATTTTGATAAGCATCGGGTCGAACATGCCTGGCAGGTGGTCGTCCTTCCATACGATGGATAACCTCTTGCCAAGGCCGTTAAAAGCGTGCTCTGTAAGTTTGTCGTAGTTGGTCGTTATTGTCGTGACACCGATGGCGGCAATCGCTTGGTGGGCGGGCAATGGAGCAATCCGTGGATTGTTGAATATTTCTGAGAGCGTGGCGTCGAGTCGCTGCCTGCTTCCGTAATCGTTCCATACTGTCTGCTGCGCGACTGCCATGAGTGATTCGTCGGCGGTTGGCTCGCGGTCCAGAAGCTTTCTTGCGAGGATAGATGTGGTTTCACGTCCTGATGGAAGTCCAGGCCGTCCAGCGTAGGGAAGGGACACGCCCGCGCCGGTAAAGATGAGCAGTTCTCGCTGATCCAGCGCGTCGGTTACGAGCTTTGGTACAAGGTTACTCATGCCACCCTCACTACGTCGGCGCGACGTACTGTAGCCCGGGGCGTGCTGTTCGGGGATCGAAGGTTTGGTGTCACTTTGAAAACATATGGGGCATGACATTGGTTTGGGTGTAGGTAGGATCGATATCGTCCAGTTTTGTTGGTCAATATCAGGCGGAGCGGCTGCGGCGGATGACCTACGCGCGTGCCTTAAGCACGGTCAGCCGACCGCGGTCAAGGCACACTGAAAGCGTTACGACCAATCTGATCTGCCAAGCAATGACATCGATCGCACACAACAGCAACGACGGCCATCGCTTCAACCATCCGGTGTGGCCAAGTCGGCGCTGATACCGCGCGTCCAGGTCCGGGCGTTGTGGGCTGTTGTTCCCCGCCGTACCGGCCTCGCGGACCGAATACCAGCCGAGACGAGTTGCTTACGTCGGTGCAGGAGGTCGGTGAGCAGCTGCACGGAATCGGAGTTAGGTGGAGCGGCCAGACCGCCCACGCGAGTACTTGGGTGCGTGATTGGGTGCGAACTGGTGGCCAATGTTGGCTACTCTCGCCCCCAGGTCTGACTTATTGACCGCAGTTGCCCAGGTAGGCGACATGTGCGGCTCAGGTCTGATGCCTCATAATCCTTTGGCCGTGGGTTCGAGCCCCACCCGCCCCACCTATCACCAGGTGAAATGCCGTAGCGGCGGTACTCAACGATCGTTGGCGTGCGTACAAGTTCGGCAGTCGACGCCCGGCCATGTACATCGCTCCGGTCAGGGCTGGGACGCCAACCAGCGGTAGCACGTCAGAGCGCAAGCTGTCGCATCGGTGCCGTCGAGGACGATGTCATTGCCACCCCGGATCGCTACGACACACAGGCCGTCCAACTCGCCGGCGACGACAAGGCAACCCGGCAGGGCCGTCATGACTGCCCACCGGCGCCAGCACATTGGACCGGGTGGACACATCACGACGTCGGCGACCTGCAACCACTGGGAGGCGGCGAGGCCGAGGTGCGCGAGTACACAACGACCGTCGCCCGCCCAGGTGGCCACCTCGACGCCGCGCGCACGCGGCCTCGTGGTGATCGGCTCGCCCGCTACCACTGGGATCCCCATTGGCCGTCGGGCACATCCAGCAGCCGCGGCGATGGAACGGGTTGGACCGGCACCGCCCGGGCCGGCTCCGTCAGGTCGAGGAGCCGGTACGCCGTCGCGCGGAGATTCTCCGCCGCACGCCCAGGGCAGGAGGTAACAAGCTCGGCCAGTTCGGCGTAGTGGTCCGGTCCCTGGTCGGCGATGGCCGACACGATCTGCTTCTCGAGGTTGGCATCGGGGTCGAGCGTCGAGCACAGGCGCCGCAGGAGCGCGGCCGATCCGCCCTCAGGTATGTCCTGTGTGGACGCCGCGCCCATCAGGACGGGCACCCCTAGGGCCGCTCCGTACCGGGTCACGGATCCGTGGTCGCCGATGATGACATCCGCGCTGACCAGGCCCGCCCGCCAGCCTTCTTGCGGTGGAAGGACACCCAGGCCGGCCGCCATGTGATCGGCGAGCCAGGCGAGGACCTGCCGCCGACCGTGACAGGACCAGATCAGCGGGTGCGCGGCGGCGATCACGCGATAGTGGTCCGCCGCCAGCTCGTTCAGCACCCGTGACCACACCTCGAGGTCGCCGCCGAACAAGGAATGCCGCGACCAGGTCGAGCTGAGCATCACGAGCGTCTGGTCGGGACGGACCCCGAGCGCGCGCCGGTACGCCCCGCGCGACGGCACGCTCGCCCGGATCCGGTCGAAGCAGGGATCGCCGGCCACAACGATCCGGTCCGCCGCCTCGGGGCAGTCCGATCGGTACCGGCGGGCGTCCGACTCGTGCGCGACGGCGACCGCGGCCGGCACGACCCGCCCGTCGCGCATGAGCACGTCACGCGGCCGAACCTGCCCGACGTCCTCGGTGGTCGTCCAAGGGCTGCGCCGGGATTTGCCCCCGCCCATCCCGTGTGGCACCACCAAAACAGGGGCGTCGAGCTTGTCGAGCCCGACGTAGCTCGCCGCCAGCGCGAGGTCGAACCGGGTCCGCAGCACCTGGTGCCAGGGCACAACTACGCCGCCGGTGCCGCGGACGTACTCGTCGATACCTGGCCAGGTGTCGGCCGTGGCCGGCGTCGTGAACTGCACCTCCACGCGCGGGTCGGTCTCGACAAGCGGAACCAGGTCCGCAAGTCGCGTGCCAGCCGTCATGTGCGGCACGACGACCAAGCATCGGCGGCTTCGTCTCGTGCGCCAGGCTTCCGCAGCGGGATTACCGGACGTCCTCACCCATCGCACGCCATCCACCGCGCCCACCTCCCGGCATCGCCATTCGATGACCGGAAGGATGGGCGTGTGGGGTGGTCAAACCGCTGGCCGTGAGCTGTACAACCGGCTGTCTAGTGGTAATCGAGTATGGAGAATATGACCACGACGAGAGGGACGATCATCATCGCCATCTTGGCGTTCGACGTGATCATCATGCGCCGGAAGCGCTCCATCATTGTTCTCCTCGCGGGATCGGTTGCTCCGGTCGTACGCATGCAAGTTCGACCGGGTGGGTGATTTGATCATGCTTTTGCCCGACCCCGCAAGAGGCAAAATACGGCCGATCTCCGCGTTTCTGCAGCCAGCTCAATGGTGACGGAAAGTAACGTTATGAGACTCGTGGTGAGGGCGGCAGTGGTCTCAGTTGATCGAGTTTCGCCTGGATCTGTTGCGCGCGCGGCATGCCGGCTCGGGTGTACAGGCTGACTGCGAGCACAAAGTGCCGGCGCGCGGCGGTTTCGTCGCCGAGCTGGAGTTCCAGGTCGGCGAGCGCCAGCACCGCGTCCGCGTGGTAGTGGTCGGAGCCGGCGTCTGCGAGGGTGTCCACCGCCTCGCGGAGGCTCTCCCGTGCCGACACCTCGTCACCGACGCGAGTGAGCGTGTTGCCGAGGCGGGTGAGCGACTGCGCGCGCAGCACCGGATCGGCCACGGTTGTGGCCGCCGTGACCGCGCGCCGCAGGTAGGGCAGGGCCTCGTCGTCGCGGCCGGACTCGGACAGGGTCTCGCCGATTCGGCGCAGGTGGAGTGCGGTGCCGCGCTGTTCGCCGGTGCGTTCGGTGATGGTCAGCGCCGCGGTGAAGTGGTCCATCGCCTCAGTTGCGCGCCCGAGTCTGCGAGCGGCCAGGCCGAGATGTTCGAGCGCGGTCGCCTCAGCGCCGGCGTCGGCGGTCCGACCCGCCTCGAGAGCCGAGGCGAACAAATCGTAGGCCGTGTCGTACCGCTGCTGGTTGAGGTACGCGATTCCCAAGTGGACAGTCAGGATCGACTCGGCGCCAGCGTTGCCGCACCGACGAGCCGCCGCCACACCTAGCTCATGAGAAGCGATCCAGGGTACGAAATCCTTGCGGTACAGGAATAATCCCCACATCGCCTCGCAGAGCTGCCAGGTGAGCTCCCACCACGAGGACTCGGCCGCTCGCCGCTGGGCGGCGAGGAGGTTCGGGCGTTGCGCCTCCAGCCAGCCCAGCGCGGCCGTCGGCGTCCGGAACGGAGGGGGTCGGCCGCGGACGTGCTCGTAACGCTCGTTCACCCGGCGCCGCGAAGCGGCGACCACGAGGTCGGCCGCGATCGTGTTGTCCAGGTACCAACGCACCATGCGCCGCACCGCTGACTCGCGTTCCGCCGCATCGTCCTGCTGTTCGGCGTGGTGCCGCGCGTGCAGGCGCAGCAGGTCGTGCGTCCCGAACCGCGCGTCGCCGAGCTCGTTCACGAGGCTGACGTCGACGAGGTCGGCCAGCAGGTCGTCGGCGTCGTCGGGGGAGATCTCCGCCGCAGCCGCGATGACGCCCAGCTCGAACTCGGCGCCGGGATGCAGGCCGATCAGCCGGTATATCCGGGCCGGCTCGGGCCGCAGCTCCTGGTAGGAGAGGTCGAAGCTGGCCCGCACCGACACGTCGCCCGACACGGCCAGCGACTCCAGCCGGCGCCGCCGGTCAGCCAGCGTGTCGACGATCCGGGAGATCGACCAACGCGGCCGGTTCGCCAACCGGGCGGCGGCGATCCGCAGGGCGATGGGGAGCCCACCGCACAGCCCGACGAGCCGGCGGGTGTCCGCCGGCTCCCGCGCGACCTTCTCCGCCCCGACCACCCGCGAGATCAGGGTGACCGCGGACGACTCGTCGAGCACGTCGATCGGCACGAGCCGGGCGCCGTCGAGGCCGAGGCCCGTCAGCCGGTGCCGGCTGGTCGCCACCACCATGCTGTCCGCAGACGCCGGCAGCAGCGGACGGACCTGCGCCGCCGACTCGGCGTCGTCTACGAGAACGGCCAAAGCCTTGCCCGCGCTCATCGAACGGAACAACGCCGACCTGGCGGCGAGCTCGAGCGGGATGTCGTCCGGGTTCACGCCGAGTGCTCGCAGGAAGTCGTGCAGCACCTCCGAGGGCGGCGTCGGACCGTCGCCGAACGCGCCGAGATCCGCATACAGCTGGCCGTCGGGAAAGCGGGTGGGATTGTGGTGCAGCCAGTACAGCGCGGTGGCGGTCTTGCCGGCGCCGCCCGGCCCGGTGAGCACCGCCAGTGCCGCCTGCCCGGGCGAGGGGCCGCCGGCCGCGATCCGGTCCAGTTCCGCCTGCTCTCGCCACCGGTTCGTGAAATGCGCGGGCGACGGCGGCAACTGCCGCGGTGTGACCGGTGGCGGACGATGCAGATGTACGTCGCCGTGGATCACGCCCGCCTGTACCAGCTGCCCGGGCACATCGCCCGCGACGACGTTGCGGGTTCCGCCGCGATCGGCGTATTGAGCGTCGGCGTATCTCTCCGCCGCGCTGCCGTCCGATCTTGAATCCCGCAACAACCCGCTCCCCGAAACCCTGACCCACTCCTCACTGTCGCATTTCGCGTTGGCGTGCGCCCCGGCCAAACGGAGGAATTCAGGTACGTCTGTTAGTGCGTTCGGGTGAGGGGTCGCACCTCAGGGACCGTGGGCGTCTGCCGGTGAATGATCTGTGCGCCGGCTGGTCAATTCACTGACATCGCATCTCATTTGTGTCACACGCCGTCATGGCGGATTTTCGTTGCGTAGTATTCACGCCGGTTGACACCACTCCGAGAGCGCCGTCAGGGGAGTGCTCCGGAGACCAGCTTTTTATTGGGGTGAAGCTGGTGGACACGGCGTTTGGAATATTGGGCCGGACGGCCCTGATGATCGACGGCACCGTGCACGAGGACTGGGGCAGGCCGAGGGAACGAGCCCTGCTCGGCGCCCTGCTCGTGCACGCGAACCGCTGGGTCTCGGTGGACACGTTGATGAAGTGGGCGTGGTCGGAGGACGAGAACCTGCCGCGAAACTTCAGGTCCACTTTTCACCACTACTCTGGACTCATTCGCAAATGGCTGAAGCGGATGCCAGTGCAGGTGACGCTGCATCGCGGAAAACGGCGGATACCGGCTGGCCGTGGATAAATCTATGATCGATTATCACGAATTCACCCGGTTGGTCACCGAAGGCAGGACGTACGCGCGGAACGATCCGCGGCGGGTCGTCGACACGACGGTCCGTGCTCTCGGATTGTGGCGCGGCCGTCCGTTCGCCGATCTCGCCGGTGAGCCCGCGCACGCCCTGCGGCTGCGGCTGGAGCAGGACGACTGGCTTGGCGCCAACCGGACTCTGCTCGCGGCGCTGCTGGACCTGCACGAGTTCGACGGGGTGCTGACTCGTCTGGGAGTCTTGCAGACGGATCACCCGGACGACGTCATCCTCGCCACGCAGCGGATGTCCGCGCTGCACGGTCTCGGGCGCAACCCGGACGAGTTCGCGTACTACGTCGATGTTCGGCGCCGCCTGCAGCTCGATGGCGATGAGGCCTCGGCGGACCACGTGCGGCGACATCACGAAAGCCTTCTGACACAGGTCAGCCGGCCGAGCCCACCATCCGTCGCCGAGCCGACCGTCGTGCCTCGCCGGCTGGGCCGCGGCGTTCCCGTTTTCGTCGGCCGCGAGGGTCTGCTGGCCAAGTTCGACGCGCTGGTCGCCGGCGACAGACCGCCCAGCGGGGTCGTCGTGATCGATGGGTTGACCGGCGTCGGCAAGACCGCCCTCGTCACCCACTGGGGGCACCGCGCGCGGCAGCACTTTCCCGGCGGGGACCTGTACGTGGACCTCAACGGTTTCGCGCAGCGGGCCGAGGTCTCGCCGGCCGCCGTGGTGGACGACTTCCTCATCGCGCTCGGGCATCCGCCCGACGGCGCGCTGAACACGAGGGAGCGCGAGATATTGTTGAGCAGGCTGGCATCCGGTCGTCGGATGCTTGTCGTGCTGGACAACGCGCGCGACGTCGAACACGTTGAGGGCCTGGTGGCCCTGTTCCCGGATGCGCTGGTGCTCGTGACCAGCCGGCAACAGCTCGCCTCGTTGAGCGTGACCACCGGAGCGCACCGGCCGCGCATCGAGCCGATGACGCCGGACGAGGCAACCGAGTTGCTGTCGGTGCGTATCGGCGATCGGCGCGAGGTGGCCCAAGAGGACCTGGTCCGCCTGGCCGCGACCTGCGGTGGCCTGCCGCTGATGATCACGTTGCTGGCCGAACAGGTCGCCAGCAGCCCGCCGGGCCGGATATCCGAGTTCGCCGACAAGTTCGATCGGCGCCAGCTCCTCCTGGGCGGGGGTGCGGTCGAGGGCCACACATTCTTCGACTCGTCGTACCGCGTGCTCGGCGGACCGGAACGGCGGCTGTTCCGGCTGCTCGGCCTGCATCCGGGACCCGACTTCAGCGTCGAGGCGGCCTGCGCGCTGGACGGTCGGACCCGGGTCGAGACCATGCGAGGTCTGCGTACTCTCGTCTCGGCCCACCTGCTCGAGCAGCCCGAGGCGCTGGACCGCTACCGGTTCCACGATCTCATCCGGGAGTTCGCCGGGTATCGCGCAGAGGTCGACGAGTCGGTATCCGAGCGGCAGGCGGCGTTGCGCCGGTTGGTGAGCTATTACCTTGCGTCGGCGGTGCACGCGAACCGGGTGCTCTACCCGAGCAGACTCGGTGCGTCCGAGCTCGATGTGGAGCACGGGGTCGAGCCGTTCGTGCCCCGCGGTAACGCGGCGGCGAAGGCGTGGTTCGACCGGGAGCGAACGAACCTGCTCGCGACCGTCCGCACGGCGGCCGCGAACGGGCATCACGACTACGCCTGGCGGCTCGCGGACGCCATCGTCATCTTCTTCGAACGCCACGGCTACTACGCGGACAGCGTCTCGATGCACAAGCTCGCGGCGAGGTCGGCACGGATCGACGAGGACCAGATCGGCGAGGTCTCGTCGCTGATGGGGATCGGCAAGGTCTACCTGACCCTCGGGGATGTCGTCGAAGCACGTTCCCACCTCGAGGCCGCTCTGCGGTTGGCGGAACGGATGGAGCACGACGGCAGCATGGCGGTGGTGTTGAACCTGTTGGGCCGGCTGGAGATGGAGCGCGGGGACCCTGTCGCGGCACTCTCGCTTTACCGGCGGAGCATGAACATCGCACAGCGGACCGATGACCCGCGTGGGCAGTGCTGGACGGCCCTGCGCATGGGAGCAGCCCTGCGGGCGATCGAGCAGCACGACCGGGCGGGGATGTACCTCACGCGCGCGCAGATCCTTGCCGAGCGCTCGGGTGACGAGTCAGCTCAGTCGAGCGCCCTGATCGAGATCGGCTTGGTGCACCGTGATCGGGGTGACCATGCGGACGCGCTGTTGCATGGTGAGCACGCGCTCCGGATCGCGGAGGCGATTCCCGATCTCATTCTCACGGTTGAATCCTGTCTGGCGCTGGCGGAGATCAACAGTGCGCGGGGGGACCCCGATGCCGCCGTGGCATTCGCCCAGCGCGCCATCGCGATATCCGGGCACAGCGCGGCGGCCCGAGCGCATGACGTACTCGGCGACGTGGAGTTCGCGAACGGGCATCCGGCGGAGGCGGCCGTGGCATGGCGGGCGGCCTTGGAACGCTACGACGAGCTCGGGAACCCGACTCGTGCGGCGGTGACCCGCACCAAGCTGCAGCGGGTTCCCGGCCTGGGCGTGAACGTGCCACCGGCCAGGTCGGCATCACGACCACCGATCGACGCGACCATTGACCGCGATGTCCGGCCGCCCACCTAGTGCGGCAATGTCCTGCTGTGAAACGGATCTCGGTTGATTGACGGGGTCACCTACGGTTGGGCAGTATCGCTGGGTTTGTTCGGACGGGGGAGGATCTGCGGCGCGTGCGGAAGCGCGCCGGAAGAGGTGTCCGGTATTCGCGTCACGGTCAGCGCTCTCACCCGTCTCCGACAAGACGCACGACTAGACCATTCGGCGCAACGACCCAGGAGGGACGCCTGATGGATGTCGTCCACGACGGGATGGCGGACCGCGCCTTCACCAGAGCATTGGGCGAAGAGCTCCGGAGGGTGCGGGAGCACGCTGGTTGCTCTCAGTCCGAACTCGTGGCGCGGATGCCGTCACGCCTGCATGTCAAGACGTTCGCCACCTACGAGCAAGGAATTCGGCAATGCACGGTGGTGCGTCTGCTTGAGATCTGCCGGACCTTGGCTGTAGCTGCCCCGGATGTGCTTGGCCGGGCGATGATGCATGCGGAAATTGACATGCAGCGAACCGGGCTGGATGTCGATCTCAACGCGCTGGCGGTCGACACGCGAAGCGAGCTTCGGCCCCTGCGCCGGTGGGCTCGCAACCGGTTGGCGAACAACCCGGTGTCCGAGATCGCGCGCCTGGATGGCAGCACCATCCAGGAGATGGCCGCGATCATCGGTCTTCGTCTGTCCGACCTTGTTCGCCAGCTGGAGATGTTCTCACCCCGCCGCGCGCAACACGGGTGAGTCGCCGCTAACGATCAGCGGGCTCGTTTGTCTCGGCGGCGGCGGTTGCCGGCGGCCAGGTGGAGGCAGACGCCTACCACTATGAGCAGGAAGCCGACCACCACCAGGACCGGCCACGCGAGGATCGCGCCGAGGATGAACAGCACTGCGCCCAGTACGTCGACCGCGATGCGGGCTATCAGGCGGAAGTGGTTGTGCTCCGGCGCCTCGTAGTTCCGGAGCATCTTCGTCAGTGCCGGGTCGGACTCCTCGAACCACTGCTCGATCGCTCTGAGCTGACGGTCCTCGTGGTGGCTGAGCATGGCGGCTCCACGCTGCTATGGCCGGGCCACGCCCGCCCGGTCCGTTGAGTCCCTCTGTACCCAAACCGCGGTGCGGGTAATCGCGCGCGCCTAAACTTTCTGAAACCGAATCGTGATCATGGGTCAAACGGGGGACGCATTAGCCCAGGTAGCCGAGCCGGCGGCTGATCTCGTCGGCGCCGTGGACCAGCGCCTGGGCCTGCTCGTGCATCAGGGTCTCGGTCAGGCGGTAGGCCGGGCCCGACGCGCTCACGGCCGCGAACACCTTTCCGTCATGGCCGCGGATGGGTGCTGCGATCGCGTTCAGGCCGATCTCGTACTCCTCCACGGCCACCGCGTAGCCACGCTCGTGCACGGCCGCCAGCTGCGCCGTCAGCTCCCGGCGCGTCGTCACCGTGTGCGGGGTGTACTGCTCGCATGCCGTGCGACAACAACTCCGTGCGGCGCTTCTCGCTCCGGTACGCCAGCAGGATCTTGCCGCTCGACGTCGCGTGCAGCGGCGTCAGCCGGCCCACCCAGTTGTGCGCGGTCACCGCGGACGTACCGCGCACCTGGTCCAGGTTGACCGCATAGTGCGCCTCGCCGACCGCGATGTTCACCGTCTCGCCGAGCTCGCGCGCCAGCCGCTCGCACACCGGCCTGCTGTGCCGCGTCACGTCCATGCCGCCGGACACGGCGCCGGCCAGGCGCACGATGCCGAAGCCCAGCCGGTACTTCCCCCGGTCCTCGGCCTGCTCCACCAGCCCCCGCGTCTCCAGCGCGTTGAGCAGCCGGAAGGCCGTCGACTTGTGGACGTCGATCTCGGCGGCCACCTCGCTGACGCCCGCCTCGCCCTGCCGCGCCAGGATCTCCAGGACGCTGATCGCGCGGTCGACCGACTGAACTCCGCTGCCGGCCTCCTTGTTGCTCATGGCGAAACTATAAGCGTTCTCGCCAACAAGCGGACTCCTTGTTCGGGCCGGATGCGCGAGTTACGCTCACTGCGGTGCCATTGCGTATGACGAATCGAGTTTGGCTATGCGCAACAGTGACTGGCTGCGGGACGTCCGCGTACGAGGTCATCCCCACCAACAGCATCGAGGACAAGGTCCTCGAGTCGGTGCCGGCGGACGTGACGGTCACGATCACCGCCTCGCCCACCAAGGGCCTCGGCCCCACGCTCGACCTCGCCGAGCGGCTCGCCGCGCAGGGCTACCGGGTCGTGCCGCACCTGTCCGCCCGCCTGGTCGTCGACGACGTGCACCTCAAGGAGATCGTCGACCGGCTCGTCCGCGCCGGCGTCGACGACGTGTTCGTGCCCGCCGGCGACGCGAACCCGCCGGCCGGCCGCTACCACGGCGCGCTGCCGCTGCTCGCCGACCTGACCGACCTCGGCCGGCCGTTCCGCCACGTCGGCATCACCGGCTACCCGGAGAGCCACCCGGCCATCGACGACGACATCGTCGTGCAGGCCATGTGGGACAAGCGCGCCCACGCCACCTACATCGTCAGCAACCTCTGCTTCGACGCCAAGGTGCGTGGCGAACTGGGTGCGCCGGGTCCGCCGCCGCGGGGTCGACCTGCCGATCCAGCTCGGGCTCGCGGGCCCGGTCGAGCGGACCAAGCTGCTCTCGATGGCCGGCAAGATCGGGGTCGCGGAGTCGGCCCGGTTCCTCGGCAAGCACCTGCGCTGGTTCGCCCGCCTGGCGACCGCCTACTCGCCGGAGAAGCTGCTCGCCCGCGCCGCCGCCGAACTGTCCACTCCGGACGCCGCGGTCGCCGGGCTGCACATCTTCACGTTCAACCAGGTGGCCGAGACCGAGCGGTGGCGCCAGGAGCTGCTCAACCGATGAGCGCGGCCAGCTCCCGTTCCAGGCCCGCGTCTCCCACGGGGACCACGGACAGCGGCAGCCCCAGGACCTCGGCGGCGTCGGCCGCCTGCGCGCGCAACGCCTCCGTCGGCCGCTGCGCGAGCCAGACCACCCGGCGGTAGTGGCGGAAGTAGTCGTCGCGCAGCGACGGGTACCGGTCCAGGCCCAGCTCCGCGACGACCGTGCGGCGGAAGGACCGGACGAGGAAGTCGGTCAGCACGTAGGTGCCCGGCTCAGCCTCGAACATCTCCCTCATCCGCGCGACGCCCGCGAACACGTCGTAGCAGTGCGCGCCGCCGAGCCGGGCCACGCCGCGCCGGACGCACACCTCGTCCAGCGCGCCGTAGGTGCCGCAGTCCGCGAACGCCACGGCCACCCGGTCGTAGGACGACAGCGAGTCGAGCGCGGCCTCGACCTCGGCGGCGATCCGCGCGGGACGGTTGTGCAGCAGGGGTGGCAGCGGGTGGACGTGCACCGGCCAGCCGCGCCGCGTGGCGATCTCCGTGACGTGCAGGGACAGCGCGCCGCAGGCGACGACGGCGATGGTGACGGCGACCTCAGGCCGGGAAGGAGAGCTGCTCGATGAACCGGTCGTTGAAGTCCGGGCGGTCGGAGAGCTCGACATAGCGCACCTCCCTCAGCAGGGCGGTGGCGCCGGCCCGCTCGCGCAGGGACAGCAGCGTCATCTTCGCGCCCTCGCCCGCCACGTTGCCCGCACTCACGATCCGCAGCACCGAGATGTCCGGCACCAGCCCGATCCGCACCGCGTTGGCCGGCGACAGGTAGGAACCGAACGAGCCGGCCAGCAGCACCTGCTGGATGTCCGACGCGGTGACGCCGAGCTCCTCGACGAGCAGCCGCCAGCCGGTGGCGATCGCCGCCTTCGCGAACTGCAGCTCGCGTACGTCGCGTTGCGACAGGTAGATGTCGGGCTCGTGCAGCATGAACACCCGCTCGCCGTTGACCTCGCGCAGCCGGTCCGCCAGCCCCGGGAACTTCTCCTTCGCCGCGTCGAACGCCATGAGCCGGCCGGAGGAGTCCAGCAGCCCGATCGCGACCAGCTCCGCCACCGCGTCCACCAGCCCCGAGCCGCACAGGCCCACCGGCTCGACGTCGCCGATCACCTGGAGGTGCACGTCCTCCTGGTCGATCTTGACGACCTCGACCGCGCCCTCGGCGGCCCGCATGCCGCACCGGATCGCCGCGCCCTCGAACGCCGGGCCGGCCGGCGCCGCGGTCGCCACCAGCCGCCGGCCGTCGCCGAGCACGATCTCGCAGTTGGTGCCCACGTCGACGAACAGCCGCAAACGCTTGTCCCGGTCCATTCCGGACGCCAGCATCCCGGACACGATGTCGCCGCCGACGTACGCGCCGAGCGCGGGGAACGTGTACGCGGGCGCGCCCGGGTGCACCGGCACGCCGAGGTCGGTGGCCAGCACGCGGGGGAGCGTGCGGGTGGCCATGACGAACGGCGCCACGCCGAGCGGCTCCGGGTCGATGCCCAGCGCCAGCTGGGTCATCGTGGCGTTGCCGGCGAGCGCCACCTCGTACACCCGCAGCGGGTCGACGCCTGCCTCCTCGCACACCTCGCGGGTGAGCGTCGCCAGCGTCTCGTGCGCGGCCGCGGTGAGCCTGCCCATCGCCTCGGGGTCGAGCATCGTGGCGCTGATCCGGGTGATCACGTCCGCCCCGAAGGGCTGCTGGCGGTTGAGCATCGAGCGGACGGCCGCCGGCGTGCCGGTGGACAGGTCGAGCAGCGTGGCGACGACCGTGGTGGTGCCCAGGTCGAACGCGATGCCGTAGCGCTCCTCGCTGGTGTCGCCCGGCTCGACGTCCACCAGCCGGTCGTCGACCACGACGGCGGTGACGGTGAAGTCGTTGTCCCGCAACGCCTTCGGCAGGTTGCGCACCGCGCGCAGGTCGACGGTCAGCTCGAGGTCGTCCAGCGCGGCGAGCAGGCGCTCCACATCGGACTGCTGGTCGGCGAGGGACGGCTCGGTCAGCGTCACGCAGCGCTTCTGCACGGCCGGGCGCAGGATCACCTGCCGGCCGACGCCGACCGTGGCCGCCTTCGGCCGGGTCGTCATCGGTGGCACCTCGACCGCGAGGTCCGCGTCCGCCTTCGCCAGGCACGCGAGCCGCCAGCCGGCGGCCAGCTCGTCCGGCGAGAACGCCCGCGGGTCCGATGTGGACACCTCGACCGGGCCGTCGATGCGGACCTTGCACTTGCGGCAGGTGCCGTGCCCGCCGCAGGTCGAGTCGATGGCGATGCCGTGCCAGCTGGCCGCGTCGAACACGGACACACCGGAGGGCACCCGGACCTCACGATCGTTCGGGGTGAAGGAGATCCGGACCCGGTCGGTCATGTCGTGGCGGCTTCGGCGGCGGCCTTCAGCTTCGCGCGGTGGGCGGCGATCCAGGCGGCGCCCCACGCGTCGTTGCCCAGCAGCAGGTCCGCGGCCTTGACCGACTCGACCATCACCGGGTTGCGGGCGTCCATGATCGCCGAGGTGAGCCCGCAGTGCATGGCAATCGGCAGGAACGTCGCGCCGAGCACGGGCCGGTTGGGCATGCCGAAGGAGACGTTGCCGGCGCCGAGGGTCATGTTGACGCCGAACTCCTCGCGGATCAGCCAGATCGTCTCGAGCGTCTTGTTGACCAGCGTGGTGTCCGCGCCGATCGGCATGGCGAGCGGGTCGATCACGATGTCGGCGAGCGGGATTTCGTACTGGCCGACGGCGACGTCGAGGATCTTGCGGGTGATCTCGAGCCGCTTGCGCGGGTCGTCGGGGATCTCGTCCTCCTCGTTGGGCAGCGCGATCACCGCGGCGCCGTGGCGGCGGACCAGGGGGAGGATCTCGTCGAGCCGCTCCTTCTCGCCGGTCACCGAGTTCACCAGCGGCTTGCCCTGGTAGACCTCCAGCGCCGCGTCGAGCGCGCCGACGACCGACGAGTCGATCACCAGGGGCAGGTCGGTCAGCCCCTGCACCAGCTTGATGGCCGCGCACAGCAGCTCGGCCTCGTCGGTGAGCGGCACGCCCATGTTCACGTCGAGCACCATCGCGCCGCCCGCGACCTGCTGCGCGACGTCGGCCTCGATGCGGGACAGGTCGCCGGCGCGCAGCTGTTCCTGGAACTTCGACCGGCCGGTGGGGTTGATCCGCTCGCCGATGATGCAGAACGGCTCGTCCGAGCCGATCGTGACGGTCCGGGTGGCCGAGGAGATGACTGTCTGCATAGGACGCTCCGGGAACTAGACGGCCGCGACGCGGCGCTTGTGGATGAGCTCCTTGGCCCGCTTGACGGCCGCGGACGCGTCGGCGGCGTACCCGTCGGCGCCCACGGCGTCGGCGTACTCCTGGGTGACCGGCGCGCCGCCGACCATGACGATCACCTGGTCCCGCAGGCCCGCCTTCACCAGCGCGTTGATGTTGGCCTTGAACATCGGCATGGTCGTGGTGAGGAACGCGGAGAAGCCGACCACGTCCGGCTTGTACTCCTCGATCGCGGCCACGAACTTCTCCGGCGCCACCTGCACGCCGAGGTCGATCACGTGGAAGCCGGCGCCCTCGAGCATGATGTTGACCAGGTTCTTGCCGATGTCGTGCACGTCGCCCTTGACGGTGCCCATGAGGAACGTGCCGACCGTCTCCACGCCGGTGTCGGCGAGCAGCGGGCGCAGCACGTCGAGCGCGCCGCTCATGGCCTTGCCGGCGATCAGCATCTCGGGCACGAAGAAGTCACCGCGCTCGAACCGGGCGCCGACCTCCTCCAGCGACGGGATCAGCGCGTCGAAGAGCATGGTCTCCGGCGACATCCCCGAGTCGAGGCCGATGTTGGTCAGTTCGAGCACGCGCGGGGCGTTGCCGACGAGGGTCTCGTCGTACAGGGCCTTGAGGATCTCGTCGGGGCTCATGGCTTGGCCTTTCCTGGTCGGTACCCGAGCTGTCTGGAGATGGCGAGGGTCTCGGCGGCGAGCTGCTCGCCGAGGCGGGTGACGTCGGACTCGGTGATGCGGTTGGTGGGGCCGGACACGGAGATCGCCGCGACGACGCTGCCGTCGCGCGCGCGGACGGGCGCGGCGACGGCGACGAGTCCCTCCTCGAGTTCCTCCCAGGTCATCGCCCAGCCACGCCGGACCGTTTCCACCAGGTCTGCCTCGAGGTCCGCGCGGGACAGGAGCCGCCCGCGGGCCGGCGGGGGTAGCTCACCGTCCGGAAGGGACATCACCTTGTAGGCGTAGAACACCTTGCCCAGCGCCGAGCAGTGCGGTGGCACGGTGACGTCGAGCCAGTTGGTCAGGCCGAGCAGGTAGCTCGAGTCGACCTGGGCGATCTGCACGACCTCGTCGCCGCGCGCCACCGCGAGGTTCACCGTCTCGCCGGTCCGCTCGCCGATCTCGTCGAGGGTCGGCTGCGCGACATCGAGCAGGTCCTGCGAGGTGTCGTGCTGGGCGGCGTACACGGCGAACAGCGGACCGGGGCGGAACAGGCCCGCGCGGTCGCGGCGGACCAGCCGGTTGCGTTCGAGGGCGTTCAGCAACCGCGAGGTCGTCGACTTCGCGAGGCCGAGCTCGTCGACGAGCGAGGTGAACGTGCGGGGCTCGTCGGACTCGACGATGAGCGCGAGCAGCGCTGCTGCCCGGTCCACCGCTTGACTGCCCACCGGCGCCGTCACCCGGCCTCCTCGCCCACGAATCAGAGTTTCATAATATGGAACCACGGTTCCATAATCAGAGCGTAAGATCCGGCGAGACCGGGCGTCAAGGGAGTGCGTCAAGGAGAGCGATGTTCCGCAACCAGTTGCCTCGTTACGAAATCCTGTCCGCGGACGCGATGGAGGTGCTCGACTCCGGGTGGCGCCGGATCGTGTCCGAGATCGGGGTCGAGTTCCTGTCCGACCGCGCGCTGGAGCTGTTCCGCAAGGCGGGCCAGAAGGTCGAGGACAACAACGTCCGGTTCGATCCGGACTTTCTTCTCGAACAGGTGAAGCTGGCGCCACGCGAGTTCGACGTGCAGGCCCGCAACCCCGCCAACAACGTGCACGTCGGCGGCGACAGCATGGTGTTCGGCGGCGTGTACGGGCCGCCGTTCGTGCGCGAGGGCGAGGTGCGCCGCGAAGGGTCGATGGCCGACTTCGAGAACTTCGCCCGGCTGGCGCAGAGCTTCCCGGTGCTGGACACCGCGGGCGGCGTGATCTGCGAGCCGAACGACGCGCCGCTGGACTCCCGCCACCTCGACATGACCTACGCGCTGCAGACGCTGACGGACAAGTTCTACATGGGCAACGTCGTGTCCGCGGTCAACGCCGCCGACACGATCCGGATGACCGAGATCCTCTTCGGCGGCCGTGAGGCCATCGAGCAGACACCGGCCACGATCTCGCTCATCAACTGCAACTCGCCGCTGCGCTGGGACGACCGGATGCTGGAGGCGCAGTTCGAGTACACCTCGGCGAACCAGCCGGTGGTGCTGACCCCGTTCCTGCTGATGGGCGCGATGTCGCCGGTGTCCATCCCCGCCACGCTGGCCCAGCAGATGGCCGAGGCGCTGTCCGGGATCGCGCTGTCGCAGCTGATCCGCCCGGGCGCGCCGGTGATCTTCGGCTCGTTCCTGTCCAACATCGACATGCAGTCCGGCTCGCCGTGCTTCGGCACCCCGGAGTCGGCGGTCGGCCTGCTGTGCACCGGCCAGATCGCCCGCCGGTTCGGGCTGCCGGTGCGGTCGGGCGGCGGGCTGACGTCGAGCCAGACGGCCGACGCGCAGGCGTCCTACGAGGGCCTGATGACGATGATGCCGACGTTCCTCGCCGGCATCAACTGGGTCATGCACTCCGCGGGCTGGCTCGAGGGCGGGCTGGTGTCGTCGTTCGAGAAGTTCGTCATCGACGTGCAGGTGCTGGAGATGCTGCAGCAGGAGTTCCGTCCACTCGAGATCACCGAGGAGTCGCTGGCGTTCGACGCGCACGCCGAGGTCGGCCACGGCGGGCACTTCCTCGGCGCGGCGCACACGCTGGAGCGGTTCCGCACCTGCTTCTACCGGCCGTTCCTGTCGAGCTCGGAGAACTACGAGCGGTGGATGCGCAACGGGGCCAAGGACACCTCGGCCCGCGCGGGCGACATCGCGAAGAAGAAGCTCGCGGAGTACGAACAGCCGCCGCTGGACGACGCGATCCGTGAGGAGCTGGCCGAGTACGTCACCCGACGTCGCAAGGAACTGGGGGATTAGTCATGGAGAACCATCCGGACTTCCTCTGGCGCAATCCTTCGCCGAAGTGGTCCTACGACGTCGTGATCATCGGCGCGGGTGGGCACGGGCTCGCTACCGCGTACTACCTGGCGCGCAACCACGGGATCACCAACGTGGCCGTGCTGGAGAAGGGCTGGCTCGCCGGCGGGAACATGGCCCGCAACACGGCGATCATCCGCTCCAACTACCTGTGGGACGAGAGCGCGGGGATCTACGAGCACGCGCTCAAGCTCTGGGAGGGCCTGTCCGAGGAGCTGGACTACGACATCCTGTTCAGCCAGCGCGGCGTGCTGAACCTCGCGCACACGCTGGGCGACGTGCGCGAGGGCACGCGCCGGGTGAACGCCAACCGGCTCAACGGGGTCGACGCGGAGTGGCTGACGCCGGAGCAGGTCAAGGAGTTCTGCCCGATCGTCAACACCTCGCCGGACGTGCGCTACCCGGTGCTCGGCGCGACGCTGCAGCCGCGCGGCGGGATCGCCAAGCACGACCACGTCGCGTGGGCCTACGCGCGCGGCGCGGACCGGCTCGGCGTCGACCTCGTGCAGGGCTGCGAGGTCACCGGGTTCGTCCGGCACGGCGACCGGGTGGTCGGGGTGGAGACGAACCGCGGGCCGATCCGCGCCGGTGCGGTGGCGCTGGCGTCGGCCGGCCACTCGTCGGTGCTGGCCTCGCTCGCGGGGATCCGGCTGCCGATCCAGAGCCACCCGTTGCAGGCGCTGGTCTCCGAGCTGCTCGAGCCCGTGCACCCGTGCGTCGTGATGTCCAACCACGTGCACGTCTACGTCAGCCAGGCGCACAAGGGCGAGCTGGTGCTGGGCGCCGGGATCGACCCGTTCAACTCCTACGCCCAGCGCGGCTCGGTGCACGTGATCGAGCACCAGCTGGCGGCGGCGCTGGAGCTGTTCCCGATCTTCGGGCACGCGCACGTGCTGCGCACCTGGGGCGGCATCGTGGACGTCTCCCCGGACGCGTCGCCGATCATCGGCCCGACTCCGCTCGATGGGCTGTACGTCAACTGCGGCTGGGGGACCGGCGGGTTCAAGGCCACGCCGGCCTCGGGCTGGGTGTACGCGCACACGATCGCCACGGGCGAGCCCCACGAGCTGAACAGACCGTTCGGTTTGGACCGGTTCACGACCGGTGCGCTGATCGACGAGCACGGCGCCGCGGCCGTCGCACACTGAGGGGATCGCCATGCTGCTGATCCGGTGTCCCTGGTGCGGTGACCGGGACGAGGTGGAGTTCTCCTACGGCGGCCAGGCCGGCGTGTCCTATCCGGACGACCCGGAGGCGCTGACCGACGCGGAGTGGGCCGAGTACGTGTTCGTCCGCGACAACCCGAAGGGCCCGTTCGCGGAGCGCTGGGTGCACTCGCAGGGCTGCCGGCGCTGGTTCGACGCGGTGCGCGACACGGCGACCCACGAGTTCCTCGGGGACCGCTCATGAGGCTCCCGCACGGCGGCCTCGTCGACCGGTCCGCGCCGCTGAACGTTCACTGTGGACGGTGTGTCCCACACCGGGTTCCGGGGCGACACGGTCGCGTCGGCGTTGCTGGCGAACGGGGTCCGGCAGGTCGGCCGCAGCGCCTACCTGGACCGGCCCCGCGGGATCGTGGACGCCGGGGTGGCGGAGCCCAACGCGCTGCTGCAGGTCGGCCCGTCGCCCATGCTCCCGGCCACGACCGTCGAGCTGTACGACGGGCTCGCGGCCGTGACGCTGTCCGGTCGCGGCCGGCTCGTCGAACCGGACGACGGGCACTACGACAAGAAGTACGCGCACTGCGACGTGCTCGTGGTCGGCGCCGGCCCGGCCGGGCTCGCCGCGGCGCTGGCGGCCGGGGCGAGCGGCGCGCGGGTGATCCTGGCCGACGAGCAGGCCGAGCCGGGCGGCTCGCTGCTGTCCGAACGCGACGGTGCGGGGCGGGCCGCGGCGGCGGTCGCCGAGCTGGCCGACTTCGCCGAGACGCGGGTGCTCGCGCGGGCCACGGTGTTCGGCTACTACGACCACAACTACCTGACGATCGCGCAGCGCCGGCCCGGCGGCGGGCGGCTGTGGCACGTGCGGGCCGGCCGCGTCGTGCTGGCGACCGGCGCGCACGAGCGGCCGCTGGTGTTCGCCGACAACGACCGGCCGGGCGTGATGCTGGCCGGCGCCGTGCGCACCTACCTCAACCGGTACGCCGTCCGGCTCGGCACCCGCGCGGTCGTGTGCACCACCAACGACAGCGCCTACGCGACCGCGCTCGACCTGCTCGCGTCCGGTGTGGACGTCCTCGTCGCCGACGCGCGCACGGGGTCGGCGGCGGCGGACGCGGTGCGCGCGGCGGGCGGCGAGGTGCGGTCCGGCACGGTCGTGACCGGCACCGAGGGCGACCCGGAGGTGCGCGCCGCGCACCTCGGCGCGCCGGGCGGCGGTCCGATCGAGACGGTCGGCTGCGACCTGGTCGCGGTGTCCGGCGGCTGGAACCCGGTGGTGCACCTGCACAGCCAGGCCCGCGGGACCGTGCGTTACGACGAGGCGCTGGCCGCGTTCGTGCCGGACCGCTCGTGGCAGGCAAACGTTTCCGTGGGGTCGGCGAACGGGGAGCTGGACCCGAACCAGCCACTGTGGACGATCCCGGCGCCGGACGGCCGGTGGGACACCCACTTCGTCGACCTGCAGCGCGACGCCACGGTGGCCGACGTGCTGCGCGCGACCGGGGCCGGCATGCGCTCGGCCGAGCACGTCAAGCGGTACACCACGATCGGCACCGCGCACGACCAGGGCAAGACCGCCGGGGTGACCACGCTGGGCGTGATCGCCGAGGCGCTCGGCGCCGGCCCGCCGGGGCCGACGACGTTCCGCCCGCCGTACACGCCGGTGCCGTTCGCGTTGCTCGCCGGCCGCGACCGCGGCGCGCTGCACGACCCGGTGCGGGTGACCGCGATCCACGACTGGCACGTCGCCCACGGCGCCGAGTTCGAGAACGTCGGCCAGTGGAAGCGGCCCTGGTACTACCCGCGGCCCGGCGAGGACATGACCGCCGCCGTGCTGCGCGAGTGCGGGGCGGCCCGCGACCGGCGTCGGCATGCAGGACGCGTCCACGCTCGGCAAGATCGAGATCGTCGGGCCGGACGCGGGCGAGTTCCTGAACCGCATGTACACCAACGCGTTCAAGAAGCTCGCGGTCGGCTCGGCGCGCTACGGCCTGCTGTGCACGGCCGACGGCATGGTGTTCGACGACGGCGTGGTGCTGCGGCTGGCCGAGGACCGCTACCTCGCCACCACGACCACCGGCAACGCGGCCGCGGTGCTCGACTGGTTCGAGGAGTGGCTGCAGACCGAGTGGCCGACGCTGCGGGTGCGGCTGACGTCGGTCACCGAGCAGTGGGCGACGATCGCGGTCGTCGGGCCGAGGTCGCGCG
The DNA here is from genome assembly GCA_963841395.1 of uncultured Actinomycetota bacterium. Taxonomy (GTDB): domain Bacteria; phylum Actinomycetota; class Actinomycetes; order Mycobacteriales; family Pseudonocardiaceae; genus Actinophytocola. The sequence goes on from CAWJCX010000048.1 coordinate 986,272, forward strand.
CGGTCGTCGGGCAGCTCGCACCGGACGCGGTGGACCTGGCGTTCATGACGTTCCTCGACACCACGCTCGCGAACGGGGTGCCGGCCCGGATCGCGCGGATCAGCTTCTCCGGCGAGCTGGCGTACGAGATCAACGTCGCGGCCTGGTACGGGCTCGCGGTGTGGGAGGCGGTGTACGCGGCGGGCGAGGAGCACGGGATCACGCCGTACGGCACGGAGACCATGCACGTGCTGCGCGCGGAGAAGGGCTACCCGATCGTCGGGCAGGACACCGACGGCACGGTCACCCCGATCGACCTCGGCATGGAGTGGATCGTGTCCAAGCGCAAGCAGTTCGTCGGCAGCCGGTCGCTGCGCCGGCCGGACACCGCGCGCCCGGACCGCAAGCAGCTCGTCGGCCTGCTGCCGGTGGACCCCGACGCGCTGCTGCCGGAGGGCGCGCAGCTCGTCGCGGCCGGCGTGCCGCTCGAACCGCCGGTGCCGATGCTCGGCCACGTGACGTCCAGCTACCGCAGCGCGGCGCTGGGCCGGACGTTCGCGCTGGCGCTGGTGAAGAGCGGCCGGGACCGGCTCGGCCAGGTCCTGCACGCGCCGCTGGGCGACCGCACGATCGCGGCCACCGTGACCGAACCCGTGCTCTACGACCCGGAAGGGACCCGCCGTGACGGTTGAGCTTCGCCGCAGCCCCCTGGCCGGGCGGGACGACGTGCGGGAGATCCCGTTCCTCACGATGATCAACGTCCGCACGGCAGGCGGGACGCTGCTCGGCGTCGCGGTACCCGCGCCGAACCGGGTGGCGACCGCGGGGGAGCGGGCGATCCTGTGGCTGGGCCCCGACGAGTACCTCGTCGTCGCCCCGGACGGCGACCCTGTGGCGGAACTCACCGCGGAGTCCGCGGAGTCCGTTGTCGACGTTTCCGCCAACCGCACGACGATCGAGCTGTCCGGCCCGAACGCCCGCGACGTCCTGGAGAAGGGCATGTCGATCGACCTGCACCCGCGGGCGTTCGGCCCCGGCCACTGCGCGCAGACGCTGCTGGCCCGGTCGCAGGTGGTCCTGCGGCAGGTCGACTCCGCACCTGCCGCCACCGGGCCGACCTACCATGTGCTGGTACGGGGGTCGTTCGCGCCGTACCTGGCAGACTGGCTGGTAGACGCCTCCAAGGAGTTTTAGTGCCCATCAGCGTGTTCGAGCTGTTCTCCGTCGGCATCGGACCGTCCTCTTCGCACACCGTCGGCCCCATGCGGGCCGCGCGAACGTTCGTGGCCGGGCTCGCCGAGGACCGGCTGCTGGCGTCGGTCACGTCGGTGCGCGCCGAGCTGTTCGGCTCGCTCGGCGCCACCGGGCACGGGCACGGCAGCCACCGCGCGGTGCTGCTCGGGCTCGCCGGCGAGGAGCCGGAGACCGTCGACACGGACGCGGTCGTCGACCGGGTCGACCGAGATCCGCGCCACCAAGCGGCTCGTGCTGCTGGGCGAGCGCGAGATCGACTTCGACCCCGACGTGGACCTGGTGCTGCACCGGCGCAAGAGCCTTCCGTTCCACCCCAACGGGATGCGCTTCCGCGCGACCGGCCCGGGTGTCGAGCGGGAGCGGACGTACTACTCGGTCGGCGGCGGGTTCGTCGTCGACGAGGAGGCGCAGGGGGCCGACCGCATCAAGGTCGACGACACCGAGGTCGCCTACCCGTTCCGCACCGGCGCCGAGCTGCTCGCGCACTGCCGGCACACCGGGCTCGCGATCAGCGAGGTGATGCGCGCCAACGAGACCGCGTGGCGCACCGACGACGAGATCCGCGCCGGGCTCACCGGCATCTGGGACGTCATGCAGGAGTGCGTGCGCAGCGGCTACACCCACGACGGCGTGCTGCCCGGCGGGCTGAAGGTGCGCCGCCGGGCGCGGGAGATGTACCAGCGGCTGACGTCGGACACGTTCTCCACCGACCCGCTGCGCGTCATGGACTGGGTCAACCTGTTCGCGCTGGCGGTCAACGAGCAGAACGCGTCCGGCGGCCGGGTCGTCACCGCGCCCACCAACGGCGCGGCCGGCATCATCCCGGCGGTCCTGCACTACTACGCGCGGTTCGTGCCGGGCGCGTCCCCGGCCGGCGTGGTCCGGTTCCTGCTGACCGCGGGCGCGATCGGCGTGATCTACAAGGAGACCGCGTCGATCTCCGGCGCCGAGGTCGGCTGCCAGGGCGAGGTCGGCTCGGCGTGCTCGATGGCCGCGGGCGCGCTGTGCGAGGTGCTGGGCGGGACACCGGAGCAGGTGGAGAACGCCGCCGAGATCGGCATGGAGCACAACCTGGGGCTGACCTGCGACCCGGTCGGCGGGCTCGTGCAGATCCCGTGCATCGAGCGCAACGCGATGGCGTCGGTGAAGGCGATCAACGCCGCGCGGATGGCGCTGCACGGCGACGGAAACCAGGTGGTGTCCCTCGATAAGGTCATCAAGACCATGCGAGAGACCGGCAAGGACATGAAGGTGAAGTACAAGGAGACGGCCCGCGGGGGCCTGGCCGTGAACGTCATCGAATGCTGACGGCAGACGATCTTGACGATGCGGTGGAGCTCGTCGTCGCGACGCTGGGCGAAGCCGTGTCGGCGGACTGGGACGTGCCGGCCGGGTCGCTGACGTGGACCTGCTGGGAGACCGCCGAGCACCTCGCGGACGACCTGTTCGCCTACGCCGCCCAGCTGGGCCCGCGCCGGCCGCCGCGGGGTGGTGAGGTGCCGTTCGTGTTCGTCCGCCAGCACCCGGACGGGCCGAAGAACGTGATCTTCGCCGACCGTGCCGCCGACCCGTCCGGCCTGCTCCAGGTGGTCGAGGCATGTGGCGCGCTGCTGGTCGCCATGGTCCGCACGACGCCGTCCTCGGTGCGGGCCTACCACAGCTTCGGCGAGTCGGACCCGGCCGGCTTCGCCGCCATGGGCATCGTCGAGACGCTGGTGCACGGCCACGACATCGCCGAGGGGCTGGGCGTCGACCTCGTGCCCCCGGCGCGCCTGTGCGACCGGGTGCTCGCCAGACTCTTCCCCGACGCCCCGGCCGATCCGGACCGGTGGCGGACGCTGCTGTGGGCCACCGGCCGTGCGGAGCTGCCCGACCGGCCGCGGCTCACCGAGTGGCGCTGGCACGGCACGCCGGACTGAGGAACCGCCGTCGCGCGACGGTCGTCGGACCGGCACGTGACGAGAGGGGAAAGCGTGTCGCAGACCGACCCGGAGGCCCGGCCCGACGATCCGCGCGGCGCCGCCGCGATCGCGGCGGTCGGGCCCCGGCCCAGGCGCCGCTGGTGGATCCTCGCGCTGGTGGCCGTGGTCCTCGTGGCGGCGGCCATCACCGGCGCGGTGGTCGTGTCCGGCCGCAACGAGGACGCTCCCGTCGAGGCGGTCCGCGCGTACGTGGACGCGATCGCGCGCGGCGACGCCACCGCGGCGAACGCCCTCGTCGATCCGAAGTCCTTCGGCCCCGGCGTCGATCCCGCCCTGCTGACCGACGAGGTGCTGCGGTCGGCCACGCAGCGCATCACGGTCGGCGAGATCAACCTCGACTTCAGCGCCGACCTCGACGCGGACGTCGTCGAGGTCGACGTCGACTACACCCTCGGCAACGTGAAGTCCGTGGTCATGCTGCGCGCGAAGCGGGCCGGCACCACCGCGGGCCTGCTGCACGAGTGGCGGGTGATCGACCCGCTGCTCGTGCCCGTCCGCGTGCAGACCAACGAGTCGAGCCAGGAGACCGCCGGGTTCGGCGCGGGCACGGTGCCGGTGAGCGGCTCGGAGTACGAGGGCTTCCCGCAGCACCGGTTCTTCGTCTACCCCGGCGTGTACCCGTTGCACGGGCATGAGTCCCGCTATCTCGCGGCGCAGCCGGAGGCCGTCGCCGCGGCGAACCGCGACTACGGCGAGCGCCCGTCGGAGCCCGACAACGACGTCGTGGACGGGACGGTGTACTACCGGGCCACGAGCGAGCTCAAGGGCATCCTGACCGACCGGATGGCCAAGCACGTCACGGCTTGTCTCGCCGCCGTGCCGAAGCCGCCGACCAACTGCCCGGACACCCTCCTCAACAGCGTGGGCCTGCTGCGCAGCGCCCGCCTCGACCGGCAGCCGGTGATCCAGTCCATCCAGTCCTACCAGGTCGTCTACCGGGGCGAGCGCACCGAACCGCCGCTGCGCATGGTCGCCGGGAACGGCAGCTTCTCCTACACCGACACGGACGGCGATACGGGCGACGAACCGTTCCGCGTCTACGCCCGGATCACGGTGACCCCGGACGACGACCTGACGATCGCGTTCACCACCGACCTGTAAGGGAACAACGTGACATCGACCGGCCCGCAGACCGACAGTGAGGCTCGCGCGGACGCGGGTGACGACACGGCGGCGCCCGGCGCGCCGCGGCGGAGCCGGCGCGCGGTCGTCGCGGCGCTCGCGCTCACGGTCCTGCTCGTCGCCGGCATCGTGGTCGGGACGGTCGTGGTGAACCACAACGCGGACGCGCCGCTGGCCGCGGTTCGCGAGTACGTGGACGCCATCGCCCGCGGTGACGCGGCCGCGGCGAACGCGGCCGTCGACCCACGGCACTTCGCCGAGGGCGTCGACCCCGCGCTGCTCACCGACGAGGTGCTCGGCTCGGCGTCGCGGCGCATCGTCGTGCGGGAGGTCGACCTGCGCTTCGACGCCGACATCGCCGCGGACGTCGTCGAGGTCGACGTCACCTACGACCTCGGCGACACGCAGACCTCGGTCGTGCTCCGTGCGAAGCGGGCCGGCACCACCGCGGGCCTGCTGCACGACTGGCGGGTGATCGACCCGCTGCTCGTGCCCGTGCGTGTCGAGACCAACGAGGCACGGCTCGACACCGCCTCGCTCGGCGGCGCCACCGTGCCGGTCAGCGGTCCGGTCCGCGACGGCTTCCCCGATCGCCGCTTCTTCGTCTACCCGGCGACCTACGAGGTTCGTGGCCACGAGTCGCGCTACCTGACCGCCACGCCGAACCAGGTCGTCGCGACCGGCAAGGACTTCGAGGAGCGGCCGGCCGACACCGACACGCAGACGGCCGAGGCGCAGCTGTCCTACCGGGCGACTCCCGAGCTGACCAGCGCCGTGACCAGCCGGCTCGCCACCTACGTCACCGACTGCGTCGCCCGGGCGTCGAACATGCCGTCGAACTGCCCGTACTTCCTGAAGGCCTCCGCCGACTTCGCGACGAACATCCGGCTGCGCCGGCAGCCGACGCTGGATTCCATCCAGTCCTACCAGGTCGACTACGGGCCCGAAGGCACGACGAAGCCGAGCCTGCGGTTCGCCGCCAACTCCGGCAGCTTCTCCTACGTCAGTTCGGAGGGCGAGAACCGCAACCAGGAGTTCAGCGCCAACGGCCGGATCGTCGTCACCCCGGACGACGACTTGACCGTCACCTTCACCGGCTCCTTCTAGCGCCGGGCTCCAGCGCCGGGCTCTAGCGACGGGCTCTAGCGACGGGCAAAGGGCGGCGCGTGCTCGGGGCGCACGCCGTAGCCGATCGCGTAGGCCGGGATGCCGCGCAGCTTCGGGAAACGCTCGACGAGCCGCATCGGCACCGGCGGCTTCTCGCGGTTGACCATGTCGATGTCGCCGGCCAGCGCCCGGCTAAGCACCCGCGCGTGCAGGAACCGCTGCATGCCCTGCACCACGTTGGTCGGCATCCGGCGGCGGCGCTGCACCTTCGCGAGGTCGGCCGTGGACAGCGTGCCCCGGCGCAGCGGCTCGGCGAGCAGCGTGGCCGCGGCGACCGCGTCCTGCACGGCCAGGTTGATGCCCACCCCGCCGACCGGGGACATCGCGTGCGCGGCGTCGCCGATGCACAGCAGGCCCTCGCGGAACCACCGCTCCAGCCGGTCGAGGCGCACGTCGAGCAGTTTCACCTCGTCCCACGACGCCAGCGCGTCGACCCGGTCGGACAGCCACGGCGCGACCTCGGCGATGCTCGCCACCATGTCCCGCACCGGCCCCTGGCGCTGCTCGGGGTCCGAGCCCTTCTTGATCAGCGTGGCGCTCTGCCAGTAGGACCCGCGGTCCAGCAGCACCGCGGCCCGGCTGTGGCTGACCACGCCGACCGCGCCGGACGGGTCGGTGTCCTTGCGCGGCAGCCGGAACCACCACACGTCCAGCGGTGTCGGGAAGTCCCGCACGGTCATCGCCGCGGCCTTGCGCAGCACCGAGGTCCGGCCGTCGCAGGCGACGGTCAGATCGGCCATGATCCGCCCGGTCGCGCCCTCGCGGGTGCGGTACTCGACGCCGGTGACCCGGCCGTCCTCGTGGACCAGGCCGGTGGCCTCGGTGTTCATCCGCAGCGTGAACGACGGCTCCTCCTTCGCCGCGCAGGCCAGCAGGTCGAGCAGGTCCCACTGCGGCACCAGCGAGACGTAGCGGTGCTTGTGCCTGCCGCTCAGCTGGGTGAAGTCGGCGAACTTCAACGTGCCGTTGCGGTAGGGCACCTGCGCCTGCTCCAGCCGGCGCTGCGGCAGCTTGGCGAACTGCTCGCCCAGGCCGAGCTCGTCGAGCAGGTCCAGCGTCGACGGATGCACGGTGTCGCCGCGGAAGTCGCGCAGGAAGTCCCCGTGCTTCTCCAGCACGGTCACCTCGATGCCCGCTCGCGCCAGCAGCAGGCCCAGCACCATGCCCGCCGGTCCGCCACCGGCGACGAGGCAGGTCGTCCGCTCGGTGTCCGCCATGTGAATCCCCTCCAGTGTCACCCTAATTTCACCATGTGTTGAATAACTTCAGGATGCACCGGGAGGGGCCGTGCGTCAAGGCAGATACCCTGATCGGGCCATGAGTACTGCATCCGCACCCGCCGTCCGGGTCCGCTTCTGCCCGTCGCCCACCGGAACCCCGCACGTGGGGCTGATCCGGACGATGTTGTTCAACTGGGCGTTCGCTCACCACCACGGCGGCAAGGTCGTGTTCCGCATCGAGGACACCGACGCGTCGCGCGACTCCGAGGAGAGCTACCGCGCGCTGCTCGACGGGCTGCGGTGGCTGAACCTGGACTGGGACGAGGGGCCCGAGGTCGGCGGCCCGGACGGGCCGTACCGGCAGAGCGAGCGCGGCGAGCTCTACGCCGACGTGGCGCGCCGGCTGCTCGAGGCCGGTGAGCTGTACGAGTCCTTCTCCACGCCCGAGGAGGTCGAGGCGCGCCGCCGCGCCGCGGGCCAGGACCCGAAGCTCGGCTACGACAACGCCGACCGCGAACTGACCGACGCCCGCAGGGCCGAGCTGCGCGCCGAGGGGCGCGAGCCGGTGCTGCGGCTGCGGATGCCGGCCGAGGACATCACGTTCACCGACCTCGTCCGCGGCGAGGTCACGTTCAAGGTCGGCTCCGTGCCCGACCCGGTGCTGGTGCGGGCGAACGGCGCCCCGCTGTACACGCTGACCAACCCGGTCGACGACGCGCTGATGCGGATCACCCACGTGCTGCGCGGCGAGGACCTGCTGCCGTCCACGCCCCGGCAGATCGGGCTCTACGCCGCGCTCGAGCGGATCGGCGTGGCCACCTTCACGCCTGTCTTCGGGCACATGCCGCTGATCCGCGGCGAGGGCAACAAGAAGCTGTCCAAGCGCGACCCCGAGTCCAACCTGTTCAACTACCGTGACCGCGGCTTCCTGCCCGAGGGCCTGCTCAACTACCTCGCGCTGCTCGGCTGGGCGATCGCCGAGGACCGGGACATCTTCACCATGGCGGAGATGGTCGAGGCGTTCGACATCTCCCGGGTGAGCTCGAACCCCGCGCGGTTCGACCTCAAGAAGGCCGAGGCGATCAACGCCGAGCACATTCGCCGGCTGTCCGAGACGGATTTCGCCGAGCGGGTCGTGCCCTACCTCATATCGGCGAAAATCCTGCCGGAAAGCCCGTCGGACGAGCAGATAAGGGTGCTGACCGCAATCTCGCCGCTGGTCAGGGAGCGGGTGACCGTACTTTCCGACGCCGCCGAGATGGTCAGGTTTCTTTTCACCGCCGACGACGAGTTCGCGCCCGAACCGGACGCCGCCGCCAAGGCGCTCGGCGAGGCCGCCGGCCCGGTGCTCGACGCGAGCATCGCCGCACTCGAGGGCCTCGCCGAGTGGACGACGGCGGCGATCGAGACGGCGCTGCGGGAGGCCTTGATCGACGGGCTCGGCCTCAAGCCCCGCAAGGCGTTCGCGCCCGTGCGGGTCGCCGTGTCGGGCCGCACGGTGTCGCCGCCGCTGTACGAGTCGATGGAGCTGCTCGGCCGGGAACGGTCACTGCGCCGGTTGCGTCATGCGCGATCCTGACAGGGGCGTAACGCGGCGCTGACAAGAAGCGATACACCATATTCGGCCTGCGCTGATTGGTTACTGACTTAATCGTGTCAGTAGAGCGACTATCGCCTACTTAGCCCATTCGGGATGTGCCGAACAGGGCCTAGCCTCGCCTGATGACCTCTGGGCTCGTTCCATTTCAGACACAGACCCGCGCGGCCGAACCCCGGCCGTGCGAGGCCGTGTCCGCTATGGAACGCGAGCACCAGCCCATCCCGATTCGCGCGGTCTGTCTCGACATCGACGACACCCTGATCGACTTCACCGCCACCGCACGGCAGGCATTGTGCGACCTCATCGGCCGCGACGACATGTGGCCGCGGTGGCAGCGCACGACCGACGAGCACGTCGCGCGCGTGGTCGCGGGGGAGCTGTCCTACGAGGACATGCACCAGGCGCGCACGAAGGCGTTCTTCGCCGACCTCGGCGCGCTCCTCGACGACGATTTGGTGGCCGACCTCGAGCAGCGGCGGTGCACCCGGCTGCGGGCCGCGTGGCGGCTCTACGACGACACGCTGCCGTGCCTGGACTGGCTGCGCGCCGCGGGCGTGAAGCTCGCCGCTGTGACGAATGCCTCAGGCTCCCACCAGCGGGGCAAGCTCGACCGGCTCGGCATCGGCCGCTTCTTCGACACGGTCGTGATCGCGGGGGAACTCGGTGCCGCCAAACCGGATCCGGTGATCTTCCATACCGCGTGCGCCCGGCTCGGCGTGCCCGTCGACGAGGCGATGCACGTGGGCGACCTCCTGGACGCGGACGCCATCGGCGCGCGCGACGCCGGCCTGCGCGGCGTGTGGCTCGACCGATCGCTCGCCGGCTGCCACGACTTCCGCACCTACGCGGGCGTGCACGTGATCGAGTCCCTCGCCGACCTGCCCGAACTGCTGGTCACCGAGTACCGGACCCCGGACCTGAGCGGAGGTCCGGCCCCGATTTCCGACTCTGCCGGGGCGTGGTCTAACATCTCTTCCCGGCACTACGGGCAGTGAGCCGCGGCTCTCAAGATCCATAGTGCTGGTGGGGTATGGTGTAATTGGCAGCACGACTGATTCTGGTTCAGTTAGTCTAGGTTCGAGTCCTGGTACCCCAGCAGAGAAGACAAAATCAATACTGATACTGTCCTCTCTGATCGACCGAGGCCCCGTCGTCTAGCGGCCTAGGACGCCGCCCTCTCAAGGCGGTAGCGCGGGTTCAAATCCCGTCGGGGCTACATTTCATCGCGGTGGCGTTGACCCAGGTCAACGCCACCGCGTTTGTCTTTGCCGCACTCGCGGCCATTCCTGATAAGGCCTCGCAGGGCCGCTCCGCGGCCTTCCGTGTGCATTCCGGAGATCGCATTCCCGTGTAACGGTCTCCGGCGGGCAGGCGACCTTCAGGCATAGAAAGCCGGGTGAGGATCATGCCCACCGAGCAGAAGGCGTGGGACGTCCAGCGCGAGCCTGCGCCGACCGCACCTTCGACTACCCGCCGTTACCTCGTCGGTGGCGCGCAGGTGCTGGCCGTGGCCGCGGTCTACTACGTCGCCGCGAAGGTCGGACTGGGCCTCGCGCTCGTCCGCGGACAGGTCACGCCCCTGTGGCCGCCCACCGGCATCGCGCTGGCCTGCCTGCTGCTGCGGGGCATCCGCTGCTGGCCCGGCATCACGATCGGCGCGTTCCTCGCCAACCTCGCCGCGGGCCCCTCGGTGCTCGCCGTCGCCGCGATCTCGGTGGGCGACACGCTCGCTCCCGTCTGCGCCTGCCTGCTGCTCGCCCGGGTGGGCTTCCGCCCCGACCTCAAGCAGCTCAAGGACGTCCTCGCGCTGATCTTCCTCGCGGCGTTCGCGAGCATGGTGCTCAGCGCGACCGTCGGCACCGGCACCCTCGTGCTGGCCGGTGCGCTCCCGGCCCACGAGTTCTGGGCCACCTGGTCGGTCTGGTGGACCGGCGACGCGATGGGCGTGCTGGTCGTCGCGCCCGTGCTGCTCGTCGCCCTGAGCCGGCGCTGGACGTGGCACCGCCCGCTCGCGCGCTGGCTCGAGGCCGCGGCCCTGCTGGTCGGCATCGCGGCGCTGACCGTCGTGGTGACGCGGTCGTCGGCGAACCTGCTGTTCCTGCTGTTCCCCGTGCTCATCTGGGCCGCGCTCCGGTTCCGGCAGGCGGGTGCGGTGCCCTGCAACCTGGTCGTGTCCGTCACGGTCGTGCTCGCCGCGGCGGCCGGGCAGGGCCCGTTCGCCGGCCTCGGCCTGCTGCCGACGATGATCACCCTGCAGGCGTTCAACGCCTCCGCCACGCTCACCGCGCTGCTGCTCGCCGCGATCGCGTCCGAGCGCGACGCGGCACAGCGCTCGCTGCGTGCCGCGGCGACCCAGCTGTCCGACGCCGTGCGGACGCTGGAGCCCTACCGGCTGCTGAACAGCGGCCTGTTTCAGCAGGCGCTCGGCGAGCGTGCGTCGGCCGGTCCGCCGCCGGACGAACCCGGCCCGCACCGTCTACACCGGACTCCCCAGTAGCTACGCCGCGGCGGCCCGTTCGGCGTGGAGGTACCAGACCCGCGCGAGGATGCGGCCCCGGTCGTCGGTGCGCAGGGTGGCCGGGTCGATCGTGAGGCCCGCGCCGCCGAGGCGGTCGCGGCCCATCTCGTCGAACGTCCGCCGGGTCAGGCTGGTGGTGTAGTCGCCGGGCTCGATGCCGCGGATGTCCCAGTAGGTGCCCAGATGCTCGCGCAGGTCCTCCTGGCTGACGCTCATCGGCAGCCCGAGGCCCTGGTCGTCGGTGTCGGCGAAACAGAACAGGTGCAGCGTCGCGCCGGGCAGCGTGACGCGGTGCAGGGCCGCGGCGTACGCGGCGCGCTGCTCGGCGTTGAGGCAGTGGTAGAGCGCGCTGTCCAGCACGGTGCCGAAGCGCTGCGGCACGCCGTCCAGCGTGGTCACGTCCGCGTGCCGGAACTCGACGTCGACCCCGTGCTCGGCGGCACGGCGCCGGGCCGCCTCCAGGGCGGGCCGCGCGCCGTCCACGCCGGTCACCCGGTGACCCCGCTCGGCCAGGAAGATCGCGTTGTCGCCGAGGCCGCAGCCCGCGTCGAGGACGTCGCCGCGCAACGCCCCGGCGGCTTCGAGGGCGACGAGGGCCGGCTGCGGCGCGCCGATGTCCCACGGCATGGCCGTGAACGTCACACTCATGCCCTCGACGGGCGGCCGTCCCTGGTAGAACGCGTCGAAGTCGACGTCGTCGACCCGGAAGCCCGGTTCGGTCATCACAGGTTCCCCTTTCCGGTGAGCACGGGAATCGTCACCCGGACCGGGACGTGCGGGCGCGTGTTCGCCACGTCCCGGTACCCGCCGCCGGCCAGCTCCCGCTGGTACACGACCGTCAGCAGGGCCACGCCACGCCGGGCCGGCGTCACCGTGACCTGGTTCCCCCGCACCGTCACGGTTCCCGCGTCCGCCGGCGCCAGCACGGCCCGCACCCGGTTCAGCGGGTTCGCGAGGTCGAACTCCGCACCGGGCGCGCTGCGCACGCCGACCGTGGTCGTCACCGGCCGGCCGGGCACGGCCCGCAGCACGCGGTCGGCCGCGTGCAGGGTGAGCGGGCCGACGCCGGAGGGCAGCGGTTCGTCCGATGTGGACGAGTGGATGGCGAGCCCGTCCCCGAGGTCGAGCGCGGAGGTGTACAGCGCACGCGGCGAGGACGTGGACGGCCGGCCGTGGTGGACGTAGTAGTGCCCGGTGCCGTCCGGGGAGTCGACGATGCTGCCGTGCCCGGTCGAGTACAGGCCCTTCGCGGGGTCCTGCGACAGGATCGGGTTCGCCGGGCTCTTGTGCCACGGGCCCAGCGGGCCGCGGGCCGTCGCGTAGCCGACACCGTAGAACTCGTTCTCGAAGTTGTTCGCCGAGTACGTCAGGTAGTAGAGCGGCTTGCCCTGTGCGTCAACGGTTCTGATCGTGGTCGAGCCCTCGGCCCAGCGGCGGTCCTTCTTCTCACCGCCCGTCTTCGCGTAGTCGTCGACGTGCGCGTTCTCCCACTCCTGGGGGTCCGAGCCGTAGTTCAGGATCGGCACCCAGCCGTCCTTGCGGGTGCCCGGCGGGTCGTCCGGCGCGAGGTTCGCGTCGCGGTAGGCGGGCGCGATCGCCGGCATGGTCCGCCCGGCCGGGTCGCGCCACCAGTCGCCGGTCAGCTCGACCGCGTAGATGTTGGACTCCTCGACGTACTTGCCGAGGTCGTCGTCCCACACCCAGTTCCGGTAGGCGTTGCGCGAGTAGTACAGGTAGATCCGGCCGTCCGCGTCGAAGAACACGTCGGGGTCGATGAACGGGATGTAGGTGCCCAGCGGCGCGGTCTGCCCTTCCGCCAGCGTGGCCGGTGGCTTCTTCTGCGTGGCGTCCATGATCAGGTTCACGTCGTGGTACGCCGGGTCGTACGGGTGGTAGTCCAGCGGTGCCTCGGCGATGTCGTGGAACGGCCCGGCCGGCGAGCGGGACACGGCGACGCCGACCTTGCTCGGCTCCTCGAAGTCCGGGTACCGGAAGTGCTCGGCCACGTTCCGGTTCATCCGCCCCGCGTAGAACAGGAAGTACAGCCCGGTGTGCGGGTTGTGGTAGACCTCCGGCGCCCAGAACCAGTCGTGCGCCCAGTCGCCGTCCTGCCCCGCCCTCAGCGCGCCGCCGGGCAGGTGCTCCCAGGTCGCGAGGTCGGGGGAGCGGTAGATCGCGAAGTTGTAGCCGGGATCGGCGCCCTCGGTGGAGTACGCGTAGTAGTAGCCGCTCGCGTCGTCGAACAGCACGTACGGATCCGCGCCAGGGGTGGCCGCGTCGTTGAAGTAGGTGGCGTCGGTGCCACGGTGGGGGTGGGCCGCGGCGGAGCCGGGCACGCACGCCAGCAGCAGAGCGGAGACGACCATGCAGGCAACGGCGTTCCTTCGCATGCCTCCCATCTTGCCGCCGGGCCGGGTGTCGTGGTGAACGAGTAACGTCGAGTCGGAGGTGGACGTTGCAGGTCGACCGGCGGGATGTCGTGCGCTGTGTCGTCCTGTTCGGCTTTCTCGGCATCTTCCCGGCCATGCTCGGCCCGCTGATCCCGATCGTCCGCGACGACTACGGGCTGACGTCGGCCACCGCGGGCCTGCTGGTGAGCGGCTTCTTCGCCGGGTCGCTGGCGAGCATCGTGGTCGGCGGCGTGCTGCCCGAGCGATGGGCCCGCGCCCACCTCGTCGTCGTCCCGGGCGTCCTGCTCGCCGCGGGTGCCGCGGGGCTCGCGATCCGCGGACCGTGGCCGCTCCCGCTCGCCGCGGCGGTCCTGGCCGGGCTCGGCTTCGGCGGTCTCGTGCTCGTCGTCAACACGGCGATGGCGAGCCATCCCGGGCGGCGGGGCGTGATGCTCGCGAACCTCGTGAACGGCGCGTTCTCGCTCGGTGCCGTGGCCGGGCCGGCGTTGGTCAGCGTCACGCGTGGCATCGGGTACCCGATCGTGTTCGTGGTGCTCGCGGTGGCGGTCCTGGTGGCGCTGCCCAGCCGCGGCCTGGGCGCGGTGGCGGGCCGGCGCGACGAGCCGGAGACGGCAACGCCCACGAGCGCGGTGCTGTTCCTGTTCTGCGGCCTGCTGTTCTGCTACGCCGCGTTGGAGACCGGGCTCAGCAGCTGGGAGACGGTGCACCTGGAGGCGCACGGCTACGGGCCGGGCGCCGCGGCCGCGCTCACGTCGTTGTTCTGGCTGGGCATGGCCGTGGCCCGGCTGCTGACCCCCGTGCTCATGGCCGCGCGCTCCGCGCCGGCGATCATCATCGGCGTGCTGGCGGCGGCGTTCGCGGCGCTGGCGTTGATCGCGCTGCCCGGCGCCGCGCCCGCCGGCTACCTGCTCGCCGGGCTGCTCGCCGGTCCCGTGTTCCCCACCGCGCTGGCGTGGAACGCGGCCACCCACCCGCATCCGCGCCGCGGCAACGCGACGGTCATCGCCGCGGCGATGGTCGGCAACATCCTGCTGCCGGCCGCGATCGGTTACACCATGCAGGAGACCTCGGACCTGCTGCTGCCCGCGCTCGTCGCCGTCCCGGTCGCGGGCGGCCTCACGATCGCGGTGCTGCTGCGCCGCCGCACCCGCGAGGCCGTGGCGGGCTAGCCCGGTCCCGGGTCAGGTCCCGGTAGGACGGTCCAGGGACAGCCGCGGGGTCTCGTAGAAGTCCCAGTCGTCGCCGCTGCGGCGCACGCCCAGGAACCCCTGCGGTCCGGCGGCGGAGTGCACGACGCGCAGCGCGATCCCGTCCGGGTCCAGGAACTCGATCCACGTGCCGTCGGCGTGCGTGCCGGACGTGGCCGGGATGCCCAGCGCCTCGGCCCGGGCGCGCACGCGCTCGGCGGCGGCCGCGTCGGCGGCCTCGAGGATGATCGGGTGCTCGCCGCGCAGGTCCGGCCCGCCGGCGATCGTGGATCGCAGCCGCAGCGCGATCATGTAGCGCGCGGTCCAGTCGGCGAGCCCGCAGCCGGTGACGCGCTCACCGTCGCCGAACTCGCGAACGTAGGCCAGGTCGAGGAGATCGCGGTACCAGGCGGCGCTGCGCGCTAGGTCGGAGACGGGGACGGACACGGCGAGCACGCCGGTCAGGTCGGTTCTTGTCGGGGTTCTTGTTGCGGTGTCGGGAAGAGTGGTCATGCGATCGACGCTAGACGCGTCCGCCGTGGACTATCTATGCTCCGAAGTCCAGGTTTCTTCATCGTTCGTCTTGTGAGCGGCGGATGGACGTACTGAGCTCGGTGTTGCGGGAACTGCGGTTGGCGAGCGCGAGCTACCGGCTGCTGCGGTTGCGCGCCCCCTGGCGGCTGCGTTTCGACGGCGGGCTGCGCGGCGTGCACGTGCTCGTGGCGGGGGAGTGCGACCTCACGCTCGACGGGCAGCCGGCGGCCCGCTTGCGCGCGGGCGATCTCGTCGTGCTGCCCCGGGCGGACTCGCACACGCTCTCCTCCGCCGACGGGGCGCACGCGCCGCTGCTGTCCTCGCTCGAGCTGGCTCGCCACGCGGACCCGGAGGTCGCCGCGGGCGGGGACGGTGCGCGCACCGACATCGTGTGCGGCGCGTTCTTCCTGGGCCACGAGGACCATCCCGCGGTGGCCGGGTTCCCGCGGTGCATCCACGTGCCGGGCTCGCCGCCGTGGCTCACGAGCCTGACCGGCGCGCTCGCGACGGAGGCGGTCGAGGGCGGGCCGGGCAGCGAGGTCGTCATGGCGCGGCTGTCCGACGCGCTCATCACGCGCGCGCTGCGCCACCACGTCGAGACGGCCGAGGAACCCGGCTGGCTGCACGGGCTCCGCGACCCGTACGTCGCCCGCGCGCTGGCCGCGGTGCACGCCGACCTCGCCGCGTCGTGGACGCTCGACTCGCTCGCGCGGACCGCGGGCCTGTCGCGGGCGGCGTTCGCGGCGCGCTTCGCCGCCACGGTCGGGCAGACGCCGATGAAGTACCTGTTCCAGTGCCGGATGCGCCGGGCGATGACCCTGCTGTCGGTGGAACGGGCGACCGCCGCGAACATCGCGCCCCGCGTGGGTTACGGCTCCGAGGCCGCCTTCTCGACCGCGTTCACCCGGCACACCGGCACCACCCCGGCGGCCTACCGGCGCGGCACGGCCGCACCTGCGATCTCGTCCTGAGTGGACCCGGGTCAGAGCCGGGTCAGAGTCGGGACTGCAGCGCGTCCGCGGCGGCGAGGAGGTCCGCCGCCCAGCGCGCGCCCGGCCGCCGGCCCATCCGGTCGATGGGGCCCGACACCGACACCGCCGCGACGACGATGCCCGCAGTGTCGCGCACCGGCGCGGAAACGCTGGCTACTCCCGGTTCCCGCTCACCCACGCTCTGGGCCCAGCCGCGCCGGCGAACCTCGAGTAACGCCCGCTCGCCGTAGACCGCGTCCGCCAGCAGGGCGCGCTGGGTCGCCGGATCGGTCCACGCGGCCAGCACCTTCGCACCCGACCCCGCGGACATCGGCAGCCGCGCGCCGACCGGAACCGTGTCCCGCAGCCCACTCGGCGGCTCCGCCGTGGAGATGCAGATGCGGTGCGCGCCGTCGCGCCGGTACAGCTGCACGCTCTCGCCCGTGCGGTCGCGCAGCCGCGGCAGCACCGAGCTCGCCGCGTCCAGCAACGGGTCCACCGCGCCGCCCGCGAGCTCCGCGAGCGCCGCGCCCGGCCGCCACCGGCCGTCGGATCCCCGGCGCAGCAGGCGGTGCACCTCGAGGCCGACCGCGAGGCGGTGCGCCGTCGCGCGCGGCAGGCCGGTCCGCGTGCAGAGCTCGGCCAGCCCACAGGGCTCCTTGGCCACGGCCTCCAGAACGGCCATTGCCTTGTCGAGAACACCGATGCCGCTATGCTGTCCCACGACTCGATATTACGTTCCCGGTATATGGGAAGTCCAGTCTCCCGGATCGTGGGAACGCTCGTTTGTGGAAGTCGATGGTGAATCCAAGATGGCGAAGACGCTTGCCGAGAAGGTATGGGACCAACACGTCGTCCGGCAGGGCAGTGGTGCCGAACCGGACCTGCTCTACATCGACCTGCACCTCGTGCACGAGGTGACGAGCCCGCAGGCGTTCGACGGCCTGCGCCTCGCCGGCCGCGGAGTGCGCCGCCCGGACCTGACGATCGCGACGGAGGACCACAACGTCCCGACGACCGGCATCGACCTGCCGATCGCGGATCCGGTCTCCAAGACGCAGGTCGACACGCTCCGCAAGAACTGCGCCGAGTTCGGCGTGCGTTCCTATCCCATGGGTGACGCGGAGCAGGGCATCGTGCACATCATCGGTCCGCAGCTGGGCCTCACCCAGCCCGGCACGACCGTGGTGTGCGGCGACAGCCACACCTCCACGCACGGCGCGTTCGGCGCGCTGGCGTTCGGGATCGGCACCTCCGAGGTGGAGCACGTGCTGGCCACGCAGACGCTGCCGCTGCGGCCGTTCAAGACGATGGCGATCACTGTGGACGGCGAGCTGCGCCCCGGTGTCACGGCGAAGGACATCATCCTCGCCGTCATCGCGAAGATCGGCACCGCCGGCGGGCAGGGCCACGTCCTGGAGTACCGCGGCGGCGTCATCGAGCGGCTGTCTATGGAAGCCCGGATGACGATCTGCAACATGTCGATCGAGGCGGGCGCCCGCGCCGGGATGATCGCACCGGACGAGACCACGTTCGCCTACCTGAAGGGCCGTCCGCACGCGCCGGCCGGGGCGGACTGGGACGCGGCCGTCGCCGCGTGGCGGGAGCTGCGCACCGACGAGGGCGCGACGTTCGACGTCGAGGTGGACATCGACGCGAGCACGCTCACCCCGTTCGTCACCTGGGGCACCAACCCCGGCCAGGGTTTGCCGCTGTCCGAACGCGTTCCCGACCCCGAGCAGATCGCCGACGAGAACGAGCGCGTCTCCGCGCAGAAGGCGCTCGGCTACATGGACCTCGTGCCGGGCACGCCGCTGCGCGACATCCACGTCGACACGGTGTTCCTGGGCTCGTGCACGAACGGCCGGATCGAGGACCTGCGGGCCGCCGCGGAGGTGTTGCGCGGCCACAAGGTCGCGAGTGGCGTGCGGATGCTCGTGGTGCCGGGCTCGATGCGGGTGCGCGCGGCCGCCGAGGCAGAGGGCCTGCACACGGTCTTCACCGACGCGGGCGCCGAATGGCGGTCCGCCGGCTGCTCCATGTGCCTTGGAATGAACCCTGACCAGTTGGCGCCCGGCGAGCGCAGCGCGTCCACATCGAACCGGAACTTCGAGGGCCGGCAGGGCAAGGGCGGCCGGACGCACCTGGTCTCGCCGCTGGTCGCGGCCGCGACGGCGGTCCGCGGCACGCTGTCGTCTCCCGAAGACCTGCGCGTCGGGGCCGGAGACCTGCTCGCCGAGACCGCTGACCTGAGCTGAGAAAGGGGCAAACGACCCATGGAACCCTTCACCTCCCACACCGGCGTCGGCGTCCCGCTGCGCAGGTCCAACGTGGACACCGACCAGATCATCCCGGCCGTGTACCTCAAGAGAGTGAGCCGTACCGGTTTCGAGGACGGACTGTTCGCCGCGTGGCGGGCCGACGAACACTTCGTGCTGAACCTGGGGCCCTTCCGGGCTGGCAGCGTCCTCGTGGCAGGGCCCGACTTCGGCACCGGATCGTCCCGGGAGCACGCGGTCTGGGCGCTGTCGGACTACGGCTTCCGGGTCGTCGTCTCGGCGCGGTTCGGGGACATCTTCCGGGGCAACGCGGGCAAGCAGGGCCTGCTCGCGGCCGAGTGCGCCCAGTCGGACGTGGAGCAGCTGTGGAAGCTGCTCGAAACGGAGCCGGGCACCGAGGTCACGGTGGACCTCCAGGACAAGACAGTGCGGGCCAACGACTTCGTGGCGCCGTTCCACATCGACGATTACACCCGCTGGCGGCTGCTCGAAGGGCTCGACGACATCGCCCTGACACTGCGCCATGAGGACGCCATCGGGACCTTTGAAGGGGGTCGGCCGAGTTGGAAGCCGACCACCACCTCTACACTCCCTTCCTGATGGCCGCCGAATAGGCGCCGACGCAACAGATTCCGGTCCCCCGAGCGGGGAATTTGGGCGAGTCGCGTGGAAATTGTGGCGATATAGGCATACGGTGGCCAGAAGTCGGCCGGTTTGGCCGAGAACGCAAGTGTGGTCAACGGAGGACTGAAGGGTGAACAAGGCCCAACTCATCGAGGCGCTCTCGGATCGCCTCGGCGACAAGAAGGCCGCAGGCGCTGCGGTCGATGGTCTCGTCGACGTGATCGTGCGCACGGTCAACAAGGGCGAGAAGGTCAACATCACCGGCTTCGGTGTGTTCGAGAAGCGCGCGCGTGCTGCCCGCACCGCTCGCAACCCGCGCACCGGAGAGACGGTGCGGGTCAAGAAGACCAACGTGCCTGCGTTCCGCGCGGGGACGACGTTCAAGGATGTCGTGAGCGGCGCCAAGAAGCTGCCGAAGGTCACCGCGGCGCGCTCCTCGAGCCGCACCGCGACGACCACGCGTGCCGCTGCTGCTCGCCCGGCGACGAGCCGCACCGCCACGACGACCCGGACGCGGGCCGCGGCTGCCAAGCCGGCAACCCGCGCCACCGCGGCAAAGAGCACCACCAGGGCAACTGCGGCCAAGGCCCCCGCCAAGAAGGCCGCTCCGGCCAAGGCGACCAGGACCACGGCAGCGAAGACGACCGCGGCGAAGACCACCGCGGCCAAGACGACGACGGCGAAGAAGGCGGCTCCGGCCAAGGCAACGGCCAAGGCCACCGCCAAGGCTCGTCCCGCCGCGAAGAAGACCACGTCGGCGCGTACGACCCGCAAGAAGTAGTACTGAGCGAGTGAAGGCCGCCCACCACGTTGGTGGGCGGCCTTCACTATGTCCGCGGTTCTCCCGTTACCGTTTCACCGCCCGGGGCAGCGATTCCTGAGAAATCGTTAGGGTTTGGGGAAGTAGTCCGTCTGCACGAGGCGGGGGTGGTCGTGGGCGCTGTCATGGACACTGTCGTGGACGAAGAACAGGGCCCAGACGCTCGCCTTCTTGCTCACCACCCGCTCCAGCGTGATGCCCGCGGCACCGGCCACACGCGACACGAGATCGGGGATCACGCCACCCTGGCTGCACACGGCCGGAGTGCCGCCCGCCGCGGCGAGCTCGTACAGCCGGGCGACCGCGGCCTCCTCCTGGCCCGCATAGCCCTCTTCGGACAGCAGCGGCTCCGTCCCGATCGGGACGCCGATCGTCTCGGCCACCGGCCGCACCGTCTCCACACAGCGCACCAGGGGCGCCGCGGTGACGTGTGTGGCGCCGTACAACGTGCTGAACACCTGGATCGGGGGCAGCTGGTGGCGGCCGTTCTCCGACAGCGGTCGTTCGTCGTCGGGTCCCTGCCACTCCGCGCGGCTGCCGGCCTTGGCGTGCCGCACGAGCAGCAGCGTCGTGGTGTCGTGCGGCAGCGCGGTGAACTCCGTGACGATTCCCGCGTCGTGCGGGTAGCTCAACAACTCGAGTGCCGCGGCCGGGGACACCCAGCGCAACAGATCGACCTCGTCGCCCGGCTCGAATGAACCATCCATCACCCGTGCGGCGTAGTACTCCACGACTTTGGCCGCCGGTTCCGGGCGGGTGACCCGATAGCGCGTGCGCCCGAGCCGGCGGCCGAGCACGACGCGGAACCCCGTCTCCTCGGCCACTTCGCGCACCGCGGCGATCCGGGTGGTCTCGCCGCGCTCCAGCTTTCCCTTGGGGAGGCTCCAGTCGTCGTAGCGCGGCCGGTGCACGAGCGCGATCTCGATGCCCTCAGCGGCCCCGTGGGCGCCCTCGCGCGCGGTCCGGCGCCACACGACCGCGCCGGCCGCGGTGATCTCTCCCGCCATCCGTTAGCCCTGCGCGAGGTGTTTCGCGAGCATCTGCGTCTGGTGGTCGCGCACGGACGAACCGTCCGCCGGGGACGCCGCCCATTCCCCGGTTTCCTCGAGCACCCAGCAGCGCGTCGCCGGGTCGAGGGCGGAGGCGAACATGTCGTCGAGCTGCGCGGTCAGCTTCTCGTCGGTGATGCGCACCTGCACCTCGACGCGGCGGTCGAGGTTGCGGTGCATGAGGTCCGCGCTGCCGATCCAGTGTTCGTTCGAGCCGACGAAGTGGAACACCCGCGAGTGCTCCAGGAACCGGCCGAGGATCGAGCGCACCCGGATGTTGTCCGACAGCCCCGCGATCCCCGGCTTGAGCGCGCAGATCCCGCGCACCACGATGTCGACCTCGACGCCGGCCTGCGACGCGCGGTACAGCGCGTCGATCACCTGCTCGTCGACCAGCGAGTTGATCTTCACTCGCACGCCGGCCGGCCGCCCCGCGCGCAGGTGCTCGACCTCGCGCTCGATCTGCTCCACGATGCCGCGGCGGATCCCGTACGGCGCCACCAGAAGGCTGCGGTACTCGTCCTGGCGTGCGTAGCCGGTCAGCACGTTGAACAGGTCGGTGAGGTCCGCGCCGATCGACGGCTCGGCGGTGAGCAGGCCGATGTCCTCGTAGAGGCGCGCGGTCTTCGGGTTGTAGTTGCCGGTGCCGATGTGGCAGTAGCGCCGGATGACCGAGCCCTCCTGGCGCACCACGAGCGCGGTCTTGCAGTGGGTCTTGAGGCCCACCATGCCGTACACCACGTGCACGCCCGCCTTCTCCAGCGTGCGCGCCCACTTGATGTTCGCCTGCTCGTCGAAGCGCGCCTTGATCTCCACCAGCGCCACGACCTGAATGCCGGCCTCCGCCGCGTCGATCAGCGCGTCGACGATCGGCGAGTCGCCGGACGTGCGGTACAGCGTCTGCTTGATCGCGAGCACCTTCGGGTCGGCCGCCGCCTGCTCGATGAACCGCTGCACGCTCGTGGAGAACGAGTCGTACGGGTGGTGCACGAGCACGTCGCCCTCGCGCAGCGTCTCGAACACGCTCTTGGGCGTCTCCCGCTCACCGAAGGCCGGATGCGTCGCGGGCACGAACGGCGGGTCCTTGAGGTCGCTGCGCGAGACGCCGAAGAGCTGCCACAGGCAGGACAGGTCGAGCAGGCCCTGCACCACGACGACGTCGTGCGGGTCGACCTCGAGCTCGCGCAGCAGCAGCTCGAGCATGTGCTCGCTCATGTCGTCGGCGACCTCGAGCCGCACCGGCGGGCCGAAGCGGCGCTGCGCGAGCTCGCGTTCCAGTGCCTGCAACAGGTCCTCGTCCCGGTCCTCCTCGACCTCGAGGTCGGCGTTGCGGGTGACGCGGAACGCGTGGACCTCGGTGACCTGCATGCCGGCGAACAGGTCGCCGAGATGCGCCGCGATCAGCTCCTCCATCGGCAGGAACGTCGCGTCCGGGTCGTCGCGGCTGTGGTCGATCGGCGCCAGCCGCGCGACGTTGTTGGGCACCTTCACCCGCGCGAACCGCTCGCCGCCACCCGTCGGGTCGCGCACGGTCACCGCGAGGTTCAGCGACAGCCCGGAGATGTAGGGGAACGGGTGCGCGGGGTCGACCGCGAGCGGGGTGAGCACGGGGAAGATCTGCTCGCGGAAGTAGCGGGACAGCCGCTCGCGCTGCTCGTCGGTGAGCTCGGCCCACTTCGCGATCCGGATGCCACGCTCGGCCAGCGTCGGGCGCAGCCGCCGCTCCCACGCCGCGGACTGCTGCTCGACGAGCTCCTGGTTGCGCTTGGAGATGTAGGCAAGCTGCTCGCGCGGGCTGAGCCCGTCGGCGCTGCGCACGGACAGCCCGGTCTCCTCGCGGCGCTTCAGGCCGGCGACCCGGACCATGTAGAACTCGTCCAGGTTCGAGGCGAAGATCGCGAGGAACTTGGCCCGCTCGAGCAGCGGCTGCGAGGAGTCCTCGGCCAGCGCGAGCACCCGGGCGTTGAAGTCCAACCAGGACAGTTCGCGGTTGAGGTACCGGTCGTCGGGCAGCTCCGGGAGGCCGGTCTCCTCGACGTCCGGCGTGACCGCGGGTGGCGCGGACGGCACGCCTCTCGGCTCGGGCGTGACGGCTGCCTCGCCGTCCTCGCCGAGGGCGGCCGCGGGCTCGGTCGTCGGCGGCGGGGTGCCTGGTTGCTCCATGCTCTCCGTGCTCACAGCCTCATTGTCCAGCAATTACTGCCCGATGGGGCAGCCCCGTTCGAACGGTGCGGTGAACTTCGCCGTCCGCCCTGCAAGGGACGCACTTCTTGGCCCCAGACCGAGCCGCGCCGCCGCCGCGAGGTCCGCCGCGGTGTCCACGTCGCAGCGCAGCGAGGCCAGCCCGGCACCCACCGCGACCGCGCCGCTCGCCGCGTGCGCGGCCGCGGAGCCGGCCCCGAAACGCGGTCCCAGCGGGCCGCCCGGCGCGGACAGCAGCAGTGTCGTGCCGGTGCCCGGACGGTCCGCGCAGAACGCCCGCCTGCCCGCCGCGGCGCCGATCGCCGTCGCCAGCTCCGCCGCGCGCAGCGCCGGCAGGTCGGCCTGCAGCGCGCCGACGACGCCGTGCGGGTTGCGTTCGCGGAGCACGCCGGCGGCGAAGGACAGCGCCGCGTTCAGCCCGGGCAGCCCGCGCTCGTCGACGCACTCGGCGCCGGTGCCCCGCAGCGCGGCGGGCACCCGCGAGTCCTCGCAGACGACCAGCACCCGGCCCACGCCCTCGGCGCCGGCCGCGGCCGTGACGGTGTCCACGAGAAGCGCGAGCACGAGGTCGGCGTGCGGCACCCTCGACCGCGCCGCGCAGCCGCGTCTTCGCGCGGTCGAGCCGCTTGATCGGCACCGCCAGGTCCACGGAATGATCCACGGACTCCATCGTGCAGGACGCCCGGGACCGGCGTCGCGCGGGCGGGCATACTCACGGACAAACCGGAACGACAGCCGGGAACGAGGAGGAACAGGTGCCGCGGCGATTCGAGAAGACCGGGTTCTGGGTGTGGGTGACCGCGTTGATCTTCTACCCGATCTCGTGGCTCGGGAAGACGAGGCCGGCCGGCGCCGAGAACATCCGGCGGCCCGGCGGCATCCTGCTGGTGATGAACCACGTCTCGCACCTCGACCCGCCGGTGGACGCCGTGTTCGTGCACCGCAACGGCCGGGTGCCGCGGTTCCTCGCGAAGGAGAGCCTGTTCCGCGCGCCGGTGTTCAAGCACCTCATCTCCCGCGCGGGCAGCATCCCGGTGTACCGGCAGAGCGCGGGCGCGGCGGACAGCCTGATCGCCGCGAAGGAGGCGCTGCGCGAGGGGAAGCTGGTCGTGATCTACCCGGAGGGCACGATCACCAAGGACCCGGCCGGCTGGCCGATGCGCGCGCGGACCGGCGTGGCCCGCCTGGCGATGGACTGCATGGAGCACGACGTGCCGGTGGTCACGGCCGCGCGGTGGGGGACCAACCTCATCCTCGACGGCTACACCAAGAAGTTCCGGCCGTTCCCGCGCAAGAAGGTCCACATCTCGGTGTCCGAGCCGGTCGACCTCTCGGGCTACCGCGACCGGCCGCTGAACAACGACCTGCTGCGCGAGGTCACCGACATGCTCATGACCCGGGTGCGCGGCCAGCTCGCCGAGCTCCGTGACGAGCCCGATCCGGGCGAGTTCTTCGTGCCCGCCAGGGCGGCGCGCAAGGACAGTTCCGGAGACGATGCCTGACATGGGCGGGATCGCCGTCTTCGGCGCCGGTTCGTGGGGCACCGCGTTCGCGAAGGTGCTCGCCGACGCGGGTGGCGACGTCACGTTGTGGGCCCGGCGGACCGAGGTCGCCGAGGTGATCGCGACGGAACGGGTCAACCCCGACTACCTGCCGGGCGTATCGCTGCCGGAGCGCCTGCGGTCCACTTCGGACCCGCGGGTCGCCCTCGACGGCGCCACCGCGGTGGTGCTCGCGGTGCCGAGCCAGAGCCTGCGGCACAACCTCACCGCGTGGCGCAGCCTCATCGACCCGTCGGTCACGCTCATCAGCCTCGCGAAGGGCGTGGAGCTGGGCACGCTCAAGCGGATGAGCGAGGTCGTGGTCGAGGTGCTGGGCGTGCCGGAGAGCCAGGTGGCGGTGGTGTCCGGGCCGAACCTGGCCAAGGAGATCGCCGCCGGGCAGCCGACCGCGTCGGTCATCGCGTGCACCGACCACGACCGCGCGGTCGCCGTGCAGCAGGCGTGCACCACGGGCTACTTCCGGCCGTACACCATCACCGACGTCGTCGGCTGCGAGCTGGGCGGGGCGTGCAAGAACGTGATCGCCCTGTCCTGCGGGATGGCCGGCGGGCTGGGGTTCGGCGACAACACGCTCGCCACGCTGATCACCCGCGGCCTGGCCGAGACGTCCCGCCTCGGCGTGGCACTCGGCGCCGAGGCGATGACCTTCGCCGGGCTCGCCGGGCTCGGCGACCTGGTGGCCACGTGCGCCTCGCCGCTGTCGCGCAACCGCAGCTTCGGCGAGCGCCTCGGCCGCGGCGAGTCGGTGCAGCAGGCGCAGGCCGCGGCGCACGGCCAGGTCGCCGAGGGCGTCAAGTCCTGCTCGGCCATCCGCGAGCTGGCGCTGCGCCACGGCGTGGAGATGCCGATCACCGAGGTCGTGCACCGCGTCTGCCACGACGGCTTCGACCCACGCGAGATGGCCGGCGAGCTCATCGGGCGCAAGACCAAGCCCGAACGCTGAGCCCGCCGACCGCTCAGGTCACGTCGAACGTCATCACCGGGTCCTGGGTCGGCTGCTTCGAGCCGCCCGCCGGCTCGATCGTGATGCCGACCTTGTCCGCGTTGTCGATGCCGGCCACCTCCAGCGACGCCGCACCGTCCGCCGGCACGATCAGGCCCGCCGACCGCACCTCCGAGCCGATCGTCCACGCCTGGTAGTCGTGGCCGCTCGGGGCCGGTGGCAGGTCGTCGGTCAGCAGCAGCATCTTGTTCGCCGTCGGCGACATCAGCGCGGTCATCCGGCCGGTCGCCTCGTCGCCCTGGTGCAGCACCTGGGCATCGCCCGCGCGGACGATGTCGGCGATCGCCACGGCCTGGGTGTCGACGTCCTGACCGGTCTGCCGCGCCTGCACCAGCAGCACGCCGAGCACGCCCGACACCACGAGCAGCACCGCCGCGGCCGCGGCCGTCAGCCGCAGCGCCCACGGTGAGCCCGGCCGCCGCAGCGGCACGACCGGGGCCTCCGGCGGCAGCTGGCGGACGTTCTGGATCTGGGCCAGGACCGACGCCTTCATCCGCGGCGGCGGGGTCGCGGCCGCGGCGGTGCCGAGCCGGGTCGCGGTCTCGCGCAGCTCGGCCACCTCCTGGCGGCACGCGTCGCAGTCGTCGAGGTGCCGCTCGAACGCAAGCCGTTCGTCGTCGGACACCGCGTCGAGCGCGTAGGCGCCCGTCAGCGCGTGGACATCCGCGTTCATCAGGCCACCCCCAAGCAGTCGCGCAGTCGTATCAGTCCGTCCCGCAAGCGGGTCTTGATCGTGCCGAGCGGCGTGTCCAGCAGCTCGCCGACCTCTTTGTACGTCCGGCCGCCGTAGTAGGCCAGCACCACCGACTC
Source organism: uncultured Actinomycetota bacterium (assembly GCA_963841395.1). Lineage (GTDB taxonomy): Bacteria > Actinomycetota > Actinomycetes > Mycobacteriales > Pseudonocardiaceae > Actinophytocola. The sequence goes on from CAWJCX010000048.1 coordinate 1,012,566, forward strand.
GCGCTGCAGCTCGGTGAGCGTCGCGAGGCAGCGGCGCACCTGCTCCTGCTCGAACCGGGCGGTGACCTGTTCGGCGACCTCGTCGAAGGGCCGGCCGACGTCGCGGCGGCCGACGTTGTCCTCGCGGTCGGCGGCGGCCTGCGCCGAGCGCACCCGGTCGACGGCCCGCCGGTGCGCGAAGGTCATCGCGAACGTCATGACGCTGCCGCGCTCGGGGGAGTAGCGCGCGGCGGTGCGCCACAGCTCGACCATCACCTCCTGCGCGACCTCCTCGGACTGCGCCGGATCCCGGACTATGCGCCGGATCGCGCCGTACACCGGCCCGATCAGCACGTCGTACAACTTCTCGAACGCCGGCTCGTCCCCGCGCGCGACGCGCCGCATCAGCTCGGCCGCGTCCGGCTCGACCTCGGCGTCGTCGCGCTCGCGAAACCGCCGAACCCGTTCGCTCATGCTCACCTGCTCTCGCTCGGCCCTGCCACCGCCATTCGGAGCGGCCGTGCGTCCGGATTGGGTCAGCGTCCCACGAAGTGGGCCGCGTTGACCGCAGGTGGGCCCTGCCTGTTTCCTTCTCCTCGTGACGACCACCATGCGCGACGGCCGACGGGGCTACCTCCGCCTCCGCCGGGTGGCCAGCGCACTGTGTCGCGCTCGCTGATCGAGCCGCCGACCCGTCACACCTCCGAAAGAGGGCTTCCCGTCATGTTCGCCGTGCCCGAGAACACCATCGCGTCCGCCACCACCGCGCCGACCGTCCACCCCGCGCTGTCGCCCGCGAGTACGCGAGCGACCGCGACCGCTGGGCGCACCTGCTGCGCTACGACCCCGACGAGCGCTACGCCGTGCTCGTGGACCGCACCCCCGGCCAGGAGGTGTGGCTGATGAGCTGGCTGCCCGGCCAGGAGACCGACCTGCACGACCACGGCAGCACCGGCGGCGCGTTCACGATCGTGTCCGGCGAGCTGACCGAGCACGTGCACCACCGCGGGGTCACCCACCGGCTCGGCGTCGGGCAGTCGCGCGTGTTCGGGCCGGGCTACGCGCACGAGGTCCGCAACGACGGCGCGGACCCGGCGGTCAGCATCCACGTCTACCGCGCGGTGCGGACGATGCGCACCATCGAGCAGCTGCCGCGAGTGTCCTAGCGGTAGGGGACGGGGCGCGCGGTGACGTGCGCGGGAACGTCCACACCGGACGGGAGCTCGGGGCACGGCACCGGCTCGCCCCAGGTCTGGTGCAGCGGCAGCACTCCCGCCCACGCCGTGCCGTTGCGCTCCGGGGTGAGGTCGTCCTCGTCCTCGCCGGGCGGGCCGGTGCGGATCTTGACCGCGGCCTCGGCGAGGTCCAGCGCGAGCACGGCGGTCTTCGCGAGCTCCTGGCGCGACGGTTCGCGCGCGTGGTCCCACGAGCCGGGCGCGAGGTGTTCGGTGATCACGGCCAGCGCGGCGAGCTTCGCGTCCCGGTCGGTGATCTGGCGGGCCACGCCGTGGACGGTCGCGGACCGGTAGTTGACCGAGTGGTGGAACACCGAGCGGGCTGTAGACGATGCCGTCCAGCAGCGTGACGTTCACGCAGACCTCGGCGCCCTCGGCCGCCGCGCGCAGGCTCGCCGCGCCGGTCGACCCGTGCACGTACAGCGTGTCGCCGTCGCGGGCGTAGCCGGTCGGGATGACGATCGGCGAGCCGTCGACGACGAACGCGAGGTGGCAGATCAGGCCGGCGTCCAGCACGGCGTACAGCGCGGACCGGTCGGTGGCCGCGCGTTCCTTGCCGCGCCGGACGGTGCTGCGCGGGGTGGGGGACAGCGTCTCGGTGGTCACCCTATGAGCGTGCCGCGAATAGTGGCATCCTGGAAGGGCCACGAGTAGCTCGATTCCGAAAGGCCACTTCCATGCCGGAGACCCCCGCGCTGCCGGTCACGCTCGACCGCGAGGCGGCCACGCCGCTCGCCGTGCAGCTGGCCGAGCAGCTCCGCGCGGCCGCCGGCGACGGCCGGCTGCGCAGCGGCGACCGGCTGCCCTCCACCCGCGCGCTCGCGACCGAGCTGGAGGTGAGCCGTACGGTCACCGCGGCGGCGTACGAGCAGCTGCACGCCGAGGGCTGGATCGCCGGGCGGCACGGCTCGGGCACCTACGTCACGACCGAGCCGCCGGGGTCGCTGCGCCCGCCCACGAAGCCGGTGCGCCGCGACACCGCCGCCGACACCGCGCTGGACCTCACCCCGGGCTCGCCGTGGGCGGGCGGCATCGACACCGCGGCGTGGCGGCGGGCCTGGCGGGCGGCCGCGCACGTGGCGCCGATGGTCCGGCCCAACCGCGCCGGGCTGTCCAGCTACCGCACGACGGTGGCCGAGCATCTGTTGCGGCACCGGGGACTTGCGCGTCGGCACACTGTCCGGACAGGACGGTCACGAGGCGGTGCTCGCCACGTCCGGCACGTCCACCGCGGCCGCCGAGCTCGCCGCCGCGGTGCTCCACCCCGGCGACGTCGTGGCCGTCGAGGAGCCGGGCTACCAGCGCGCGGTCGGCTCGTTGCGCGCGGCCGGCCTGCGGGTCGTGCCGGCCCCGGTCGACGCGGACGGCCTGCTGACCGACTCGGTGCCGGCCGGTGCCAAGGCGGTCTACTGCTCGCCCGCCCACCAGTACCCGCTCGGCGGCCGGATGACCGCGGCGCGCCGGGTGGCGCTGGTCGAGCGGGCCCGGGAACGCGGCTGGCTCGTCATCGAGGACGACTACGACGGCGAGCTGCGCTACGACGTGGCGCCGCTGCCGCTGCTCGCCGCGCTCGCGCCGGACGTCGTCGTGCACCTCGGCACGACGAGCAAGATCCTCACCCCGACCCTGGGCGTCGGCTGGATGGTCGCGCCGCCGTCGGTCGTCGCCGCGATCCTGGCGCACCGCGACCGCACCGGCAGCGGCCCGGCGCCGGCCGGCCAGCTGGTCGTCGTCGAGTTCGCCCGCGGCGGCGACCTCGGCCGGCACCTGCGCCGGCTGCGCCGCGAGCTGTCCGAGCGGCGCTCGCTCGTGGTCGACGCGCTGGTGCGCGGCGGCGTCCCGGTGCTCGGCGACGAGGCGGGCGCGCACGTCGTGGTGCCGGTCGTCGAACGGCCGAGGCCGAGCGGGAGCTGGTCCGCCGGGCGCTGGGCCGCGGCCTGCTGCTCGACGGCCTGGCCCGCCACCACGTGGGCCGCGCGCGGTGGTTCGGCATCGCGCTCGGCTACGCGGCGTGCTCCCGCGAGGAGCTCCGCGAGGCGCTGCCGGTGCTGGTCGAGCTGGTGCGGACGGGAAGCTGACCGGTGCGCGCCGGTGCCGGGTAGGGTCGGGCGCCATGGCCAGCAGAGAGCGAATCCGCGTGGCGGTCGTGTTCGGTGGGCAGAGCACCGAGCACTCGGTGTCCTGCGTGTCCGCGGCGAGCGTGCTCGCGAACCTCGACCCGGCAGCGCTTCGAGGTCCTTCCGATCGGCATCACCCGGCAGGGCTCGTGGGTCCTCGGCCCGGCCGACCCGAAGACGCTGGAGATCGAGGGCCGCACCATGCCGACCGTCACCTCCGGCACCGCGCTGACCCTGCCGGCCGACCCCACGGCGGCGAACCTCGTCGTGCTGGAGCGCGGCCGCGAGGGCGAGGTGCTGTCCGGAGTGGACGTCGTGTTCCCGGTGCTGCACGGCGCCTACGGCGAGGACGGCACGATCCAGGGACTGCTCGAGATGGTCGGCCTGCCCTACGCGGGCGCCGGCGTGCTGTCCAGCGCCGTGGCGATGGACAAGGAGTTCACGAAGAAGCTGCTCATCGCCGAAGGTCTGCCCGTCGGCCCGTACGAGGTGCTGCACCGCGGCGAGGCCACGCTGTCGGCCGCGCAGCGCGATCGGCTCGGCCTGCCCGTGTTCGTCAAGCCGGCCCGCGCCGGATCCTCCACCGGCATCACGAAGGTCACCGACTGGTCCGAACTGGACGGTGCGGTCGCGACCGCCCGGGAGATCGACCCGAAGGTCCTCGTCGAGTCCGCGATCGTGGGCAGCGAGGTCGAGTGCGGCGTGCTGGAGTTCCCGGACGGCCGCGTCGAGGCGTCGCTCCCGGCGGAGATCCGCATCACCGCGGACGGCCCGGACTGGTACGACTTCGAGACGAAGTACCTCGACGACGTGTGCGAGCTGGACATCCCGGCGAAGCTCGACGACGCGGTGACCGAACGGCTGCGCGCCGTGGCGGTCGACGCCTTCCGCGCGCTGGACTGCCAGGGCCTGGCCCGGGTGGACTTCTTCGTCGCGCCCCGACGGCTCGCTGATCATCAACGAGCTCAACACCATGCCGGGCTTCACGCCCACGTCGGCCTACCCGAAGATGTGGGCGGTCACCGGTGTCGACTACCCGACGCTGCTCTCCACCCTCATCGACACGGCCGTCGCGCGGGGGACCGGACTGCGCTAGCCGTCCGCGCGCACGGGTTTCGCGGGCAGCGTCGCGACGGCCGCGGAAACGTCCTGCAGCGGGCCGGTTCCGGAGCCGGCGGGCACCGTCAGTGCCACGTAGACGGCGCGGTCCACGACGTACCAGGTGGTGGCACCCTCGCCCTCGACCGGAAGCCACCGCACGCCGGAGATCTCGCGCAGCGCGGCGGTCGGGGTCAGCTCGTCGGGCCGCAACGAGCCCGCAGCGCAGCACGACCGGCTCGCCGCGGTCGCCGCCCCACGCCGCCGACGCGGGCGGCGCCGGCTCGGCGATCGGGAGTCGCCGCAACGTCTTCCCGCTGTCCGGCAGCGTGGTTGGCAGCGCTTTCATCAGCGCGGCGCAGGATGCCGACGTCGCGTCCGGCGCGTCCACGCCGACGAGCGCCACCGGGCCGGTGCGCGGCGCGGTCGTGGTCTTCGGTGGCGCGCGTCCGGCTCGTTGCCAGACGTCAGCACGAGGCCCGCGACGACGACGCCGACGGCGAGCAGCGCGACGAGACCCACGGCGACCCGGGCGGCCGCCGGGGACAGGTGATCGTCGGACACGCGCCCACTAGAGCACGGGTCAGAGATGGACCACCGGGCAGGTGAGGGTTCGGGTGATCCCGTCCACGTTCTGGATGCGGGCGACCACGAGCTGGCCCAGCAGGTCGACGTTCTCCGCCTCGGCGCGCACGATCACGTCGTACGGGCCCGTGACATCCTCGGCGGTGGTGACGCCGGCGATCTCCGCGATCTTGGCGGCGACCGCGGCCGCCTGGCCGACCTCGGTCTGGATCAGGATGTATGCGTGGACCACGGCGCGCCCCTTCGTGTCGAGCAGCCCTCAAGAGGTAGGAACGTGAGCAGCAAAAGGTACCGCAGTTCCCGATCGTTTGGGGATCCGACTGTCGGAGGTGGCCATGACCGGTGAGCGTGGCACGTCGTCGCACGACCCGCCGAAGACCGTCGCGGACATCGGCGAGTTCGCCTTGATCGGCCGCGTGACCGCCGGCCGGACACAGCCGCCGACGACGCTGCTGGGGCCCGGCGACGACGCCGCGGTGGTGGCCGCGGCGGACGGCCGGGTGGTCGCGAGCACCGACGTCCTCGTCGAGGGCGTGCACTTCCGGATGGACTGGTCGACGCCGGAACACGTTGGGCGCAAAGCGATCGCGGTCAACCTGGCCGACATCGCGGCGATGGGCGCGGTGCCGACCGGGCTGCTCGTCGGGCTCGCCTGCCCGAAGTCGACGGAGGCCGCGGTGGCCGAAGGGCTCACGGCGGGAATGTGGAAGGAGGCCGTCCGCGCGGGCATCGGCGTCGTCGGCGGCGACGTGGTGAGTGCGGACCAGATCGTGATCTCCGTCACCGCGCTCGGCGACCTGCAGGGGCGCGCGCCGGTGACACGGGGCGGCGCGATGCCGGGCGACGTGGTCGCGGTGGCCGGCCGGCTCGGCTGGGCGGCCGCCGGACTCGCCGTGCTGGGCCGCGGTTTCCGCTCGCCGGTCACGGTGGTCGGCGCGTACCGGGTGCCGGAACCGCCGTACGCGGCCGGTCCGCAGGCGGCGCTGGCCGGCGCGACCGCGATGATCGACGTCTCGGACGGGCTGCTGGCCGACCTCGCGCACATCGTCGAGAAGTCCAATGTGGCCATCGACGTGCGGACCGACCTGGTCGAGGTGCCGCAGCGGCTGATCGACGTGGCGTCCGCGCTGGGCGCCGACCCGCGGCACTGGGTGCTCACCGGTGGCGAGGATCACGCGCTGGCCGCGACGTTCCCCGAGCCGGCCGCGGTGCCGGAGGGCTGGACCACGATCGGCACGGTGACCAGGGGAAGTGCGGTGACCGTGGACGGCAGGCCCTACGAGGGCGGCACCGGCTGGCAGCACTGGCGTGGGTGAGAATCGGAGCGTGCAGACCGAAACCGTGCGCATCGACGTCCTGCCCTACGACCATCCCGACACCGGGCCGCTGATCGCCGAGGTGCAGCAGGAGTACGTCGTCCGCTACGGCTCGGAGGACCAGACGCCGGTCGACCCGGCCCAGTTCGCCCCGCCCCACGGCCTGTTCCTGGTCGCCTACCTGGACGGCCGGGCGGTGGCCTGCGGCGGCTGGCGGGTGCACGACGGGCCGGCCGGTCCGGAGGCGGAGCTGAAGCGGATGTACGTCAGCCCCGCGGCGCGCGGTCACGGTGTGGCCCGCGCGGTGCTCGCGGAGCTGGAGCGCACCGCGGTCGAGGCGGGCTACTCGCGCATGGTGCTGGAGACCGGCCTGAAGCAGCCGGAGGCGATCGGCCTGTACACCTCCGCCGGCTACGCCGAGGTGCCGAAGTTCGGCTACTACGCGAACGAGCCATCGGCCGTCCACCTCGGCAAGATCCTGGAGGAGCAGCGATGCCCATCTACGCGCTAGGCGACCTCGAGCCCGACATCCACCCCGACGCGTGGGTGCACCCGGACGCCACGGTGATCGGCAACGTGCACCTGGCCGCGTTCGCGTCGGTGTGGCCGCAGGCCGTGCTGCGCGGCGACTCCGGCGAGATCCGGGTCGGCGAGCGGACGAACATCCAGGACGGCACGATCGTGCACTGCACGAGCCACCACCCCACGCTCATCGCCGCCGACTCCGCGGTCGGGCACAACGCGCACATCGAGGGCGCGATCATCGGCACGGGGTGCCTGATCGCGTCGGGTTCGGTGCTGCTCAACGGTTCCGTGGTCGAGGACGGCGCGGTGCTCGGTGCCGGGGCGGTGATGTCGTTCAACGGAAACCTGCCCGCGCGGCGGATGGCGCTGGGCATCCCGGCCCGCCTGCGCGAGGGGTACGAGGTGCCGCCGGGCATGGTGTCGGGCATCGTCGAGAGCTACGTGGCGCGGATCGCGCAGTACCGGGCGGGCCTGCGCCGGTTGGACTGACGGACGCGCTAGGGTCCCGTCCCGTGACCGCGCGACCGTTGTCCGAGATCGTCGAAGCCGGCTGGGCGGAAGCGCTCGCTCCCGTCGCCGACCGGATCGCCGCGATGGGGGAGTTCCTCCGCGCCGAGATCGCCGCGGGCCGCACGTACCTGCCGGCCGGGAACCACGTGCTGCGGGCCTTCCAGCAGCCGTTCGCCGACGTCCGGGTGCTCATCGTCGGGCAGGACCCGTACCCGACGCCGGGGCACCCGATCGGCCTGTGCTTCTCGGTGGCCCCGGACGTGCGGCCGCTGCCCAAGAGCCTGGTGAACATCTTCACCGAGTACGGCGAGGACCTGGGCCACCCACCGCCCGCGAACGGCGACCTCTCGCCGTGGACGGACAACGGCGTGCTGCTGCTCAACAGGGCGCTGACCGTGCAGCCGGGCGCGCCGAACTCCCACCAGGGCAAGGGGTGGGAGGAGGTCACCGAGCAGGCGATCAAGGCGCTGGCCGCACGCGGCGGCCCGCTCGTGGCGATCCTGTGGGGCCGCAACGCGCGGAACCTGCGGCCGCTGCTCGACCCGGTGCCGTGCATCGAGTCGGCGCACCCGAGCCCGCTGTCCGCGCGGTCCGGGTTCTTCGGGTCCAAGCCGTTCAGCCGGGCCAACCAGCTGCTCGAGCAGCAGGGCGCGCAACCGGTCGACTGGAAGCTTCCCTGACCGAGCCGCCTCGGCAACGACAACAATGATCGACATCGGCGGCCGTGCCATGGCGGCCGGCAGGAAGTTCCGCAACGTCGCCGCCGGCAGCGAGGCCCGCCTCGTGGTCGACGATCTCGTGTCTCGCTAGCCGTGGCGGGTGCGTGGCCTGGAGATCCGCGGCGACGCGGAGGCGCTGGCCGCGCAGCCGGTCGACCGGAAGCGTCCTTGACCTCCAGGTTGGTCGAGGTCGCAAGCTGGTCGCATGGCACTGACAGAGGCTGAGATCGCGTACCTGGCAAGCCAACCGCTCGGCCGCCTCGCGACGGTCTCGCCGGACGGCACGCCGCAGGTCAACCCGGTGGGCTTCCGCTACGACGCGGACCTCGGCGTGATCGACATCGGTGGGCACGCCATGGCGGCCAGCAGGAAGTTCCGCAACGTCGCCGCCGGCAGCCGGGCCGCGCTCGTGATCGACGATCTCGTCTCGCGCGAGCCGTGGCGGGTGCGTGGCCTGGAGATCCGCGGCGACGCAGAGGCGCTGGCCGCGCAGGAGCCGCAGCGGCCGGGCTTCTCGCCGGAGGTCATCCGCATCCACCCGCGGCGGGTCATCAGCTGGGGGATCGAGCCCGGCGGGGCGGGCATGACCGGGCGCGACGAGTCCTGACACACGGAACCGGGCCCTGGCGATGCCAGGGCCCGGTTCCGGGTTCGTTCTGTGGGTCTCAGCCTCGGGTGACCTTGCCGGCCTTCAGGCACGAGGTGCACACGTTCATCCGCTTGCGCTGCGAGATACCGACCTTCGCGTGCACGGTCTGGATGTTCGGGTTCCACCGGCGGCTGGTGCGCCGGTGGGAGTGCGAGACCGACTTGCCGAAGCCTGGCCCCTTGCCACAGACGTCGCAGACGGCAGCCACGTCAGGCACTCCTTTCACTACGATGAGGTACCGGCCAGATGTGACCGGAAAGCCATGACCGCGCGCTTCTTCCCGCGCAGACCCTCACAGGGTATCGGCTGGTGCCGAGGGTACGCACACCACCCCACTAGTCTCCGCATGTCGAGGTCGCGGCGGGCGGCCGACGGGCTGCGGGAGGACTGGATGCTGCGGGTGCTGGATGCCGCACACGTGCGTCGCTGGGCGGTGGCGTGCGTGCAGTCGCTGGACGCGCACCGCGAGGCCATCGACCGGATCAACGTCTTCCCGGTCGCCGACGGCGACACCGGCTCGAACCTGCTGCACACCATGCGCGCCGGGCTGGACGCGCTGCTGCGCGCCCCCGCCCCGGCCCGGACCGACGCGCACGCCGCCCTGTCCGCACTGGCCAGGGGCGCGCTGGCGGGCGCGCGGGGCAACTCCGGCGTCATCGCCTCCCAGCTGCTGCGCGGCGTCGCCGGCGCCGTGACCGGGGCGGGCACCGTGGACGGGCCGGGGCTGCGCGCCGCCCTCGCCGGCGCCGCCGAGCGGGCCGCCGCCGCGGTCGCCGACCCGGTGCCCGGCACGATGATCAGCGTCGTGTCCGCGGCCGCGGTCGCCGCGGAGGCCGAGGCGTCCGACGAGCTCGCCGACGTCGTCGCCGCGGCCGCCGCCGGTGCCGCGGCGGCGCTGGCCGAGACGCCCCGCCAGCTGCCGGCGCTCGCCGAGGCGGGTGTGGTCGACGCCGGCGGTCGCGGGGTCGTCGTGCTGCTCGACGCGCTCCTGGCCGTGGTCGGCGAGAAGCCGGCCGCGCTGGCCGCCGCGCAGCGCGCCCGGACCGAGCGGGTGACCGCGCCGGCCGAGCAGTCGATGTACACCGCCCGCGAGTCGGGGTCGGATGCGTTCGCCTACGAGGTCATGTACCTCCTCGACGGGATCGACGGGAACGGCGGGCCGGCCGGGGATCCCATCGGCCGGCTGCGGGACTCGCTGGTCGGGCTCGGCGACTGCGTCTCGGTGGTCGGCGACGGCGCCGGTCTGTGGACCGTGCACGTGCACTGCAACGACATCGGCGCGGCCATCGAGGTGGGCGTCGAGACCGGCCGGCCGCGGCAGATCCGGGTGGCCCGCTTCGCCGACGCGCCGTCGGCCGAGGCGTCGCGGTTCGTCAAGGACCGCGCCGTGGTCGTGCCGGCACGCAGCACCGAGTTAGCCGACCTGCTGATCAGCGAGGGCGTGACCGTGGTGCGCATCGACGCCGGCGACGGGGCCGACGAAACCGAGAACGCCTACCGGCTGGTCGAGGCCATCACCGGCACCGCCGCGGCGCACGTGACCGTGCTGCCCGCCGACTCCACGCTGATCGAGATTGCCGACGAGGCGTCGATCCGCGCGGTGGCCGCCGGGCAGGACGTGGTCGTCGTGCCGTGCGTGTCACCGGTGCAGGTGCTCGCCGCCGTGGCCGTGCACGACCCCCGCCGGCGCGCCGGCGACGACGTGGTGGCCATGGCCGAGGCGTCCGCGGCCACCCGCCGGGGCGAGGTCGTGGTGTCGGCCGAGGCCGCGATCACCTGGATCGGCGCGTGCGAGGCCGGCGACGTGCTCGGCCTCGCCGACGGCGAGGTGGTGCTGATCGAGCCCGGCCCGCCCGGCGTGGACGCCCTCGACCGCGCCGCGTGCGGCGTGGTCGAGCGGATGCTCGGCATGGGCGGTGAGCTGGTCACCGCCCTGCTCGGCGCGGACGCCCCCGACGAGCTGGCCGAGGAGCTGACCGACTACCTGCGCCGGGAGCACCCGGAGACCGAGCTGGTCGTCTACCACGGCGGCCAGACCGACGCGGTCCTGATCGTCGGCGTCGAATAGGGGCTTACCAGCCCGTCGAGCCGTCGATCCGCTCGCGTAACAGGTCGGCGTGGCCGTTGTGGCGGGCGTACTCGGCGACGAGCCGCAGCAGGACCCAGCGCAGCGAGAACGCGGTGCCGTCGGCGAGGCGGGTGCCGGTGTCGTCGAGCGAGGACGCGGCCGTGACGATCTCCCGGGATCGCTCGACCTGGGCCCGCCACACGGCGAGGGCCTCGTCGAAGTCGCCGTCGAGCGAGTCGAAGTCCTGGTTCGGGTCGTCGTCGGAGTAGTAGAGGATCTCCACGTCGTCGCCGGCGAACTGCTGGTGCAGCCACCAGCGTTCGACCCCGGCGAGGTGGCGGACCAGGCCGTGCAGGGAGAGCCCGGACGGCGGGACCAGCTTCTCGGAGTGCGACCGGCCGGGCGCACCGGCGCACTTGAGCGCGAGCGTCTCGCGCTGGAAGTCGAGGTAGGCGTCGAGCATCGTGCGCTCGTCGCCGAGCGGGGGCGGGTCGGGGCGCTGCGGGCTCGACAGCTTGGGCGACAGGTTCGTCTCGGGTAGGGGCTGGGCCTTCATGGCGCGGGAGCATGCCAGCGGGCACTGACAAAAATGCGCCGCGCGGGACGGGGCCCGCCGGATCGTCGGTGCGGCGCGACATAATCGCGGGCGATGGTTTCCATGGACGACAAGCTCGAGCCTGCGGTGGGCGCGAAGACGGCCAAGGCGCTGTCCGGCGCCCTGGATCTGCACACCGTCGGCGACCTCGTGCACTACTACCCCCGCCGCTACGCCGAGCGCGGCGAGCTCACCGACATCGCCGGCCTGGAGCTCGGCGAGCACGCCACGGTGATGGCGCGCGTCAAGTCGGTCCAGGAGCGCCGGATGCGCCAGCGCCGCGGCTCGATCCTCGAGGTCGTGATCACCGACGGCAGCCGCACGCTGGAGTGCAAGTTCTTCAACTTCCGGCAGTTCCAGTTCCGCGTCGCGGTGGGCGCGAGCGCGCTGTTCGCCGGCAAGGTCTCGATCTACAAGAACAAGCTGCAGCTCACCAACCCGGACTACTTCCCGGTCGACGAGGAGTCCGGGGACGCGGCCGACGCGATCGACGAGTTCGTCGGCCTCATCCCCGTCTACCCGGCCGCCGCCAAGGTGCAGTCCTGGCAGATCGCCAAGTGCGTCCGGCAGGCGCTCGAGATGCTCGACCCGGTCGAGGACCCGCTGCCGGACAAGCTGCGCAACCGGCACGACTACATCGGCTACGACGAGGCGATCCGGGCGATCCACCTGGCCAAGGACTGGGCAGGCGTGCAGCTCGCCCGCAACCGGCTCAAGTGGGGCGAGGCGCTGGCCGTCCAGCTCGCGCTGGCCCAGCGGCGGCACTCGGCGGTCGCCCGGCCGGCCCCGGTCTGCGAGCGCAAGGCCGACGGCATCGGCGCCGAGTTCGACCAGCGGCTGCCGTTCACGCTCACCGCGGGCCAGCAGGAGGTCGGCGAGGCGGTCGCGGTCGACCTGGGGAAGGCACACCCGATGAACCGGCTGCTGCAGGGCGAGGTCGGCAGCGGCAAGACGATCGTGGCGCTGCGGGCGATGTTGCAGGTGGTCGACGCGGGCCGGCAGGCGGCGCTGCTCGCGCCCACCGAGGTGCTCGCCGCGCAGCACTCCCGCTCGCTCGCGGCGATGCTGGGCGACCTCGCGCAGGCCGGCGAGCTGGGCGGCGCCGAGCACGCGACCAGGATCGCGCTGCTCACCGGCTCGCTCCCGGCCGCGCAGCGCAAGCAGGCGATGCTCGACGTGGTCAGCGGCGCGGCCGGGATCGTGGTCGGCACGCACGCGCTGATCCAGGACAAGGTGCAGTTCGCCGACCTCGGGCTCGTGGTGGTCGACGAGCAGCACCGGTTCGGCGTCGAGCAGCGGGACGCGCTGCGCACCCGGGCGGGGGAGAACGCCAGCCCGCACGTGCTGGTGATGACCGCGACGCCGATCCCGCGCACGGTGGCCATGACGGTCTACGGCGATCTCGAGACGTCGTCGCTGCGCGAGCTGCCGGCCGGGCGCTCGCCGATCAGCACGTCGGTGGTGCCGGTGGCGGAGAAGCCGGCCTGGCTGGACCGGGCGTGGCAGCGGGTGCGCGAGGAGGTCGCGGGGGGCCATCAGGCCTACATCGTGTGCCCGCGCATCGGCGAGCAGCAGTCGGCCGACGAGGACGTGAACGAGGCGTTGGAGTCCGATTCGGACGAACGCCGCCCGCCGCTGGCCGTGCTGGACGTGTACGAGGAGCTGGCGGCCGGCCCGCTGTCCGGCCTGCGCCTGGCGGTGCTGCACGGCCGGCTGCCGGCAGACGAGAAGGACGCGACGATGCGGGCCTTCGCGGCCGGCGAGCTGGACGTGGTGGTGGCGACGACGGTGGTCGAGGTGGGCGTGGACGTCCCGAACGCCACCGCAATGGTCATCCTCGACGCCGACCGGTTCGGTGTGAGCCAGCTTCACCAGCTGCGTGGCCGGGTCGGCCGGGGGAGCGCGCCCGGGGTGTGCCTGCTCGTGACGGAGATGCCGGGCGGCACCGCGACCCGCGACCGGCTGGACGCCGTGGCGTCCACATTGGACGGCTTCGAGCTGGCCCGGGTGGACCTGGAGATGCGCCGCGAGGGTGACATCCTGGGCGCGTCGCAGTCCGGCCGGCAGTCGGCGTTGAAGCTGCTGTCGTTGTTGCGCGACGAGGACCTGATCGCCGAGGCGCGGGCCGAGGCGCAGGCATTGATCGCCTATGCGCCGGATCTCGGGGAGTTTCCGGGACTTGGCCGAATGGTGGCGAATTTGGTCAATGACTCCCGGGCCGAGTATTTGGAAAAGGTCTGACTTCGTTCGGAAGAATGGCCGGAATACGAAAACGGCGCCCTCGCCGCGAGGCGAAGGCGCCGTTTCGGTCGTGATCGTTACTTGGTGCCGTTCACCGGGGTCCGCACCTGGTTGCCCGACTGCGGCTTCGGGTGGGGCGTCGGCTGGGGCGCGGGCTGCGCGGCCGGGGCCTCCCGCTCCACCTGCTTGGCCTCGCCGCTGTCGGCGCCCATGGCCTTGCCGAAGTGCCGGCGGGCCTCGCCCAGGATCGCGTACGTGGCGCTGACCTGCTCGGACACCCGGCGCTCGAAGTCGTCCGCGCGGCGCGTGCGGTCCTGCGCCTCGGCGAGCCGCTGCTCCGCGTCCTCGATGATCTTCGCGGCCCGGATCTTGGCGTTCGCCTGCTGCTCGGTGAGCTCCTTGTCGATCCGCGAGCGGCGCTCGGCGATCTCCTTGTCGCTCGCCTGGCTGCGGGCCTCGGCGTCGGCCACCGTCTTGTCGGCCTGCTGCTGAGCGATCTGCTCCAGCTCGGCCAGGTGCTTCTCGACGGTGGTGCGCTTGTCCGTGAGGGCCTTGTCGGCCTCGTCGGTCCGGCGCTTGGCGTCCTCGATGATCTTCGTCGCCTGTGCCTGCGCCGCGTTCTCGCGCTGGGTCAGGGCCTGCTCGGCCTCGGTCCGCTCGGCCGCGACGGCCTCGCGGATCTTGGCGGACTCGCGCTCGGCGTCGCCGACGATCTTGCCGGCCCGGTCCTTCGCGAGCGACGCGCGCTCGGCCAGCTCCCGCTCCAGCTCGGTGCGCTGGGCCTGCAGGGCGACCTCGGCCTCCTCGGCGAGCGAGGCCCGCTTGTCGGCGGCCTTGATGTCGAGGATCTCGCGCTGCTTGCCGGCCTCGGCGTCGCGCTGCTCGCGACGCTGCCGGGCGGCGGCGTCGAGCTGCGCGATCCGCTCCTCGTTCGCCTTCGTGGCACGCTCGACCTCGCCGCGGGCCTCGGCCATGAGCTGGTCGTGCTCGCCGATCTGGCGGGCCTTGAGACCCTCGTACTCGGTCTCGAGGGCGGCGTGGTTCTTCGCGTACTCGGCCTCGAGGGCCTTGCGGCGCTGGCCCAGCTCGACGGTGGTCGCCTCGTGCTTGGCCTTCTGCTCCTTGGCGTAGTTCGCCACCTCGGCGCGCACGCCGGAGGCGTACTCGTCGGCGGCGTTCTTCGTCGTGATGACGTAGTTGTCCGCATTGGCGCGGATGTCCGCCGCGTGGTCGTCGGACTCCTTGCGGGTGCCGGCCGAGTACTTGTCGGCCTGCTCCCGCGTCGAGGAGGCGTGTGCGTCGGCCTTCGCGCGCGTCGAGTGGCTGTACTCGTCGGCGTCGGCCCGGGTCGTGCGGTCGTAGTTCTCCGCGTCGCGCTTGAACTCCGCGATCTCCTCTTCGGCCAGCTGCCACATCAGTCGCTGCCGCTCGGACATCGCCTCGTTGCTGGTGGGGTTCGAGGTGATGCGGTTGAGCTGCGCTTTCGCGTCGATCAGCTGCTGTTGGGCACTGCCCAGCGCCTTGGTCAGCTCGGCGACCTTCGCAACTGCCTCGTCCCGGCTCTTCTGGACGTGACCGAGATCGAAGGTCAGGCGCGTGACGCGCTCGTTGACCTGGCGCTGGTTGTAGCCTCGGAGAACGGTGTCGAAACGGGGTACACGGCTGTTTGCTTCGGAATCACCAGCAGGCATTGCCACACTTTAGATGGTCACCGCAAGGGGTGACGCGGGCGGTCATGTAGTGAGCCGACGAAGGCCACCCTGCCGTCGTCGAACGGCAGGGTGGCCTTCAGTCCTGCTGGTCACCGCACGGGTTGGGGAATCTCCCGCATTGGCTCGGTCGGGTGATCATCAATTCGGGTTTCGGCGCCCGGTCGAATTCGCCCCGGCCACCAGTTGGCCCGGCCGAGCAGCGCCATCAGCGAGGGCAGCACGAGCACCCGGATGACCATCGCGTCGAGGAAGACCGCGACGGCGAGCCCGACGCCCATCTGCTTCATCTCGTTCATGCGACAGCGTCGCGAAGATCGCGAACACCGACACCATCACGATCGCCGCGCTGGTGACGACTCCGGCGCTGCGGCTGATGCCGAAGCCGACGGCCTGCTTCGTCGGCATGCCACGCCGAGCCGCCTCGCGGACCCGGCTGACCACGAACACGTGGTAGTCCATGGACAGTCCGAACAGGACGGCGAACAGGAACAGCGGGATCCACGCGACGATCGCGCCGCTGGAGTGGAAGTCCAGGATCCCCTCCGCCCAGGTGTGCTGGAACACCAGCACGAGCGTGCCGAACGCGGCCGCCGCGGACAGCATGTTCAGCAGCAGCGCGGTGAGCGCGACGGCCAGCGACCGGAAGGTCACGAGCATGATCAGGAACGTCAGCAGCAGCACGAAACCGATCACGACCGGCATCCGGTCGGACAGGTTGGCCGTGTAGTCGGTGTCCGACGCGATGGAACCGCCCACCGCCGACTGGGCACCGGCCACCGACCCGACGGTCGCCGGCACGAGCTCGGTCCGCAGCTTCTCCAGCGACCGCGTCGCGCCGTCCGTGCCCGGCGCCTGCCGGGTCGGCACGTCGAGCAGGCTGACCCGCCCGTCCGCGGACACCTGGATGTCCGGCGCGGCGACGCTCGCGTACAGCGGGTCGTGGCGCGTCCGGTCGTACAGCGCGGCCAGCCCCGCCCGCACCTGCGCGGCCTGCCCGGGCTCGGCCCGCACCGCCACCAGGTGGTTACGTCCCCTCGCCGGGGAACGCCTCGGTCAGCCGGTCGTAGGAGCGCATCACCGGGATCGACCGCGGCAGGTCGTCCTCGCCGGACGACTTCAGCTTCAGGTCGAGCGCGGGCCAGGCCAGCGCGCCGAGCGCGACCAGCGTGACGAGCAGCGTGGCCAGCGGGTGGCGCAGCGCGGGCCGCAGCAGCGCCGGCCACACCCGCGGCGGGCCGGTCCGGTTGGTCAGCCGCCACAGCAGCGGGACGCGCGGCCGGTCCACCCGCCGGCCGAGCTTCGCCAGCAGCGCCGGCAGCACGGTCAGCGAGCCGAGCACGGCCACCGCCACGACGATGATCGAACCGGTGGCGAGCGAGGCGAACACGGCGTCGCCGGCCAGGTACAGCCCGGCCATCGAGACGATCACCGCGAAGCCGGACACCACCACCGCGTGCCCCGACGTGGCGGCCGCGATCTCCACCGCGCGCACGTGCGAGTTGCCGTTGGCCCGTTCCTCGCGTTCGCGCTTGAGGTAGAAGAGCGAGTAGTCGACGCCGACCGCCATGCCCATCAGCAGGATGACGCTGGAGATCGTGTCCACCGCCGGCACGAGGTGCGACGCGAGCGCGGACAGCCCGAACGCCGAGCCGACCGCGGACAGCGCGAGCAGCACCGGCACGCCCGCCGCGATGATCGCGCCGAACGCCACGAGCATGATCAGCAGCGTCACCGGCAGGCTGATGAACTCCGCCTTCGACAGGTCGTTCGCGACCTGGTCGTTGATCCCCTTGTCGATCGACGCGCCGCCGACCTCCTCGACGCGCAGGCCGAGGTGCCCCGCCTGCACCTTCGCGGTCGCGTCGAGCAGCGCCTCCACGCGGTCGGACGCGGCGTCCGGGTCGCCCGCCATCGTCACCGGCACGAGCAGCGCCCGCCCGTCAGGAGACGGCACCGGCTTGCCGACCTCGGCGACGTCCGGCAGCGCCCCCAGGCGCTTCGCGACATCGGCCGCGGCGGCCGCGCCGGCCGCCGGGTCCAGCTCGCCCGACCGGGACGTGATCAGCACGTTCTCCTCGGCCGGGTCGTCGAAGTTTCCCCGAGTCGACGATCTCTGTGGCGCGGGCCGTCTCGCCCTGCGCCATGTCCTCGTCGGACGCGGTCCGCGTCCCCGCCCACGTTCCGGCCGCGAAGCACACGGCGACGAACACGACCCACAGGCCGATGGCCCGCCAAGGATGGGTCGCGCTCCACCGTGCCACGCGCACCGTCACTGCCCGCCTGGTCACTGTTGCGGTCCTTTCCGTTGTCCGGCAACGGAAAAATGGTCTCGTCCGGCGACCGGCGGCACACGGGTGCGCGCCCCCGAACCGGGGGTGGGGCCAGCCCTACCACCGGGTGGCAAAGGCAAACGATATGTACGTGGTAATTGGTGAACCTTGCTCATGTCCGATTCGTCGACTAACCCCAGAGGTATGAATCTGCGAGGAACGAGGCTGGCGAAGGTCGGGGTCGCGTGCCTGATCGGCACGGTGGCCGCCGTGGTGGCGGCGATCCCCTCCAACGCGCAGCCCGCGGCGCCAACGGCCGCATACATCGTCGTCCTGGACGACAGCACCGGGGTCCAGGCGCGAGCGGCATCGGTCGCCGACCGCTTCGGCAGCGCGGTGAGACACACCTACACCGCCGCGCTGCACGGCTTCTCCCTGCGCCTGACCGGGAAGCAGGCCGACGCGCTCGCGAAGGAGGGGGGCGTCGCCGCCGTCGTGCCGGACACCCCGGTGCACACGTTCGGCCAGCAGACCAACCCGCCGTCCTGGGGCCTCGACCGGATCGACCAGCACAACCAGCCGCTGGACAACGTCTACAACTACCCGAACGAGGCCGAGAACGTCCACGCCTACGTCCTCGACACCGGGATCCAGGCCACCCACCAGGACTTCGGCGGCCGCGTCGTGCCGGGCTTCGGCGTCGACGGCGGCAACGGCATGACCGACGAGCAACGGCCACGGCACGTTCATGGCCGGCGTGCTCGGCGGCACCCAGTTCGGCGTCGCCAAGGGCATCACGCTCGTGCCGGTGAAGGTCCTCGACGACGGCGGTTCCGGCACGACCGAGGGCGTCCTGGCCGGCATCGACTGGATCACCACGAACGCTGTCAAGCCGGCCGTGGTGAGCGTGAGCCTGGGCGGCGGCGCGAACGCCACGCTGGACGACGCGGTCCGCAACTCGATCGCCTCCGGCGTGACCTACTCGGTGGTGGCCGGTGGCTCCGCGTCGGACATCGACAACTTCTCGCCGGCCCGCGTGGCCGAGGCGATCACGGTCGGCGGCTCGACCATCAACGACTGCGCCGCGCCGTTCTCGAACTTCGGCCCGTTGCTCGACATCTACGCCCCCGGCGCCGACATCACCGGCCCGTGGATCGGTTCCGACACCGCGACCAACACACTGTCCGGCTCGGTGTCCGCCCCGCACGTCGCCGGCGGCGCGGCGCTGTACCTGCACGACAACCCGGGCGCCTCGCCCGCGGAGGTCGCCGCGCACCTGACGTCGACCGCGACCCAGGGTCTGCTGTGCAACGTGCCGGCGAACACGGTCGAACAGCCTGCTCTACGTCGGTCCCTGACCGCTCCACACGCGACTCCCGCACCTCGCCAGGGGTGCGGGAGTCGCCTGTCTGAGGCTCTGTCACGTCCCGCACGACCGGCCCCCGACCGCGCTGACCGGGTAACGTTCTGCAGACTCGTCACCCCTCACCGGGAGGTAGCCGGCATGTTCCGCAAGGTCCTCGTCGCGAACCGCGGGGAGATCGCCATCCGGGCGTTCCGCGCCGGATACGAGCTCGGTGCCGGGACGGTCGCCGTCTTCCCCCACGAGGACCGCAACTCGCTGCACCGGATGAAGGCCGACGAGGCCTACGAGATCGGCGAGCCCGGCCACCCGGTGCGGGCCTACCTTTCCGTCGAGGAGATCATCAACGCCGCGCGCCGGGCCGGGGCGGACGCGATCTACCCCGGGTACGGCTTCCTCTCCGAGAACCCCGAGCTGGCGCGGGCGTGCGAACAGGCGGGCATCACGTTCGTCGGCCCGTCGACCGCGATCCTGGAGCTGACCGGCAACAAGGCGCGCGCGGTCGCCGCCGCGCGGGAGGCCGGGCTGCCGGTGCTGCGCTCGTCGGAGCCGTCCGCGGACCTCGACGAGCTGCTCGCCGCGGGCGACGAGCTCGGCTTCCCGCTGTTCGTCAAGGCGGTCGCCGGCGGCGGCGGCCGCGGCATGCGGCGGGTGCTCGAGGCGGGCGCGCTGCGCGAGTCCATCGAGGCGGCCATGCGCGAGGCCGAGTCGGCGTTCGGTGACCCGACCGTGTTCCTCGAGCAGGCCGTCGTCGCGCCGCGGCACATCGAGGTGCAGATCCTGGCCGACGGCGCGGGCGGCGTGATCCACCTGTTCGAGCGGGACTGCTCGGTGCAGCGCCGCCACCAGAAGGTCATCGAGATCGCGCCCGCGCCGAACCTCGACCCGGAGCTGCGGCAGCGCATCTGCGCCGACGCGGTCGCGTTCGCCCGGCACATCGGCTACCGCAACGCCGGCACCGTGGAGTTCCTCCTCGACCCCGAGGGCCGGCACGTGTTCATCGAGATGAACCCGCGCATCCAGGTCGAGCACACGGTCACCGAGGAGGTCACCGACGTCG